>DASRWC010000001.1:0-12936 GCA_035654795.1 Flavobacteriaceae bacterium
TCGATCATCAAAATAGCTTCCTCCGCTTCCCTTTCGTTATAGGATGCTGCGATCTTATTCCTCCAGTTATTCAATAAAGACTGTACAAAACGCGAATCATCAGGACTCAAAAAATCATAATTACCGCGCTCATTTTTCTCGCCCGAAATGATCATTGATAAAGGGCGAGTTACTATCTGAGAGATTTCATTATCGCTCTTTTGGTTGAGTGGATTGTTCTTGGAGACAATGGACTGAACCTTGAATATCGCTTTCGATTTCCGATCGGCAATCACAATCTCTTCCGATCGAAAAAGACCCTCCACAAAAGTTCTTGATGCCTCAGGCAAGTGAAATGCGATAGTAAATTCAGCTTTGGGATTTAATAACCTCATCCGGTCTCCTTCTCGTTTAAATTTCGTGTTCAAATCCGAAAAAGTGAAAAATTTAAATCCCTTACCATAGCCTTTTTCATGAAGGAATTGAGCATATTCTGCATTACCCTTACTCAGAATTTTGTAAATAGCCGAACTCAACGGATATTGATAATTAATCGGGAGCACCGATAAATTGTAATCTGTATTGTATAGTTGAATCTGAAATCTCATTCGTTTTGTTATAAAATGTTAAATATACCCTAAAAACATAGCTCCCTAAAATCCATAAGCTCACTCTTTTACGTAATTAGATGCATGACAAAGTCTCTCCAGCAATTCTGTCTTTGAAATTGAACAAGTGCTGCTAAGAATTTTCACAAGAGCTTCCAATCTTTTTATTTGACCGCAGCATGTTTCAAACATACACCACTATTTTAAGAAAAAATTACGGTTTCCCGTAAAAGTCAAATAAAAATGGCTGAGATCTTCCTATTACCGTATATTTTTGTCAAGAACACGATTTAATAAGATGATTGTGTTTAAAAATGGTTATGATTTGTTCCTTGGGAATCCCATTCACAATTATTAAAAGCTAAGGTTTTTTATTTCTCTATTGCTTTATGGGTGTCCGGGTTTGTAGTTCAAGATGTTTAGATATTACTAATGCTATAAAACAAATCAATAGGTGGAGCTTGATTGGTTCTTCTTAATAATGAAATATGAGTCTGGTTTGCAATTATTCGAACTTCTTCTTCTCGCAACCAAATATCCGCTTATTCAGGCAAATTTTACTACGGGAAAACCGTAGAACTCTGAATCATCACTAAAGTAATTATAAAGAGGACTTCCGGGCCGGGTGAAAAACTTGCCCGATCTTATTTCTTTTCTAAAAGAAGCAATAGGATAGGCTATTGCAATACTTCCATCTTGGCCGTGAAATGACGTAGCAAAGGAGTTTCGTAAGTTATTTTGTAGCCTCTATATTCATCTCTGTTTTGAAATACCTCAATTATTTTTTCACAGACATAGTCGATATGACTCTGAGTATAGACTCTTCGGGGAATGGCCAGGCGAACCAGTTCCATATCCGGAGAGATATGATTTCCATTGGAATCATATTTTCCAAACATTAATGAACCGATTTCCACACCTCGTATTCCTCCTGCTATGTAAAGTGCATTAACCAATGCTACTCCGGGTAATTCTTCGGGTTTTATGTGGGGAAGAAAAGATTTCGCATCTAAATAAATGGCATGACCACCTGTGGGAAGCATCATAGGCACACCGGCAGCGGTCAATTTCTCTCCCATATATTCTATACTTCGAATGCGATACCGTAAATAGTTTTCATCCAATACTTCTTCCAGACCTTGGGCAATGGCCTCCAGATCTCTTCCGGCAAGACCGCCGTAAGTAGGAAACCCTTCAGTAATAATTAGATCATTTCTTGAAAGTTCGGCGAGTTTGTCGTTGTTCAATGCAAGAAATCCTCCCATATTAACCAATGCATCTTTTTTTGCACTCATAGTACAGCCATCGGCCAACGAGAAAATTTCTTGTGCTATTTCTAAAATAGTTTTGTGGGAGTAACCTTTTTCTCTTTTCTTTATAAAGAAGGCGTTTTCTGCGAAACGACAGGCATCAATGAAAAATAAAATGTTGTATTTCTTGCAAATAGCAGCAACATCCTTCAGGTTTCTCATAGAAACGGGTTGTCCTCCGCCGGAATTATTGGTAATTGTCACGACGCACATAGGAATATTTTCGGCACCGGTATCCCGGATGAATTTTTCCAATGCTATGGTATCTATATTTCCTTTAAAATCGGCTATCAGACTTGGATTTTTTCCTTCGGATGTAAGTAAATCTATTGCTTCTGCACCCGAATGCTCTATATTGCCTCGAGTAGTATCGAAAAATGAATTGCTGACGAAAAACTTCCCTTTACCGCCCAGCAATGTGAAAATAATTTTTTCCGCTGCTCTGCCTTGATGTGTCGGAATTATGTGTTTATACCCGGTTATTTTTCGAACGGCATCTTGGAACCTAAAAAAACTTGGAGAACCGGCATATGCTTCGTCTCCAAGCATTATTCCCGCCCATTGTTGGGCACTCATAGCCGATGTTCCGCTGTCGGTCAGTAAATCGATAATGACATTGTCCGATTCAATTAGAAAAACATTGTAGGCTGCCGCTTTAAGAATCTCTACTCGCTGGTGGCGCGTTGTAAATTTGATTGGCTCTACAGATTTGATTTTGAAAGGTTCGATAATAGCCATGAGATTTTTTTATAATAGAATTAGTGAGGTATTATTTAATTGGTTCAAATCGTGCAGTAAAGAACCGTAATTGCTTGGGCTCATACACAAAACGAAGTGCCGGAATACTTTCTTTGTTTTTGAATAAATTAATTACAGCATCGGCAACAACATCCATGTGACGGTAAGTGTAAACTCGTCGCGGAATAGTAAGGCGAACAGTTTCAAGTTTTGGGGCATGATTCTTACCGGTTTTTGAATCTCTGCCTGCCGAAATTATTCCACGCTCCATACTTCTAACTCCGCTTTCTATATACAAGCTTGCTGCCAGTGACTGGGCGGGAAATTGTTCCTGAGTCAGGTGAGGACAGAATCGACGCGCATCTAAAAAAACGGCATGACCACCAATGGGTTGAATAATAGGAACTCCTGCTTCCAATAAACGATCCCCGAGATAACGAACTTGTTTTACACGGTGCTCGATATATTCAAGTTGCATGGATTCTTCCAGCCCTATTGCCAGAGCTTCCATGTCGCGCCCTGTCATTCCTCCGTAAGAAGGCATGCCTTCATAAACCACAACAAGCTCCTTGGCCTCCAGAAATAAATCTTCGTCGTTCACACAAAGAAAACCACCAATATTCACTATTCCATCCTTTTTACCGCTCATGGTGCAGCCGTCAGAATAACTGAACATTTCCCGAACGATCTCTTTTATCGATTTATCCGAATATCCTTCTTCCTGTTCTTTTATAAAAAAGGCATTTTCTATACATCGGGTTGCATCAAAAAACACTTTAATTCCATGCTTTTCTGTAAGTTGTCGAACATCGCGCATATTTTTCATAGATACCGGTTGTCCGCCCGCAAGATTTACTGTCACTGCAAGACATACGTAAGCAATGTTTTCTGCTCCCTTCTCATTTATCAACGCTTCAAGTTTTTCAAGATTGACATCTCCTTTGAAGGGAATATCAAGGGAGGCATCATGCGCTTCATCACAAATAACATCTATAAATATCCCTCCGTTTCGTTCCTGATGGTATCGTGTAGTGGTAAAATACATGTTTCCCGGGATGTATTGTCCGGGTTTTATAGCAATTTGAGAAAGAATATTTTCTGCCCCTCGTCCCTGATGGGTCGGAACTATATATTTAAACCCAAAATTCTCCTGTACTACTTTCTCTAGATGAAAGAAATTACGGCTTCCGGCATAAGCTTCATCGCCACGCATCATTCCTGCCCATTGCAGGTCACTCATCGCATTGGTTCCGCTGTCAGTGAGCAGATCAATATAAACATCCTCTGAAGAAATCAAGAATGTATTGTAGCCGGCGTCTTTTATTACTTGGAGACGTTCAGCTCGTGAAATCATCTTTACGTATTCAATACTCTTAATACGAAAGGGTTCGGCGGGATATTTGGAAAGATTCAAAACGTAGATAATTTAAAAACCAATTAAGACAAATTTATCTTAAATTTTCTTTCCATAAATGATAAAAATCATAATTTGGCAATTTTTTTAAATCGACCGGTCACATAACAGTATGAATTGCTTTGTTCCAATTTAATCTGATCCATTAAAAAAATGACAACGCCGTGGTTATTGAAACGCCTGCCTACCTCTTGCTACTGTATTGCTGTCAAGATTAAATTCTCCTCAAGTGGAAATTACGTAGGTCAATTTTTTCTTCTTAGAGTTGGCATCCTACGTTTGATTGTTTGTATAGATTAAAGATTTCTGATGAAAATCCGGCAGAAATATCGATCATGGCGGTTGGTTTCATATTAGTTCTTTCAGCCAATGATAAATATCCTTTCCGGCTTCGGGTTTGATCTGTCTTTCCACTTGATTTGCTGAAACCGGATACAAAGCCGTTGTCGCCAATCTTTCCAATGTGTATGCCATGAATGCTCTTTCTATGACTGGTTAGGATGTTTAGAATCCACAGAAATAACATTTCAATACCACTTTCGGTGCACCATTTTGACATAGAAAGAATCTAATTCCTATGGCAAAACAAGTTAATTAATGTATCTTTGCCACGCTAATTTAGAATTATTCTATTTTATGATAAAGGTGAGTGAAAGCGCAAAGTCAAAGATTGCGCAGCTAATGGTCGAAGATGGTTTTAATATTTCGGACGATTTTGTCCGAGTTGGCGTCAAGAGCGGAGGATGCTCCGGCTTGAGTTATGACCTGAAATTTGATAAAGAAATGGGTCAAGATGACAAGCTTTTTGAAGACGGTGGTGTAAAGATTGCTGTTGACAAGAAGAGTTTTTTGTATTTGGTTGGGACTACACTAGAATACAGTGGTGGGTTGAATGGTAAGGGTTTTGTTTTTCAAAATCCGAATGCCAACAGAACCTGCGGCTGTGGAGAATCATTTTCACTTTAAAAACAATTACTAATCCTCAAGTCTTCCACTTGAAAGAGAACAAAGGGAACTATGAAATATACTGAAGACGATTTAAAACGCGAATTGGAAACCAAAGAATATGAGTATGGTTTCTTTACAGATATTGAATCGGAAACGTTTCCGCCGGGACTTAATGAAGATGTTATCCGTGCGATTTCCGAAAAGAAAGAAGAGCCTGAATGGATGACCGAATGGCGTCTCCAGGCTTTTAGATATTGGCAGACGATGGAGGAGCCGGATTGGGCAAATGTGCATTATAAGAAACCAGATTTTCAAGCCATTTCCTATTATTCTGCTCCCACCAAGAAACCAAAATACAACTCCATGGATGAAGTGGACCCTGAACTTTTGGACACCTTCAAACGTTTGGGAATTCCGCTTGAAGAGCAAAAGCATCTTGCGGGTGTGGCGGTTGATGTGGTTATGGATTCCGTTTCGGTAGCCACCACTTTTCAGGAAACTCTCGGTAAACTGGGAATTATTTTCTGTCCGATTTCTGAAGCCATTCGAAAATATCCGGATTTGGTTCGCAAATATCTCGGCACTGTTGTGCCGCCACGAGATAACTTTTACGCAGCATTAAACAGCGCCGTATTCAGCGACGGATCTTTCTGTTATATTCCGAAAGGGGTAAAATGTCCGATGGAACTTTCTACCTATTTCCGCATCAATCAGGGCGGAACCGGGCAGTTTGAAAGGACACTTGTTATTGCCGACGAAGGAAGTTATGTGAGTTACCTTGAAGGATGTACCGCGCCAAGTCGTGATGAAAATCAACTTCACGCTGCTGTGGTGGAATTGATTGCTTTGGATGATTCCGAAATAAAATATTCTACTGTTCAAAACTGGTTCCCCGGAGATAAAGACGGAAAAGGGGGAGTTTTCAACTTTGTAACCAAACGCGGTCTTGCAGAGAAAAACGCTAAGATTTCTTGGACTCAGGTAGAAACCGGAAGTGCGGTGACCTGGAAATATCCGAGCTGTATTCTGAAAGGAGACAATTCAATAGGAGAATTTTATTCGGTTGCCGTTACCAACAACTATCAACAAGCCGACACCGGAACAAAAATGATTCACATCGGGAAAAACACGAAAAGCACCATTATTTCAAAAGGAATTTCAGCAGGATATTCGCAAAACAGCTATCGCGGATTGGTGAAGATTCATCCGTCTGCCGAGAATGCTCGAAATTTTTCTGAATGTGATTCACTTTTGATGGGGAATAAATGTGGAGCACACACGTTCCCGTATATCGAAGCACGAAATAAAACGGCGCAAATTGAGCACGAAGCCACTACCAGTAAAATTGGTGAGGACCAGATTTTCTATTGCAACCAACGCGGAATTGACACTGAAAAAGCTATTGCTTTAATTGTCAACGGATTTAGCAAGGAGGTGTTAAATAAGTTGCCGATGGAATTTGCCGTTGAGGCACAGAAACTTTTGGAAATCAGCCTTGAAGGCAGCGTTGGCTAAAAAATTATGACACTGATGCGCTTTTATATATTCTACCTTCTATTTGCTCTAGGAATTTCAATTTCCTCTTGTAAATCCAATACTGATTCTATTGAAATTGTAGAAATACAGATGCCTAGGGGTGACCTTTTTGAGGGTGACTTTGTTTACACTATGGAGGCGGCAGTTTTAACCGGCAATTCGTTTATCTACGGAATCAACATGAACAGCCTGGCTAGAGAACTGGGAGCGCGTGTAGAAAAAATTAAAAAAACAGAACAAGATATAGTTCCTGTCAAGATTCGCGGGGTTTTAAAAAGCAAACCGGCGGATGCTGAAGGCTGGGACGAGATTTTAACCATAACCGATATCATTGAAATCAGCAATGCTCCGAAACAAGCTGATATTCGATTATAATAAATGACAAAGACCATGTTAAAGATTAAAGATTTGTATGCCGGCCTTGAGGGAAAAGATATTCTTCAGGGCATTAATTTGACTGTTAATCCGGGTGAGGTTCACGCAATTATGGGCCCGAACGGTTCAGGAAAAAGTACCCTGGCTTCGGTGATTGCCGGAAAAGATGACTATGAAGTTACTTCGGGAGAAATTCTTTATGAGAATGAAGACATTTCTGAACTGGATCCTGAAGAAAGAGCGCATAAAGGGATTTTCCTTTCTTTCCAATATCCTGTTGAGATTCCGGGAGTTTCAGTTACCAACTTTATCAAAACGGCTATCAACGAAAGTCGAAAAGCTCAAAGATTGGAAGAAATGCCGGCTGCAGAAATGCTGAAATTGATTAAGGAAAAAGCCGATATGCTTGAAATTGACAGAAAGTTCCTTTCTCGTTATTTAAACGAAGGGTTTTCCGGCGGTGAAAAAAAGCGAAATGAAATTTTCCAAATGGCGATGCTTAATCCTAAACTGGCCATTCTCGATGAGACGGATTCCGGGCTGGATATCGATGCTTTAAAGATTGTTGCGAACGGAGTCAACAAGCTTCGTACCTCCGAAAATGCTGTTGTTGTTATTACTCATTATCAGCGTTTGCTTGAATATATTGTGCCTGATTATGTACACGTATTAATGAACGGACGTATCGTTAAATCGGGCGGAAAAGAACTCGCTTTTGAACTTGAGGAGCGTGGTTATGACTGGATTAAAGAAGAAGTGCTTTAATCTTTTGTTTTTGTTGATTACTTTGAAAAGAATACCATGAGTTTTAAAGATAAATTACTTTCGTCCTATATCGCAATGGAGGATTACTTGGAGTATGATTCCCCCATCCATGATATTCGTAATAAGGCGATTAAAATATTTGAAGAAAAAGGCTTTCCTTCCAAAAAAGAAGAAGCCTGGAAATACACATCGCTGAATTCGATTTTAAAACCGGATTACAGCATTATTTCAAACAAAGAAAAGAACGTTGACATCGATTCGGTTCGTCGTTATTTTCTGCACGAAATTGACACCTATAAAATCGTATTTATTGACGGTGTTTACAGTTCGTTTTTGTCCGAAACCACACACGATTCAGTCGATGTTTGCCTGATGTCTTCTGCTTTGGCAAAAAGTGAATATCAACCGGTGATTGAAGCGTATTTCAATAAAGTGGCAAAGAGTGACGGACTCACAGCGCTGAATACTGCTTTTACGAAAGAAGGTGCTTATATCCGGATTCCGAAGCATAAAGAAGTTCGTAAACCCATAGAAATTATCAATTTTTCTACCGGAAATGAAGATGCGATTTTCCTACAACCGCGAAATCTGATTGTTGTGGAAGAAAATGCACACGTTCAAATTATCGAGCGTCATCAGAGTTTGTCTTCCAACAAGGTTTTGACGAATTCCGTTACTGAAATCTTTGCTGAAAAGAGAGCGCATGTGGATTACTACAAAATTCAGAATGATGAATTGACCGCTTCCTTGATTGACAATACTTTTATTTCTCAGGAAAGAGAAAGTATTTGTCACGTGCACACCTTCTCATTTGGTGGAAATATCGTCCGAAATAACCTGAATTTCTATCAAAAAGGAGAACGTTGCGATTCTACTTTGAAAGGGGTGACTATTCTGGGCGATAAACAACATGTTGACCACAACACCTTGGTGCATCATATGTCGCCAAACTGTGAGAGTCACCAAGATTATAAAGGACTTTACGGCGGAAGCTCTACCGGAGTTTTTAACGGAAAGATTTTTGTTGATAAGATTGCTCAGAAAATTGATGCTTTCCAACAAAACAATAACATCTTAATTGATGATAAAGCGACAATTAACACCAAGCCGCAACTGGAAATTTTCGCAGACGATGTGAAATGTAGTCACGGATGTACAATTGGCCAATTTGATGAGGACGCATTGTTCTATTTGAGAAGCCGCGGAATTCCGATGCAAGAAGCACGAGCGTTGCTGATGTATGCATTTGCCAATACCGTTCTCGAAAGCGTTAAAATTCCTGAAGTTAAAAAACGAATCAACAAATTGATTGCCAACAAAATTGGTGTGAGTTTGGGGTTTGAAATCTAAAGAAATTGAAATCGAAATCGATTCAGGAAGTGACAATTTTTTGTCCGGTCGAGCGCAGTCGAGAGCTTGTTTAACTCGAACTTGAATTTGAATTAAAGAGAAGAGAGAGGAGAGAGAACCGGTTGAAGTTGAACTTAAATTTCAAAATCGAATTCATGACAAATTGTACGTTGTCTGTCGTCTAAAATCTCGTGTCTAACGTCTCATGTCTAACGTCTAAAATCTAACATCTCCATGTTTGATATAGAAAAAATACGAGCGGATTTTCCGATTCTTTCACGCAAAGTAAACGGGCATCCGCTTGTTTATTTTGACAATGCCGCCACATCACAAAAACCGCGACAAGTGGTGGATGCCATTGTGGATTATTACTATTTCTACAATGCAAATATTCATCGTGGCGTGCATACACTTTCTCAAGAAGCAACAGATGCTTATGAGGAAGCGCGCAAAAAGTTGCAAAAGCATTTCAATGCGAAACATGCACACGAAATTTATTTCACTGCCGGAACGACGCACGGAATTAATTTGGTAGCGCAAGGATTTACGGAATTCCTTAAAGAAGGAGATGAAATAATCGTATCGGCACTGGAACATCACAGCAATATTGTGCCTTGGCAGATGCTCTGCGAACGAACCGGCGCGAGCCTAAAAGTGATTCCGATGAACGAAAACGGAACGCTGAAAATGGAGGAATATGAAAACCTGCTTTCAGAAAAAACCCAAATCGTTTTCGTAAACCACGTTTCTAATGCACTCGGAACCATTAATCCGATTGCTGAAATCATTAAAAAAGCACATTCCGCCGGAGCGGCTGTATTGATTGACGGTGCACAGGCATGTTCGCATTTGCATCCCGATATGCAGGAATTGGATGTGGATTTCTATGTTACTTCCGGCCATAAAATGTGTGGGCCGACGGGAATCGGGATGCTGTATATGAAAGAAGAATGGGCACGAAAACTTCCACCTTACCAAGGAGGAGGCGAAATGATTGCCGAAGTAACTTTCGAAAAAACCACTTACGCCGACTTGCCCCATAAATTCGAAGCCGGAACCCCGAATATTTGCGGAGGAATAGCTTTTGGCGCGGCAATCGATTATCTGAATGAACTCGGTCTGGATAACATCATCGCCCACGAAGATGCGTTGCTTAAATATGCTACTGAAAAATTATCGCAAATTGAAGGATTAAAGATTTACGGCACGGGAGAAGAGAAGACATCGGTGGTTTCATTTAATATCGAAGGCATTCATCCTTATGATATCGGGACGATTGTGGATAAACTCGGAATCGCTGTTAGAACCGGTCACCATTGCGCACAACCCGTAATGGATTTTTATAAAATTCCCGGAACCGTGCGGGCATCTTTTGCTTTTTACAATACCTTTGAAGAAATTGATGCATTGGTTCACGCTGTTAAGAAGGCGAAAATCATGCTCAGCTAAATTCGAATCATGAAAAATCTGCTGTTTCTTTTGTCTTTTATAGTTCTAACGGGATGCAAATCGGTTAAAAATGATGAAGAACCTGAAAATCTTCATTCCGATTATATGGTTTATGAAATCCTGGGACTCGCTTTAGGAAATCAAGTGGAGGCCATTCCCACCTTTAGCATAGACGCCAAAGAGAATCGTTTTCAGGGCACGGCAGGATGTAATTCCATCTTTGGAGGTTTTATTATAAATGGCAAAAAACTAGAGTTTCCGGCATTAGCGGTAACTGAAAAATATTGCGAAGGCGGAAACGTGATGCAATTGGAACAGGATTTTATCGAAGCCTTGAATCAAGCCGAACAATTTGAACTTAGAAGAGGCATTTTAACCTTTTACGGGAAAGGTAAAAAACCTGTTTTGCGTGCAACAAAAAAACCACAACAATAAGTTATGACAATAGAAAGCATTCAAGAAGAATTGATTGATGAATTTTCCATGTTTGACGACTGGATGCAGCGCTATGAATATATGATTGAGCTGGGAAAATCACTTCCGCTCATTGACGAACAATACAAAACCGACGATAAGCTCATTAAAGGTTGTCAAAGCAGAGTGTGGTTGCATTCTGAATTGGAGGGCGGAAAAGTCATTTTCACGGCAGACAGTGACGCTATTATAACCAAAGGAATTGTAGCCATTCTGGTTAGAGCTTTTTCCAATCATAGTCCGCTGGAAATCCTAAATGCGAATACCGATTTTATCGATGAAATAGGTTTAAAAGAACATCTATCGCCAACAAGAGCGAACGGATTGGTATCTATGGTCAAACAAATGAAACTGGATGCCATGGCCTATCAGGCACAATTGAACAATTAAATTTACAACTATGAGTACTACAGATATAGATATGGAAGCGTTGGGTGAATCTATTGTAGCCACCCTTAAAACCATTTATGACCCCGAAATTCCGGTTGATATTTACGAACTGGGGTTGATATATGACGTTTTCGTAAACGAAGACCGCGAAGTGAAAATATTGATGACTTTGACGTCTCCAAACTGCCCGGTAGCAGAAAGTTTACCAAAAGAAGTTCAAGACAAAATCAAACTCGTGCCAAATGTAGCCGATGCGGAAGTTGAAATGACTTTCGACCCGCCTTGGAGTATGGAGTTAATGAGTGAAGTGGCCAAGTTTGAGCTTGGGATGTTTTAAATTTTCTTATCTCTACTTTATCATGTTATCTAATTAGCTAACTTTGTGAAGCTAAT
The DNA here is from genome assembly GCA_035654795.1 of Flavobacteriaceae bacterium. Lineage (GTDB taxonomy): Bacteria > Bacteroidota > Bacteroidia > Flavobacteriales > Flavobacteriaceae > JAAYLC01. The sequence goes on from DASRWC010000001.1 coordinate 11,730, forward strand.
TTAGCCAGATCATGATTCGCCGGATTTACTATTATAAAAATTACTATCTGAATTTTTATAAGACATTAGACTCGAAAGTCCAAAAGAAATTTAACTGGACCTTACAGTTAATAGCTACTTTAGATAAAGCCATTCCGAAGAAATATTTTCAGCACATCACCAATTCTTCAGGATTGTATGAAATACGAGTCGAAGTGGAATCCGACATTTACAGAGTTTTCTGTTTTTTTGATAAAGGAAATATAGTGATTCTAATAAATGGTTTCCGGAAGAAAACTCAGAAGACTCCGGTTAAGGAGCTCGAAATGGCTGAAAGATTGAAGAAACAATACTTTGAAGAACAAAATTGTTCTTCTTAGCATCAAATAAGTTGGGTTATGAATAAGAATGAAAATTTAATTTCTTTTGCGGAGCATCTTGATGAAGAATATGGCAAAAGAGGAACGCCTGAGCGAGAGAAATATGAGCAAGAATTTGAAACGTTCAAGTTAGGCGTAATGTTGCAAGAACTACGCAAAAAACAAGGGCTGACTCAAGCTGAACTTGCAGAAAGATGTGGAACAACCAAGACATATATTTCAAGAATAGAAAATAATTCGGGCGATATTCGGCTTTCAACCTTAATAAGAATAGTCCAAGAAGGCTTAGGGGGCCACTTGAGATTAAGTGTCGATTTATAATTACTAGAATGTCACAAGAAATTGTAAACCGCGTCGCCAAAAGTCCTTTGGTAGTCGTGGACTTAGAAGATTATTATCCGAAAGGAGAGCGCGTTACATTTGATATTGCCGATTGGCTTTATGAAGGCTTGATTCTGCGCGAAAAGGATTTTCGGGAGCAGGTGGCCAATCACGACTGGAGCCGATATCAGGATGCCTTCGTTGCTTTGCATTGCAGTTCGGATGCGATTATTCCGGGGTGGGCTTATTTATTGCTTTCCGTTCATCTTGCGCCTTTCGCTAAGAAGGTTGTTGTAGGCGATTTAATTACGCTTGAAAACATTCTCTACGCCGAAATTATCGCAGCATTAGATGTTTCGGAATATGAAGACAAGCCATTAATCATAAAAGGTTGCGCTCACAAACCCATTCCTGAAACGGCCTTTGTTCTTCTTTCTCAGAAACTGCAAGCCGTTGCACGAAGCATTATGTATGGTGAGGCTTGTTCATCGGTGCCGCTGTATAAGAAAAGAAAGTAAACACTTTTC
>DASRWC010000002.1:0-3128 GCA_035654795.1 Flavobacteriaceae bacterium
GCTCAATCAAATCCAGAATTCGTGAAGAATACCCATATTCATTGTCATACCACGCTATAACTTTTACCATTTTTCCGATTACGGAAGTCATTTCTGCGTCAAAAACACAGGAATATCGATTTCCAACAATGTCGATGGAAACAATCGGATCTTGCATATACTGAACAATACCTTTCATTCCATTATTGGCGGCTTCTCTAAAAGCTTGATTGATTTCTTGGATAGAGGTTTCTTTTTTTACGTTGAGCGTAATATCTGAAAGAGAACCATTGGGAACAGGAACTCTGATTCCGGCGCCACCAATTACATCGGCTAAATCCGGAAAAATTTTTGTAAGGGCCTTGGCTGCTCCGGTAGTGGTAGGAATGATAGATTGTCCTGCTGCTCGCGCCCTTCTTAAATCCCGATGAGGCTGATCGTGTAAACTTTGGTCAGTCGTGTAGGAGTGAACGGTTGTGATGTAAGCTTGCTCCACGGTACATAAATCGTGAATTATTTTTAAAACGGGAGCAGTATTATTTGTAGTACAAGAAGCATTCGAAATGATTAAATCTTCTTTAGTCAACAGTTCATCGTTCACACCCAGCACAATCGTTTTTATATCATCTTCGGCCGGTGGAACGGAAAGAATTACTTTTTTAGCTCCATTTTTCAAATGATTTTCGAGTTGTTCTCGGTGCTTAAACTTTCCGGTTGACTCAATAACGATATCAACATTTTTCCAAGAAAGGTCGGAAATATTTCGCTCGGAGGTGAATTTAACCCTACGTCCGTCAACAATTATCGAATCTTTTTCAGAAGTAACCTCTGCCGAGAAAATTCCATGAACGCTGTCATATTTTAACAAATGGCTCATCGTATGTGCATCTGCTAAATCATTTATATGCACAATTTCAATGGTTGGATGATTGTGTGCCAATCGAAATATGCTACGGCCAATTCTTCCGAAGCCATTAATTCCTACCCGAATTTTTTTCATAGTTCAACTTTTAAGTAAGGTGTTTCTGTGCCTTGTAAGAAGAACGCACTAGCGGTCCGCTTTCTACATGCCTGAAACCCATTTCCAGACCCAGAGTTTCATATTTTTTAAATTGTTCGGGAGTGATGAATTCTTTAACCGGAAGATGATTTTTGGAAGGTCTCAAATATTGTCCAATGGTAATGATATCCAATCCTACTGCTCTCAAATCCTCCATAGTTTCAATAACCTCATGTTCTTTTTCACCCAATCCGAGCATGATTCCGCTTTTTGTGCGTCTCATTCCGGATTTTTTCAGGTAATTCAGAACTTCCAAACTTCGTTCATATTTTGCCTGAATCCTTACTTCACGGGTCAGTCTTTTCACCGTTTCCATGTTATGGCTTACCACTTCGGGGTGCACTTCAATAATTCGGTCAATGTTGCGAGTGACACCTTGAAAATCAGGGATTAAAGTTTCCAGCGTTGTTTCCGGATTCATTCTTCGAATGGCTTTCACAGTTTCTGCCCAGATTATGGATCCCATGTCTTTCAGGTCATCGCGATCTACCGAAGTAATGACGGCGTGTTTTATTTTCATCATTTTGATGGAGCGTGCCACTTTTTCCGGTTCGTCCCATTCCACTGTTTCCGGTCTTCCGGTTTTAACCCCGCAGAATCCGCAAGAACGGGTACAGATATTCCCCAGAATCATAAATGTAGCTGTTCCTTCGGTCCAGCATTCACCCATATTAGGGCAACTTCCGGAGGTACAGATCGTATTAAGTTCATACTTGCTTACAAGATTTCTGAGGTCTGTATATTTTTTTCCTGTTGGCAATTTTACCCGAAGCCATTTTGGTTTCGGTGTAAAAGGTTCTGTGAGGGTTGCATTAGTTTCCATGGAGCACAAAGGTAAAATAAAGAATGAGAAAGGAGAAGTCTAATGTAGAATAAAAGGAGGGTGGGAGAGGTGGAGATTACAACGAATATGAATTCCCGCGAAGGCGGAACCTCTACATTCAATCTTGCTCTTTTTATCTAATAATCAGCACTTCATCATCTGAAAATTCCATCCAGCAGATGTCGTAAACATATCGGTACATTTTATTTTTAGAATTGATGTGGAAATGGGTGTGATAGAGGAAATGGAAATTCTTATTTTCCAATACATTTCGGCTTACTTTTATCTGAACTTTATTTTTCCCCAGTATTTCACGAAGGATGATATAATTTCTCTTTAAGTAAGAATTTATTTCAATAGCAGCGGCATGAGCTATGCGTCTGACTTTTTTATGATATTCATTTTTACAGGCGGCATCACAGAAAATTTTGTCCGCTCTTCCGTACAGATTTTTTTTGCAAATTTTACATTTTCGTCCCATAAGCTATTGTATATTAACCCTTGTCACTTATCCGTTCTTAACCGTTAAGTTCGCTTAAGAAGGTGAAAAGATAATAATTATCACTTCTAAATTGTAGCTTAGCCTGAACATAAACTTCAAAATTGTGTACTTCTATGAAAACAGAGCGGCAAAACCCAATTATGTTTGTCCCAATAGCAACTTCCGGACGAGTCAAGTTCTATATTCCATATCCTATGAAGGCAGAGAGGGAGAAGTTTAAGAAAATAAATTCTTCTTTCTATCACTCCAATCAGAAGCTATGGAGCGTGGCCAATAACATAGAAATTTTGAATCAGGCAAAAGCGATCTTTGGCCAACGACTCATTATCAAGGATTTTGATCCTGCAATCAGCACGCCGAAAGTGATTCTATCAGAAAAGATAGAACAAGCTCTTGGTAAGAACCACCAAAAAATGGTGTTAAAAGGTTTCAGTATATCTACCATAAGAACCTATCAGCAAGAGCTGAAGTATTTTTTTAGTTTTTTCGAGCAACAAGATTATAAAACGATCACGAAAGAGCAGATAGAAGGCTTTGTTTATCATCTGATTATAAAATATAAAATCAGTGAACAGAAACAAAACACCACGATTAATGCCATTAAATGTTATTATGAGCATACATTGGGGATGCCGCGGGAATATTATACGATTACACGACCGAAAAAGAGTGTAAATCTTCCAAATGTCCTCAGCGAAGAAGAAGTTGTAGCAATTCTGGAATTTCCGGAAAATATTAAACATCGGGCCATACTCCATACAATA
>DASRWC010000003.1:0-3346 GCA_035654795.1 Flavobacteriaceae bacterium
GTTCTTCTCGTCCTTCTAGGAATTTTTCTAATTGGAATTTTTAACAAATTCGTCCGTAACAAAAACATGGTCAAAGATGCCTGGAGCAACATTGATGTTGCGTTGAAACGGCGTTATGATCTGATCCCGAACTTGGTAGAAACAGTTAAGGGCTATGCTTCTCATGAAAAGGAAACGTTGGAGGCTGTTGTGAAGGCTAGGAATGCGGCTATGGCTGTTCCTTCAGGAAATATCAATGAACAAATCCAAGCAGAGAATCAATTACAATCCACCCTCCGAAGTATTTTCGCACTTCGCGAATCTTATCCGGAACTGAAAGCGAATACCAATTTTATGGATTTGCAGCAAAAGCTCAATGAAATCGAAATCAATTTGGAGCGTAGTAGGAGATATTATAACGGCACCGTTCGAGAAAATAATACGTATGGCGAAAGTTTTCCGGGCGTTCTTTTTGCCGGAATGTTCAGCTATCAACACTTTGATTATTTCGAAACCGACGAGGCTAGTCGCGAAAATGTAAAAGTCAGCTTCTAAACTTTCACGCTATGAAGAGGTTTCTTCCGTGCTGTATTTTTCTGGTTTTTCTTCAGTTTGTCACCGCTCAAGGTTTTGAGGTTGAAAAGGCTGATATCAATATCTCGATTAATAAGGAAGGATATTTCGATGTCAGAGAAAGTTATGATGTTGTTTTTTCTGAAAGTCGGCATGGAATTTATCGGAATATTCAACTTGTATATGATCTTCAGGATGAGCAGGGTAAACGCGAAAAGCGTCGGGTAAAAATTTCCAAAATCAAAGTTCCGGGGCATAAATATGAAACGGATGCGTTTTTTCAGAAAATTCAGGATGAACTGGAAATCAAAATAGGAAATCCGAAAGAGACAGTCATTGGAGATCAGCATTATGACATTAATTATCGCGTTAAGAATGCATTTCTACACGAGTCTGAAGGCACTCAATTTTATTGGAATATCATTCCGCCCAACTGGAAAACCACATTTAAACAGGTCGATTTTACTATAGAACTTCCCAAAGATCTTCCTCTTTTGGAGGATGATGTTTTTGTTTACTCCGGATCTACCGGGATAACAACCGAAAGTGAATGGTTTGATGTGGAAGTTCAAAACGATCTTGTGACGGTAAGAAGTAAACCCGGTTTTGAATCCGGTTTTGGGGAGAGCGTGACGGTCTTGATAAAAATGCCCAAAGATGCTGTTAAAGAAATTGTGCCTTTTTGGCCGTTTTGGAGTGATTATGGGTGGACCTTGATTCTGGGGCTGGTTGTCATTACCTTTTATTGGATCTGGAATAAGTATGGAAAAGACGATCGAGCCGTGGCTGCCATTTCCTATTTCCCACCGGATAATATTGATTCTGCCATGGCCGGCTTTTTAATAGATGACAGCGCCGATTCTCCCGATTTAATTTCGCTCATCCCTGCATGGGGATCAAAAGGGATCATCCGAATGGAGGAAATTGAAAAGAAAGGTTGGTTTGGAAAAGCAGATACCAAACTTATTAAATTAAAAGATCTTCCTGCCGATGCACCTGCTTATGAGCAAACGCTGTTCAAAGGATTATTTAAACCTGGCAATAACATCATGGAAAATATCATGAATTCACCTGCCGGCGATTTCTTAAAAAACACGCTAAATGTGAACTTAGAACCTACGGATTCCGGAGAGGAACAACATGAAGTTCTGGTCAGCAGTCTTAAAGACAAATTCTATATTCATATGGAACAAGCAAAAAAGAATTTAAAATCTGCTGCTCGAATTTATTACGATTCTCGTGCGAAAAATGTTATGTACGCCACCATCACCGGATTGATAGTCTTAGGTTTGGGAATGGGTGCACTTTTTTTATTTACTTGGGGAATTCTAGCTGCATCCATCACGGCCATTGTGTTTTTAGTTCTTTTGTTGCTGAGTAAACATCTGATTAAGAAGAATAAAAAAGGAACCCGGATGTTATCTGACATTAAAGGGTTTAAGCAGTTTATTAAAGTAGCAGAGCAGAATAAATTAAGAATGCTTATTGAGGAAGATCCATCCTATTTCGAAAACACTATGGCTTACGCACTGGCTTTCGGTCTTTTTGCACAATGGGCTAAGAAATTCGCTGCTTTGAATATTAGTCCGCCAAATTGGTATGCTACAAACGCCGGAATGATGTCGATGAATAATTTCTCACAGTCATTCGCAAACACAATGCAGACCGCTCAAAAAACTATGGTAAGCTCTCCTTCACGAAGTGGAAGCGGTGGTGGCGGAGGCGGATCGTCAGGTGGCGGATTTGGCGGTGGTGGTGGCGGAAGCTGGTAATTTACCAGGGTGCTCCCGGATTTTCCACTTCTTTGGTTAAATTAAAAACGACGGTAAAAACTCTGTCGCTCCCGATGCGACACAGGTTATAGGAAAATTCCTTTTCATCCAGCGTTATCCACCAAACATTGGTTGCAGCTGCCGGAAGCATAGCTGTAGTTTCTGTATCGGCGGGAAACATCTGGAGATTCGGAAGTCCCACGTTGGAACTCAATCCGCCGTATTGTGTGATTTCTTCTTCCGAACCATCCGGATTCCGATGATCGTGTTTTAGCTGAATTCGTTTGTCTTCCTGAAGTGTCAGCACCCAAGTTCGCGATTTGTTTTCTCCAACAAAAAACGGAATACGAATGTTGTTTTCAGAACATGAGCTCACGTGCATAACCAGTTTTTCACCTACGAAACCGTCACCTTCTTTTCCGCCGGCGGTAATTGTTCCTTCATAGGTTTTTCCACAATGCGTTTTGAGGTTGTTCCAGAATTCTAGGGATGGTGCAGTTTGCGCGAAGCCAAATAATGGCAGACAAAAAAGGAGTATTAAGATTGTTTTTTTCATTTTAAAGAGGATAAGATTTTTTAATTGGTTTGAAAAATGGGATTAGATTAATGAAAACTTTGTTTCAAAGGTTTTAAGATTAATTGTTTGGCAAGTTTTGATAGGCTCTGTATAGGAACTTGTCTGGTATCCAATATATCAGTTATTCCTAACTTGTTAAAAAACAAATATTACACCTTATATCGGCTTAAATTGGTCTAGAGAATGGGTAGTACTACACCCGTTTTCATCAGAAAGCGTATTTACAGTGTCTTTTCCGACAAATTTAAGAACCACGCCAATTAGTATTTTTTGTGTGTTTTTATCTTTTACGACATTATTAATAATTACACCATTGATAAATACTACAAATGGGAAGTCTTAAGTGCTTTTAATAATTTATTGGTTTTTGTAAGCATTATAATTTTGTCGGTTGTCGGCTTATTGCATACAGACAAAATTTACACCCTCATTACAACAATAGTTA
>DASRWC010000004.1:0-9789 GCA_035654795.1 Flavobacteriaceae bacterium
TCATGGATTCCGTCATTTTCTATCTTTCCGGAAATAACAATAGCCGTATCTGCTCTATAGGTATCTGATTCTGTTGCCGTAATCAGATAGACTGTAAATTTGTTTCCATCTCCCGAAATAAAAGATCCGTCTCCAACATCGCTTTGTGAAACATTAACATGTTTCCCGTCATAATCTACTTTTAATCCATCTTGATTTGAAAACTTAATTCGATAATCATCAAATGTGTATCCCGGCCAATCTCCCGGCACATTGGAGCTTTCCAAAACACATGGAGAGATTTCAAAATGGCCTTCTACTGAAGGCGGCCGATTTCCGGCGTTGACGTTGAACCCCAAGTCCACCAAAGCAGCAAGCAACTCCTCACCTAAAAAATTGGAAACAGAGTCCATGGATCCGTCAAATTGCTCATTGTCGGCAGGTTTATCATCTTTAGAACAAGAAGTCAACAAGGCAGCAGACATTACAAATAGAAAAAGGATTTTTTTCATAATGAATAAAAATTTGATTAAAATGTAAAAATAAATATAAAAAGCTTTACTGTTTCTACGTCCTAATACGTATTTAAATTTAAAGTTTTGCCAACAGTAAACAGATTCGTTTGATTTTGTATAATTTTGATGTAGAAGTAAACATTTAAAAAAATGAAAGTATTCTTCCTTTGCTGTATTTTTCTCGTTATAGGTAAATTAAATTCACAAGAAAGATCCATGAATAGCATCTACGATTTTAGGATTACCACTCTAGAGGGAGAGCAAGTTTCTCTTGCCGACTTCAAAGGAAAGAAGCTTCTTATTGTTAACACTGCCTCAAAATGTGGATTTACGCCGCAATATAAAGAACTGGAAGCACTGTATCGTCAGTATCAAGACAAGTTGGTGGTAATCGGATTTCCCGCCAATAATTTCGCCAATCAGGAACCCGGAACCAATGAAGAAATAGCCACTTTTTGCGAACGAAATTATGGAGTAACTTTTCCGATGTCAGAGAAAATATCCGTTAAAGGAAATGACCAAGCGCCAATTTATGAGTGGCTGACTCAAAAGGAACATAACAAATACGCAGACAGCGAAGTGAAATGGAACTTTCAAAAATATTTAATCGACGAAAAGGGGAATTTGATCGGCATATTTGAATCGAAAGTAAATCCATTAAGTGAAGAAATAACAAGCAAGTTGTAGTTTACTACTGATGGAAATAGAAAGCGTCGATGTAATGGTCAATCTTTTCTTGCTTTTTGTTTAGGAGAATCGCGATAATATCAAACCGTACTTCTACATCCAAATCATTTGAGACCACATATTCATTGGCGGCCTTAACTAAGGATTTAATTTTTTTGGGTGTCACAAAACTTTGTGGGTCTCCGAAAAAATCGCTGTTTCTCGTTTTTACTTCCACAATAACGATGGTATCAGGCTCAATCTGCGCGATGATATCGATTTCTGCCTTATCATACCTGTAATTTCGGCAAAGAATGGTGTATCCATTGGCCTTCAGAAAATCTGCAGCCATTTCTTCACCGATAATTCCCAACTCGTTATGTGTTGCCATAGCTCAATTTTCTCTCACGATAAATTTTAATGCAATTCGGTCGTTGGTAACGGTTAAGCGGGCTTCTCGTCCTAATATCAACGTTCGGTTATCTTCAATATGGCCAACAGGAAAATTGAAACAAACTGGATAATCATATTCCTTCACGGCATCTATAATGATTTCTTCGGCAGACATTCCGAAAGGTACCTGATTGTCGTGCATATCGGTTAATCCACCTACAACCAATCCGGCAAGATTATCCAACATACCGTTTCGTTTAAGGTTAATCATCATTCTATCAACGTGATACAGATACTCATCCAAATCTTCTATAAAAAGAATTTTCCCGTTTGTGTTTATACACGATTTACTCCCACAAGCGGAATAAAGAATGGAAAGATTTCCACCTACTACTTCACCGGTCGCATTTCCGATTCTGCCCAAAGAATTCGTATTCTCAATCTCAATGGCATAAGGTTCGCCAAAAAGAACCTGACGTATGGAAGCCGCCGTTTCGTATGTGTTTTTCCCGATACTCACTGCCGTCTGGGCGTGGAGACTTTCAATTCCGAGTGTATTGAAATGAGAGTGAAGCATGGTCATATCGCTATACCCAAGAAACCATTTTGGATGCTCTTGAAATTTTGTAAAATCCATTTTATCGATAATTCTGACAGTTCCATAACCGCCACGAGCACACCAAATTGCTTTCACTTCCGGGTCGTCTAATTGTTCTTGAAAATCGGAAGCACGTAACTCATCGTCTCCCGCAAACTGATGATGCTCGGCATCAATGGTTTTCCCGTACTTCACTTTTAGTCCCCAATCGGCGAGTAATTTTGCTGCATCTTTTAACTCTTCTTTGGTGGCTTTTCGAGCGGTGGAAATAAATGCGACAGTGTCGCCGTGTTTCAGAAAATCAGGTGTTTTCACGTAGGTTATGATTGATTTGGGATTAAAGATATACAATAGTACTTTATAGTCTCGAATTTTTCAAAGGGTGTTAGCCATGAAATCGTTCTTTGAAAAATGATAAATTTTAGAAGAAGAAAAATTGCATTTCCGTACCCGGTTTGCGTATATTTACATCTGGTTTTTGCTTTTCTCCGCCGATGAGATGTTTCGAGAAAAAGCTGCGACAATTTCACTTCAACAACCCGATTTCATGCCCACTTCATGCCCACTTCATGCCGACTTCATGCCGACTTCATGCCCACTTCATGCCGACTCTATGGCGTCTTATGCCGACTCTATGGCGTCTTATGCCGATTCATGCCGACCTATGCCGAGTCAACTCCATAGATAATCCATAAATACCCTATATCAACCATAAGGTTACTAGTATTCCTATTGCACCTTGTTAGCTAATATCCTTAATCGGTCACCCCTTGTTAAGAAGTTCGCGATATCTTCAAATTCAATACTTACCCAATCAAACGCTTTGATATAGCCATTCTCATCTTCAGATTTTCTCAGTTTTTTACCTATTTAAAACTTCCGTTAAGTAGAATATGGAATTTTTCATAAAACAGTACCTTTGCCAACTAAATTTTTTCCATGGAATCTCAAGATACACTTCTAAATACCGCTCAACGATATACGATTACCGCTGCTCTTCCTTATACCAACGGTCCCATTCACATCGGTCACCTCGCCGGCGTTTATGTACCCGCCGATATTTATGCCCGATATCAGCGCCTTCAAAATAAAGATGTGGCTTTCATCTGCGGAAGCGATGAGCACGGTGTCGCTATTACGCTAAAAGCGAAAAAAGAAGGCACCACTCCACAAGAATTGGTGGATAAATATCATCATATCATCAAGAAGAGCTTTGAAGATTTTGGAATTTCATTTGATAATTATTCACGGACTTCAGCAAAAATTCATCACGAAACGGCTTCGGAATTCTTTAAAACGCTTTACGACAAAGGCAAATTCATTGAAGAAGTTACCGAGCAACTCTATGACGAAGAAGCAAAACAGTTTCTGGCAGACCGCTATGTCATCGGAACTTGCCCAAAATGTGGTTATGAAGAAGCTTATGGAGACCAATGTGAGAAATGTGGAACGAGCCTGAATGCAACGGATTTAATCAATCCGAAAAGTGTTATTTCCGGAAGCAAACCTGTTCTTAAAGAAACCAAACACTGGTTTTTGCCTTTAAATGAATACGAAGATTTTCTAAAAGATTGGATTCTCGTGAACCACAAAAAAGATTGGAAACCAAATGTTTACGGACAATGCAAAAGTTGGATTGACGACGGCTTAAAACCAAGAGCGGTAACACGAGATTTGGATTGGGGAATTCCGGTTCCGGTTGAAGGTGCTGAAGGAAAAGTGCTGTATGTCTGGTTTGATGCGCCTATCGGATATATTTCTTCAACAAAAGAATGGGCAGCACGCGAAGGAAAAAACTGGGAAGATTACTGGAAAGATGAAGAAACTAAAATGCTGCACTTTATCGGGAAAGATAATATTGTCTTCCACTGCATCATTTTCCCCGCAATGCTTTCAGCGGAAGGAAGTTATATTCTTCCGAATAATGTTCCCGCAAATGAATTTCTGAATCTGGAAGGAAATAAACTTTCCACAAGTAAAAACTGGGCGGTTTGGCTACACGAATACCTTGAAGATTTCCCAAATCAGCAAGACGTTCTCCGTTATGTGCTGACTGCCAATGCTCCCGAAACCAAGGATAACGATTTTACCTGGGCAGATTTTCAAGCGCGAAATAACAATGAGCTGGTCGCCATTTTCGGAAACTTCATCAATCGGGTTATGGTGTTGACCGATAAATATTATGACGGCATCGTTCCTGAAGCCATTGAATTAAAAGAAATCGATGAACAAACGCTGAACGAACTTCGCGCTTATCCGGAAGTTATTGCAAGTTCGTTGGAAAGGTATCGTTTCCGTGAAGCTCAGGGAGAATTGATGAATCTTGCTCGCCTCGGAAATAAATACCTGGCCGATGAAGAACCCTGGAAAACCATAAAAACCGATGAATCCCGAACCAAAACCGTGATGAAAGTTGCTCTGGAAATTGCAACGGCTCTCGCGGTTTTAAGCGAACCGTTCCTTCCATTTACGTCTTCAAAATTGAGAAAAATGCTGAATTTGACTTCTGAAGACATCAGCTGGAATGATATTTCTCAAAATGGCGAATTGATTCCGAGCGGACATAAAATCGGGAAAGCGGAACTGTTATTCAGCAAAATAGAAGACGAACAAATTCAAAAACAGTTAGATAAACTTCATAAAACAAAAACAGAAAACGTGGAAAACGCTGTTGAAACGAAAGAACTTACACCCCAAAAAGAAACCATTCAGTTTGACGATTTCATGAAAATGGATATCCGCATCGGAACCATTCTTGAAGCCGAAAAAATGCCAAAAGCCGACAAACTTTTAATTCTGAAAGTCGATACCGGAATTGATACAAGAACGATAGTATCCGGAATTGCCGAACATTTCAAACCGGAAGAAATCATCGGACAGCGTGTGACCGTTCTCGCCAATCTCGCACCACGAAAATTACGAGGCGTAGAAAGTCAAGGAATGATTTTAATGACTGAAACCGCCGACGGAAAATTGGTTTTCATGAATCCTGATAAAGACGCTGTTCCAAATGGTGCGACCGTGAATTAGTCGCTGTCTTTCAATTAAATACTTTAAAACAAGGAAGAAAATATTTACTATCGCTGCAAGACATGCAACAAATAAACATTATATTTGTTGCATAATTTGCGACGATTAAATGTGTTATTCGTCGCATGAATTTCAAAATCATGCCACGATACGTCCATGAAATAAAAGATTGGCCTGAGTTTCATTGGAACTTAGAAGCACTTTTCATGCCACTTGCCGATGCGCGAAATGCTCAGGGACGCCTTGTGGGAAAAATGGAATCGCTCGGTTTCACCCTTCGAAATGAAGCCAATCTCGAAAGCTTAACATCCGAAGTTTTAAAATCTTCCGAGATAGAAGGCGAACTGCTTCCTTTAGACCAAGTTCGTTCTTCTTTAGCGAGAAAACTCGGTCTTGAAATAGCCGGTGCCGTAGAATCTGACCGGCACGTGGACGGGGTGGTAGAAATGATGCTGGATGCTACTCAAAACTGCTATGAACCCCTGACTAAAGAACGCTTGTTCGATTGGCACGCTGCTCTTTTCCCGACGGGAAGAAGCGGAATGTATCATATCAAAGTCGGCGATTGGCGGGATGACACAACCGGCCCGATGCAAGTGGTTTCCGGACCTTTGGGAAAAGAAAAAGTACATTTTCAAGCACCGGATTCCAAATTGTTGGAATCGGAAATGACAAGATTTCTGAACTGGTTTAATAGCGCGCCGGAGACTGATTTGGTCTTAAAAGCCGCTGTCGCACATTTCTGGTTTGTCACCATACACCCTTTTGAAGACGGGAACGGAAGAATAGCCCGCGCCCTAACCGATTTGCTTCTGGCGCAATCCGACGAGAGCGATTATCGGTTTTACAGTATGTCAACTCAAATACGAAAAGACCGAAAAGGCTACTATAATATATTGGAGTCTTCCCAAAAAGGAACTTTGGATATAACAGCATGGCTGAAATGGTTTTTGACAACCTTCACAAATGCCATAAAAGCATCGGATTCCACTTTGAAGAAAACATTGACAAAATCCGATTTTTGGGACCGACATGCAGAGACTTCCTTCAATGAAAGACAACGAAAAATGCTGAACCTGCTTCTCGACAATTTTGAAGGAAAACTCACATCATCCAAATGGGCCAAAATCACAAAAACTTCGCGCGACACGGCAATACGCGACATCAATGATTTAATGGAGAAGCATGTTTTGGCGAAAGAAGATGCCGGTGGACGGAGTACCAATTATGTTTTGAATCTCTAATCGCCGGCACTTTCTAAACTTTTCTTAATTCCTTCCGTTCCCGAACGTCTTTCTCTAATTTAGAAATCCTGAAAAGAGAAAATGGCGCATCCACTACTTATTTTTAATGATAAAGGAATCTATTGTAAACAGGCCGATGTCTATATCGACGCCTGGAAACCGGTGGATAAATGCATCGTTACCCACGGCCACGCCGACCACAGCCGCTGGGGACATAAGCAGTACATTACGCAGCACAATAATATTCCGATAATCAAACACAGACTCGGGGACATTGTAGTTTCCGGAAAAGATTGGGGCGAAACGTTTACTATTAACGGTGTCAAATTTTCGCTTCATCCTGCCGGACACATTATGGCTTCGGCACAGGTTCGTGTTGAATATCAAGGCGAAGTATGGGTTTTTACAGGAGATTATAAAACCGCAGATGACGGGATTTCAGAACCGTTTGAACTCGTAAAATGCCACACGCTTATTACGGAATGCACTTTCGGTCTTCCGGCCTTTAAATGGCAACCACAAAGCGAAGTTTTTAAGGAAATCAATGAATGGTGGGCAAGCAATAAGGCTGAAGGGCGTACTTCCATTTTGTTTGGTTACACTTTGGGAAAAGCACAGCGGCTGATGAAGCATCTGGACCTTTCTATCGGAAAAATTTTTACCCACGGTGCTGTTGAAAATATGACGGAAGTGTTGCGCCCATATTATGATTTACCGGAAACAACATTAATCACTCGGGACACAACCAAGGAACAAATCAAAGGGAATATTATCATCGCGCCGCCGAGTGCGCACGGCTCCACGTGGATTCGCCGTTTTGTTCCATTTGTCACCGGCTCGGCAAGTGGGTGGATGACTTTCCGCGGAGCACGACGACGACAAGCTGTGGACCGCGGATTCGTTCTCAGTGACCACGCCGATTGGGACGGACTTTTGAGTACCATAAAAGCAACAGGATGTGAAAAAGTAATTGCCACACACGGCTATTCTGAAATATTTGCACGATTTCTTAGAGAAGAAATGGGTTATGATGCGATGACGGCAGAAACGCATTATGAAGAAGAAACCGCCGAGATGAATCAGAAAATCGAACATGAAGATTAGGTTATGCAACAATTCGCCCAACTGATACAAAAATTAGACAGCACCAATAAAACCAATGAGAAAGTCGCAGCGCTTTCTAAATATTTTATGGAAGCGGATAAACCGGATAAGATTTGGGCCATTGCATTTCTTTCACATCGCCGCCCCAAAAGGCCGGTCAATGCTACCCAACTTCGGGAATGGGCCACGGAAATCAGTGGAATTCCGTTGTGGCTTTTTGAAGAAAGTTATCATATCGTTGGCGACCTTGCTGAGACTATTGCGCTCATCCTTCCCACTTCGGAAAAACATTCCGACAAACCTTTAGCTCAATATTTTCGGGAAATCATTGAGCTAAGAACCTTTTCGGATGCTGACAAAAAACAATACCTGCACGAGAATTGGCTGGAGCTGAATTATTACGAACGTTTCGTTTTCAATAAAATGATAACGGGTGCTTTCCGGATTGGGGTCAGTCAGAAATTGATGACTCGTGCCCTGTCTAAAGCTACCGGAATTGATGAAGATATTTTGGCTTACAAATTAATGGGCGACTGGACTCCCGAAACGACGACTTATCGAAAATTAATTCTGGAAGAAAATAAAGAAGATTATCTGAGCAAACCGTATCCGTTTTATCTCGCTTACGCAGTGGAAGATAATTTTCAGAAGGATTTGGAACCCATTTCCCAATGGAGTTTTGAACACAAATGGGACGGTATCAGAAGTCAAGTAATTTTCCGAAATGATGAAGTATTTGTCTGGTCGCGCGGAGAAGAATTGGTCACCGATAAATATCCTGAATTTCAGAAATTTCTGGAAGTCCTTCCCAACGGAACGGTTTTGGACGGAGAGATTTTGCCTTTTCAGGAAGGTCAGATAGCAGATTTCAACGCACTTCAAACCCGAATCGGAAGGAAAAATCTTACGAAATCTCTTTTAGAAAAAACTCCGGTCATTCTGAATGCTTACGATTTATTAGAATGGGAAGGAAAAGACATCAGAGAAAAACCATTTTCGGAACGACGGAAAATCTTAGACCACTTAATCGGCAGAATTTCTTCCGAAGAAACCGGATTGTATTTAAGTGAGACAATGGAATTCAGTTCTTGGGAAGAAGCTGCGAAAGAACGTGATTTAGCAAGAGAAAAACGCAGCGAAGGCTTGATGTTGAAACGCAAGGATTCGCCGTATTTAGTCGGAAGAAAAAAAGGCGACTGGTGGAAATGGAAAACCGACCCGTTCACCATTGATGCCGTTCTCACCTATGCCATGCGCGGTCACGGCCGACGAGCCAATCTTTATACCGATTATACCTTCGGACTCTGGGACAACGGCGAATTAATCACTTTCGCAAAAGCGTATTCCGGTCTGACCGATGCAGAATTTAAAGAACTCGATTCCTGGATAAAAAGTAACACGCTGGAGCGGTTCGGTCCCGTGCGAAGTGTGACGCCACATCACGTTTTCGAAATTGCATTTGAAGGAATCGCAGAAAGCAGTCGCCATAAAAGCGGAATCGCGGTGAGATTCCCTAGAATGCTAAGATGGCGAAAGGATAAACCTGTGGAAGAAGCGAATACGCTGATGGATTTGAAAGCACTAATTCCCAAATAAATTCCGCAAGGAATTTATTGGGGAATCTGTATAATGAAACAAACGAAATAAACAAGATTTAAAAAACCGGCAACCAAGAAGTCAGTAAATTTAAATACCTTAATCCTTAAAATTCATTATGACCGGTTATATGTACATCACTACAAACAAAAACAAAACTGTTCTCTATGTAGGAGCAACGAACGATATTGTGCGTAGAATTATGGAACATAAAAAGAAGATTTACAAAAATTCATTTTCAGCAAAATACAATTGTGACATCTTGGTTTATTTTGAAGAATTTGAAAAAGTAAATGATGCTTTTGAACGCGAGAAACAGTTGAAAGCGGGAAATCGAAAACGGAAGGAGACGTTGATAAATTCCATTAATCCGGGTTGGCACGATTTGTCATTGAACTGGTTTGATGAAAATTGGGAATTGAGAAAGAAATGAGCAAGGAGAAAATAAAACGTTTGGAAGGAGATTGCGAAAGCGATGAACTCACAGATTGCTTCGCTGCGCTCGCAATTGGGTGGTTCCGACAACAAAACTGGACACCATTCCCCTTCCAAATCAAAACCTGGAAAGCCTTCCTGGACGGGAAGCACGGACTGCTCAATGCGCCCACGGGAAGCGGAAAAACCTATGCACTTTGGATTCCGATTATGCTCCAATACATCAAGG
>DASRWC010000005.1:0-20166 GCA_035654795.1 Flavobacteriaceae bacterium
GAGTGAAATACCAGAAGGCAATGGCAAGAATCCAACGAAACATAAGCAGATCAAAAATTTAAAGAACTTGCAAAAATAAGGGTTTATGCGTTTAATGAGAAAGGACAGAAGCTTTTCTTAACATTTTGTATGCGATTGTCATCACAGATCCGGAGTGTTCATCTTGTGTAACTTCAACTGAATTCGCTTTCTTTCAACATCTACATCCAAAACTTTTACAACCACTTGCTCGTGTAAATGCACGTGTTCATTCACATCTTTCACAAAATCATCTGCGAGATTGGAAATGTGAATGAGTCCGCTTTCTTTAATTCCAATATCGACGAAACATCCGAAATTGGTTATATTATTGACAATTCCCGGGAGGAGTTGACCTTCTTTTAAATCATGAATGGTTTTAATATTTTGATTGAAAGTAAACACTTTAGCTTCTTCCCGTATATCCAGTCCCGGTTTTTCGAGTTCTTTTAAAATATCCGACAAGGTTGGTAATCCTATGGTCTCGGATATATATTTTTCTAACGGAATTTTTTGTAATTTTTCTTTATTACCAATCAATTCCGAAATTGCTATTCCTGCGTCTTTTGCCATTCTTTGAACAATACCATAACTTTCCGGATGCACGGCTGAATCATCCAATACATTGCTTCCGTTTTTAATACGCAAAAATCCTGCGGCTTGTTCAAATGCTTTTTCGCCCAGTCTTGGAACTAGTTTTAGATCATTTCTGGAGCTAAAACCTCCTTTTTCTTCCCGATGCTTAACAATATTTTCGGCCAATTTTGGACCGATTCCGGACACATAACTCAGTAACGGAATGCTTGCCGTGTTTAGGTTTACACCTACCAAATTCACACAATGCTCAACAACAGTATTCAGTGAATTTTGAAGCTGTGTCTGATTCACATCGTGTTGATATTGCCCTACTCCGATTGACTTCGCATCTATCTTTACGAGTTCCGCCAAGGGATCTTGGAGACGTCTTCCAATAGAAACCGCGCCGCGAACAGTGACATCGTAATTCGGAAACTCATCTCGCGCTATCTTGGATGCGGAATAAATTGACGCTCCGGCTTCACTGACAACGAAAACCTGAATATCGTTTTTGAAATGGATACGCTTTACCAATTGTTCTGTTTCCCGCGATGCTGTGCCGTTTCCGATTGCTATGGCTTCAATTTTATAGGCATCAGCAAGAGAACTCAATTTTTTCATCGCACCTTTAGAATCGCTTTGTGGCGGATGTGGAAAAATTGTTTCGTTGTGAAGTAGATTTCCGTGTTCATCTAAACACACCACTTTGCAGCCGGTGCGGAATCCCGGATCAATAGCCAGAACACGCTTTTCCCCCAGAGGAGAGCCGAGAAGCAATTGTTTTAAATTTTTGGCAAAGACATTGATTGCAGTTTCATCGGCTTTTTCTTTAGCCTGCGCCAATGCTTCATTAGAAAGCGCAGGAAACAGCAATCTTTTATAACTATCGGCGATGGCTGTTTTAATTTCTTCGGCAGCGGCATCATTCGTTTTTATGATTCGGTTTTGGATATTCTCAATGGCGCGATTGTCATCGATTTCGATTTTTAGACGAATGAAACCTTCTTCCACAGCTCGCAGAATAGCCAATAGCCGGTGCGAAGGAATCCGGTTCAACGGCTCGTTCCAATCGAAATAATCGCGAAACTTTTGTGCGTTTTCGTCATTTTCAAATTTCTTGACGAATGTTGTAGAAATAGCACCAAAACGATGGATTTGATTCCGAAGCATCATTCTGATATCCGTTCTTTCATTCACCCACTCCGCAATGATATGGCGAGCACCTTCCAGCGCATCGTCAATAGAATTTACTTCTCCTTTCACAAACCGTTTTGCCAAATCGTTTAACTGTCCGGAATTGATCGCTTTTGATTGCGCCATCAACATTTTAGCGAGCGGTTCGAGACCTTTTTCACGTGCGGCATCGGCTTTTGTTTTTCTTGATTTTTTGTAAGGCAGATAAAGATCCTCCAGCGTTACGAGGTCCTCGGCATCCTCAATCTTTTTTTGAAGATCACCCGTGAGTACTTCTTGTTCTTCCAGCGCTTTCAGAATAGCTTGTTTTCGTTTTTCGAGAGTTTCAAATTGTTCCTTCAGCTTTACGATTTCCCCGATTTGCACCTCATCCAGATTTCCGGTCATTTCTTTGCGGTAGCGCGCAATGAAAGGGATGGTGGCGCCTTCGTTGAGGAGGTTGAGGGTGTTTTCGATACTTTTTACGGGAAGTTCGGTTCGGGTTTGGATGTAACTGCTGATTGTGTTCAAGGATGTTGATGAAATTGTTAATGCGAATCAAAAGTATAGATTTCTCGTGTATCTCCGGTTCGAATATCGGCTCAGAAAACTTCCATATACAAATAGCAGCAAAAAGAAAATCTTCGGCAATAGAATAAACTGTTCGCCGAAGATTTTTGCAACCAACATCTAAAGATCATCCTGATGTTTCCCCACTACAGCAGGAAGATCAACCAGTTAGTTCCCTATGTCCTCGCGAAAATAGATTTTTCTAGTGAGACAAAGTTTGGTATTGTATAAACGTAAGGGATTTTGGGATGAGCTTAGGTATTCCGATCTGTGATTTAGCAAAAGATTTCCTTAATGACTATCTATTATATAATTGATATAGATAGATATTCTTTTTTTTGCGTTTACTTTCCAGATTAGCTAAATGAGCAATGGGTTTTAGAGCCAAAATGAAAAAGAATATTATAAGATCTGTATTCCAAATGGATAGGAAAAGGACTATTACGGCCATCAAGTATACAAATCTATACATAATTGAACGAAATTCTTTTTTTTGACTTTTGAACAAATTTCTTATATCGTCATCTTCGGCAGTTAAGAAAAGCTCATCTTCTTTACCCAGCAAAAAGTATTTTAATGCTTTCCCTCGGGTAATCTCGTATTCTTTAATATATTCTTTTAATGTCATAATTAAAATTCTAAAGTTCCACCATTAAAAAAGTCTTCAAATTCTTCATCTGAAATTGTTGTATCCATATTTGGATCGTGAAAATCGTTTATTTCGTGTGCTAATTCTGATAGGGTCATGTTTTTTGATCGCTCTTTAAGATCAGTGAAATAATTCTGGTTCTCTTGTATTCGTTTTCGAAGAGCATCAATTTGAGTTTGGCATTCAGAGAAAAAGTCTTGGTCGTTAGCAAATATTTTATCTAATTCATATTTTTCGTATTGTAACGTTTTCGTCTTGAGGACATTACATATCATTGTATATCCGGTTCGTATAATATCTTGTTTTTGCATTTTGTCAAAAGCTGGGCTGGATGAATTTTTTTCCCATTTTGTCAATATCATACTCATAATGTTTTCTCGGATATTATCGTCAAGTAAGTTTTCATGAAGAAATGAATTTACTTGATGTAAATTCTTCTCTCTTTTTTCTTCATTTTGAATGTTCTCTTTAATGTAATTGAAAATTCCTAATAGAATTTCTTTCCCATCTTTTTGATTAAAAAATTCTATTTCATTCATTTCTCTTAATTTATTTGTCATTTTATACAGCTTGAGTTAATGATGCAACTGAATGTTTCTTTTCTAATGGTCCCATAGATGATTTAGAGACATTTTTAATTTGAACAAGCAACTTTTTAATGATAGGTTTTAAGGCGGCGTCATTCATTTTTACCTGTGTATGGATTTTAGCGCCATTTTCCTTTCTTAATTGAATGAGATAATTTTTTCGATCCATCAACTTGTTCATGTCATCATTTATTTCTTGCTGGAGCAATGTTTCCTTATCCTTATTTTCTATTAATTTTATTTGCTCCAGAATAAACGGTTCGCAATATGTAGTCCAAGAATCTAAAGTTTCTTCATATATTTTTCTAGATTTGAATGGTGAAAAAATTTTAGCTAACAATTTAGGTTCTGTCGGACGTAGTTGTTGGAGATAATTATATTCGAATTCTCGAGCTTGAATAATTTCGGACAATTGCCTCCAAATTTTTTCTGAATGTTTTATTCGTTTCTGCTGATCTACTAATTCCAGTTCGATCTCTCTAAGTTCCAATGTTGCTCTTACATTCGAATCGCGACATTCCCGAATAATATTGTTTTCGATGATTTTTGCGTAATTAGGGGAAATCTGTTTTTCGATTATGTTGGAAATTTGTTGTGTGAATAATTGTAAAGTAGGTAAATGCCTGTCACGAATTTCTGTGTGGAATTGCCCGAGATTGATGATGTCTTGAATGATGCTATTGACATCACTATTCATATCGACTTTTAATCTAGAGATATCCACTTCGATTTCTGCAATGGTTTTTTTTGCTTCACTGCGTGAGCGTAATACGGCCATTGTACTTGAAACTAAAAATTTCGCTGCGGCACCCGCTGCGATACCTTTGATTTGTGATGTCGAAATGAATTTATTTGATTGGGATATTTTGGTTGCTTCGTGGAGAAAATTGTTAACATTCTGTTTTCCAGAAATCAAAATATTTCTCATCTCAATCTCATGGAAATTCTTGAAAAGTGCAATACGTTCATTGACTGTATTATAAAATAAGTCAAGTTTAGGGTATAATTCGTCATAACCTTTCCAATTGACATCAGTAATGTCAAACAATTCCGGTTCTTGCGTTTTAATTTGATCACCATAGAGATCAACTAGTAAATTCAGTAAATCCTCACGAATTAACCGCAATTTGTTTTTTAAAGTTTCATAATCAGATATAAGAGAAAGATTTAGATTTTTTATCTGTTCGTAGGTAAGAATCATATTTTCGTACTTCTCCTTTAATCTCAATGCATAGTCTCGATATGCTTCCACTTTTGATTCTCCTGTTATTGATAACGTCGATTCTCTTTTGAGATTTTCAATATCTTCTTTTATAGCGCGTATTTCACCGACCCCGTCGACTTGTTTGAGATCTTCACTTTGTTTTTGGATAAGCTTGAAATGATTGAAATCTAATGAAGGATTAGCCAAGTCCAGACTAAAGATGTTGTCTTCAACCCTCTCAGGATTATATATGCTATTTGTTCCTTCGTTTTCCCTAAAATTAAATGTAATTATTTTCTTGAGTGTATTGGAGAAAGAATTTTTTTCATAAGCAATTTTTAAAAAATATCTTAGGTAGGGTCCGTCTTTCAATTCAGTTCCCAAGGTTTCCTGAAGATAGGCCACGAGTTCCCGTCGATTTAAAATTGTTGAGGGTTCCATGGAAAGTTCTTGAGCCTTTTTTGTGATGGCTTCTATGAATTGAGTCTTGAGATTCTCAACATTTGGTCGCGCGATGTCTTTAAAATTCATTTTAGATACTTTTATAAGTTAAATACCCCCCATTCAAATACCCCGCACTTTTCAAATCCAATCCATGCACGCGCATAAAGGCATTGTGAATTTTTTCGAGGTCGTCAAAGGGGTTGGAACACATGGTGCTGATTTGAACTGAGAGTCCGCGGTCAACGAAGTCGCCGTTTACGTTCAGGCGCTGGTTGGTGCTAATGAGAAAGGTGGCCATTTTGAGTTGTTTACTCCGAAACTACAATTTTTAAATTTTTGTTAATACGCTATTGTACTAGCGTCGGACATATGATGATGAACGTTTTTCTATAAAATCAGACTAACAGTAGTTCCATCGCTCGTGTGCGCTATATTTATTGCGTTTTCCGCATTATAGTTCAGAAATTGCAAACGTTCTTTTATTAGACTGATACCTCTGGAGGTTCCTGAGGACTTGCCGGATTTTTTGTTACTGCCCACCCCATTATCGCGGATGGTGTATTGTATGGTTCCCGCTTCGCCCGGCGCGATTGTCAGCGTTAGTTCGGGATCTTCAACAGACGGCGGAAATGCATGAACAAAAGCATTTTCGATAAAAGGTTGGAGAACCATCGTGGGTAACTTTTCTTCGAATGGGTCAACGGTTGGATCGATGTCAAAGCGGATATTAATTCGGTTGCCATGGCGCTCATTTTCAATGTCGCAGTAAATCTTTAAGTAATCCAATTCTTCTTTTAACGAGGTATACGTTCTTTCGGCATTGTTGAGGTTGGTGCGCACCAATTTCGCGAACTTCACCAAATAAGATGCTGCTTTATCGTTTTCCCCCAAAACAACAAGATGCTGAATGCTATTGAGTGCATTGAAAATGAAATGCGGATTCATCTGAGCCAGCAGCGCATCGGTTTTTAATTTCTCAATCTGACGATTGAATGCGATCTCTTTGCGCGCACGTTTTTGTTCGCTTCTTTTCTTGTAGCGATAAATGAGCATAACTGTGATAATGAATCCGGTAGCGGTCAACTGCATAAACCACCACTGAAGGTAAACAGGAGGGCGGATTTTAAATTCCATTGTTTTTTGCACCAATTCCATGCCGGTGGTGGCATCGTACACGCGCAGGTATAAGTCATATTTACGGGGTTCCAGGAATGCGACTGAAAGCTCCTGGTTTTTCAAATCTTGCCATTCGGAATCTTCATGCAATTTGTATTGAAAACTCAGTTTTTCGGGAAATGGGTGGGCATTGGCACCAATCACAAAGCGGAGATTATTCTGTCCGGCACGAAGCATTAATTTTTCAGAACCGAATGAAGTGCTTTTGCCATTCACAAAAAAATCGGAAACAAAAACGGAATGAAGATAATTTTGAGCGTGTAACAAACCTTGCAAATCCACACGGAATTCTCCGCCGTCTGTTCCTAGAAAAAGCGTGTCTTGATAGATCTCTGAGTGATAAATCGGTCGATTCAACCCTTGCTCATGGTCCACGATAATTTTCTTGTCGTCGTTCCAGAATGTCATTCCGCGTTCGGTGATAATGATGAGCCAATCCCGGTAGGCATTTAGGCAGGCAATGGTATGGCCGCGAATTTCTTTTCGCCGGATGGTGTCGGTAATTGTAAATCCGTTGCTGTCGTCAATAATGAAAATATCTCCAAACTCCTGACTGACTGCGATTCCTTGTTTATAAGGAGTGATGTGGCGCAACTTTTTTTCGCCCCAGATGCGATCATCGAGATAAGATCGAAAACGGGTGTCATAGGAAAACAATCCTTTAAAAACGGAAAGGAGGTAGGTTTTCTCTTTGGTTCGCAAAGTGCCTACTACATCGGTGGGAGTGGCTGCGGATTCTTCAGGAAAGTAGGTATAGGATAAAGGTTTTTCGTTGTCGTAAATCCGAACTCCGTGGTATGGGTTGGTTTCCAGTAACCGATTGTCCGGTGTAAAATCGAATTCTAATGTATGCAGTGGCAGATAGGACTCAAAGTTGCCGTCCCGATTGAATTTGTATAAGCCAATATTGGTGTTTATCCAAATGTGGGTATCGGATTTCTTGATGCTGTAGTACACGATGGATGATGCAGGAGTATTATAGTTTATTTCATAGAAAAAATCCTCATACCGCGGAAGTGCATGCTGATTTTCCTGAATGTATTTCTCCTGCTTTTCTTTAAAAAAGATGTTGCCATAAATGCGGTCTCCAATTTCTGCTCCATCATTAAATAATCGGGCGGAGGTATTTCCAAAGAACGTGATGGCGAGGGTCTTGTGGTGTGGACTTTTATAAAATCGTACCGGTGAAGCCAGATTAATCTGAAATAATCCTTGGTCCAGCGTTCCTGCGAAGAGCTGATCAAATTCTGAATTATAAGCAAGAGAAGTAACTTGTTCACTCGGAACATATTCCATTTTTTCGAAACGAGCTTCATCAGTAATCTTATAAAGTCCTCCCGTTTTTTCAAATATTCCCCATCCGGCACCGAATCTTTCATTTTTGGGGGTTTCGATATAATCCCAAAAAACAGTCGGGCTATTATATCTTTTGTAGTCAAAATGATGCTGCTCAAGTTGGTCAAGGGGTAACGAGAGAAGTTCGTTTTTGGAACTCAGAAAAAGTTTTCCGTCACTGACAGTTGCTCCGTAAAAAGGTGCTTTACCATTCACTCGTTCTACTTTGAACGTATCATTTTGCATAGAAATTTTGAATATTCCTGTATTATAGGTTATTACATAAATATGATTGTTTAAATCAAAAAAGGAATGCACCCTCAGTTGGTACTTCCCCGGCAACCGGAAAGAATATGCTACCTCTTTGGAATTGATGTTCACAATAGAAAATCCATCAGAGGTTCCCACGTATAAATAATCTCTGTGACTGAACAAGGTGGTAATTTCTTTATGAACAAGCGGTTTTTCTCCTTCTGGTCGCAGGAACCGGTTTCCTTTTTTATAGGCGATGCCTTCTCCATAACTTCCTGCCCACAACACGTTGTGCCGGTCTTCAGTGATGCTCCAAATGTTATTAGCGGGTAGCCCGTCTTCTTCGAAATAATAAGAGAACTGATTGTTAAACTTTCCGACCAAACCGTTGTCCGTACCAATCCACAGCGTGCCTTCGTGGTCGAGGAACAGGCCGCGCACGGTGTTATGCGGAAGCACATTGGCCGTAGAAAATTCACTTACAGTCGGAATTTGGGAGATTCCGGGAAGAAAGCTGATAACAAGAAGAACCGACAGAAAATTACGCACTCTCAAACATTTCCAAAAATTCCTTTTCTTCCCTATGTGCTACTTCTAATTTGCTGCCGTCAATCAGCTCAACTAATTTTTCTTTTTTGTTATAACGCATCACGGCATCAAGGGCAATGAGGTGGCTTCTGTGAATTTTAAAAAATCTAGATGTCGGCAGGCGTGTGCCAACCTCTTTAAGCGATTGGGTAACAACAATCTTGTCGAAGTTCTTGCCGTATATTTCACAATAATTTCCGGAAGCTTTGATGTAGAGAATGTCTTTGATAAACGGCATTTCAATTCCCGAAGTAGTATTAAAGAAAACCCTTTTATTTCCTTCTTCGGTTCAGTTGATATAACTCCGCAGCAACTCAATCTGTTCTTTTTGATAACGAAGGATGGTTTTTTTGGATAAATATCGTTGCAAAGTCTCGTTGAGGGATTCTTTGTCCATCGGTTTTAGGAGGTAATCGAATGCGCTGTATTTGAATGCCTGAATGGCGAAATTGTCATAGGCGGTTGTAAAAATCACATCGAAAGAAGGTTCGGGAAAATAATTAAAGAGTGAGAATCCATTTTCTTCGGGCATTTGAATATCCAGAAAAACGAGATTCACTTCTTGTTCCGAGAGAATCAGTCGTGCATCTCGAATGGAGGGAGCTGTCGCGATCACTTCCAAAATATCTGAGAAATATCTTTCCAGAAGTGTTTTCAGGAGGGCATTGGCATGCGGTTCGTCATCAATAAGTAAAGCTTTAATCATAGTGCGGAAGCGTGAAGTTGGTTAACACAAATTTATGAAAAGTATTTCATGGGCTATTACGGGAAACCGTAAACAACAAAGAGTTTTTAACAATAAAGATTTCCAAAAGATCTGAGATTTTAGTGAAAATTAGGGTTATCCCCTAAATCGGGCCTCTTCCTTCTTTGGAGATTTGTCTCAGAATTTTAACCCTAAACTCATATTTGAAATGAAGAACAGAATTACACTATTATTTTTTTTGACCTCAGTTTTTCTACTGCAGGCTCAGACAAAGACTACAGTTGCTTTTCTTACAATGTCCTATGATGAGGAAACAATAGGTAGAGCCGAAGCTAGAATGGTTCAGGAAACGGTGACAAATGCATTTGTTTCATCTAAAAAATTCACTGTTGTGGATCGGCAAAAACTGGAAGAACTTGAAAAAGAAAAAAACCTTCAGAGATCAGAATCTTTTATGGATAGTCAGAATTCGTTTACAGACGGTCTAAGTAAAGGAGCGAATTATCTGGTGGATGGTAGTATTATGGATGTGAATTATTCTGAAGGAAAAGGCGGTTGGACAGCCAACGTGACCATCCAACTGAGAATGCTAGATGTTTCTACCGGAGAAATTATGTCAACCGGTATTGTAAGCTCACAATTTGAAGAGGATAGTCCCGTGATTAAAAAAGCCATGAAGTCTCTTTATTCCAAAGATGAATTAAAAGCTATTGATGCTAAAAATGCACTTCTTCAGGCGGCCAAGGAACATAAGAAAGATGCCTTTTCCACAGCATTAATGCGATTGTCAGAGAACACAAAAAGATTTACGGGCACAATTCTACCTATTCAAGCGGAAGTCGTTAGTTGGGATAACAAGAAGAACGAAATCGTTCTTGCTGCCGGAAGCCACGCAGGGGTACAAGTCGGTCAGCTAGTGGATGTTGTTAAAATTTCAGAAGTCAGTATAGGAAACGATACTGTTGTCAGAAATGAAGTAGTTGGCACTGCCTGGATAGTGCGTGTAGATGATCAAAACTTTTCAGTTGCCAGCATCATTGATAATCAGAAGGAAATAAACAAAGCATCTAAAGCCAATGAGCGAATTGGTATGATCATCAGATAAAAAAATAACCTCTAAAAACTTAAATCATGAAAAAAATTCATCAACTAACCATTGTATTGATTGCGCTGACTTTCGTAGTTGGATGTAAATCACCGGCTCCATCTGTTCAAGGGCCGACCCTTAAAAAGAATCCGTATTCCACTTCTGAGTTTCTTTCTCACGACACACAAGGAATCATTACTCTGAGAGGTGTGAGTGATGAGCTTTCAGGCAGAGCTGAAGCAGTTGAAGGAGCACATAAGAAAGCCATTCAACATTTGTTTTACATGGGATTTCCCGGAACTGATTTTAAAAATCCAATTATAAGAAAAGGTCAACAAGTTGAAACGGAGCATAAAGCTTTCTTTGACGAATTCTGGAAGGGCGGATACAAGCAATATATCACAAATAATGAAGAAGAATTCTATGCCTGCTCAACAAGTGCAGCGAGATGTGTAGTGGGTGTGGTAACCTTTAAATTGAACTATAATATTCTTAGAAGAGACTTAGAGAGAAATAAAGTGTTAAATAAAATAGGATTCTAGAAATGAAAAGAGAATACATACGAAATGTAGGTCTGCTTGTACTTTGTTTCATCTTCGCATCTTCATCTTTTGCACAAATTGCATCAACGCGAAGTACAGAAGTGGAAAGAGCAGCCGCTAAGATTATGGTTGTACCTTACAACAAGACGGATGAAGATATTAGAACAGTCTTAGAAGAAAATCCATACATACGCTCGGCAGTGGCAAAAGTGAAGGAATCTTTTGATCAAAGAGGATGGTCCACGATTGATTTTGTGGCTAATCTAAAAGCTGCGGAATCCAATTCTGCCTTTACAATGGACAGGCAAAGCAATTTTAAATCAGATTTGATAACCGGTTCGGGAGCGGATATTTATGTTCAGGTAGATACACACGTCTCAACAGATGAATCCGGAACATCAATTAACTTGATTCTGACGGCCTTTGAAAGTCATACCGGTGCTAGTTTCTCTAATAAAACAGGAAACAGTGGAAGATTCAGAACTAATGATTATGAAAAACTAATCGATAGGGCATTTGAACAAATCAGTGAGGAATTTCTGAACACATTGATGGTAAAAACAGATGAAATCAGGGAGATTGGAAGGGCTATCATCGTTCATTTTAATTTGGATCAGGATGCCGAGATCGATTTTGATTCTGAAGTTGGAAACGGAGAATTTCTGAATGAGGCTATTGAAGATTGGATTTCTTTAAATGCTTATCAGGGAAGAGCAAATCTTGCCGGGATTGTAGAAAACAAAATGTTGTTTGACGAAGTGAGAATTCCATTATTTGATCAAGAATCCGGAAGACCCTATAACCCAAACCGTTTCGCCAATGAGATCATTCGATTTTTAAAAGGAATGAATGTCACAGCCACCAGAAATGTAAAAGGACAAAACTTATTTATAACTATAAAATAAGCTGTATGCGTTATTGGAAAATAACCTTTGTTGTCGCTGCTCTTTATCAGATACTTGCTATGGGACAGGAATCGATCTCCTTTAGATTTGAAGTTCCGAAGCATGTTGAGGGTGAAATTTCATCCGAAAATTACCGACAGATAGAACAGAAAATA
Source organism: Flavobacteriaceae bacterium (assembly GCA_035654795.1). GTDB lineage: Bacteria > Bacteroidota > Bacteroidia > Flavobacteriales > Flavobacteriaceae > JAAYLC01. The sequence goes on from DASRWC010000005.1 coordinate 11,968, forward strand.
AAGAACAATTATAAAGGAAAGAATGTTTTTTCCACCCAGACTCCCTTTTCAGTTGTTCCAAATATTCAGTTAATAGATGTAAAGACATCCGGAGAAGCTCATATGGTGAAGGTGGTTAAAGTGAATCTCAGCTTGACTATCCAAGAAATGGATAATGAAATTCAATTTAATCGGTTTTCAGCCACATTTTTGGGAACTGCCGATGATGTGCCACAAGCCATAACCAAGGCGCTGAATCAGTTAAAGGCTTCAGATCCTAAATTGAAATCTTTTTTTACTGAAGGAGAGAAGAATATCAGAGCCTTCTATCAAACCAATTGTAATAAAATAATTAAATCGGCTGCACTCAACATTGAGCGAAAACAATATAACAAAGCCTTTGCGCTCTTGAAATATGTGCCGGAGGAATTGGGGTGTTATCCTGAGGTGGAGAAGTTGATGACTAGAATCTATACAAGCACGAAAGAAATAAACTGTTCAGAAATGCTGCACAAGGCAAAGATGGCGCATGCGCGACAGGATTTTTCAGAAGCTCTCGAATTTCTGAATGTTATTGATCCCAATGCAAAATGTTATCCGGAAGCTTCAAAGTTGCTGGCTGAAGTTGGCGCTTCAATCAATAAAGAGGTTAAGGATAAACAGGCAATGGCACGTCTAGAATTTGAAAAGAAATCAGATTTGGAAAAGGTGAAAATATTGGCTCATAAAGCCGATTACCTCCAGATTCCAGAGACAATAGGAGAATAATTAGCTCAAGGCAGTGCTAAAATTTAAACTGTATTCCAAACGAAATACATTCTGTTTAGGGGGTTTTAACGGTCTAAAGAACAATTTTTAAAGATTGTTCTTCTTGACAAAGAATGTAAAGTAAAGGGAGTACAGCTATCTATCAGTCCGGCTGATCCGGGGAAATCAGCCGGCTGATAGGTAATTTTATTCAGGATAGATACTCTGCAAAAATATCAATGTTGTTAACCAAATATAGGGATGGTATTTATCCGGAAAGAATTATAAAATTAAGGAAAGATAACCTGACTTTAAAGAATAAAATGTTCTCCATATCTTTAAAATTTTTTCAATTAAAGATGTTTTATAAAAAACTTTCAAAATGAAAGGTCTTAAAGAATTTTTAGCAGCAATTACAATTTCGTTGGTTATAGTTAATTGTAGCCAATCGTCGAAAGACAAACATATTGATCAAGAACTAATTTCTTATCATCACCGTCTTCCTGAAAATAGTTGGGTAAAAGATCATGAAAATTTTAGCAAACCCGAATATTGGGATACCATATACGCCCATTATAGCAGACTTTTAAAAGAAAAACAATTTGATGAAGCGGCTCTTTATTTGATCTATTTCGGAGAAGCTAAAACCGGCACTTTTGAATCAGATTCTATTTATGTGGGAGTACTTAAAGAGTTCATTAAAAATCATGAAAATCAATTATCGGGTGAAAATCTAACTAATATTTATTATAATCTTGGACTGGAATCGCACGCTGAAAACAATCTTAGTGAAAGCAGCACTTGGTTTAAAAAAGCAATAAATATTGCATCTCAATCTAAATCACATAAACAAATTCAAGGATTTTCAAATTTTGCTTTGGCGCAGAACTATAGCCTCCAAAGAGATTTTGAGAATGCAGAAAAACATCTGGTAAATGCTTTAGATATTTTTGTTGAAGTTGGAGACATCAAAAATCAAGGAACGGTTTATTTATTGCTGCATAACATTTTTATGCAAAAGTCGGCATACATAGAAGCCGAAGCAGTGCTTAACAAAGGATTAAAAATTCTAAAAGAACAAAATAGTCATTCCCTTACATATTCTGCCTATGGGTTGTTCGTACATCTGAACGTCGCTAAAGCGGATACATTAACAGCTATAAAATATATCGATACCCTCGCCATTCGCGCAGAGAGTTATCCAAACTTTCCACTTTATCACAAAACGATTCTCAATCAACTTCTGGCGTTTAAACATATTGCCCAACGTGAAAAAAAGGAAGCTGCTGAATTTTTAAAGGCTGCACGGGAACTTTCCGATGAAAGCAGAAGTGCCGATTTGCAAATGCGAACACTTTTCCAAGAATTAATGTTTGCTCAAATCTTTGATACACCCTTGACCAATATAGAAGAGGTGGAAGAATTTTATAACGAGATTTCACAGGATGAAGATCCAAATCAGCAATTTTTAGTACAGTTAGGCACTGCCCTTTTTAAATATTACACGCTAAAGAACGAATTTGAAAAAGCCAATACCTATGCCAAAGCTCTACTGGCAGATAAAGACAAGGCGCTGGACGAACTGGTGGAAGGAAGACTATTTGAGCTGGAGCGTAAATTTGAAACCGAACAGAAAGAAAATAAAATCCTCCTTCAGGAAAAAAAGCTAAAATCCCAGGAAATGCTGATTTTTTCTCTGGTGGGCGGTGCCATTGTACTTCTGTTAATCTTCTTGGTACTTATTATTCTGAATAAAAATAAAAGCATCCGACGAGAAAAAGCCTTAACCGATTCTTTTACATCTCAACTTTTAAGTAAGACAGAGGATGAACGAAAAAGAATCGCTTCAGACCTGCACGACAGTGTAAGTAACGAACTAATTAATTTAAGGCACGCGCTTGAAAACAACAGCCAGTCTTTCAAAAATAAAATAGATTCTATTCTGGAGGAGGTGCGAAATATTAGTCGGAATTTGAGTCCTACGTTATTTGACCGTTTAGGACTTAAAGAGAGTGTGGAACAACTGGCAGAACGAGCTCAAGAACAACACAATTTTTTACTGACAGCCGATGTAACCTATAGCGGTTCACTAAATACAGCTGTGGAGCTTCAGTTATATCGGATAATCCAAGAAGCTACTACAAACATTATAAAACACGCTGATGCTATGGCAGGCAAAATAACCTTAACGGAAGATGATAAGTACATATATGCTGAAATTAAGGATAACGGAAAAGGCTTTGAAGTGGAAAGAATGCTTGAGAAAGGGAATTGCTTTGGTTTGTTGAATATTACTGAAAGAACCAAATACATTAATGGTACGGTGCAGTTCACTTCCGGTGCTTCGGGAACAACAGTAAAAATAACCATCCCCAAGTAAAAATATTGACTATGCACTTTGTCATTGCAGATGATCATCCGCTCTCCCTTCTAGGAACTCAAGTTTTGCTTGAAGGTATGGGTCAAGTGGTATTAGAAAGCCACAAGAATGGGGAGAATGCCTGGAAGGCAATCAAAAGACTGAAACCTGATTTTGTGGTTTTAGATATCAGTATGCCCGGAATGGATGGTCTCGAAATTGCGGAAAATATTAGATTACATCAGCTCAAAACAAGGATTATTCTGTTGACCTCGCATAAGGAGAAAAGTATTTTCTTAAAAGCCGAAGAGTTAAAAATTAATGCTTATCTGCTTAAGCAATTCGCTTTGGAAGAGTTGAGGTCGTGTATTGAATACTTGTTTGATCACGATGTGTATTACAGCCCTAAAATTCGATTCGAACTCGAAACTGATAGAGATTATCTTAAAGCCGAAGCCATGGATAAACTAAGTTTATCTGAGAAAAAGGTTTTCGAATTAATCGTTCAGCAAAAAACCACCAAAGAAATAGCTGAAATGCTGTTTCTTTCTGAAAAGACCATAGAAGCCCACCGCGCCGGCATCATAAGAAAATTAGGAATTGAATCTGATAAAAATGCACTGCTGAAATTTGCCGCACAATTTTATAATCCGGAATAAGAAGCCTTATTTTATCGAAATCACTTTCCCTTCTACAACCGCAAAAACTTCATCTGTTCTTGTAGGTTTTATGATGTGTTTCCCGGTGAAATTCCCGAATGCCGGTAAAATCATTCTTGAATTTGTTTTGAAAAAGCACGGCAAACGGAAGGTCTGACCACCCACACCGCGCACCATGATTCCCGGGTGAACGTGACCACAGAAATTGAAAAAATCCGTTGATTCTGTAGGATGATGTGTGAGCAGAAAGGAACCTATTTGCAAATTGTCAAGAACCGGAACTCCAATTTCTGTATAATATTTCGGCGGAATGATATCGTGGTTTCCTTCAATGAGAATTATTTCAGTATTGATGTAGGCAACCCATTTTTTGAAATCGTTCCATTCGTTATTCAGATTGCTGTGGAATAAGTCTCCCAGAAAACAAATGGTGTCCGGATTCAATTCGTTTACGATTTCCGTTAGCGCTTCCAAATTTTGATAAGCAGCGTGGGCAGGTACTGCGGCACCATGTTTTCGAAAATGCGCAATTTTACCAAGATGCACATCGGCTATAAACAGCATTTTTTGTTCCTGCCAAAAGATAAATCTCGAAGGATGAAGCAGAAAATGTTGGGAAAGAATCTGAATGGTTACCGACATCCCGCAAAAATAAGTGTTTATGCGGAAATTCATAGGAGTCGGAAACCTATTGAATTGTAAGTTTAGTGAACGTATTCACCGAAAATACGTATATTCGGTGAATACGTTCACCGGATATACCAATTTGGATATCAGAATTGTTCCGACAATCGATGATTCTTAACGGAGCCGGTTATTGGGTTAATTGATGTTTGGTGAATACGTTCACCAAAAAACCGTATATTTGGTGAATATAATCACTGAATATACGTATATTTGGTGAATAGAAGAATCGTTCCATGGAATTCCAAAGAAAATTAGAACCTCTATTTGAAAAAAGATTCCACACCGGAAAAGCGTTAATTCTCGTTGGTCCGCGACAAGTAGGGAAAACAACGCTTATAAAAAACCTGCTTCAAGACAAGGATTATCTTTTCCTGAATGGCGATGACCCGACGGTGCGAAAACTGCTTCAGGAACCAAATACCTCCGAAATTCAAAACATCATCGGAGGGCATAAAATTCTTTTTGTGGATGAAGCACAACGCATCCAAAATATCGGACTCACATCAAAAATTATTACAGACGAGTTTAAGGATATTCAACTGATACTGAGTGGTTCTTCTGCTTTTGATTTAAACAATCAGCTTAATGAGCCACTTACAGGAAGGAAATGGGAGTATGAATTATTTCCGATTTCGTGGAGTGAATTTGAAGGAACGGTCGGTTATGTGGAGGCACAAAGACAGTTAAATCTTCGCCTTGTTTTTGGGATGTATCCGGAAGTGTTAACGTCGGTAGGTGAAGAAAAGGATGTGCTTCGGGAGTTGGTGAGCAGCTATTTGTATAAAGACATTCTCGCGCTCAGCGGCATCCGAAAAGCAGATGTTTTGGATAAACTACTTCGCGCACTTGCTTATCAGGTGGGAAATGAAGTGAGTTATAATGAGTTGTCTCGGCTCGTCGGCATCGACAAAAACACGGTATCTCATTATATTGATGTTCTGCAAAAAGCGTATGTGGTATTTCCACTTCCAAGTTTCAGCAAAAATCTTCGCAGTGAAATAAAGACCAATCAGAAGATTTATTTCTATGATAATGGGGTGCGAAATGCGGTGATTGGGAATTATAACTTCCTAGAAAATCGGCCGGATAAAGGTGCACTATGGGAAAATTTCTTGATTTCTGAACGACTGAAATTTCTGAAATATTCTAAGAGTGGTGCGAAAATGCACTTTTGGCGAACCGTGCGGCAACAGGAAGTGGATTATGTGGAAGAAGATGCCGGCATTATCAAAGGCTTCGAATTCAAATACAATCCTGAAGCTAAAGCCAAAATCCCGAAAACTTTTGAACAGACTTACGACACAGAAGTACAGATAGTAAATACAGAAAACTTCCGAAAATTCCTCATGATTTAATCGCGTTCCAACTGCAAAGTCATCTTCTTAATTCGGTCAGCTAATTTTTCGGAAGACAATTTGGCTCGCAATCCATCGGTAATAATCGGAAAGGAAAACGGCGTTGGTTTCTCACATTTTTTCCATACGATTTCCTGAGCGTTGATTCTTTCAAGAACTTCCCGAAGACGAAATTCTTCCAGCTGATGTTCAAAAGTTTCGCGATAAGCCTGAAGATAGAGTAAATTATCCGGCTCGAAATCCCGGAAAACATCAAACAACAACTGACTGCTGCTTTGCAAATGTTTGGTTTTTATGGTCTTATTCGGATATCCTTGAAAAACCATTCCACTAATTACCGCTATATCCCGAAACTTTCGGCGGGCGAGTTCTGTGGAATTCAGGCTTTTGGATAAATCATCAAACAGGAATTCCGGCGAAAAAAGATTGTTGTCCAAAATTTCCTGAATGTCAAGATATTGGTCGCTGAGCAATTCAAATCCGTAATCATTATAGGCTAGGGAAAATGAAATAGGGGAGAGCAAACTGATGCGATAGGCAAGCAAACTGCTCATTGCTTCGTGTACAAAACGTCCTTCAAACGGATAAAAAAGTGAGTGATAGCCTTCCCGAGTTTTGAACGTTTCTATCAAAAATTGATGTTCGCCGGGCACGATGCTTTCCCGCTCCTGACGCTCAAAAATGGGTTCCAATGCTTTAAGTTCGGGAGTGTTTTTTTTATGTTCTGCGCCACTTTGCATCTCTTCCCGAAGGATTTTACTCATTTGCGATGACAACGGAAGTCTTCCGCCCAGAAAACTCGCCACTTTCCCCGATTTCTTTTTTGAACGCCGAACCTGCGCCACCATTTGCCGAAGTCTTACCAATTCCAGCGTTCTTCCGGCGAAAACAAAACTGTCGCCAGGTTTGAGTTTACTCAAAAACCATTCTTCAATGGTCCCAATAAATCCGCCACTCACATATTTTACCATCACCATAGAATCTCCCACGATTGTCCCGATACTCAGCCGGTGCATCATCGCAATCCTTCGGTCTTCAACTTTAAAAAGTCCGTCTTCTTGGACTTCTACTTTTTTGTATTCGTCGTACGCATTCAGGCTTTGGCTACCCAGAGTGATGAAATTGAGACACCATTTCCACTCTTCATCAGAAATTTCGTGATAGCAAAACGTGCTGCGAATCTCGGGAAGAATGTCATTTGGATAAAAACCGTCACTCACAGCCAGCGTGATGAGATATTGGATAAGCACATCAAAACTCAGCAAGTACGGAACCCTGTCTTCTACCACATCTTCTTTTACTGCTCTTTTTAAAGCCGAAGCTTCTAACAATTCCAGAGCGTGAGTGGGCAAAAAGTAAATCACCGAAGGCTCTCCGGGTCTGTGATTGCTGCGCCCGGCACGTTGAAGAAATTTTGCCACACCTTTTGGTCCGCCAATTTGAATGACTGTCTCTACCGGTGCAAAATCGACTCCCAAATCTAGACTTGATGTTGCTACCACTGCTTTTAAAGATTCATTCCGAATTGCCTGCTCCACCCACAGCCTTGTTTCTTTGGCGATACTTCCGTGATGCATGGCGATTTCTCCCGCAAATTTGGGATGTGCTTGTAAAATCTTCTGAAACCAGATTTCACATTGTCCGCGGGTATTTGTGAAAATTAAAGTAGTCTTACTCGCTTTGATTATCGGAATAATTTCTTCCAAAAGATGCAATCCAAGATGCCCGCGCCACGGAAATTTCTCCATGGTTTTGGGAATTATAGAGCGGACTTCAATTTTCTTTTTCTGATTGGCTTTTATCAAAACGGCATTTTTGCGAAAATCCGGTTCCATTCCGAGAAGGACGTCCATTGCCTGCTCCAGATTTCCAATTGTTGCAGAAATTCCCCAGACGCGCATTTTGGGAGCTATGGTTTTTAATCGAGAAAGCGCCAGTTCCATTTGCACACCGCGTTTGCTGCCCAACAATTCGTGCCATTCATCAACCACGATAGCTTCCAGATTTTTAAAGGTTTTCTCATAGCCTTTGGAAGCGAGCAGAAGCATTAGACTTTCCGGTGTGGTAATGAGCAAATCGGGCATTTGTTTTTTCTGCTGCGCCCGTTCTGATTGACTTGTATCTCCTGAACGAATTCCAACAGTCAACCCGGTTTCCAAATCATCTGCCACTCGCTGTGCTGCTTGCTGAATTTCTACAGACAACGCCCGAAGCGGTGTAATCCAAATTGCTTTTAGACCTTTTTTCTTTTTGGTTTTGTATTCGGGATTATCCTTGATGTATTGGAGCATAATCGGAATCCAAAGTGCATAGGTTTTTCCGCTTCCCGTGGGCGCATTGAGCAGTCCGTGCTTCCCGTCCAGGAAGGCTTTCCAGGTTTTGATTTGGAAGGGGAATGGTGTCCAGTTTTGTT
>DASRWC010000006.1:0-62284 GCA_035654795.1 Flavobacteriaceae bacterium
AGGTTTTTAGTCGGACTGCCGTTAGCGGTAAAAACGAAAACAATGTCTGACAACGTAATATACAGCTACGAAATTGACGGAGGTTCAGGGGCTTTGCCGTGTTTTCGTCCCGACTTCCCAGTATCCACAATGTTCCTATGAATGCTCAATAATTTCCGATAACAGCTTTCTGGCGCGCAATAAACGAACTTTCACAGTACTGAGAGATTCTTGTAGTTCCTGGGCAATCTCATTATAGCTCATTTCCTGAAAATACCGTAATTGAATCACTTCTTGATAATCGGGTTTTAATTTTTTAATGAACCTTAATAATTCGGTTAGATTTTGATCACGAATCAATTGATCTTCCGGAGTAGGGGAGTCATCAGGAATCTTTTTTATCTGATCCTTGGAAGCATCGGTAGCGGCAGGGAAGTGCGTGGCATTTTTACTGCGGAATTTATCAATCTGAATGTTTTTCGAAATCGTAATAAGCCATGTTGAAAAATTGTACCTGGAGTCAAAGGAATCAATTTTGTCAAAGGCACGTGCAAAAGTTTCTATCGTGATGTCTTCAGCTTCAAATTCATCACGCACTCTTTTCAGTTGAAAGCCATACACTTCATTCCAGAAACGATCAAGCAAAAAATTAAAAGCACTTTGTTTTCCTTGCTTCGCAAAAGTTATTTGATGCTTGAGCTGCTCTGATTTCATTTCCATTTTACCCTACTATCGCCTTTATTTGAAATAAAGATACTTATTTGAATAAAGAGTAAAAAGAATTCCAGCAACGGAATGGAGGCAATCAAATCTTTTTCTTTTAATTTTTGGGCAGCTTTTCCAATGACTACATACTGAACAATAAATCGAAATAGAATCAGGCCGAGCCCTATCAACCACTTATCTGTTAAAAGAACAACTGCCGCCATCATCCAGAAAAAAACATTAGAAGCATAAAACAATCCTAACTGGATTTTATGTTTTGTCTTATAATATTTAGATGTGGTATAATGTCTTTGCTTTTGTCGAAACCATTCCTTGTATGTCAACTTTGGTTGGCTATAGGTAAAAGCATCCGGATGTGCGCAAATGGCGGTATTCTTTGCAGTGGCCGCTTCATTGACAAATAGGTCATCATCACCTGACGGAATTTTGATGTGACTCATAAATCCTTTATTGTTATAATACAACTGTGTTTTGTAAGCCAAATTTCTCCCTACTCCCATATACGGATTTCCGCTCATGGCTGAAGAAAAATATTGAAGTGCCGTGAGAAGAGTTTCAAAACGGACAAGCTTGTTTAGAATTCCTTTCTTTCGCTCATAGCCTCCATAGCCTAAAACAATTTCTTTTTTCTGACTAAATCCTGAAGCCATAAGTACCAACCATTTTGTAGATGCAGGAAAACAATCGGCATCGGTAAAAACAAGATGATCATGCCTTGCTGCTTTAATACCCAATGTGAGAGCATATTTTTTATTCCCCCAGAATGCTTCGTTATTTTTGACGTTTACAATTTTAATTCGGTCATCTTCTGCTGCAAATTTTTCCATCACTTCCAAAGATTCATCCATGGAAGCATCATTTATCAATACCAACTCGAACAACGGATATTCTTGAGCTAACCACAACGGAATATTCTTTTCGAGATTATCAGCTTCATTCTTGGCACAAACTATTACAGAAACCGGAATAGAAGGTGGCTCAGAAGAATAAGAAAGAGAATTGAAAGAAAATTTTGAAAAAAAGAGATAGTAGATGCAATTAATCAAAATAACTGCACCCAAAATGTAAAGAAGCACCATAAGCAGCTACAACAACGAAAAGAGATTAGTAATTTCCAAAAATTAGGAATGGCTTTCCTCTTTACAGGTGCTGAATTGGTCGGGAGTTTTTCCGCAATATCCACATGGAGCACCTTCTTGATTCAAATAAGGACTCTGACTGGCGCATGTGCCTGCAAATTTCCCGTCTTTTTTCGCCCATATTTTTATAGCAATACCCGCAAAGGCAAGTAGTAATAAACCGAATGTTATAAATAAAAGTTCCATATCATAAATCTTTTTGCAAAGGTACAATCTTTGGCTTTTATTCGCTCATTGAAAACGATTTTTAAGCGCCAAATTGTTACCAATAAATACTATGCGAAAAGTACGCCGGGATGCTGATGTGATGAGATTTTTAAAAGATATTTACTTCAGGTTCAATGAAAATTCCGGTTTTATGTCGTACGGTTTTTTGAATGTCTAAAGCCAGATCCAAAATTTCTTTTCCGGTTGCCTGACCATAATTTACCAAGACCAAGGCCTGATTTTTATGGACACCGGCATCTCCCACTCTTTTACCTTTATATCCCACGTGCTCGATAAGCCAACCGGCAGGAATTTTAAATGAGGTGGGTGTAATTTCATAAAAAGGAGCTTCGGGAAATTGTTCTTTGAATTGGCGAAAAGTTTCCAAATCCACCACTGGATTTTTAAAAAAACTTCCGCTATTACCTAACTCTTCAGGATCCGGAAGCTTGGATTGTCGAATGCTGATTACCGCATCAGAAACATCCTTTATGGATGGATTGGTTATGTTTCTCTCATTCAAAATCTTTTGAATATCGCCATAATCGGTGCGAATTTGATGGTTCCGGATGGTGAGTTGAAAGGTCACCTCCGTAATAACATATTCATTTTTTAAATTCGACTTAAAAACAGAGTCTCGATACCCGAATTGTGCTTCTTCCTTTGAGAAAATCCGCTCCTCCGGAGTTTCCCTATGTATTGCTTTGCAATTCACAAAGACATCTTTGAGTTCCGCGCCATAGGCACCGATGTTTTGTATGGGGGCCGTTCCTACGTTTCCCGGAATCAGAGACATATTCTCCACACCTCCAAAATCTTGAGAAACACAAAACATGACGAAGTCATGCCATTTCTCTCCGCCACCCACAGTTATTTTTACGGAATGATCATTTTTTTCCAAAATTTGAAATCCGGGAATGGCAATGTGAATGACAAATGCATCTATATCCTTGGTGAGAAGCATGTTGCTGCCTCCACCAAGGATAAAGATATTTTTCATAGGTCTGTTTCTTAACGCTTCACGAAGATCAGCTACGGAAGTAACGGATGTGAAAAATTTTGCCCTCACATCCACCCCAAAAGTATTAAAGGATTTTAAGGATTTATTTTCTTGAATCCGCATCAGTCCCGATATTTTGCCAGAGCTAATTTTAAGATTTCCACGGCTCTGATCAGACTTTCTTTATTTAGTACGTAAGCAATTCGAATTTGATTTAATCCCACGCCGGGAGTGGAATAGAACCCTGCTGCCGGAGCAACCATAACCGTCTCTCCGTGATCATCAAATTCTTCTAAGAGCCACTGTGCAAAGTCATCTGAATTTTTAACAGGAAGCTCCACGATGCAATAGAAAGCCCCTTTCGGTTCACCAATTTTAATGCCCGGTATTTCTTTTAGGGCCGCAATAAGCGTATTTCTTCTATCTTGATATTCTGTAATGACATCATCAAAATAGCTCTGTGGCGTATTTAGAGCAGCTTCACTAGCGATTTGTGCAAATGTAGGGGGACTCAATCTTGCTTGTGCAAATTTTAGAGCAGTGGCAATTACTTGTTTATTTCTCGAAACAAAATACCCCACCCGGGCACCACACATACTATATCTTTTTGAAACGGAATCTACAATAATGCCATATTCAGCCATACTTTCTTCTTCGAGGATAGAGTGATGCTTGGCTCCATCATAAGTAAATTCCCGATATACCTCATCGGAAATAAGGAACAAGTCATGTTTTTTTACAATATCCGCCAAAATTTGAATTTCTTCTTTAGAATATAAATATCCGGTGGGATTTCCGGGATTACAAATAAGAATTGCTTTGGTGCGTGGAGTGATGAGTTTTTCAAATTCTGAAATCGGTGGGAGTGCAAAATTGTCTTCGATTTTTGAAATCACCGGAACAATTTTTACATCTGCAGCAGTCGCAAATCCGTTGTAATTTGCATAAAACGGTTCAGGGATTATAATCTCATCACCCTCATCGGCTATGGACGACATTGCGAAAAGAAGAGCTTCACTTCCTCCTGTGGTTACAATGATATCTTCTGCTTCTACCGGAATATGATTCTTTTGATAATATTTCGCAATTTTTTTACGGTATTCCTCGGAGCCTTCGGAACGGGTATAAGCCAAGATTTCCAGATTATGGTTGGCTACGGCATCCATAGCTATTACAGGCGATTTTATGTCAGGTTGCCCGATATTCAAATGATAAACTGTTTTGTTTGCTTTATATGCTTTCTCGGCATAGGGGACGAGTTTCCGAATGGGAGACTCCGGCATATTTTTGCCTTTTTTTGAAACTGATGGCATAGGTGTATTATTTAAAATGCACAAAAGTGCAAAATTAAGCATTTAAAAGGTGCGACTCTATCATTTTCCATCGGGAAGAAATAAAAAAAGACCGCACAGCGGTCTTTCAAAAATCAACAAAGGAAATGGAATCAATTTTTCTCCAAAACACTTGCAGGCTGGCTCTGGACCTCACCGGTTATCTTAAGTGCCACCATTGGTTCAGAAGCATTGGAAACAACGGTGATTGTTCTTCGGATGGGGCCAACTCTATTCGTGTCATATTGCACTTCTATTGTGCTGCTTTCGCCGGGAGCGATAGGACCATTTGGTTTTTTGGGAATCGTACATCCACAGCTTGATTTTACGTCGGTAATAATTAAAGGAGCGTCTCCTGTATTGGTGAATTTAAAAACTTTTTTACCATCAGCACCTTTTACGATAGATCCATAGTCAATGGTGTCTTCCTGGAAAGTGATCTTCGCTTGTTGAGCCTGAACGGTGAATCCTACAAAGGCAACAAGAACGATAAGAACTAATTTTTTCATGTTTTTGGGTTTTTATATTGCTAAAATAAACAACTTGGAATAAAGAGCAAAAGAAGATTTCTACTTTTTATATGATTCAAGTTATACCTACTTTTGCATCCTCTAAAAATAAAACTTCTATGTCTTTAGATACCAAATATCAAGCCAAAGAAATTGAGAGCAAGTGGTATGAATACTGGATGACCAACCGCTACTTTCATTCTGAAATAGACGAGCGTAAGCCCTACACCATTGTAATTCCACCACCAAATGTTACGGGAGTTCTACATATGGGGCATATGCTCAATAATACCATTCAGGATGTTCTTATTCGTCGCGCACGCCTTCTGGGATACAACGCTTGCTGGGTTCCGGGAACGGATCATGCTTCAATTGCCACAGAAGCTAAGGTGGTAGCAAAATTGAAAGCTCAAGGCATCGAAAAGACATCTCTGACTCGTGAGGAGTTTTTGGAACATGCTTGGGACTGGACGCATAAACATGGAGGAATCATTCTCGAGCAATTAAAAAAACTAGGAGCTTCTTGTGATTGGGACCGAACCAAATTTACCATGGACGAAGAAATGTCTGCATCGGTTATAAAGGTGTTCGTTGATTTATATAATAAAGGTCAAATTTACCGCGGATACCGAATGGTTCATTGGGATCCTCAGGCAAAAACTACCCTTTCCGACGAAGAAGTTATTTACGAAGAAAAACAAGGAAATCTTTATTATCTAAAGTACAAAATAGAGGGAAGTGAAGAGGCGGTTACCATTGCAACTACCAGACCGGAAACTATTCTGGGAGATAGCGCCGTTTGTATCAATCCTAATGATGAACGCTATCAACATCTCAAAGGAAAAAAAGTTGTTGTTCCAATCGCAAATCGTGTGGTTCCAATAATTGAAGATGACTATGTTGATCCGGATTTTGGAACCGGATGCTTAAAAATAACACCTGCGCATGACGAAAATGACAAACTTATAGGCGAACGCCATCAACTAGAAATAATTGATATTCTGAATGAAGACGGATCTCTAAATAAATACGGTCTTCATTACGAAGGTAAAGATCGGTTCGTGGTTCGGAAAGAGATTGTGGAGGAGTTAAAAACTTTGGGAGCCGTCGAGAAAATTGAATCCCATCTTCACAAGGTAGGAACTAGTGAACGCACGGGAGCGGTTATTGAACCGAGATTGAGCGATCAATGGTTCCTGAAAATGGAAGAAATTGCAAAACCTGCACTAGAGGCTGTTTTAAACAAAGAGGTGAAACTGGTGCCTGAAAAATTTATAAATACATACCGCCACTGGATGGAAAATGTGAGAGACTGGAATATTTCGCGTCAACTGTGGTGGGGGCAACAAATTCCGGCTTATTATTATGGAGCGGGAAAAGATGATTTTGTTGTTGCTGAATCCGTAGGGGAAGCTATACATCTGGCTCGAACAAAATCAGGAAATGAGAATCTAAAAAAGACTGACCTTTCACAAGATCCCGATGTTCTAGACACCTGGTTTTCTTCGTGGTTATGGCCAATAAGTGTGTTTAACGGAATTTTGGACCCGGAAAATCAGGAAATCAATTATTATTATCCAACACAGGATTTGGTTACGGCCCCTGAGATTCTTTTTTTCTGGGTGGCTAGAATGATTGTTGCCGGATATGAATATAGAGGGGAGCGACCTTTTGAAAATGTGTATCTGACTGGGATTGTTAGAGACAAACAGCGTCGCAAAATGAGCAAATCTCTCGGAAATTCCCCTGATCCCTTAGAATTGATTGAAAAGTATGGAGCAGATGGGGTTCGGGTAGGAATGCTATTGAGCTCACCTGCCGGAAATGATTTAATGTTTGATGAAGACCTGTGCAAACAAGGGAGTGCTTTTGTCAATAAGATATGGAACGCTTACCGATTGATTCATGGATGGGAAGTAGCTGTGGATAAAAAACCTGAAGCTACAGATGCTTTGACCATTATGTGGTATGAAAATAAATTTCAAGCTGTCTTGGCCGAAATAGAAGATCATTACACCAAGTATCGAATGAGTGATGCTCTGATGGCCACTTATAAACTGGTGTGGGATGATTTTTGTTCCTGGTTTCTGGAAATGATAAAACCGGCTTACGGGGAGCCTATCTCAGAGGAAACATATCTAAAGGTAATCGCATTATTTGAAGATAATCTTCGAATTCTTCATCCTTTTGTTCCTTTTATTTCCGAACATATTTGGCAAAATATGGCGCAAAGAGACGTATCTGAAGCCTTGATCATCTCAAAGTGGCCAGAACTAAAAGAAAGCAATGATGGATTAATAAAGAACTTTGAAAATGCCATGGAGGTGATTTCCGCCATCAGAACCATTCGAAAAGAGCGAAATATTGCTTTCAAAGAAAAAATGGAACTTTTGGTGATTAATCATGAAAATTTGAGTTCAGATTTTGACGGAATAATTAGCAAATTAGGGAATTTGGAGAGCATAACTTATGTTACCGAAAAACCTTTGGGAGCATTGACTTTCAGGATGAGAAGCAACGAGTATTTTATTCCAATAGAACAATCCGTAGATGTGGAGGAAGAACGTGCAAAATTGTTGGAAGAATTAAAATATGCCGAAGGATTCCTCAAAAGCGTGCAAGGAAAACTTCGAAATGAACGCTTTATTTCAGGAGCACCTGCCCAAGTTGTTGCAATTGAACGACAGAAAGAAGCAGATACACTTGCTAAAATAGAAACGCTCAAAGCCGGTTTGAACAACTTGTAGAAACTGTTAAATAACCCGCGAAACGGTTAAGCCATCCCGGATTGGAAGTAGAATAGTTTCCAATTTGGGATGGTTTTTTAATAGCAAATTGTATTCTTTTAAGATTTTAGTTGTCCGGTCTGAGGCTTTTTCAGGCTCAGTCACTTTTCCACTCCACAAAACATTGTCAGATAAAATTACGCTTCCGGATTTTGTTTTCGGTAGAATAATCTCCAAATAATTCGGGTAATTTTCCTTATCGGCATCAATAAAAATCAGATCAAAAGTTGCATCAAGTTTCGGAATAATATCCAATGCTTTTCCTAAATGTTGAATTATTTTATCCTTATACGGGGAAGCGTCAAAATATCTTTTTTGGAGGTCAACAAGTTCTTCATTGATATCTATGGTGTGTAAGACACCATTTTCTGTTAATCCTTCTGCGAGGCACAGAGCTGAATAGCCTGTGTAGGTCCCAATTTCCAAAATGGTTTTGGGCTGAAGCAATTTTGATATCATACTCAATATTCTTCCCTGAAAATGACCGCTTAGCATTCTGGGAGAAAGCACCTTTTGATGGGTTTCCCGATTCAGTTTCTGCAGCAATTCCGGCTCGGGTTGCGAGTGCGCCTCGGCGTATTCTAAGATTCTATCGTCTCGTAAATTCATCGTCATAAGGTTTCAGGGGAGGGGGTGTGATAAGTTTTGCCTTCAATTCTGGCTCTTAATTTTTCTTGATTTTCTACGTCTTCTCCGCATAACCATCGCAATACGTTTTCTTCCCACATGGCATCTGCCTCTTGCTGAGTAACAATTTTCCGCTCCACTGCCAAGTCAAGCAGTTTTCCGGGGTAGGAGGATTGAGGTGCGCTTTCCATTTCTCCCAATGGGTAAGGATCATCCAATCCTATTAATACCTGTTTGGCCCCTTGATTTTTTACTAATAACTCAAACGAGCCGGTGTCGTGCACTAGAGAATCGAAGAAGATGTTTTTATGACCCACGCTTCTTCTGGGATGAGTTTTGCCTTTAAATAAATCAGGCCTTCCGTCAAATCCTTGTATTCGGCGACCGAGATTTATCTGTGCCAACTGCCCGCCATGAGCAAAACAGGTGCGCATATTCGGAAATTTGTCGGCATATCCGTTTAAAGTGAAGAAATGATAAGCATCTGCACATTGAGCCAGCATCCATATAAGATGAAAGCGCCACGAAGTGTTCTCGAGCTTGATAAATTTCTCACCGTCATAAGGGTGAATTTCCACTGCCAGATTGTAATGAGAGGCAAGTTCAAAGATGGGTTCATTCTCTTCATCAAAAATACACCTCCACGTTCCAATACTGTCCATAAAATGGGTTGGAAGACATAGTAATTGCATTCCCAGCTCCTCTACACAGCGTTCTATTTCCCACATGGCTCCTCGCACGAAACCCGGATGAACCACAAATCCGGATGTGAATCGTGAAGGATGATCATGTTGTATTCTGGCATTGAAGTCATTTTGAAACCGTAAAGCTTGTTTCATTTCCTCTACTCTTAAACCGTTTCCATAAAGCTGAGATAGATTTAATACTACAGCATGATCAATATTGAACCGATCCATCCACTCCAATTTTTCATTTAAGAAAAAACTTGAGTCCGTTACCGGGCGACTCCAATCTTTTTGAAGCATAAACTTCCGCTCCTTGTCCACCCAAAAAATGCCTTTGTCTTTCATGAATTGGGGAATTTCTTCAGGATAGGGAAGTAGATGTGAGTGTCCGTTAATTCGAAGTTTTCTCTTAGTTGTCATGGTTGATCTAGATTGTTTGGTTTATAAAGATTTTGTTCGGCCACCGTCAATTGGCACATTTATCCCATTAATATATGATGCAGCTTCACTTGCCAAAAATCCCGCAGCATTGGCAAGTTCTTCGGGTTGACCAAAACGTCTTGCAGGCACACTGTTTTTCATGCTCAGACGTGCTTTTTCTTCAGAGACATCTTGTTTTTTGGCGGCATTGGTAATGACGTCGTCAAGCCGACCTGTTTCGGTAAACCCGGGCAAAATGTTATTAACAGTTATACCAAATTGCCCCAACTCATTCGCAAGAGTCTTACTCCAGTTTGCTACCGCACCGCGAATGGTATTACTCACTCCCAAATTGTCAATGGGTTGTTTCACCGAAGTTGAGATGATATTGATGATCCTTCCATATTTTTCCGCCTTCATACCGGGAAATAAAGCTTGGACCAGTAGATGATTGCAAAGCACGTGCATTGAAAAAGCTTTTTCAAACTCGTCTGTTGTGGCCTCTAATAATGGTCCTCCTTTCGGACCGCCGGTATTGTTGATTAAGATATGATAAGTGGTATTTTTCACTGCTTCCTTTATCTTGCTCTTCAATACCTCCGGCTCTGCAAAGTCGGCTACAATATAGGAGTGGTTTTGATTGCCGGTTTTTGAAAGTTCAGCTAAGGTTTTTTTTAACTTTTCTTCATCTCGGGCAAGAAGTGTAACGTTGGCGCCTTGCTTGGCGAGTTGAATGGCAATAGCCTTTCCAATTCCGGCCGTACTGCCACTTACCAAGGCATTTTTATTGTTTAAATTTAAATTCATTCCTGTTTTGTTTTCTTTGGTGTGACTCTATGGTCATGGGCAGACAAAGTAATGAAAATTTTACGGAATCGGTGAGAAATTGAAAGGTATCATAGACGATAGATCTATGCTATGATGTCTTTATATGAATGAAAATAGTAGATTTCAAAACATCGGGATGGGCATTAATTTTTAGATATTTGTACGTAATAAGAACCGGAAAATTAATAAATCTTGAAAATTCTATATCTGTTGAGGCACGCTAAGGCTTCCTGGGATGAAAACGTCGATGACCACGGGAGAAAATTAAAAAAGCGCGGAAAAAATGATGCTGTTCTGGTAGCTGAGGAAGTGGTGAAAAAATTATCGCCTCCTGAAAAAATAATCAGTAGCGATGCAGAAAGAGCAAGGGCAACTGCTGAGGTTTTTAAAAGTATGTGGGAGATTAAAGATGCTGATTTTATAATGGAACCGCGATTATATGATTTTCAAGGAGGGGAGGTTCTGAAGTTTTTAAAAGAAGTAGATGATCACGTACATTCTTTAATGCTTGTAGGACATAATTATGCTTTTACAGCTATAGCGAATAGGCTGGGAAATGAACGTATTGATGAAATTCCAACATGTGGATTCGTGATGCTTCGATTTGATGTAGATTCATGGAATGATGTTTCCAGAGGTGAGACGGTTTTAAAAGTCTTTCCAAGACACTTAAAGATATGATAGAAAAAATGAGTACCGGACCTGTGAGGGTTCGAAATAAATATATCAATCGGGAACTTAGTTGGCTTCAGTTTAATGCCCGAGTGCTGCAAGAGGCTGATGATCAGAAAATTCCCTTGCTGGAGCGTTTACGATTCTTAGGGATCTTTTCAAATAATCTTGACGAGTTTTTTATGGTAAGATATGCCACCATTAAACGAATACAAGAGGCAGGAAAAAGTGGCCGAAGTGTTCTTGGAGGCATTTCAGCAAAAGACCTGATGGAGCAGATAACGCAAACTGTTATTGATCAGCAAGCTTACAGCTTAAAAATATTGGATGACATACAACGCGAACTGAGAAAAGAAAACATCTTCATCATTGATGAAACAGAAGTCACTCCGGATCAAGGTGAGTTTATGACTAATTATTTCACACGCTTTGTGAGTCCGGCGCTGATGACATTGATGATAGGCGAGCAAGATGAATTTCCGAAGTTAAAAGATAGTGTTGCTTATTTAGTCATTACCATGATAATGGATCATGACGATGAAACCTTTGAAAACAACAGAAATTATGCACTCATTGAAATTCCACGTACACTTAATCGTTTTGTGGTTCTTCCGCCCGATGGAGATCGTCAATTTGTGATCATTCTGGATGATTTAATTCGGTATTGTCTGCATCACCTATTCGGAAATTTTAATTATAAAACGATTTCGGCGCACATGATTAAAATAACCCGTGATGCCGAATTGGACATTGACAGTGACTTGAGTAGAAGTTTTATCGAAAAAATCACAAAAAGTGTCCAACAGCGCAGTGCGGGAGAGCCGGTAAGATTTGTATATGATAAAACAATTGATGTAAAAGCGTTGCAGTTTCTACTTCGAAAAATGGATATTGATTCCACTGACAGCATTATTCCCGGTGGAAGGTATCATAACCGACGAGACTACATGAACTTTCCCCGATTAGGAAGGACAGATTTGCAATTTGAACCAAAAGAACCGCTTCCCATTCCCGGTTTGAGTTTACATGGAAGTATTTTCGAAAAAATTCGGGATAAAGATTACCTGCTCCATGCGCCTTATCAAAGTTTTATGTATGTCATAAAGTTCTTAAGGGAGGCCGCACTTGACCCAAAGGTTAAATCTATAAAAATAACCATTTACAGACTGGCAGAACTTTCTCATATCGCCAATTCCCTTGTCAATGCAAAGAAAAATGGAAAAGATGTAACTGTTCAAATTGAATTACAAGCACGATTTGATGAAGCGGCAAACGTGGGATATGCAGAGCTCTTGCAAAGTGAGAACATTAGGGTGATTTTTGGAATTAAAGGTCTTAAAGTGCATTGTAAAATATGTGTAGCCGAGCGCCTGGAGAATAAAAAAATTGTTCGCTACGCCATGGTTTCCACCGGAAATTTCAATGAAGATACTGCCAGACTTTATACAGATTATACACTGTTTACTGCAGATCAGTCCATTTGCAAAGAAATCAATAAGGTTTTTGAATTCTTTCTGGTTCCTTATCGCGTGCGGAAATACAATCATTTATTGGTCTCTCCGCACTATACCAGAAAAGCGCTGGTGAATTTGATTGAGCAAGAAATACGCAACAAAAAAGCGGGATTACCTAGTGGAATTAGGCTAAAGATGAACAGTCTTGCCGATTTTAAGATGATAGATAAACTTTACGAGGCAAGTAGGGCAGGAGTTAAGATTAAATTGATTGTAAGAGGAATCTGCTGCCTTATTCCGGGTGTTCCGGGAATGAGTGAGAATATTGAAGCCATTAGCATTGTCGGAAAGTTTTTGGAGCATCCTCGGCTTTTTATATTTGAAAATGGTGGGAATCCTAAAATCTATATTTCTTCCGCCGATTTTATGGCTCGCAATCTTGACAGTAGAGTGGAAGTTTCTTGTCCCATCTATGATGAAGACATCAAAAAAGAGTTGATAGACAATTTCGACTTGGGATGGAGAGATAATGTGAAGGCTCGTGTATTTAGTATTAAAAATGATAATGCTTATAGACGAAACGAAAAACCGCCGGTGCGTTCTCAATACAAAATGCACGATTATTATTTGAACCAACTGGAAGTAAAAGGAAAAATTAGTGTTGACAATTGAAAAATACGGGGCAATAGATATTGGCAGCAACGCAGTGCGGCTGTTAATTGTATCTGTTATTGAACAAGTAGGAAAAAAACCTATTTTTAAAAAGGTCTCTTTGGTGAGAGTGCCCATTCGATTGGGTGCGGACGTGTTTTCAGAAGGAAAGATCTCGCCAATCAATATTGAACGGATGACAGACACCATGACTGCTTTTCGATTGCTCTTAAAAACCCACAATATCACAAGATTCCGTGCATGTGCCACTTCGGCTATGAGAGAAGCAGAAAATGGTCAAGACATCATAAGACACATTCGTAATCAAAGCGAGTTGAGTGTAGATATCATAGACGGTCAGGATGAGGCAGATATAATCGCCTCTACAGATTTAAAAGAGTTGATAGATGAAGACAGAACATTTTTGTATGTGGATGTAGGAGGCGGAAGTACAGAGCTAACTCTTTTTGAAAGCGGCCATAGAATAGCTTCTAAAAGTCTGGATTTAGGAACCGTACGTTTGATTAATTCTCCTGTAGAACCTGAATTATGGGAGGAGATGAAGAACTGGATAAAAAAAGAGACCGCACCTTTTAAAAAAATTTCTCTCATTGGAAGTGGCGGGAATATAAATACCATTTATAAAAGGAGCGCCAAAAAACCCGGAAAGCCTCTGAGTTATATCTATTTATCATCCTACTACAAGTTTATCAAAGAACTTTCATATGAAGACCGTATCACTGAACTTGGAATGAATCCGGATCGGGCAGATGTGGTAGTTCCGGCTACCAAAATTTATCTTTCTGCAATGAAGTGGAGCGGAGCAAAAAGTATTTATGTACCTAAAATCGGTTTGAGTGACGGAATTATCAGAAGTTTGTACCAACAAAAATTAAAAGAAGAAAATCCTTCTTATGGTTAGAACAAAGAAGGATTTTCTTTTCTCACCCGTGCACGGTGTAATCTTTCCCAAGGCTTTTCATTACCTCGGCTTCAAAAGTTAACAGGCTATCCCATTTTTGATCGACTTCACTTCGGTTTCCATACTTTCTTGCAAAAGTCAAAAACATGGTATAATGATTGGCTTCACTAATCATGAGTTTTCTGTAAAAATCCGCCAATTCTTGATCTTCCAATTCTTCACTCAACAGCCTGAATCTTTCACAACTTCGCGCCTCTATAAGTGCCGCATAAAGGAGGCGATGAATGAGATTGTCTAATCTACTTCCACCTTTTGGAAAAAAACCCATGATCTCATTGACATACAAATCCTTTCTATCTCGACCTAAAACCCAGCCACGAGCCACAATTTTATCATGAACCATTTTGAAATGGCTCATTTCTTCTTTGGCAAGTGCTGTCATCTCTTTTACAAGATCAGTATATTCAGGATAGTTGATGATTAAAGAAATGGCAGTAGATGCTGCTTTTTGTTCGCACCAAGCATGATCAGTGAGAATCTCTTCAATATTCATCTCCACAATATTAACCCATCTGGGATCTGTAGGTAGTTTTAATCCAAGCATTTTTATAATATCATTTTAATTAAATATCCAAATCAAATTCTTGTTTGAATCGTTCTAAGAGTGGATTTTTTTCTTTTAATAAATTAAACTTTTCTTGTGGGAAGTAGGCAAATTTTTCTTCCATTTCTTCCTTAACTGTGACAGTTAGATCTAAAGCGAAATTGTTTAGTTTTTCACGTAGATATTTAAGCAGCTCATGTTTCTCTTGTTCAATTTCCTCTTTTATTGTATTGTTGGGAAATTGGAGGGAAATCAGGTGTCCTTTTAGTTTTGGTTCTTGGAGAGTTAATTGAGCCGATAAAATAAATTTACCTTGTCTTTCTGCCTCGGCTGCATATTCTTCCCAAGCATCCATAAATGCTTCTGTGGAAAATTCATTTTTTGGCAGTTCTTCCGGATCCAATTTGTCGATAGGGTTTTCTTCAACCTTTTGTACTTTTTTATGCTGAATCCCTCTGGCGGAAAAAATTGAAGTGCCTGCTACGCGAGATTTAAAATACTCTTCAGGGGAATTTGCTTTTCGTTCCTGCGAAACCACCTTTTCTATAGGTTCTGCTTTTTCCTCAGGTTTAGTTTGGTCTTTAGCTATAGCCGGTTCTGCAATATTTATAGAAGAAACATTCTTTGCTGAAGAAAGCTCCTGTTTTGGAGGGGCAATGGATTCAATTTGGGCGGCTACATCTGTGAAATGTGCGGGTGGAATGATTTTAATTTCACGCTCTTTTACCTTACGTCCGAGATTTTTTTTTTCGGCCTCAAAAGTAAGTGAAGCTAATTGCATTAAACATAATTCCACGAGTAATCGCTGATTTTGACTGGTTTTATATTTTAAATCGCAATCATTAGCCAGATCTATAGCCGGAATTAAAAAATCGGACGATGTTTTTTGAGACTGTTCGAAATACATGGTTTTGATTTGCTCGCCAACTTCAAGCAATTCAATGGTACTTTGATGCCGGCAAACCATCAAATCTCTAAAATGCGAGGCTAAACCAATAATAAAATGCTGTCCGTCAAATCCTTTTGACAAGATTTGATTATAAGTCAGCAACACTTCCGGAATATTGTTGTCAAGGAGTAAATCGGTTACTTTAAAATACCACGTGTAGTCTAAAACATTAAGGTTTTCGGTAACGGCTTCTCGCGTCAGATTTTTTCCTGCAAAACTCACCACTCGGTCAAAAATAGAAAGTGCGTCACGCAAGGCTCCGTCAGCTTTTTGTGCTATAATATGAAGCGCATCATCTTCTGCATCAATTCCTTCAGATGTTGCAACATCGGCCAGATGGGCTTTTATGTCTTGAACTCCTATTCTTCTGAAATCAAAAATCTGGCAACGAGAGAGAATAGTAGGGATAATCTTATGTTTCTCTGTAGTGGCAAGAATAAAAATGGCATGCTTAGGGGGTTCTTCGAGAGTTTTAAGAAATGCGTTGAAGGCCGCAGTGGTGAGCATGTGCACCTCGTCAATGATATAAACCTTATATTTTCCTACTTGAGGAGGAATCCGAACTTGGTCTATTAAAGCTCTGATATTTTCTACGGAGTTATTTGAGGCTGCATCCAGCTCAAAAATATTAAAAGCGAAATCCTCGTCTTCCGTTGTATTAGCTTCCTGGTTTATTCTTTTTGCCAGAATCCTCGCACAGGTAGTTTTTCCTACACCCCTCGGACCCGTGAATAAAAGAGCTTGAGCCAGATGATTATTGGCTATAGCATTTTCTAAGGTATTGGTAATGGCTTGCTGCCCAACAACATCTTTAAACGTTGTAGGTCTGTATTTCCTTGCCGATACAATAAATTGCTCCATAACCAATATCTTCTTTAACTGCCGAATCCGGTCGGCAAAATACAGAAAAATAAAAGGATTCGAAAAGATTTTTCTGCGCCGTGCAAAGATAGAAATGAAAAGTGTTTTTGAAAAAATGAAATGGTCCAATATTTGCGCGGATTAATCAATATTTAGAATTAATTTTGCAGAGCAGGTCGCCTTATCGCTGCCGTCTTTGTACGGGAGAGGAAAGTCCGGGCACCATAGGGAAGCATAGCGGCTAACGGCCGTCCTCCGGATCTATCCGGAGAGGACTAGTGCAACAGAAAGAATGTACAGGTAATGCTGTAGTGAAATCAGGTAAACTCTATGCGGTGAAATGCCATGTAAACCTGCGCTTGAGGGTTCCCGCCCGATGCAGGAGGGTAGGCAGATGGAGCGTTTTGGTAACAAAACGCCTAGATAAATGATAAGGAATTGAAATCTATTTCAAGAACAGAACCCGGCTTATAGACCTGCTTTTTTTTATTCTGCTCTTTCAGAAAAGAAACTGAAAACACTGTCTCCATATTTTCGTCTCTCATCCAAAAAAGGCAATTGGTCGAAATTGAGATTTTTATGGTGTTCGATTATTAAAATTCCATCTTCCGCCAATAACTTTTTCTCAAAAATCAAAGTGATCAATTTTTGAAAATCTTCTTGTGGCATATCATAAGGCGGATCGGAAAAGATGAGATCAAATTTTTGCGTATGAGATTCCAGAAATTTAAAAACGTCCATTCGAAACACTTGAATGGGGAATTCCAAGTCTGTCGCTGTTTTCTCAATATACTTTACGCTTGCCGCATGAGCATCCACAGCAATTATAGACGGCACTCCACGCGAAGCAAATTCATAACCTATACTTCCGGTTCCGGAGAATAGATCCAATACCCGAATTTCATCAAAATAAACCCTGTTCCTTAGGATATTGAAAAGAGATTCTTTTGCAAAATCTGTGGTTGGTCGAGCAGGAAGTTTTTTAGGAATCAATAGTTTCCTGCCCTTATGGCTTCCGGATATTATTCTCATGATAGTATTGCTTTTAAAGGAAAGGGCAACTTGGAGTCTATGTCTTTTTCCAAGAACCTAAGATTTCGTATATATTGAAAAGCGAGAGTATAAAGCGCATCTCCTTCTACAATTGTGCCACATAGGTTAACAGGAACCGAATCCGGATCCATTTTAAGTTGTTCCAGTACAAAAAGTAAATAATACAGAAAATCCTCCGGACTAGTGTATGGAAATGAATTTGATAATTGCAATTTGCCATTTTTGAGAACAACACAGTTAAAAAAACCTTTATCAACTTGAACATAAATTTCCGTGTCTCCTGATGTATTTTCAAGTAACTCCTTTAACAAGATTGTTATATTATGATAATAATGGAAGCTGCCAAATCTTTCGAAAATAGCGTTATTTATGTTCATGAAAGGAATATGAACTATGGTCAAATTCCATTGTTGCAGCATATCGTGTGCCACATAATCATTTGCCAGTATTTTGGAATTAAATTTTAAATATTCGCTTCCTTTTGCCGGATCAAATAAATGAGAAGGAATAACGCTGTGAACGGGAGTGTTATATACTACAACTACTTCAGAGAAATTTGTTTGTTCCGGAAGTTTCAGAAAAAGCTTTTCAAGTTCCAGTAGTAGTTCTTCCGGAGTTGTGGTGTGTGGCCAATCTTCTTCTTCAAAGGAAATAACATCCCCTTGTTCATTCGTGATAAAAAAAGAAAGCCCGTTCAAAGAAATCTGAACGGACAGTCTGAGAATATTGTTAATGTGTGAATTATTAGTCTCTTGGAGTGTCATAAATTTTAGGCCAGTTTCCACTTGTGTTGATATCTTCCATAGATCCTACTTGAAGATAGGGACCATTTACGCCGTCAACAGACTGAACAGCTTTCTCCTGCATTACAAGATTTTTATCTTGATCGTATAATATAACATCTTTAGGAACTCTCGCTTCAAAAACGGCGTATGTATTTTCTTTGCGCTCAATTTTACCGGCGCGCAATTCGATTTTGGAATCTACTCCTTCCACAGGAATATTCATCATAGTTTTATACCTGTCGGAATTCTTGAATAAAGAGTCCTTTACAGAAACGTATCCTAAAGTATCAATCAGAATTTTTTCAATGTAATACCCTTCACTAATTCCATAAGCTTTATTCTTAGCTACGTCTGCATAAACGGTGTCTCTGCGTTGGGTAATTGCGTATTGTGCAGTCTCAATAAAATGAATTAAACTATCAAAACTTCCGGTGAAGCTTCCATTAATCTCTTTATATGCCAATTCGGCTCTTTGTATATCCTTTAAGTTTTGAATAACTTTGGCGTATCGGGCTTCTTTCAGCTCATTAAATTCTACCGGACCGATAATAGAACTGTAAACTTTCCAACCTAAGAATACGATTACAACCCAAAGAACGATTTGAATTACTATTTTCATTGATTTTACGTTTAACTATTGATTTTTTAAAGGACTAGGGCAAATCTACAATTTTTTTTTGTTCACGAAACTTTATTGCCCAAAAAAACACTATTATATTTAGCCCGCTTTTAGCTTCCAAAATATGAAAAACTCCACGGATTTCTATGCTCTTTTAAAAACTGACTTTCCCCATAATACAACGCCTAAACAAGATATAGCTCTGCAATTATTGAGTAAATTTTTATTCTCAAAAAATCTGAAATCCATCTTTATGCTAAAGGGGTATGCCGGAACCGGAAAGACCACAATTATTGGAACAATCGTCAAGAACCTTGCCAAAATTAGACTTAATGCAGTTCTATTGGCTCCAACAGGAAGGGCAGCAAAGGTAATAACCAATTATTCAAAAAAATCGGCCTTCACCATTCACAAAGAAATATATTACCCAAAAAGTGACAAGGCAGGAGTAACCTTCAAGCTCAAAGAAAACAAAAGCCGAAATACCTTATATATTGTAGATGAGGCGTCAATGATTCCCGATATAAACCCCGAAAACACCAAACTCTTTGACAGCGAATCTCTTCTTGATGATTTAATGCAGTTTGTGTATTCCGGATACAATTGTAAAATTCTTTTTATAGGAGATTCTGCTCAATTACCTCCCGTAAAACTTTTAATAAGTCCTGCGTTGGATCCGGTCCTCTTGGAGAATCGTTATTTTTCTGAAGTTACTCACATTGAGCTAGATGAAGTGGTGAGGCAAGAACAAAGCAGTGGCATTCTTGTTAACGCTACCCGCATTCGGCAAACCCTGGAAACAAAAGACTGGAATCAGTTTGCTTTTTCTTTGTCGGGTTTTTCAGACATCATACGGTTGCAAGACGGGCAGGAAATTATGGATGCCATAAATGACAGCTATTCTACCTTAGGAAACGAAGGTTCCGTAATCATCGTCAGATCCAATAAAAGAGCAAATTTATATAATCGAAGTATAAGAGAAAGGATTCTATTTCAAGAAGCCGAACTGGCTGCAGGAGATCATTTGATGGTGGTGAAAAACAATTATTTCTGGCTCGACGAAAACAGTGAAGCGGGGTTTATAGCCAATGGAGACATCATTGAGGTGATGGAAATTTATGCTTTTAAAGAATTATATGGATTTAGATTTGCCGAAGTGAAAATAAGAATGACAGACTATCCCGGCATGCGTCCTTTTGATACGGTGTTGCTTTTAGATACGCTCAATTCAGAGAGTGCATCACTCAGTTATGAAGATGCTAACAGGTTGTACCAGGAAGTTGTTCAGGATTTTGCTCATTTAAAATCCAATTACAAGAGGTTTCTCAGCGTTAAAAACAACAAGTATTTTAACGCGCTCCAAGTTAAATTTAGTTATGCCATTACCTGTCATAAATCTCAAGGGGGGCAATGGCACACTGTTTTTGTAGAGCAACCTTTTTTGCCGGAAGGCATCAATGAAGATTACATGAGATGGTTGTACACGGCAGTTACACGAGCTCAAAACAAATTATATCTTATCGGATTTAAAGATGATTTTTTTGAGAATTGATTTGCTTGCAAAGACAAAACAACCTTAAACCTCTTATTTTTGATTTTTTAAAAATTATATTTTGAAAATAATAGCAATGATACCCGCCAGATATGCGGCTTCGAGATTTCCCGGAAAATTAATGCAAGATCTGGCAGGAAAGCCGGTCATAGTGAGGACTTATGAAGCCGCAAAGGAAACAAATTTATTTGACGAAGTTTACGTAGTTACAGACAGCAACATTATCTATGAAACGATAACCTCCATAGGAGGAAAAGCGCTGATGAGTGTAAAAGAGCATGAGTGTGGCAGCGACAGAATAGCAGAGGCCGTAGAACATATGGATATAGACATTGTTGTAAATGTGCAAGGGGATGAACCCTTTACCGAGAAAGAAAGTCTTAAAAAAGTTCTTGAGGTTTTTGAAGGAGATGATGCCGATAAAATTGATTTGGCGTCCTTAATGACAGAAATATCAGACTGGGAAGAAATCAGCGATCCCAATACCGTAAAAGTTTTGACAGATAAAGATAATTTTGCCCTATATTTCTCAAGATCTCCCATTCCTTATCCACGAGACAAAAATGCCTGTGCTAAATATTACAAACACAAAGGAATTTACGCATTTCGGAAAGCTGCTTTAATGGATTTCTACCGTTTGCCGATGCGCCCGTTAGAGGCTTCGGAAAAAATAGAATGTCTTAGATATCTGGAATACGGGAAAAATATAAAAATGGCCATTACTGATGTGGAAGGGATTGAAATTGATACCCCTGAAGACCTCGAAAAAGCCAATCGAGTTTTAACCGGAAATGTGTCGTCTGTAAAAGTGAATGGTCAAGAGATTGAACATCCGGTTTATAGTAAACTTCGGAACTTTCCCATGGTTCCAAAAGTGATTTTCGGCGAAGGTGCTTTTAATCAATTACACCACATTCTGTCACCTCAAAGGAAGAAAAATGCACCCTTCATTTTCTTGGTAGATGATGTTTTTGAAAATCAGCCGGAAGTGGTAAATAGACTTCCGTTGGAGCTGAATGATAAACTAATTTTTATTTCGGCGGCAAGTGAGCCTACTACTATGCAGGTAGATAACTTGGTGGAAAAAATTAAAACGGAATTTCCCGTGCTGCCTTCAGGAATAATCGGAATAGGCGGAGGAACCTTGATGGATTTGGCCAAAGCTGTTTCTCTGATGTTAACCAATCCCGGCGGTGCGGCTAAATATCAAGGATGGGATCTTATAAAAAACAAAGCAGTTTACCATGTAGGCATTCCCACCATATCCGGAACCGGGGCGGAAGTATCACGCACAGCAGTGCTTCTTGGACCTGACCGCAAATTGGGATTAAATAGCGATTTCACTCCTTTTGATCAGGTTGTGCTGGACCCTGAACTCACCAAAAATGTTCCGGCCGATCAATGGTTTTATACCGGGATGGATTGTTTTATTCATTGTGTAGAGTCTTTAAATGGAACGTTTATTAATGCTTTTAGTAAGAGTTATGGAGAAAAAGCATATGATATGTGTTTGGATATTTTTTATAAAGGAAATCTTTCTGAAAATGAAGCGCGGGCTCAGCTCATGATGGCTTCTTGGCATGGCGGAATGAGTATAGCCTATTCACAGGTGGGTGCAGCACACGCCATGAGCTATGGACTCAGTTATGTGTTAGGGACAAAACACGGAATAGGAAACTGTATTGTCTTTAATCATTTGGAGGAATTTTATCCTGAGGAT
Source organism: Flavobacteriaceae bacterium (assembly GCA_035654795.1). Classification (GTDB taxonomy): domain Bacteria; phylum Bacteroidota; class Bacteroidia; order Flavobacteriales; family Flavobacteriaceae; genus JAAYLC01. Next base: position 22,081 of record DASRWC010000006.1, read on the forward strand.
GTAGCTGTTTTTCACGAGATGATGAAAAAGCAAGGGATAGAATTACCTGAAGGAATATGCAGAGATCTTACCGAAGAACAATTGGAAAAGATGGTGAGTGTAGCTATGAATATGACTCCGCTTTGGGAGAATGCTCTCGGTGCGGATTGGAAAGAAAAAATCACAAATGAAAGATTGCGATCATTATATCTGAAAATGTAGATATGTTAAAATGGATCACGTATATCTTGTTTCACAAAATCATGGGATGGCGCATTGAAGGAAAATTTGATCCCGCCATTAAGAAATCTCTGGTTATTGTTGTCCCTCATACCAGCTGGCACGACTTTTATATTGGAGCATTCGCCAGGAAATTAATAAATGTAGATATTCATTATGTAGGCAAAAAAGAATTATTCCAACCTCCTTTTGGATGGTATTTTCGATGGATGGGAGGAACTCCGTTGAACCGATCAGCAAGCGAGAATAAAGTAGAAGCCATTGTAAAGGTGTTTAATTCCAAAGAAGAATTTAGACTGGCTATAGCTCCGGAGGGTACAAGGGCCAAGGTTGAAAAATGGAAAACCGGCTTCTACTTTATTGCATTAAATGCTCAAGTTCCTATTATTCCGGTTGCCTTTGATTATTCACGGAAGGTTGTGCGCATAGGTCTTCCTTTTTTTCCTACCACCGATATGGACAGAGATTTCCGAATTTTAAAACTGTTTTATAAGGGTGTAGTGGGCAAGGTTCCCGAAAAAACGTAAACGAGACCGAAAAAAATGCTTTATAAATTTCGGTTAAATCCTCGTTAATCGCACTTAAGCACCCCTTGCAGAATCGTTTAAAAGTGATACTTTCGAACAATCTAAAAATTCAAACCTTTAAAAAATATCCCAAATGAAAAAATCAATTCTTTTTTCGGCGTTATGTGCGAGTTTGTCACTATTCGTGTCTTGCAGCTCTGACGATAATGGTGGTGGAGGCGGAGGCGGTAACGTTCCTATCCCCATCCATGCAACGTTGTATTCTGCAGCCAATGGATCCAATCAAATAGGTGTGTATAATTTTACTCCTGATGGTGTTACCAACGGATCCAGAAAGATTTCATCTGCAAATAATTCCGGAATTTTTTATATTAAAGGCACCGATGAATTGATTGTAAATTCAGTTGAGCAAAAAACGACAAACGTATATGGAGCCGTGAAAACTTCTGAAAACGGAGCTGATTTAAATCTTCGTATGTCTGCACTGGAAACCATAAACAATCCTCATGACGTTGCTTATTCCGATAATCATATTGTTGTATCAGACGGGGAAATGGGCAGTGGATTTGGAAAATTTCATGTTTTCAAAAAAGAATCAAGCGGTCTTGTATTGAGAAACACGCTGGAAGTTTCATTTGATGTATGGGGAATCGTTTTTATTGATAAAGATCTATACGCCACTGTGGCTGAAACAAATGCAGTGGTTGTTTTCAAAAACTTTTTAAATGATTATACCGCTAATGCCTTTGTTGTACCAAATAAACGAATCCAAATAGAAGGAATCAATAACATTCGAGGTATTGGTTCTGATGGCGGTGTTGTGGTCCTCACTGATATCGGTGATGAAAATCACGCAAGTGACGGTGGTTTTCACTTTATAGCGAACTTTGTGTCAAAGTTTGAAGCCACTCCTGCAGATGGTACTCTGGCTTTCACAGGAAAACAATCGCGTGTTTGGGGGAACCTTACCAGATTAGGAAATCCGGTAGCTATTGATTATGATCAGTCTAGAAATATTGTGTTTGTTGCGGAAAATAAAAGAGACGGAGGGGCCATTCTGTTCTTTGAGAATGTCGAGGCCGGAGGTGATTTAAGACCTTCGCTTACTTTTACTTTGCCTAAAGCATCTTCAGTTAATTTCCAGAGAGCCAACTGATAAAGTATTCTTCAGAAAAAAAGAAGCCATCTCTCAATTGCGGGGATGGCTTCTTTTTGATTATTACTTTTTCAAGATGATTTATTCATCTGCTTCTTCCATGGTGTGATACACATTCTGAACGTCATCATCCTCTTCTATCTTTTCCAGAAGTTTTTCTACATCAGCCATTTCCGCTGCAGAGAGCTTTTTGGTGACTTGTGGTATCCTTTCAAAACCTGAGGAAAGGATTTCAATATTATTCTTTTCCAGGTATGACTGAAGGGCACCAAAACTTTCAAATGGTGCATAAATCATAACGCCGTCTTCATCTTCAAAAATCTCGTCCAGTCCGTGATCAATGAGTTCCAGTTCCAGTTCTTCAATATCAATATTTGAGGGGTTTATTCTAAAGTTGCAGGTATGATCAAACATAAATGAAACCGATCCTGAGGTTCCCAGACTTCCGTCACACTTATTAAAATAACTTCTAATGTTTGCCACGGTTCGGGTATTATTGTCTGTTGCTGTTTCAATTAACACCGCAATGCCATGTGGAGCATACCCTTCAAAAAGCACTTCTTTATAATCTCCCAAAGATTTGTCACTGGCTCTTTTTATGGCTCTTTCTATATTTTCCTTGGGCATGTTTACAGCCTTCGCATTCTGTATAACGGCTCGCAATCGTGAGTTGGCTGTGGGGTCAGGACCACCTTCTTTTACAGCCATAACAATATCTTTTCCAATGCGAGTAAAGGCCTTGGACATGGCAGCCCAGCGTTTCAGTTTTCGACCTTTTCGGAATTCAAAAGCTCTTCCCATAATTTCGATTCAAATTTTATAAAAAGTGTCCAAAGATATAAAATAACGATTTTTTATACCTCGAAAACCTCGTAAAAAATGGTCTCGAAAACCGGCTACCCTATAAGGTTGTCAATGATTTTAGCTAGTTCAAAATCTTTTTCCGTAACCCCATCTGCTTCGTGTGTAGAAAGATAAAATTCAATAATGTTATAGCTGTTTGTCCATTCCGGATGATGTTGCATTTTCTCTGCTTCAAAGGCAATACGTGTCATGGCAGAAAATGCTTCTTTAAAATCGTCAAATTCAAACACGCTGTGGAGGGAATCATCTATAAACTCCCATCCCTCAAATTCTTCTAATTTTGCGAGTATTTCTTCTTCGGAAAGTCTTTTCATATTTCATATTTTTTAGAAAATGGTAGAAGTCTCTGCCAGTCCAGATTCTTCTATCACTTTTGCAATGGTTATTTCATAGGTCTCCGGCAGCTTGTTGATTCTTGGTAAGAGGGCTCTGTACCTGTCTTCATTACTGCTAAACACGTTTTTAAAGATAGGCAATTTGCTGCCAAAGTGATGTGTGATTTCATGGAAAAGTTCATCATGATGAATCATATCTACACTTGCCAGATGAAAAATACCTGATAGATCCCGATTGATTATGTAGTGAACTTGTTGTTTTACCTTATTAATGGTGGTGGCAGTCACAATCAGATTAGGAAATACTTCAAACGCGGCGTAATTTTTTATACATTGACGAAGATGAAAAATGAGTGGGGAATTAACTCCCAACACAATGGGCAATCTAAGAATAGCCACTTGATCCGGAAGACCTTCAAAGACTATTTTTTCCAAAGCAATTTTGTCCTTTCCTTCCTTAGAGGCAGCAAGTGGTGTGTCATTATCATAGGCCGGGAAGAATGTTTTGCCATCAAAAACTGCAGCAGATGAAAAATAAATAAACCTTCTTCTGCTATCTTCCAGTAAATATTTTTTGATATCCAAATGTAGCTTGCTCAAAGAAAGGTAGCTCCCTTTAAGGGCAGAAATAATGACAGTAGGTTCAATTTTTTCTAACAGTTCCCAAACAGAATCTGTTTCTAAGCTGAAATGATGATAGGCCTGATTTTCCGAAAAAGAGCCTATTTGACTGTAAAACGTGGCGTGTACGTCGTAGTAGGACTGTAATTCTCTGTAGAGAGCATGACCTAAAAATCCGCTACCGCCAAGTATTAGAATACGTTCTTTAGTTTCTTTCATTAAACTTTCTCCTTGCTCTTTCTCTCTTCACTCCATTCCGATAGTAGAAAGTGGTTTAAAAGATTGATAATTCTGTTTTTTGAGTAAATAGTTCTAATGCCTTCATTCCCAAATAGGAATTTCCTTTTTTATTTAACGGGGGTGACCAGGTAGATATTACAAAAAAATGAGGAAGAAGGGCCACAATTCCTCCGCCAACACCACTTTTCCCCGGAAGTCCCACTTCAAAAGCAAATTCACCTGCTTCATCATAAAAACCGCAGGTGAGCATTATCGCATTTATCCGCTTTACTTTATATAACGATAAATGTTTTATATTATGCATACAACGACCTCTATTGGCAAAAACGATAAAGGCATTGGATAATTGTTTGCAGTTCATCATGATGGAGCATTGATGAAAATAAAAATCCAGCACATCTTCTACGTCATTTTCTAGATTGCCATAAGATTTTAGAAGATTGGCGGCAGCAAAGTTATTAAAACCGGTTTCTCTTTCAGATGTGGCTATAGTTTCGTTAAAATCGATTGTATGATCATGTGATAGTTCCCGAACGAAATTCAGAAAATCATCTTTCGGATTTTTCAGATGCGACAACAATATATCTGCAATAACAATAGCTCCTGAATTGATAAGCGGATTTCTCGGAATGCCATTTTCTTGCTCCAGTAGAGACATGTGGTTAAAAGGATTGCCGGAAGGTTCTACACCCACCCTCTGCCAAAGTTTATTCCCTAAAAGCTGAAATGCCTTGGCCAAAGAAAATACTTTAGAAATACTTTGGATAGAAAATTTAACATCGGCATCTCCCACTGAAAACGTTTCTCCGGTGATAAGCTGTATGTGTATCCCCAAGCCATCTTTATCAGCCTTAGCTAATTCCGGAATATAAGACGCTACTTCACCCTTGTTTTCCTCCTCTTTAAGTGTTGAATAAATGGTGTCCAGTATGCGCTGATAACTCTGCATTAAGCTTTATAAAAAGGCATTTTTACAATAACGGCAGCAACAGGCTTATTCCTGATGCTAATGAAAATTTCCGTTCCCGGTGTACTGAAGTCTATGGGTACATAACCCATTCCTATGGCTTTACCTAATGAAGGCGCCATGGTGCCGCTGGTTACAACTCCTATTTTTTCTCCGTCCTGCGTAACAATGTCATATCCTTGTCTTGGAATACCGCGGTCTTTTAGTTCAAAACCAATCAGCTTGTTTTTAATTCCGTCTTCTTTCTCTTTTTTAAGATTTTCGGAATTGATAAAATCTTTTGAAAATTTGGTTATCCATCCAAGTCCGGCTTCAAGAGGGGAAGTCTCTTCGTCTATCTCATTTCCATATAGACAGAAGCCCATTTCAAGACGCAATGTGTCACGAGCTGCTAGTCCGATAGGTTTAATTCCATAAGCTTCTCCTGCTTCAAAGACTTTCTCCCAAATTTTTTCCACTTCAGAATTTTTACAATAAATTTCAAATCCGCCACTTCCTGTATAACCTGTGGCACTTATAATAACGTGAGGAATACCTGCAAAATCGCCTACCTCAAAATGGTAGAATTTTATGGCTTTCAGATTTACCGATGTTAAAGATTGCATGGATTCTATAGCTTTTGGTCCCTGGATGGCTAGAAGGGAATATTCGTCAGAAAGATCTCTTACGTCTGCATTTAGAGTATTTTGTTTTTGTATCCATTCCCAATCTTTTTGAATGTTGGAGGCATTAACAACCAGTAAATATTTCTCTTCGGCAATTTTATAAACAATCAAATCATCTACAATTCCACCTTTTTCATTTGGAAAGTAGCAATATTGTGCCTGACCAACATTTAGTTTAGACACGTCGTTACTACAAATTTTTTGTAGAAATTCAAGAGCATTTGGTCCGGTTACCAGAAACTCTCCCATATGAGAAACATCGAAGACGCCTACACCTTTTCGAACGGTTTCATGTTCGGCATTCACTCCTTCATAAGACACAGGCATATTGAAACCTGCATAAGGAACCAATTTAGCTCCGAGTTTTTCGTGAATATGGGTAAGGGCTGTGTTTTTCATATTGTAGTAATTTTGAAAATTTGGAATTGCAAAAATAGGATGTTCTATTAGATTCTCAAATGGATTCCCACAATTCCACTTCGAAATGTTTAATAAACGTTAAACTGTCTTAAAATTCTGTTTACACCTCTTTTAAATCAATAATTTTAAAAATAAAAAATGATTACAACTACTTCAACTAACCCATATAACGGAGAAAAAATTGATGTTTTCGAAAATCACACGCAAGAGGAGGTCGATGATCTTATAAATCGTGCTCATGAACGCTTTTTATCCTGGCGGGAAACTTCCTTTGAGGAGCGGAAAACATTTCTACTTGCCGTTTCTTCTGAATTGAATAAGAATAAGAACAAATATGCCCGAGTTATGGTGAACGAGATGGGGAAGCCAATTTCGCAAGCCATTGCTGAGATAGAAAAATGTGCTTGGGTATGTGAATATTATGCAGAAAACGCTGAAAAACAGTTAAAACGCGAACTGATAGAAACTGATGCCGATAAGAGTTATGTGTGTTTTGAACCTCTTGGAGTGATATTGGCCGTAATGCCATGGAATTTTCCTTTTTGGCAGGTATTCCGTTTTGCCGCACCGGCTTTAATGGCGGGTAATGTTCCCATTTTAAAACATGCCTCCAATGTCTTCGGATGCGCAAGAGAGCTGGAATCTGTTTTTATCAATGCAGGAATGCCTAAAAATTGCTTCACATCATTGTATGTAGGAAGTGACATGGTGAAACATATTGTTGAGCATCCATTGATAAAGGCAGCTACCTTAACGGGAAGCGGTCCCGCAGGTGGCGCAGTAGCATCAATAGCCGGAAAGAATATCAAAAAAATGGTTCTGGAATTGGGCGGGAGCAATGCTTTGATTGTTTTAAAAGATTGTGATATTGCAGAAACCGTGAGAATATGCGTAAATGCGCGGTTTCAAAACACCGGTCAAAGTTGCATTGCCGGAAAACGATTGCTTTTACAGGAAGATATTGCCGATAAATTTCTGAAAAAATTGGTGAAAAAAGTCGGCGCCTTGAGAAGCGGTGACCCACATGATGAAACGACTTTTATTGGAGTTATGGCTAGAGAAGATCTTGCTGCGGATCTTGAGAAACAGATGAGGGAGTCAGTGAAAATGGGAGCAAAAATTGCCATAGGCGGAAAGAGAGATGGAACATATTTTGAGCCTACGGTTCTCACGGAAGTGACACCCGAAATGCCGGTTTTTTATGAAGAAACTTTTGGTCCTCTATTAAGTGTTACCACTTTTAAAGATATTGAAGAAGCCATTGAGTTGTCAAATAAAACCATCTATGGTCTGGGAGTTTCTATTTTTACTGCCGATGTGGATCAAGCTGAAAAAATGGTTCCTAAAATGGAAGAAGGTTCCGTTTTTATAAATGAATTAGTAAAAAGCGATCCCAGATTGCCTTTTGGAGGTGTGAAAGAAAGTGGCTTCGGCAGAGAATTAAGTGCCTATGGAATCCGAGAGTTTGTAAATAAAAAAACTATTTTTATCAAAAAATTTCACTTCTCTTAAAAATGAATTTCCATACACGTAAATGGGTTAAACCCGAAGATTTAAATCCCAATGAAACGCTTTTTGGAGGAAGACTTTTAGAATGGATCGATGAGGAGGCTGCCTTATATGCTATCATCCAGCTGGAAAATCCCCGAACGGTCACAAAATTTATGAGTGAAATCAATTTCAAGAGCTCCGCGCAAAAAGGTGATATCATTGAAATTGGACTGGATATTGTCGCGTTTGGTCGGACATCTTTGACTCTGAAATGTGAGGTCAGAAATAAAATGACACGGGAAACTATCATCAGTATTGATCGAATAGTAATGGTGAGCTTGGATGAAGAAGGAAACCCGGTTCCTCATGGGAAAATAGAAAAGGAATTCGTTAAGGATCGCTTAGCAAAGTATGATTAACCGTCTCCCTTTAAAGATTGGGTGAAGTACTGTAAATCCGTGCCTGTGGGCGATTCAAATATTTCCAAATCAAAATGTGGTAGTGCAGCTAAAATATGATCAAAAATATCTGCTTGAATGTGTTCATAATTCACCCATTTTTGGTCTTTGCTGAAACAATAAATTTCCAGAGGAAGTCCTTTTTCAGTAGGAGCCAAGTGTCTCACCATTAAAGATAAATCTTTATTAATTGCAGAGTTTTGAGTGAGATAAGCATTTACATAATACCGAAATACCCCTAGGTTCGTTTGATTTCTGCCATTTAGAATGCTGTTGTCTTTATTGACATTTTTGATTTTGTTTGATGCATCAATATCTCTTTGTCGATGTTCTAAATAATCTCTGATCAAATCGATTTTTCGGAAGCGTTCAATATCGGTTTCATCTAAAAATCTAATTGACGATTGTTTTATATAAATGGAGCGTTTTATCCTGCGTCCTCCGCTCTCCCTCATTCCTCTCCAATTCTGAAAAGAATCTGATATAAGATAATATGTGGGAATAGTTGTATAAGTTTTGTCAAAATTCTGAACCTGCACAGTTGCAAGATTTATTTTTATGACTGTGCCATCTGCTCCAAATTTATTGAATGTAATCCAGTCACCAATCCGCACGATATCATTAACAGAGATCTGAATACTCGCTACAAACCCTAAAATAGTATCTTTAAATATGAGAAGAACAACGGCAGAAGCGGCTCCAAGGGTAGCGAGACTTTTTATTGAATAGCCTGTGAGTAACTGGATAATCCAAAAAACTCCAATACCCCAAGCAAAAATCATAAGAACTTGAACATAACTTTCAAGTGGTTTGTCATGAAATCTTTCTCTTTCGGCAAGATAATCATGCAAGGTTTTTAAGATGCTTCGGAATATTAAGATCCAAAGGATAACCAAGTATATCTGAAGAATGAGCTTAAATAAGTTCAACAGATTGGGAAAAGCATCAAATAGGATAGGGGATGCAAACCATAGAAATATGAGCGGGAACAGATTGGCAAATATTCTTGGAAATTTATTCCTTATAAGATGTTTATCGAAAGAAGTAGTTTTATTTCGGGAAATAAATGTGAAGAAACCTCTAATTGATTTTCGGAAGAGGTAATGCACCGAAAAGGCTACTACAATGGCAATTAATAAATTAAGAAGAAGATTAAAAAATAGAGCCCACTCTTTTTCCATCCCCAGGTTTACGAGGTAATCACGGAAGAGCAGGCTGTATTTTTTTATAAGATCACGCATTAAAGATATTTTCGCTCGGCATAAAAAGGACCAAAAGGAAGAATAGAACAAAGGATAACTATCATTAAAGTCGAAAGTTTCCATTGTAGTTTATTATACATATAGATAGCTCCGAAAACGTAAAGAACGAAAAGAACACCATGAGCCATCCCGATCATTTGAACCCATTCCGGAATTCCCCATATATATTTTAAGGGCATGGCAATTCCTAAAAGAACAAGAAAAGAAATGGCTTCAAGAGATGAAATGAGTCGAAAGGCTATAATTGATTTATCCATTTTATAAAATTTTAGGCAAAGATAACCAAGGCTTTGAGTTGAACCAATACATTAACCAAAGGGAAGATCTTTTAACTTTTGTTCATTTTTGTTTGTTGCAGGGCAGGGGCAGATTCAGCAAGTTGTAGTTGTAGTTTTTGTGATAATTGAAATGCCACCATTCGGTGCGAATGGGTGAGAACCCGAACTTGCGCATGCCGTCTTGCAAGATCTTGCGATTTTTTAATACTTCTTCGGGTAAATCTCGATTGTCAATGTGAGATGCGCGGCTGAAATGATCAAAATCGGTTCCCATATCTACGAAACATCCCTCAACAGTTTCCAATGTCAAATCTACTGCGGCACCACGATTATGAACAGAACCTCGTTCATATGGATTGGCCAAATAGGTGGCGCGAGGCATGATTTCCCACATTTTCTTTTGGACATCAAGAGGTCTGTAACAATCGTATAATCTGATTTTGTATCCAAGGTCATAAAAGTACATATTTGCCTTGGTGAGCGCTTCGGCCACTTCGGTACGCAATAAACATTTGGAACATTCATAAATCTTTTGTCCTAAAAAATTATGAGAAGTGGCATACCGAATGTCATAAGAAAAACCGTCTGACAATTTCTCGAGATCTACCAGATCATTTTCTTGAGTTGTTGGTAGGGTAAAAAATAAAGACAAAAAGAGAATAATATTTTTCATCGGGATCAAAAATAAGCGGAAACGTCTGTATTGGAAAAGGTTTTGTAGTTTTGTTAAAAAAGAAGAAGTTATGAATATACAAGAGAAAAAAGTTGCCTTTATCACCGGGGGATCTAAGGGAATTGGGTATGGAATTGCTGAAGCATTACTGAAAGAAGGTTATAATGTAGCTATCACTAGCAGAAAAAAAGAATCTGCAGATAAGGCAGCAGCGGCATTAAACCAAATTTCAAATGATGCCGTTGCTTTTGGTATCGAGTCGGATGTTACGGATTTTGAAGCGCAGCAAATGGCGGTAAAAAAAACTCTCGAAAAGTTTAATCGAATAGATGTTGTGATTGCCAATGCGGGCATTGGCCGCTTTGCCTCAGTAGAGGATTTAACGATTGAGCAGTGGCAGGAAACGATTGACACGAATTTATCAGGACCTTTTTATACTCTTAAAGCTACATTAGATCAGTTAAAAAAGAACAGAGGATATTTTATTTCGATTTCGAGTCTTGCGGGGACAAATTTTTTTAAAGGAGGAAGTGCTTACAATGCAAGCAAATTCGGTCTGACCGGTTTTACCCAAGCGGCGATGCTGGATTTGCGTGAATATGGGATAAAAACAACAACCATAATGCCGGGTTCTGTGTCAACTTTTTTTAACGGAAATGAACCCAATCCTGATGATGCCTGGAAGATTCAGATTGAAGATATTGGGAGAATGGTATCCGATTTATTGAAAATGCCCGAGAGAACGCTTCCTTCAAAAATAGAAGTGCGGCCCACTATCCCAGGAAAATAAAAAAAGCGGCTCCACGAGCCGCTTTGCAAGATGATTTTCTTGATTTATGATTCGGAAAGCAGTGCCAGGAATTTATCAAGATTTGGAAGAATAACAATTCTTGTTCTTCTATTTTTTGCTCGTGCATCGGCTGTGTTTGCTTCATCTAAGGGATGATAACTGCTTCTTCCTGCAGCGATCAATTTTGCCGGATCTACTCCATAGTCATTTTGTAATTTTCTAATCACGGCTGTGGATCGAGCCACGCTCAGCTCCCAATTATCTTTCACATAGGAACCGGGTTTTACTTTCTGATTGTCTGTGTGTCCTTCTATCAGCACTTCCATTGCCGGTTCGCTATTGATAACCTCAGCAAGTCTTTTGAGAAGATTATTGGCTTTAGGATTAACCACAGAACTCCCCGAACGGAAAAGCAATTTATCGGAAATCGTTATCATCACTACAGTCTCATCTATGGTGATATCAATATCATCTGAATCTGCTTCTCCGGCAACACTAGAATCAAGATTCTTTTTAAGATTATAAGAAACAATAAGATTCATGGAATCTTTTAAGGTCTTGGCTTGAGCCAATTTTGCCTGATCTACGTTTTGTAGAGCCTGACGCATTTTTTGCTTATCATTCTCTGAAACTACCACCCCGTCTATGCTTTGCAATCTCTTATTGTTGCTATCAGACAAAGATTGAATTTTGGCATTATATTCTGCTACACGTCCTTCAATACGTGCATATTTTGCCTCAATTTCCTCTTTTTCCATTTGAGTCTTGACCAGAGTAGAGCGTGTCTCATTGTACTGATTTTCAAGAGAAGTATATTTCTTTTTTGAAACACAAGAAGAGGCTACTACAATCAAGGAGAGTAGTGATAATTTAACTAACTTTTTCATAGCTTTTGTTTTTAAAAAATGGTTATGAAACAAATATATCTGACGTTCTAACCAACTTAAAGTTAACGACTGCTATTGTTCTGTTAAATTAAAACACTTCAAAAACGTAGCCTAGCAACCAGAATAGGATAAGGAAAACAATAAAGGTGCCGATACATCCACAACGTCCGCCGGCAATTTTGTTGGCACCCCATCCGGCTAATAATACTCGGAACAATTTTTTCATACGTTCTATTTTTTAGATTTATTCTCGGGTTCGTCATTAAAAAGAATCGTGTAAACCAGATATAAACCGATTGACACGGCAAAGAGGAAAAGAAGAATGGCAAATCCGGGATAGCCAAAAAGAGTCCAACTACTCGGAATCCTCAGTAGCAATGCAGCACCAAGTATTAATGCAGCAATTATCAGCCCGATTGCAATTCTGTTTGCTACTTTTTGCAGAGCAAGAATGACACGATGTTCGTCAAAGGCATCAACTTCTATTTTAAATTTGTTTTGAGCAAGATTGTCAGAGATTCTATTAAGTCGGTAAGGCAAATTCTCGGCAAATTCTTTGCTTTCCAAAAGCGTTTGCAACACATGACCCGATTTTAACTCTTTTTTCATCCGGCTTCTAAACAATTCTTCTACATAATTCCGAACAGTTTTTTCTAAATCGTAATCAGGTGAGAGAAACGCTACAATCTGATCCATATTTAAAAGTATTTTCCCAAGAATTGTCAGTTCAGTAGGTAGATGAATTTTGTTATATGCTGCAATTTGGTTTGACTTCAGTATTAATTGCCCTGTTTTTAAGTCACTGGCTTTACTGTGTTTATTCTCTTGTACTAATCGGGTAACCAATTTTCGGAATTGTAAAATATCTGCTTCATTTTCGTCATACTCACTCATTTCGAGTAAAATATCTACAAGTCTGTCGCCTTCATGATTTCCGAGACTCATCATAATCTTGAGAATATTCTCTTGCATTTGGTTCCCAAATCGTGCCACCATCCCCAAATCCATGAGAGCGAGTTTATGATCCTTGGTGAGATGTACATTTCCGGGGTGCGGATCGGCATGGGCAAAACCGTCTACCGTGATTTGTTTTAAATAACCTTTGACCAGATCATCTACCAGTTCTTTTTTTGGCAGATCCATAAGAACGAGGTTAGAGACGGAAGTGACTTTTTGACCTTCCACATATTCCATTGTCAAAACGCGTTGGGAAAAATAATCGGCAATGGGAGCCGGAATGAATAGGTTTTTGAATTCCTTCATGTTTTCCTTTAAGCGTTCGAGATTTTGAGCCTCCTGAACATAATTTAATTCTTGAAGAAGAATGTAGCGCAACTCCTCTATAATGTCGTGCACCGAAAAACTCCTGGCTGCTTCACTAAATCTTTCTGCTTGTTCAGAAATAGTCATCAACGTTTCCAAATCTTCTACAAAGCGTTTTCTCACTCCGGGTCGCTGGATCTTGACAGCTACTTTTTTCCCCGAACGAAGGGTAGCTATGTGCACTTGCCCTATAGAAGCGCTGGCAACAGGATCTTTATCAAATGATGCAAAGGCCTTTGAAATACGTTCCCCGATTTCTTCTTTAAAAATTTCTTCTACTTCTTCATATGGTATGACCTCTCCATCATCTTGTAGATTTGCCAAGGCTTCCAGATAGGGCTGAGGAAGCATATCAGGTCTTGTGGAAAGAAGCTGACCGAGTTTTACATAAGTGGGTCCCATTTGTCGCAGATCTTCTGCAAGTTCTTCCGGGGATGGATCAAATTTTTCTTCTTCCGAAGCCGCTAAGGAATCTACTTCTCCCTCTTGGATAGAAAAGATATCGCTGTTTCTATATTTTAAAACAAAACGGAAAAATCGTATATATTTATCATATTTATCAGGAAGAATGCCCATACGTGAAAGATTATTTGCCTGTTAAAGATAAAGCATTAAGGATGGCATGATTCTAATGTTAAGAAAGATTTAGTTTCCTTTAAATCAAAAACGAAAGAACCCAGGTACCCAACAACCAGAGAATAACAGAAAGAATTCCTCCTATAATGAGAAAATGCTTGAATTTGTAATAACCCATACCATAAATAAGTGTATTGGTCTGATAGCCCATTGGGGTAATAAAACTAAAATTAGCTCCGAAAAGAACAGAGAGGATAAACGGTTTCATGGAAAGATCAAGTCCTGTAGCTACGGCAATAGCTACCGGAGTCATAATAATGGCTGTGGCATTATTACTCATCACAGCAGAGAGGAGCATGGTAATAAAGAAAATGCTTCCTAACGAAATAAAATAGGAATGATTACTTAGAAACTTTAGAAGCTGCTCAGATATCCATGCATCTGCACCTGTATTAGTCATAGCCACTCCCAAAGGAATCATCCCTGCCAGGAGAAAAATGACTTCCCAATTTACTCGTTGATACACATCCTTGAGGTTCAGACACCCGGTGAGTAGCAATAAACCAACCCCCAAGAGAGCACTGACTAAAATGTTGATAATTCCGGAGGCCGCCAGCCCCACAACAAGTAGAAGGATAGAGGCGGAGGTTATTTTTTTCTTTTTATTGTATTTGGAAGTTTTTTCATGTTGCCTCATCACCACGATATTTTCTAAGTGATACAATTCCGAAACATCGTCTTGGTGAGTTTCTACCAACAACCTGTCTCCGGCTTCTAAACGCATAGTGTTAACTGTGGTTTTGACCAACGTATGGTCTGAATTTCGTAGCTTGGCGCGCTTCTTTATGGCAATGGGTATGGCATTATTAAATGGGAATAACCGGAGATCTTTCAAGGTTTTACCAATGAAAACTGACCCCGGAAGGATTAAAAGCTCCGTAAAAACTATTTGAGGTGTTTTTTCTCTACCTTCATCATTAGCGTTACCTACTTCTTCCTTTTTATCCTCAGCAGGAATAATAGATGAAGGAAGAAAAAAAGAATAATCATTCTCTTCAGTCAGTCGTTGAGTGATTTCTAGCCCTTCCGTATCTTTTAATCTGGAGAGGGTTTCAATATCACAAAGTAGCAGAATTTCGTCTTTGGCTTTCAAAGAAATATATTTCCCGGGTTTTTTACTTATTTGACCGTCACGAATGAGCTTGAGGATACTTATATCCGGATCTTCATGAAAAAATGTGTCTCTTATGGGTTTTCCAACAAGAGGCGATTCTTCTTTAATAAGCATGGTGGTGACATAATTTTCCAGATTGTATTCGGTTTTAAGATTTTTATTAGCACCGCCGGGCAGCCATTTGGAAGCAATCGTCATATAAATTATCCCAACTGCCAGAAACAACAGGCCGAAGATGCTGAATTCAAAAAAAGAGAATGCCTCTGCTCCTAAGTCTTTGGAGACAGAATTTACAATTAAATTTGTGGAAGTACCCATCAAGGTACAGCTGCCTCCCAGAATACCCGCAAAGGAAATGGGCATGAGTAGTTTTGATTCGGAAATGTCAAATTTCTGCGAGAGCTGAGACAGTATTTTTATAAAAACAATTACTACCGCCGTGGTGTTCACAAATGCTGAAACTGTGCCTGTAATCAACATGAAAACAGGAATCAGCAGCACCAAAGGAAGCACTCTTAAATTTCTGAGAAGCTGTGTGAAAGAAACAATGACTCCATTATTTTCTAAAGCTATGGAGATTATCATCAACGATAGAACGGTGATGGTGGCAGAGTTTGAAAAGCCGGAAATTGCTTCTTCGGGAGAGACTAAGCCGGTGATGGCTAGTACAGCTATGATAAGAAAAGCAGTTTTATCAACAGAAAAAACTTCAAAAGCAAAGAGTATAACCGTGACAAGCAGAATAGAAAAAACGAGTATAATTTCAAAGGTCATCCTTAAGGTCTAAATTACCTTAAAGATAAGTAGAAATTATACTCGTTAAAATAGTGGGTTCTGAAAGATTTAACTTTTTGCCCTAAAAAATATTACAGGTATTTTTTGAGAATATGGCTTTTGGAGGTGTGGCGTAATCTCCTTATGGCTTTTTCTCTAATTTGTCTTACTCTTTCTCTACTAAGGTCAAAAGTGTCACCTATTTCCTGAAGTGTCATGGGTGGCTGTCCGCCAAGGCCAAAATTTAATTTCACAACATCAGCTTCTCGCGGAGCCAAAGTATCAAGAGCCCTGTTAATTTCAATTTGAAGGGATTCATGCATTAATTGTTTATCAGGATTTGGACTTTCTCCGGATGACAATACATCATATAAGTTGTTGTCATTTTCTCCTTCCTGAAAGGGAGCATCCATAGATAAACTTCGGCTTGCATTCTTCATGGAGCTCTTAACCTTCGCTTCTGAGAAATCCAGTTCTTTTGCTATTTCAGCTGCTGTGGGTTGTCTTTCAAATTTCTGTTCTAAGTATATAGATGCCTTTTTAATTTTATTGATATCCCCAATTTTATTTAGCGGCAGACGCACTACCCGTGATTGTTCCGCAATGGCTTGAAGAATGGCTTGACGAATCCACCACACTGCATACGAAATGAATTTGAATCCACGTGTTTCATCAAATCTTTTGGCGGCTTTGACTAAACCTAAATTACCCTCATTTATTAAATCCGGCAAACTCAGCCCTTGATTTTGGTATTGTTTTGCCACAGAGATTACAAACCGTAAATTTGCACGACTCAACTTGTCCAGTGCAGCTTGATCGCCTTCGCGGATGCGTTGAGCCAGTTCCACTTCCTCTTCCGCAGTGATCAAATCAATCTTGCTCACATCTTGCAAGTAACTGTTCAATGATTTAGTTTCCCGGTTGGTTACCTGCTTAGTGATTTTAAGTTGTCTCATATATATAAAGGATTAGCTTTTTAAAAACAGCCCATGATACAACATTTTTCTCGGATTTCCAAAGAGTTAACAGAAACTGTTAAACTTTGAATTGTATTTAATTAATCATTAATTTTCGGTAAAAACTTTATGAAGTATTTAAAAATATCCCTAGCAGCCTTTTTCCTCATTTTTTCATTCGTAGGGTATGCACAGAAAGCAACAGAAGCCAACAGACCTCAAGATTCACCGGTAGATTTTGGAAATCCGACGAATGTGATTTTGCTTATCGTTATCCCCATAGCCTTTTTTATTCTTTATCTAATTTGGCGTAATGTTCAAAAAAAAGACCGTCTTAAGGCAGAAGAGCAAATGCGAAAAGAAAATTTGGAGATGGGCAAAGTTGAAAGAACGGATAAATATAAGGATAGGGAATAGTTTGGTGCATTTTTTGACAAGGTTTCGCAAACACACAGTAAGATGAAATTTTTAGTCGCTGCTTTTTTCTTTTTATGTTGGGTTCCCGTATTTTCTCAGCTCGATTTGCCATCTTCCAATCCGGTTTTTGGAAATACAAATTCTTCCGGAAACGATGCCGGGTTGCTAAATATACCTAAATCTGAAAATCCCGGTTTCAACTTGCCGAAAAACAATAAAGGGATTTCGGATCTGGGAAAGGAAGAGGAGAAACCTTTTAGTATGATTGATGACGAATACAAGGAATATAAATCTAATATTGTTCCTAAGTATTTCTCTCAGGATAAAGAAATTAAACCGGAATACGGAAAAGACATGTATCTGGGAGATTTTAAAACAAAAGCAAAATCAGTTACCATTCTTTATCGCGATCATGAATATGTGGATGGTGACCGGGTGAGGATTTTTGTAAACGACGAGGTTGTGGTAAACAATGTAATGCTGGAAGCTGATTTTAGAGGTTTTGATCTTCCACTCCAAGACGGATTTAATAAAATCGAATTTCAAGCACTGAATCAAGGAACTTCAGGTCCAAATACGGCACAGCTACAGATTCGGGACGAAATCGGAAATATTTTAGCTAGTTATGAATGGAATTTGCTTACAGGAAGAAAGGCAACGGCTATAATTGTAAAGCAATAAGTCCGGATAAAAAATATACTTTAGACAACCAAATCAAATCTTACAAAATGAAAAAAGTTTTAATCGCTTTAGACTATAATCCCAAGGCTGAAAAGGTGATGACGCTTGGTTATGAATTGGCACAAATGATGAATGCCGAAATTTGTTTGATCCATGTTCTCTCAGACATTCGTTTCTATAACGTTCAATATGATGCTTTTATGGGCTATGAAGGATATGCTTTTCCTATAGACTATCAAATACAAGATCAAGTGGTTAAGGTAGCTGAAGATTATTTGGCAAAAACAGCAGCTCATTTTGGCAGTGAGCACATCAGCACACATATTACAGAAGGAGACACAGCAACCCAAATTTTAGAATATGCCAAATCCTGGGGTGCTGACACTATTGTAATGGGAACACACAGTCACAGTACTTTGGAAAAGTTGTTTTTAGGAACCGTAGCCTCTACCGTTTTGGAAAAAACAGAGATTCCCGTGTATATGGTTCCTATCGGATAAAAGTAGAGCCTCTCTTGACGGGGAGGCTCACAATTATCGCGAAACATCCTTTACAGCGCAGCGTTATCTTCTTCTAAGTTATTTTTATCATCTCCGCCCTGGCTATACAATTTATTTTCTTCGTCAGGCATGCCACGTTCATCCCATTTTCTCGCTTGATTTCTTCCGGGTATATCAAGATCTTCCCCAACAAAATCGACCGGTTCCACACGATCTTTTAGTTGCTGATCATCCCCACCGTCACCGTGAATGTTTCCTTGCTCCAGGATATCCAGATCGTGCTGTGTAACTTCCGGGTTATAAGGCAGCTTTTCTTTATTTTCTTTTTCATTCGTTGATGCTGCTACTGCCCTTTCTTCTAAACTTTCTTTTTTTTTCTTTTCCATGTCTTTCATAATCTTTGTTATTTCTAATAAATTTAAATAAAAGAAAAAGGTCAACAGGAGGGTGTTAACATCATTTAAATCAAAAAATAACAAGAAGTTAAGGAAGATGAAGAAAAAGATTTTACATTCGCTGAAATTGAAATGTACATGGCGCTCAGTAATAATGATATCATGAAAAAACTTCGTGTTGCTCTAAAATTGCGAGACGAAGATATTGTTCATATTTGTTCTTTAGTGGATTTTAAAATATCCAAGAGCGAACTGGGAGCGATTTTTCGAAAAGAAAATCACCCTAAATACATGGAATGCGGAGACCAATTTCTTCGGAATTTTTTAAACGGGTTGGTGATTTATAAAAGAGGTCCGAAGACAAAAGAGGATCAGAAGGAATAGAATCTATTTTAATCCGGCAATTATAGATATTTCAACATTTACAGAACGGGGTAATCTTGCAACTTCCACCGTTTCTCTTGCCGGTGCCGTGGCTTCGTTAAAATAAGAACCATATATTTTATTTATCGCGCCAAAATTATTCATATCGCTGATGAATATGGTAACTTTTATAACATCCTCAAATGTGGCTCCCGCTTCTTCTAAAACAGCCTTGAGATTTTCCATAACCATGGTTGTTTCTTCTTCGATACCCGATAAAACCAAATCACCCGTTTTGGGATTTATGGCAATCTGACCGGAGGTGAACAGTAAGTTCCCAAATTTGACGGATTGATTATAAGGTCCAATAGGAGCAGGAGCTTTATCTGTATTTATAATCACTTTCATTTTTTGTATGTTTATGATTTCTATGACAAGGCTTGAGGTTCGGGAGCATCATCAGAATCTGTCCGTTTTCTAAAAGCATTTTCCGGAAGCGGTACAAATTCTTCATTATCCTGTTGCGGTAGAGCAATTCTTCCTGCTTTCCAATCTGCTTTGGCTTGTTCTATGCGTTCTTTACTGGAAGAAACAAAATTCCACCAAATGTGTCTTTCTCCAACCGTCTCACCGCCCAATAACATTATGGTAACTGCGTCTTTGGCTTTTAATATGGCTTCTTCATTTTTTGAAAACACAAGAAGCTGTCCTTTTTTGTAAGTATACCCGTTTACTTCCAGAGTGCCTTTCGCAATATAAACACCTCTCTCAGCATGTTCTCTTGGTAGATCAAGTCTGGCACCCGCTTCAAGGTTGACGTGGCAATAGAATAGGGGAGAATGAGTTTTCACCGAACTTTTTAATCCGTAGGCAGAGCCGGCAATCATGCGCATCCAGATTCCTTTATCGGTATAGGTACCAAGTTGTTCCGGCTTATAATTGTCAAATTCAGGATCAATTTCTTCATATTCTTCCGGTAGTGCCACCCAGGTTTGCAGCATTTCGAGAGAGGTTTTTGCCAGAACTACCGGATCTTCAAACCTTTCTGAATGAGATATTCCTTTCCCTGCTGTCATCCAGTTTACTTCACCGGGCCGTATAATCTGTTCTACCCCAAGACTGTCTCGGTGTGTTACCTGACCGCCAAAAAGATAGGTAACCGTTGAAAGGCCGATATGCGGATGGGGCAAAACATCCATCCTCTCCATTTGTGAGGGCTGAATGGAAATAGGTCCGGCATGGTCCATAAAAATAAAAGGGCCTACCATGCGCCTTTTCCGAAAGGGCAGAATTCGGCGAACAGACATATGTTCACTAATAAATGCTTCTCGCGCATCAATAACAATTTCCGGCATTCTGTTTTTTATTCATTAAGTTAAAATTCTATATGATCTCTCCCTTACTTAGAGTCTTTATAGGTTTCATACATTCCTCCAAAAGAAGAGTTTAAAAACTCTGTCAAGGATATGTCTTCTTGCTTTATGAAGCCCTTGCCCGGAAGTTTTCCTTCAGATACCATATCCACAACCGCCGCGATACTACAGGCGGTCGTCCAGCTAATTGCGCGCCACTCTTCCCCATCGATAAGAATCTTTCTATAAGATTCGCTGAATTCTTTTCGATGCATCCTGCCATCAATTTTTCCTTCAACTGCTGCATAGACCAGAACAATATCATCATCCACAAGAGGGAGTGCATTGTTTAATATTTCTTTTGCCAGTTGTCGATCATTCTTTAGTTGTAAGTCATACAAAACCAATTTCATAGCGTCTCTGTGGCCCGGATATCTCATGGTTTTGTAGTTAAGAGTATCTACTTTTCCTTCAAGCGTTTCGCACATTGTTCCTAATCCTCCTGAGGTAGAAAATGCTTCATATTGCCGGCCGTTAATGTTTATGGATTCAAGATCATCTAAAGAACTTACCATTTTTCTCTTGCCGTTGTGAATGACTTCGGCATCGTTTAAGTATTCATTTATTACGCCTTCAGCACTCCAAGTAAAGCTATATCCGAACTGCCCCATGGGATGAAGGGGAAGGGCGCCAACTCGAAGTTTTACAGCTCTGATCTCTGAAAATTGCTTGTATAATCCTGCCCCTAAAATGCCAATGAATCCCGGAGCAAGACCACATTGTGGTGCTAAAACGGATGTGCTGTTTTCGGCTATTTTCCGAATGGCATTCAAAGTTGGAACATCTTCAGTGAGATCAAAATAATGAACTCCCATATCAGCTGCGATGGTTGCCACGCCAATGTTCAAGAAAAACGGCAAGGCAGAAACTACAGCCTCTTTGTCTCTAAAAAAGGCTCTAAGCGTTGCTTCATCAGAGACATCTCCTTCCTTAAATTTAAATGAATAATTTCCGGGAGGTTCTTTTTGATCCATTCCCTCAACAGAATACTTTGAATTTAACAGTGTGGCTACCAGACTTCCCACTTTTCCCAGTCCGAGGACGGCAATATTTTTAATCATAATTCTAAATTGGTTAAGAGAATTTAAAATTACAGATTATCTCGGAAAAGGCTGCTATTTTAAAAAGTAAATTCCCGGATGTATCAGCAGAACTACAATTCTTTTTCGCGCTCCTTACGGTTCTGAATCAGATTAAATAGCATTTTACCGTATTTGGAGTCTTGGATTTGAGGCTGCAGAGCTTGATAAACAGTGTCTAAATATTTTGTCCGAAGATGTAATGCTTCATCCAGAACAACATAGGGGGCAACTTCATGAGAATTATGATTCAGTGCAAAATTTACCGTTGCCATATATCTGGATACTTGCAAGGCTCTTTCCTTGGCTTCTATGCTTTGGACTATAGAATCTCTATTCTTGCTCTTTGTAGTTAGTTTTTCCCGGATTAGCTCGAGGTTTTTATCCGAATAACGCTGTTTAATTTTAAGATAGTTCCTCCATAAACTATCATTCAAAGATCCCGTAATTTGTGCAGCACTTCCAAAATGATCAAGTTTAGTTTCAACATGCATTTCCCCGGGTTCAGCAAAAAATGAAATTTCGTCATCCATAAAAACTCCTCCTTTTACTTGGATTGACAGAAATAGAACTTCGGGCTCTTTTAGAGAATACCCCAGTTTAAATTCGGAGTCGCCTTCTACCTTCACAGAATCAATGGCTACCAACACAGAATCATCCCACTTACGGAGAAAAAGATGACCTCTTTTCAGTCCTTTGACCTTGCCGGAAATTTGAAGATCTCGGGTGTCTTTTTGACATGAAAAAAATAATGTACAACAAAATAGTGAGAGGAGCAGGTAACGCATAAGTTTATAAATTGGGGTTGCAAATATGGCACTTTTTTAAAAAATTATCCTCCCGAAACTAGTTGCATTAACATGGCACAAATGATGGCGCCCACAGTTCCAATAGCATATCCAAAGACAGCTAAAAGAACTCCTACTGTTGCCAAAGAAGGATGAAAAGCAGATGCCACTATAGGAGCAGAAGCGGCGCCACCCACATTTGCCTGACTTCCAATGGCAAGAAAAAAATAAGGAGCACGAATGAGTTTGGCAACAAGAATCATTAACCCCGCGTGAACAGCCATCCATACCAAACCAATAATTATGAGTCCGAGGTTATCAAAAATCATGGTCAAATCCATTTTCATTCCTATTGTTGCCACCAGTATGTAAATAAAAACACTTCCAAATTTACTTGCTCCGGCACCTTCATAAGTTTTTGCTCTAGTAAATGAAAGAAGAATTCCGATAATAGTGGTAATGCTTATCATCCAGAAAAAAGATGAATCAAGAAAGGTGAAAATATTTCTGGTGATACCGTGAGGCATTCTATTGACAATTTTTCCAAAATAGTCCCCAAAAAAATCGCCGCCAAGATGTGCTATGCTCACTGCTCCAAAGGTTATACCCATTAAAATCATAAGATCAGTAAGGGTAGGATTTCGGTCAACTTTTTTTGTGTATTCGGAAATGGAAGTTTTTAAACTTTCTATGGCAGAATTATCTGCCTTTAGCCACTTATCAATCTTGGCTGATTTTCCGATTCCTATAAGAATAATAGCCATCCAAATATTTGCCACCACAATGTCAACAAATACCATTCCTCCATAAAGTTTTTGATTGTATCCATAAATTTCGAGCATGGCAGTTTGGTTTGCTCCGCCTCCTATCCAGCTTCCGGCAAGAGTAGAGAGACCTCGCCATACAGCATCGGCACCTTCGCCTCCTACAGTTTCCGGAGAAAAGGTTCCTACCAATAATACAGCAATGGGACCTCCCAGAATAATACCTGCCGTTCCGGTTAAAAACATTATAAGTGCTTTTGGCCCAAGGTTTATTAAGCCTTTAAGGTCTATGCTTAATGTCATTAAAATGAGCGCTGCAGGGAGTAAATACCTGCTGGACATATAATATAACCCGGAGCTTCCCTTAAATGCTTCTCCGGCATCATTTACGGAAACCCATTCCGGACTTATGAGCCCGGCTGAAGTGAGTATAGCGGGGAATAAGTAAGCCAGAAACAGAGCGGGAATAATAGAATAGAATTTTTTCCAAAAACCGGATTTCTTAGATGAGGTGTAGAAAATAAAACCTAATACTGCCATCAATATCCCAAATACAATGGTGTCATCAGTAAAAATAGGAGTAGTGTCTTCTATCATTTTGTCATTCTAATTTACGCAGAGTTAAAAGCGCGCAAATTACAATTTATCTTGAACTATTTTTATGGATAAATTTTGAAATAATTGCTGTAAGCTCCGGAATAATGGGAAGGTGATGAATGTTATAGGTTTTCTGGTTTTCCAGTCCCATATCATCTACCTTTTTAAGGATGTGATTCATTCCACGTATAATCTTCTTTTGTCCATCAGGTTTTGCCTTGGCTAATAGTTCAAGTTCTGATAACTGCACCTGAAA
The DNA here is from genome assembly GCA_035654795.1 of Flavobacteriaceae bacterium. GTDB lineage: Bacteria > Bacteroidota > Bacteroidia > Flavobacteriales > Flavobacteriaceae > JAAYLC01. Next base: position 45,989 of record DASRWC010000006.1, read on the forward strand.
ATCTTTATCTCCATTGATAAGCAAAACAGGAATGTTCAATTTTTTGATTTCTTCTTTTGGATCATATTGCATCCAAGTAAGTAGAAAGGGCTGAATCTCTTTTCTAAGGATGGAAGCCAGTCCCGGGTCATATCCGGCAGCATAACCATTAGAACGGAGGTCGTCAAAGGCAATTCGAGCACTTTCCTTAAGTTGTGGGGCTTGAGCTTCCAATTGATCTACAATTACATCGTCTATTTCCTGACCGGCCCCGGCAATGGAAATAAAACCATCAGCACCTTCTTTAGCCGCAATCATGCCAATTAAAGAACCTTGACTATGACCGATTATGAATATTTTTGAAAAACGCTCATCATTTTTGAAATGATGCAGCACATCAATGGCATCTTCTATAAAATCTCCAAAACGGATATTTCTTTCCACTATATTTCTAGTTTGGATGAGCTTTATGAGTCTCTTGTCATATCTGAAAGTGGCAATATCATTTTCAACCAATTCTTCTGCGAGAAAACGTAGTGAATTGTTCTTCATCATGGGCTGGTTTCCATCCCTGTCTGTGGGTCCGCTCCCTGCAATGATGATGGCCAAGGGAATAGGAGAGGTTTTTTGCGGCACTAAAAGAGTTCCACTTATAAGATGAGATATTTCAATTTCTTCCGAATTTGATGATGCGATTTGCCCCATTAAATAATGAGAAATAAAAAAAGTGAAAAACAGGAAGAAGCTTAATTTTTTCATATTAGCAACAGGATAATTATACAAAGGTATAAGAAAAAAAAGCTCGATTGGAAGTGCTTCTTTTCCAAATCGGATTTAAAAATTGAGAAACGGTGGTATCTTTGGAAAACAAACGCATTACAATGAAAAAAATTTATACACTTTTTGTCATTTTTATCTGTCTTCCTTTCTCGATCTATGCAGATGATTGGGGAAAAACGGGGCATAGAGCAGTGGGAGAAATAGCAGAAAAACATCTTTCTTTTAAAGCGAAAAATGCAGTTCGGGATTTACTCGACGGCCATACTCTTGCTTTTGTGGCCAATTTCGGAGACGATATTAAGAGTGATAGAAGCTATGATAAATACGGACCTTGGCATTATGTGAATTTTCCTTTTAATGCTCGATATGAAAACTCACCAAAAGACTCTAAAGGAGATATCATTTATGGCATCAATAAAGCCATAGAGGTTTTAAAGGATGAGAATTCCAATCGTGCAGATAAAATATTTTATCTAAAAATGTTGGTGCATTTTATTGGAGACCTTCATCAGCCTTTACATATCGGCTTAGCTGAAGACAGGGGGGGGAATAGAATCCAGGTAAGATGGTTTAACGAGGGGACAAATCTTCATACGGTATGGGATTCTAAAATGATCGACAGCTACCAGATGAGTTATACCGAACTGGCAGCCAATGTTGATAAGCTTTCTCCCCAGGAAATAGCCGAAATTCAAAAAGGAAACATTCTGGATTGGATGTATGATGTACGCGTGCTAACCCAAGACATATACAGCAATATTAAAGATGGGGATAAATTGAGCTATGAATACATGTTCAAGTATATGAACCCGTTGCGTACACAATTGCAAAAGGGAGGATTAAGATTGGCAGCTTTACTCAATGAGATCTTTGATTAAAAATTTATGTGTAAAGAAAGGCCCAAGCCACCAGCAGAAATTGCAGTGGTATCCTCAAGATCAAAATCCATTTTGGAAGTTTTAAGGATGCTTTTTCATTCTTAAGCATAAAAAAATGAATCGGCAGGAAAAGGATAAGGAGTGTAATTATTCCCCACGCAGCAACTGTTTGGGTATTTTTATTCATGATCATAAATCCCAAAACCATTTCGGCCACACCACTAAGGATAACTAAAGTGCTATGGACGGGGAAAAATGGTGGGATTATTTTTTCATAGATTTTTGGTTTTCTGAAGTGGTTTATTCCGGCCAACAGAAAAAGAATTCCCAATAAATATTGATGCCAAGGAATCATAAAAATTATTTTGGAATAGTCACCGGGCGTTTATTTTCATCTATTGCTACAAAAGTAAATTCTCCTTTCACAGCCTTTTCTCTGTTTGGGGAATACATTTCTTCAATAAAAATATCTACTCTTACCTTGAGGCTGGTTCGACCTATATAGGTTACACGACCAATCAATTCTACAATAGTGCCTGCGGGAATGGGTTTTGTAAAATCAATTCTATCTGATGACACGGTTACCATCCGTTGCCTGCTAAATCGTGTTGCGGTGATGAATGCAACCTCATCCATCAATTGCATGGCAGTACCTCCAAATAAAGTATCATAATGATTGGTTGTGTTTGGAAAAACAGCTTTGAAAATTCTCGTTTCCGATTGGTCGATCCTTTCATCGAGAGTAAGGCTCATACTTTGGACTTTAATATAGAGCTGCAAACTTATTCAATAAAAGGAATTAGACTCAGAAATTCACACGAAAGTACTATTTACTTCACCTTCTTTTTTTTGGAATATTGAATCAAATTTAAAATCCCACTTATGAAAACAACTATTAAATTTTTATTTCTATTATGCGCAATAACCGTGAGTGCGCAAAAGTATTCATCGGAAGAGAAGAAAATGTTGAATACTTATATGTTCAACCCCGGATTTGTTAAGCCTGCTACCAAAAAAGTTTCTACGCTAGTAACAAAAGACGGAAAGACCTATAGAGGATTCTGTAGGGGAGTAGATTATAAAAAAGGTCAGATCATTGCCATTAATTTCAGAGACAGCGTGACCGATGAGAAAAAAAGTTTTTCGGCTGCCGAAATTGCAGAGGCTTGGCTTTACGCAAGCGGATTTGAATCTTTTGGAAAATCTGCCGAATTAGCGAATAATTGGGGAGTTGGCCGCATATCGGGTAAAAAACTTCGTTCAAAAGATGCAAGTTATTTTGTAAATCAAAAAGTCAAACTGAAAAACAAAAAAGATGCTCGTGAAGTAGTTATGCAACTTGTAAATCCCGAATTTGATGACTACATTTCTTTCTTTCATGATTCTGAGGCAAAAGAAAGTAAAGGAGTAAAATTGGGCATGGGCCCCACATTGGGAGGCGGAGTCATTTTTTCTTATTATGTAAAGAAAGGCGATCGTGTTTTCTGGCTACAGAAGAAGGATTTGAAAAAAGAATATGAATTTTTGTTCGGAGACAGTAAGAAATTTATGGAAAAGTATCCTCTTAAAGAAGTGAAATGGGAATGGCTTAGTGCCTTGGTTTTAGAATATACCAAAATGAAGATGGAAGAAGAAGGGAAACCTATTGGTTAAAAAATAGCAGCTGAAACCGGTAAAACTTCGGATATCTCATTTTGCGATATCCGAAGTTTTTTGATATTAAACACTAAAAACTTCTAATTTTCTGGAAAAAAGATCTGACTTCTCTCTCAAAAATATCTGCCGGAATTTGATGACCAAGGCTGTATAATATTTGAATATCATAATTTGTGTGCCTTTGAAGATTTTTCCCCAGGAAGTTGAGCGTGTCCACAGGTTTAATTACATCGTCTAATGACCCGAGTACAAAATATTTATAACTTAAATAGGGTTCGGGAATTGATGGAATTTTTTGAGAGACGGAGCGGGCTGCAAGCGCCGGGTTAAAAAGAAGAGCCGGAACTTGATACGTGTCAGCAATATAATATCCGGCAAACCCGCCCATGCTACTTCCGATTACTACAGAAATTTTTTCTTCGCGAAATTGCTCGGTGATTATAGAAATACTATCATACTGTTCTCTATAATCTATGGCCGGGGAAAAAATTTCTCCGTGTTTTTCAAGAATTTTCTCTTTCTCGGGTGATAAACTGCTGTCTAACCCATGAAGATAAAGGATATTCATTTGGTTATTTTTTTAGATTACTAATGTTGAACTGATCAGAGGCTTTTAAGTCATTTAGATGAGACCATGGTATAGGAGTAGCAATTCCACCTATGGCATTTGGTCTGAGGGAATATGGACATATAGCGGTTTGTCCATAAGCGTTCCTGAGATAATCAAGAAAAATCTTTCCGTCTCTCTTGTCTTTTCGAAGCGCAGTTGTAAAGATTTCCGGATGATTTTTCTCCAGTCTTTGGGCATAAATTTTTGCTTCAGCCTTTGCTTCATCAAAAGATTTAGTTCGTCTGATTTTGTAGAAAACATGTAAACCAGACTGACCGGTGGTCATGATTTGGGGCTTTTCGCCTTTACTTTTCAGGTGCTTACGAACTATTTTTGCCGCTTCTTTCACTTCATCAAAATTATTGCTGCTTGGATCCAGATCAAAAACTATTCGGTCCGGTTTATTAATCATGTCTATTTTAGAACCCCAAATATGGAAACTTACAGTTCCTTGATTTACCAGATAGATTAGCGTTCGTTTGGTATTGCACACAACTTGAGAAATACTTTTTCCTTCAGTTTCAATTTCAACAGTTTTTACAAAAGTTGGAAAATAATCACTGGCATTTTTTTGATAAAATCCCTCTTCGTTTACACCGTTTGGAAATCGATGGAGCGTCAGAGGTCTGTCTTTCAGGAATTTGAGCATTTTGTCTGAAACCTTTTCATAATACTTCACCATCTCCAGCTTCGTAATGTTCAGAGCCGGATAAATTATTTTATCCGGATGGGTAATTTCTATACCGGCAATATTTATTGACATGTTTATATTGTTTTATTCACCTTCCTCTTTAGCTATCTGTGCCATTGTTCTTCCCGTAACCGCACTGTTGTTTTGAGTGCTCGCAGGTTCCTGACGAGAGTTGGCTTCAGAATCATTCATTTTTATTAGAAGCCAGTTGTCCTTCATCGGTCCTTTTTTCATTTTTATCAGCGCATAACCGCCTTGTAGCTTCTTTCCTTGCAACCAAAATTCAAGAGTGCCCATCTTGTAAGATTCAGTAAGAGAGATCTCTTTGTCATCTTTGGTCTTTTTCAAATTTTTAAAAGTGCCTGTATCCCAGATCATCACAGTGCCACCGCCATATTCGCCTTCGGGAATGGTTCCTTCAAAATTCCCGTATTCTAAAGGATGATCTTCTGTGGGGATGGCCATTCGTTTCACCGAAGGATCGATACTTGGTCCTTTGGGAACCGCCCAAGATTTTAGAACGCCATCTATTTCAAGACGGAAATCATAATGCAAATTGGTGGCATCATGTTTCTGAATAACAAACGAAGGATTATCAGGATTGCCTTTTACCGTTCCGCCTTGAGGTTCTTTAGTTTTTGAGAAGTCTCTTTTCTCTTCATATTCGCTTTTGGTCTTGGTCATAGAGATTTTATTCAAATTGTTTACAAGGTACAAATACAATATGTGGAAAAGTTGTAATAAATTATTAAAGTTAATTTTACTAAACTTTTTAATAATAAAGAAATATATTTTATTCTTCCTGTTTTATTCTACAAATCTTAACTTATCAAATGTTTTAAGGTGATAGAATTCAAGTACTTTTAAGGTGAAAAAATTACCACTCAAAATCCTTTAAAAAAATCAGCAATGAAGACTATAGTTTCTCGCTCCATTCCATTTAAAGATGTAATGAGCGACTTATCAAAAGAAATGGAAACAACTTTTTCCAATACTTGCGAAGAGTATTGTTTGAAAATTCCGCCACACATCGGAAAAGGACAAATCAGAGGGATAAATTTTGGAGAAGGAATTGGTATGCTGCTTTACGATTGCACTTTTAATGTGGACACTGAAATAAAATTTATTGTGAACAAAGTACACCCCTTAAAGTTTATCTATTGCGAAGAAGGCCAATTTGTTCAGCTTTTTGAAAAGTCAGACGAAGAACATCAAGTAGATGAATTACAAAATATTATAGTAGCCAGTCCGCAGCACAACGGACATATTCTTCGTTTTCGTGCCGGAGTCCGAACCAAAATCAACAATATTGAAATTGATCGAAAGAAGTTTTATGAGACCATGGCTTGTGAAATAAATAATGCACAACCCGACATTAAAGCTTTGCTTGAGGATCTAAACGCAGAACAAGCTTTCTTTTTCCAAGGTAGTTATAGCCTAAAAACGGCAGATGTGTTTAATGAAATGAATGATTTTGTTGGGCAACCTTTTGAGAAAAACATCTTCATCCATAGCAAAACCTATGAAATTTTGAATATTCAACTTATGGAATACCATGATGCACAGCTCGATGGAGGCCAACAGTCTGTTTTGCTCAAGAGAGAAGTTGATTCCATTTATAAGGCATCAAAAATAATTGATGAAAATCTGGCATCAATGGGAACCATTCAGGAATTAGCGCGGGAAGTGGGCTTAAATGTCAATAAACTTCAAGCTGGATTTAAGAGTATATTCAATACTACTGTCAATGGTTATATCCAAGATAGGCGTTTGTTGGAAGCAAGTAGTTTGATAAAAAACACGGATTTATCCTTTTCGGAAATAGCTTATAAAGTAGGAATCAGCAGTAAAAGCTATTTTTCCAAAATATTTCGAGACCGCTATGGTAAAACTCCTTCCGAAATCAGAGCCAGAATGAGAGGGCAATCTTCAAAATTCTAACTGCCCACCTGTTCGCCACCGTTTACGTGAATGAACTGACCGCTGATATAACTGCTGTCCTCGGAAGCGAGAAAAACATAAGCCGGCGCGACTTCACTGGGTTGCCCGGCTCTTTTCATGGGGGAATCTTGTCCAAAATCGGAGACATTGTCAAAAGTTGAAACAATAAGCGGCGTCCATATCGGTCCGGGAGCTACACCGTTTACGCGAATTTTCTTGTCCATCAAATTTTGGGAAAGCGAGCGGGTGAAGCTGGTTATCGCTCCTTTTGTAGCAGCATAATCTAAAAGATGATCGCTTCCGCGGAAAGAAGTAACAGAAGTTGTGTTCACAATCGCATCGCCTTCTTTCAAATGTTTCAGTGCTGCTTTGGTGACTTCAAACATGGAGAAAATATTGGTTTTAAAAGTAGTTTCCAACTGCTCGCAACTTATCTCTTGCAGCGAATCCTTTGGAAACTGTATTGCAGCGTTGTTGATGAGAATATTCAATTTGCCATATTGGGTTACGCACTTTTCAATGGCTTCCTTGCAAAACGCAGCATCTTTTAAATCGCCGGAAATTATCAGGCATTTTCGTCCTTCTTTTTCAACAAGCTTTTGAGTTTCTTTCGCATCCTTATCTTCTTCCAAATAAACGATTGCGATATCGGCGCCTTCTCGGGCAAAATGAACCGCCACACTTCTGCCAATTCCACTATCTCCACCGGTAATCAAGGCTACTTTGTTTATTAACTTATCACTTCCTTTATAGGAGTCGCGAATAATTTCAGGTTCCGGATGCATTTTATGCTGTTTCCCCGGTTGTGGTTGAGACTGCTCGGGAAATTCTTTTGGTTTGCTCATAGCTTTTCTTTTAAAAATACGGTTTCTGTAGGGTTCTGATTTATCGCTTAAACAATGTTTAACAGAAATAATCTTTCCGAAGAACTATTTTGTCGGAAGTAGGAACAAGTATCTTTTCAAATAAAACAGGAGAAATAATTGAAATAACAAGAGTATCTATAAAATCAATTACTTGGTTTTTCAAAATCAAGTAATTGATTGATAAATTTCAATTAATTGATTTTATAAAATGAATTAATTGAAATGTTTCCTATACTAAGAGAAGAAAGAATTACTCCTGTTATATCTTTCCACAATTCTATAAAAAGATGCCGTTCGACTGAGGAACGGCATCTTCTGAAGAACTAAATCCTTATCTTACTTCTTTTTGTTTTTGTCTTTGTCTCCGCTTGTCTTGTTTGAAGAGGATTGAGATTTAGTACCACTCTGTTTGTTTGCAGCAGCAGTTTTTTTCTCTTCATTTTTGTTTTTTTCATGAGTTGCCATAGCATTTTGTTTTAAGGTTATACCCAAAGGTAAGTTGATAATGAAGAGTTTAAGTATCTAAAAAAATTTATATGGTGTCCATTTGAGTAGAATTGTATTAAAAAACTATCAAAATTTTCTACTCGATAATTTCGTAGTGAATCGGTTTAAAAGTTCCGCCGTTACTGTCTTCCGCGGAACATGCTGTGAGTCCGATTATCAGGTCCATTTCTGCTTCGAACAAAACAAAATCGTGAGCCACACTCGTTGGCGGCAATACTTGTAGTTTTCCGGTTTCATCAAAAACCACATTCATAAAAATATTGAAAGCGGTAGGAATATCGTCGGGTTTTATTCCAAAAGGCGCGAGATTGGTATAGAGATTTTCAAAGCAACTCGGATGATACTCCGGATTGTTATACATAATCTGAAAAGTTTCCGGACTGCAAGGAGCCAAAAGGAAATCATTCCGACCATTGGTGTCTTCAAGGATTTTCATCATTTTCCGGCTTCGGTTGCTCCATAAATAATTTCCGTGGGTAATCAGGATACTTTCTTCAAAATCCATGGTTTTTCCGGAGGATATTTTCTCTCTTGTGTCTTCTGCATTAAATAAAACCATGTCGCTTACTTGGCTGCCTTTCGGGTCGATGACTTTTAATTTCTGACCTTTTTTAAGGGTGAAGGCTGCACCGGATTGGGGTTTAATCTTGTGAATCATAAAAATTTTTAATTATTTCTTCCGTGGAAAAATTCGGACATAAATTCTTTTGGCTTAACTGCTGCGCGATGTGATGTCGTTCTTCTTTTTCAAAATTTCCATGCCATTTGTGAATTCCTTGAATGCGAATGGGTTCCATCCAAAAGCCTGTGATATTAGAAAAATCTTCCTGCCAGATTTCTTTTGGAATTTGTTCTTTATATAAAGGGTGTTCTTGTTGTTTTTCAAAAACGCATATCAGTCTTTCCAAGGATGCGGTTAATTCTTCATCACTTTGAATGATCATTTTCACATTCACATGGACAGCTGAATAATCCCAGGTGCTGATATCGGGTTTGGTGTAAATGGAAGAAGAGACGTAGGTATGCGCTCCATGAAAAATGCACAAAGCTTTCTTTCCGTCTTTCAAGAATGGCAGCATCTCGTTGTGATTGGCAATGTGACCAAACAATCGGAAATGACTTTCGTCGCCGTCTATCAGGATAGGAATATGTGTTGCCAATAAATCTTTGTCGGAAATAACAAAAACGGCAAAAGGATGTTGTTTTATAAACTTGAAAATGAATCCCTTATCGTTTCTTTTATGTGCTTTGGGCTGATACATTCGTCTAAGATAGGAAGACTATTGCTTTTTATGAAAAGGACATTTCCATTCTTGAGAAACCTGCCGGCCGCTGTACTGCAAAGCTTCACTTGATTCCCCAAAGTCTTCCAACATTGGATTTATAGACCCTTGTAATTTCTCATCGCGTTTTCTGATTCGGTCGCGAACCTTTTGATAAACACCCATTTCTCTCAGTTTTTCAAATTGTGCATGAAGATTAAAGACCAAGGCGGGCCAAGGAGTTTGTCTGGCCATTCGTGAAGATTTTGGGTGCATCCCAATAACATAAAATGCTCTTCCGGCAAGGCTGAAGCTGAAATTGGCGCTGTCGGGGTCGTCACTTACACGGTCATCCCAAGGGGTGTTGTCTTTTTCGTGAAGAAATTGCAACTGCCGCCAAAGCAGGTTTTCAAATTCGATTTCCGAAACAATTTCCTGCTCCGGAAAAACGGCTATAAAAGATTTGAAGACGTTATCATCGAAATCATAGTTTTCGATATAATTTTCGATGTCTTTTATCATTCGCTCCGCCACCAGAGGACTTCCAAGTTTATTATAGGTGTGAAGGTCGTAGTTGTCTCCCATAAAAACCGATTTTGCCATAACGCATGGGTGGGATTTATCGAGAATGAACGATTTAAAGGTTTCAATAACGTTTTCTGTATTAAAGTGAATAGGTGCTTCCATATCTTTTTTCTTAAAGGTATGGAGCACCTGTGGAGGAAGGTGGGGCATTAAATTTTTTTTAAGCCAAGTTTAAAGGGAATTTAACGACGAGATTTTTTTTGGATTAACAGCAGGATTTATTACAGCAACAGCCAATAATTTTTCAAATAAATCCTGTCCTTCCCGAATGGATTCGATATAAGGCTGATGTGGTTTTCGATTTTTGAAGCTATCCATATCCCAGATACCACAATTTGAAAAACTCGACAGGTCATCCCAGTCGGGTCGGTCGATTACCGGATAGATGCACAATCCGTGAATGGGAACATTATTTTTCATTGCCGTTGCGACTTCTACTAAAATTTCCTTCATCCATTGTTTTCTCAACAATCCGAAATGACCGGTTTCTGTAATAACTATGGGATATCCATAGCGCCCGTACACTTCTTCCAGTAAGTCAGAAAAAGGAGTCAAAAGTCCGTGCGCATCAGGCCACGGAATGGTTTGGTTCAAATCATTCCACTGATTGTTGTAGTAATAATTTGCGCCGAAAACATCAATTAAACCTTCATCGCCGCCCAATTCGGGACACATTCTTCCCGTTAAAACATCCATTGCCTGATATTGAATTTCGTGCTTTTCGAAAACGGTAAGAAAATCGGATTCAATTCCGGAAGGATGCACTTTAACCAGCGGCTCCACAGCCAGTATAACCGTATCGGGAAAAGATTCTCTGATTTTATGCATCGCAGCAATGGCTGCTTTGCATAAATGATATTTGATGTCAAAGCCGCTATTCACCGCAAACGGAACGGTGCCACGAACATCGCCAGAATGCCAGGAAAGAAAACTGATTTCGTTTATCGGGATAATCCACGGAATTTGCGGCCTCATTTTGTGGTGATAATTCAGAAAAGCTTCCGTCAACGCTACAAAACGTGCCGTAAATTGCGGATGCGTAGGAATGAGTCCGTCGGGATATCCGAAATGGCATAAATCCCAGATAATCTGAATATCATGGCTCAATGCGGCATTGAACAACGGGTCCAGACGTGAAAAATCAAATTCGAAAGGTTTTGCTTCCACGTCGCTCCAGCAGATTCCTTCGCGAACCACCGAAATTCCGATATCTTTTAATAATTTATAATCGTCATAAACCCGTAAATCGTGCTCCGTTTCTTTTTGAAGATTTATTCGAATTCCCGAACGGTTAATATGGTCCGCGCATTCGAAGCCGCCCATAAAAAAACTCTTGAGCGGCGGGATAACGTTGCTTTTCATAGCTCAACTATTGGTTCTTTGTTCTTGGCTTCAGCATATACTTTTTTGAAAAGTTCCAAAGCATTTTTAAACGCTTCATCCATATTGAAATACTTGTAGTTTGCCAATCTTCCAACAAAATGGATGTCGGGATGGTTATCGGCTTCTTCTTGATATTTCCTGTAGATCTTCAAGTTTTTTTCATTGAGCACCGGATAATACGGGTCGCCGTCATCGGTTGTGTATTCGCGTACAATGGTCGTTTTTTCCGATTTCTGATTCCCGAAATGTTTATATTCCACAATCCGTGTAAAATCCACTTCTTGTCCGGGATAATTCACCACCGAATTTTCCTGAAAGTATTCCTGATTCACCGTCTCTTTCACAAAATTGATTGAGCGATATTCCAGTTGCTGACCGATGCTGTGTTTAAAATCGAAAAAACGGTCAATTGGGCCGGAATAAAAAATTTTTTCAAATTCCGGAAGGTCATCTTTTACGTCGAAATAATCGGTATTTAAATGAACGGAAATGTTTGGGTGGTTCAGAATTTTCTCGAACATCTGCGTGTAGCCGCCTTTAGGCAACGCTTGATATTTATCGGAAAAATAATAATCGTTATGGTCGGTGCGAACGGGAATGCGGTTTAAAACTTCCGCATTCAATTCGTCGGGAAATTTATCCCATTGTTTTTTGGTGTAATACTTAAACATTTTCTCATAAAGCATGGGTCCAACTTTACTCAACACCGCTTCTTCGCCATTTTTCGGATTTTCTATCGGAACACGATTTTCTTCTAACCAAGCTTTCATTTCATCTTCATTCTGAATATTGGTTCCGAAGAGTTCATTCACAGTATCAATGTTTACGGGAATGGGAACCATTTTATCATCCACTTTAGCAATGACTTTATGCTTCCACGGATACCATTCGGAAAACCGATTAACATATTCCCACACATCTTCATAGTTGGTATGAAACAGGTGCGCGCCGTATTCTGAGACTAAAATTCCGTTTTCGTCAATGTAATCGTAACAATTTCCGCCAATATGGTTTCGTTGTTCCAAGACGACCACTTTATGTCCTTTGGAAGCATAACGTTCTGCCAGAACAGCACCGGAAATTCCGGCACCAATAACTAAAATATCTCCCTTCATACCACAACCAGATTTATAAGTTCAGACATTTTCATTGCCGTATGGTCCCAAGAAGTGGTGTCCAAAACATTTTTATAAAGTGGTAGAAAACTTCTCTTTTTGTCGTTTTCAATTGCTTCCACGGCTTTTTTAAATTGCTCGGCAGAATCCACAATCTTTACGCAATCAGAATATTGGGAAACAACATCCTTAATAGCTGTGGAAATAATCGGTTTTTCGGCAGCCATATATTCCAGCGTTTTTGTGGGACTGATAAACCGTGTGGCGTCGTTCAGCGCAAAAGGCATCATCGTGTAATCCAGACCGGCGAGATAATTCGGAAGTTCGTTATATGATTTCATTCCGAGATAATGGATGTTGTCGCCCTTAGCCAAATCAGCTTCACCGATTTTCGCCAAAGGACCAATCATCACAAAAGAATAATCAGGCATTATTTTGGCGGTTTCTGCAAGAAGTTTCATATCAATCCGCTCATCGATTACTCCTATATATCCAATAGTCGGCTTCGGAATTTCTTTTAAGTCATCCGGAATTTTTATCTCATCGGTTGCTTTTTTAAAGTGAACCAAATCCACCGAGCTTGGGAAACAGTGTACATTTTTCTGTTGTTTCGATTTGGATTCAAATAAAGACCTTCCGCCGGTGAAAATTACGTTTGCAACTTTCATCAGTTCCTGTTCCTGCTCCTTAATAGTTGTTGGCGCACCTTTAAACAGCGAAAGTTCATCCATACAATCATAGATTACTTTTTTAGGTTCGATAAACGGCATCAATTCCATAAAAGAAGGCGAGTAAAACCAGGCAATCGGAATTTCCTGAATCTGAAGTTGACGCAAGATTTTATGGATGTCATAAATCGTGTCCACTTTCGGTTTTAGCACGCTAAGGGTGGGGGAGACTACTTCTATTTCATAACCGATCGATTGGTTTGGACCTTTCCCAATGGGTTCTTCTATAAAGAGTGTTTTTCTTGTTTTGGATAATCGGCTAATGAGATGTTGCGGGCGTTGATAAACAAAATCCCATCGCAAATGGGAGAACACAATCATTTCGTAAGCAGGTTTTTTAACCGGTTTTGTCGGCGACGTCATTATTCTCGAGGAAGGTGTCGCATAGCTTGATTCTTTTCTTAATAACATAGCTTTAATTTTTTGTTCGTGGTTTAAAACTATATCGGAAAAGTGAAAGCTTAGACCTTGATGAGTTTCAAAGGTTGACCTGATAAAATGTTATAATTTAATGAATTGCGCCTGATAAGTCGTGCAGGGTGCGGTATGAAAGAAAGGGCGTTAAACTTTGTGAATTGTAGCCTAAGGTTATGTTATTTAAGGACTAATCAGCTGCATCCTGTATTAATTTTATGGAAGTAAAAAAAGAAATTAACCCTAAAAAATGCAGCATTATGAGTCCAAAAGAAAGAAATGACAAACACGGAAACCAAAGCCAACATCATACCCATACCGATAGGGAAGGCAGAACTTTTCAACAAGATGCAGGAAGCGACACGCCATCCGGCAGAATGAGCGATTACGGTGAAAGCAATCAAAGCCGAAGCGAGCAAAATCACAAAAGAGGAAGCGACTCCGCAGAAGGACAATTTGGAGTTCACGAGAATGAACGTGAGAGAAAAACCCAAACCGACCATCCTTCACAAGGTTCGGGCGCGGAATTTGGCGGAATGAGTAATCAACACCAACAACGCAACGAATTTCAAGGTCAATCTCATCACGAGCAAGGTCGTCAGCAGCAAGGTCAGCAACAGCAGCACCAAGAAGGTCAACACCATCAGCAACAGCAAGGTCAGCACCATCAACAGCAGCAGGATAATGACAGCAGATTAAGACAGAGAAGTGAACATGGACAAAATCAACAGAATCCAACCAACCGGGGAGGATTTCAGGATTTGACTCAAGGTTCGCAACATCAAAGTCATAATCAAAGCGGCCGTGACAGCAGCTTAAATCAACCTCAAGGTTCAGAACACAGCGATTTCTCCGACAGTTCGCAAAGCGAAAGTCCAACAAATTCGTCTCGAACCAATCAGGACGAAAATCAGCGCAATCAGGACCCGACTTTAAATGACCAAGACAGACCGAGATAAGTAGATGATGAGTGATGAATGGTAGAAACCCGTTCTCTTTGTTGAGGGCGGGTTTTTTAATAACAATTAAAGATTTTAAAATCTCTTGAAGTTAAGGTTGCAAACTTATATATTTGCAAGAATGAAATTCTACGAGAAATATCCACAGTTAAGAGAGAAGCAATTTTTAGTCGAAATGCTCTCAAATACCGTGTTTTCGACAATGGCCCTAGAAAATCAGGATGTGCCTATGTCGAAGATAAAGGAGATTGTATTGGCTCTATTGCGGGAACGAGAATTAGAAGGGACGCAATTCTTTACGAATCAGAAAGAATAAGAGTTCGAAATCCCCATTGTCAGCAGCTTTCATTGCATTAATGTATATTTTTCGACTTTCTCCTTCTCTACTATATAATTCTACGGGTTGATAACCTAGTTTCAAAGCAACTATATTCATCAGAAGTCGCCCTGTCCGTCCATTACCGTTATTAAAGGGATGAATCTTTACAAATTCATAATGTGCAAAAACAAGACAATCTAAATGCTCATCTTTAGTTTTAGCTTTATTGAGTTTGTAATTCAGGTTGTCGATAAATTGATACATTAATTGTAGAATCCGATAGGGTTCAGGTGGAGTCAATTTACCTACAGAAACACTGACAGTTCTCCATTTACCAGCCCAATCATAGAGCTTTGAAAAAGCTACTTCGTGAATCTTTAAAATTAATTAAACGGATAAAATAGTTTCGACTTCTAAATCTAATATGAATAATTCTGCAGAAGTAATTCCTTCTGCTTCGTATTTATTAATTAAATCCGTATCGGTTATACCGAGTTTATTCTCATCAGGTGCCGGTGTCCAACTCGTTCTATCCTTCATTCTTTCGAATTTAAGTTCAATTATATCTATTCAACAACTTTTTCTATTTTTGGCTTAGGCAATAACACCTGAAGCACCATTGCCAAAAACATTACGATAGCACAACCCACCAAATTCAGCCACAGATACGGCATCAAATCTATCCACCAGATGTAGATAATGATGATTTGCGTAATAATCGCAGCTATGAAAGTAGCTTTTCCGCTTACGAATTTTACAAAAAATGCCAAAAGGAAAATTCCGAGAACGTTTCCGTAAAATATGGAACCGATGATATTCACAAGTTGAATCAAATTATCAAATAAATGTGCGGAACAAGCAACGATTATGGCGATTATTCCCCAAAGCAAGGTAAATGCCCGAGATGCCGCGACATAATGTTTTTCACGTTTTCCTGGTCGGTTGCGTTTGTATAAATCAATAGCGGTGGTACTTCCTAATGCATTCAGTTCCGACGAAGTGGAAGACATTGCCGCACTTAGGATTACAGCGAGAAGAAGTCCGATAAAACCTTTGTGAAGGTTGTTCAGGATAAAGTGAATGAAAACGTAGTCTTTATCATTCGTTTCAGCATTCGGATTTGCCTGTTTTATTAAAGAAACAGATTCCGCGCGCAGTTCTTTTATCGATTGATTTAAAGCATTAATTTCCTGTGCATATTCCGCTTCCTGTTCCGGATTTTCTGTTTTTCCGCGGAGGATTTGTAAATCTATGAGACTTTCATCGAGACTTTCTTTTTGTTTCTCAAGTTCTTCATATTGCGCCGCATATTCAGAATTTTTAACGGCATTTACTGCTGAAGGATTGAAGTGCAACGGCGAGCTGTTGAATTGGTAAAAAACAAAAACCATTACGCCTACGAGCAGAATAAAAAATTGCATCGGGACTTTTAACAATCCGTTCATTATAAGTCCCATTTGGCTTTGTTTCACGCTTTTTCCTGATAAATAACGCTGCACCTGACTTTGGTCGGTTCCGAAATAGGAGAGCGCAAGAAAAGAACCGCCGATTATTCCGCTCCAAAAAGTATAACGATTTTCAAAGTCAAAAGAGAAATCCAAGATGTTCATCTTCTCGTTCTGA
>DASRWC010000007.1:0-27506 GCA_035654795.1 Flavobacteriaceae bacterium
CTGCATCAATCACATCTTCAATTTCGCCATTCAGGAAATTGTGACACAGGTGGAACGGAAGAAGATTCAATATAATCAGATGACTTTCGATGATGTGATTACCAAACTTTACCTTGCTTTAAACCATACAAATCCGAACAAAGCCAAACAAAAACTACAACAAGATTTGATTCGTGGACTCCGCTGGAAATATCAAGCTGTGTTTATCGACGAGTTTCAAGATACCGATGCAATGCAGTACCAAATCTTCAGAAAAGCGTTTGGCAGTGATACCATTGTGTTCTTTATCGGAGATCCCAAGCAGTCCATCTATGCTTGGCGGAAAGCTGATATTGAAACCTATTTTGAAGCCCGGCGCCATGTGGATAAGGAATATACCATGACAACCAATTTCCGTTCTTCCAAAAATTTAGTAGATGCACTCAATCATTTCTTCTTGCCCACAAAAGATTTTGACACTTTTTACTACAAGTCAAATTCAGAAAAAGAAGATGCCGCCATTAGCTACTTCCCGGTCACCACTCCTGAAAATTCAACGAAAGGAGAACTTCTTTATAATGGAAATCCTATCGTCCCGGTAACGTTCAGTTACCATCAGAAAAATGAATTCATTCTGGAAGAAGCGGTTAAACAGATATCTGACTTATTGAATAATCCTGCCTATTCAATAAAAGGAAATGCCATAAAACCTTCAGATATCGGTGTGCTGGTGAGAACACGTAAAGAAGCTCAGGGCATGAAGGCTGCTTTGTCCAGAATTGGGATTCCCGCTGTTACCGTCACCGATGCGCGAATTCTGCAATCGCCGGAAGCTCAGGAACTCGTGTATGTCCTTGATGCCATAATTTCGCATACTCGCGCCAAAGTGAATCGTGCACTTACCACTTCCTTTATTAACTGGACACCGGAGGAAATCCTGAGTCTTGATGAAGACTTGGTCATTGAACGTTTCCGGAATTACCTTTTAAAATGGCAGAAAAACGGAATTTACTCCGCACTTTCCGATTTTATCCATGGCTTCAACGTGCGCGAGCATCTTATTGGACAACATACCGAAAACGGCGAGCGCATCATCACAAACCTTTATCACCTTATGGAGGTGCTGTACCGTACCGAAAACCGTCAACATTTTGGGCCGGAAGAATTATTGGACTGGTTAAGAGCAAACCTTTCAAAACCGGACAGTAATGACGACGAAATGGTTCAACGCATTGAATCGGATGAAGAATCGGTGCGCATCGTGACCATACATAGCAGTAAAGGACTGGAATATAACATTGTTATTGCCCCCTATTTAGATTTTGTAATTAGATCTGCCGCCCAAGAGAAGTCGAAAATCATCAGCATCCGAAATCCTGAAGGCCACTACATCAGTATTCCGCGTGATCAAGCCGGTGAGGATATAGAAATGTTATACAAGGTTCAAAGCGAACAGGAAAACCGGCGTTTGCTTTATGTGGCCTTAACAAGAGCAGTTTATAAATGTTATATATACCGAAGTAATTATTATAAAGGTTCCACACTTGCAACTTTTATCGATGCCTTAAACTTGTCACAAACCCAAGGCTTGATAGAAGAAGTTCAACCTTTGGAAATGGATGAAATAAAAGGATATACATCCGAAGAAAAGTTGGAGCAATTTGAATTGACTGCACCAAACTTCCACCTCTCCCACAGAAATTGGACACGCACCAGTTACAGCAGGCTCGCCGCTCAAACAGAATATATTCCACGCGACCATTACGAAACAAAAACCAATGATTACGATGAATTTGTTTTCCGTGAACTAACTAAAGGATCCAAGACAGGAACGTTTATTCACGATATTTTTGAAAACATTGATTTTTCAAATTCCGAAAATCGCAAATATGCTATTGCACGAAGCATAGAGCGTTTTGTTCCGGATAAAAAAGACAGCTATACTTCAAAAATCGAAATGTTTTTGGATGAGGTTCTCCAAACGAAAATCAATACCGGAACCGATATTTTTTCCCTCTCCGAAATCTCAAATAATGAGTTACTGCACGAAATGGAATTTGATTTTCCGCTGGATCTGTTTCCAATAAAATCCTTGGAACAGTTGATTTCCGAAGGAATAGCCATAAAAAACGCCGAAGAATATCCACCGGAAATCGAAGGTATCATGACCGGGTTTGTGGACTTGTTCTTCCGGTATAACGGCAAGTATTATGTGCTCGATTGGAAGACAAATTATCTCGGTCCAAGACTCAAGGATTACAGTTTCGAAGCTGTGGCAGAAGCTATGAGGGATCATAACTATCATCTTCAATACCTCATTTATACCCATGCCGTGAATCGTTACCTCAGCCACCGCCTGGGCAGTGATTATGATTACAATCGTGATTTTGGAGGCGTTTTGTATCTGTTCGTTCGTGGTATGAGAAAAGACACAAATACCGGAATATTTTTCACGAAACCTGGCTTAGAACAGCTAGAGCTGATGAATTCGTTTTTCGGAGAAGCAACATTCATGTAAAGCAGCCAATTCTTTTCAGAATTGGCTGCTTTGATAAATTTACGTTGCGGATTTATTTTCGTTTCCTACGATCTTGATTCTTGTGATGCATTTTAGAGCTTTTCCTCTGCTTCTCCATTTTCTCTTTTCGTTTCTCTCGTTGTACATCCATTTTTTGCTGTTGCTCCGGAGTTAGAATTTCTCGGATTTCTTGTCTTTCTGCATCTCGCAACTTCTGCATTTCTTCTTTTAATTTCTGCTTCTCGGCGGCACGTTTTGAACGGATATCTTTAATTTTATCCTGCTGCTCCGCCGAAAGATTCAGTTCCTTCGCCCATTTTTCATGATGCGGTTTCTCCTCAGTCCACTGTCTCTTCTCAACTTGCGACTTCTTAATCATAGCTTTTTGCTGGGCGTGGGTCACACCAAAACCCATAACAAACAATATCGAAAGCGCTAAATACTTCAAGTTTTTCATGATTTTTCACTTTTTAGTTAAACTGATATCATGGTAGCAAGGAATATGCCAGATGCAAAATCTTTCGTTTCTGATTGGCGAATTAAAGATTTAGATAAAGCAAAAGGTTGGGATGAAGCAAACAATCTTCATCCTAACCCATCATTTTACCAAACCTTTTAGCTATTCTTCTTCCTGATTCTCACGTTGAGCTTGCTCCCATTCCCGTTCTGCCTGTTGCTTCATGGGATCATTCTGCTGCCGCTCGCGCCATTGTTGCTCGTCTTTCTGATTGGGAGTTTCATTAAAACTTTTCGGATCTTGTTGGTTGATTCCCGGACGTATAGGTCCCTTTGATGAATCTCTCTTCTCGCTCATAATGTTTAATTTTTAAAATTAGTCTCCTCCAAGATATCCAACCTGCCACTGCTAATCTGCCTAACTAACATTCCTTTAGCCATCATTTGTCATACTCTTAACAAAACTTTCAATCACAAATTTTTCCTTTTGTAACTTTGATAGTTAAAACTGCACCTATGGATTCCCATCTGAAAGGTTATTTCGAACGGATCAAAATTAAGGATCAAATAGATGCTACTGCCGAAACATTGGCTGCTCTTATAGAGCATCATACCGGCCAAATTCCGTTTGAGAATTTGAATCCTTTATTAAACATTCCTGTAACGCTGGATTTAAATAGCCTTTGGAAGAAATTAATCCACGATCGCCGTGGCGGTTATTGTTTTGAACAAAATTTGACATTGATGCACGTACTGAAAAAACTGAATTTTGAAGTTACACCTCTGGCTGCACGAGTGGAAGCATCGGGAGAAAGAATGAATGCTAGAACACACATGCTCTTGAAGGTCAAAACAGAAAACCAAAACTTCTTGGCAGATGTTGGCTTCGGAGGGACGACTCCCACAGTACCGCTTCTTTTAGACAACCGAAATCCTCAAGAAACACCACACAATACCTATCGCATTTTATTAGAAAAAGGAATTTATTCCTTGCAGGTACTGAAAGAGGATTCCTGGCAGCTGCTATATACTTTTGATTTGCAAAAACAACACCAAGTGGATTTCGAAATGGCAAACTGGTACACATCAACTTTTCCGACATCTCATTTCCGCCATGATTTGTTGGTAGCCATTGCAAAATCGACCGGTCGGTTCAATTTGAAAAACAACCGACTTACGCACTACCATAAAAATGGAGCAACTGAGCAACAAATTCTGAAATCTCCGGATGAAATTAGAGCCGTCTTGGAAGAGGTATTTCATCTAAACCTGACAAATCTTCCGGGACTTGATGTAAAACTTGCGGGATTTCTTAAGGAATGAAAAAAAATCTCTATTTAATAGCCCTTGTTCCTCCACAAGATATTTGCGATGAGATTCGTCAAATGAAAGAATTTATACGTCAAAACTTTAAAGCCGCTCACGCATTGAAGTTGCCGGCACACATCACCGTCCAACAACCTTTTTTTGTTGACGAACTTGACGAAAGCATTTTGCTGAAATCGCTGCACGAGGTCTCCTTGAAAACACTTCCTTTTTTTGTGCGTCTAAAGAATTTTAACTGGTTTCCACCAAGGGTAATATTCGTTGCTGTTGAAAACAAGAAACCTATAGCTGAATTTCATCAAAAACTACAGTGGCTACTGCCGGATCAACTTTTCCAAAATCCGGTGCAACGTCAAGGCAGCATTCACCCCCATGTAACACTCGCCACACGGGATTTGGATGCCGAGAATTTTTTTCTTGCCAAAGAATACTTTCAAAATCAACATTACGAAGCTGTTTTTGAAGTCAAGAATTTTACCTTGTTTAAACATGACGGGAAAAACTGGAAGGTATTAAAAACATACCCGCTTATTTAGAGTGAATCCTTTCCTGATTTTGAGCATTAAACTAATTCAAACTATAAGCTTAACCTGTTATCAATTTTTATACTTTTGTGCCCTACTATGGAAGAAAAAGTCACTCCTTATAAAAACTCCTCAGAAGGAAAAAAACAGCAGGTGGAACACATGTTTGATACCATCTCTGAGAATTATGACGGATTAAACAGGGTAATCTCACTTGGTACAGACAAATCCTGGCGGCGAAAAGTAATTAAGTCGGTTGCCAAAACCAATCCCGGTTCAGTTTTGGATATCGCTACCGGAACGGGAGATCTGGCCATCCAATTTGCGGAGAAAAATATCGGGAATAAGATTATCGGACTGGACTTGTCAGAAGGAATGCTGTCGGTGGCAAGAAAAAAGGTGAAGGGAAAACCTTTCGAGAAAGCTATCACCTTTCAAAAAGGAGATTCTGAAGCCTTGCCTTTTGAAGACAATACTTTTGATGCCATCACGGTCTCCTTCGGTATTCGGAATTTTGAAAATTTAGAAAAAGGGCTTTCGGAAATATACAGGGTGCTGAACAAAGGCGGAATATTTGTAATTTTAGAAACTTCGGTTCCTACTAAATTTCCTTTTAAACAAGGTTATAAGATTTACACCGGCTATATTCTTCCACTAATAGGCAGAATCTTCTCAAAAGACAAAGTAGCCTACAAGTATTTGAGTGAAAGCGCCTCTTCCTTTCCTTTTGGAGAACGTTTAAACAATATTTTGCGCAAAATCGGGTTTATGGAAGTGAAAAATAACCCTCAGACTATGGGAGTTGCTACCATTTACACAGCAACCAAATAAGGAAATATGAAGAAATTTTTTGTTGCACTTGCATTCCTTTGCTTTGCGCACAGCGTTACGGCGCAGGGATTTTTTACTCGTGAAAAACTGACGAATTTGGAGAATTTTGATAAAAAATTTCTGAGCTGGGGGTATTTTCTCGGATTCAATTTCTATGATTTTAACTTTGATTATGTCCGCCAATTTGAAGATCACAACACCGATATTCTCGTAAAATCAAATATCGGATTCAATGTGGGATTAGTGGGAGATATGCGACTTAGTGAAAACCTCAACCTTCGCCTGGAGCCGGGCTTGTACTTTTCTCAAAGAGATTTGACTTTTCCGGGATTTACGGAACCCAAAGATTTCCACCGAGAGGCAAAATCTACCTACATCCACGTCCCTCTTCTTCTAAAAGTTTCCACAAACCGATTGAATAACTTCCGGCCATTTGTGGTTGGGGGAATAGCAACCGCTTTTAATTTGTCCAGCGAACAGAACAATCCGGATGACAATAAACAAGGAAAATTCAGAATGCTCGGCAATCCCATGTTCTATGAAATCGGGTTTGGAATTGATTTTTATTTGTTCTACTTCAAATTCACCCCTTCCATTCGTGGAGTCTTTGCCATTTCAGACGAATTGATTCCGGATAACGACATCAACAGTCCGTGGACAAAGAATATTGAAGGGCTCTATTCCCGAGGGGTATTTGTAAACTTTACGTTTCAATAATTGATATTGATACAAAACTCGTTTAGTAAATCAAGTTTCCGAATGTCGGCGTCTGAATTCGTTCAACAATATCGCCCCCGCAGTTGCTACATTGAGACTTTCAGTTTTACGAACATTTCCAAACCTAGGAATGCTTATGCGGTGCGTAACCAATGATTCTATCTCTGCACTGATACCGTTTGCCTCATTGCCTAACACTAAAATAGCCGTTTCCGGAAGTTGTTCTGTATAGACAGACGCACCGTCCATAAATCCGCCATAGACAGGAAGCGAACTGTTTTTCAAGAAATCTTCTAAATCCAGATAATGTACCTGCACCCGAGCCAGAGAACCCATGCTTGCCTGTACCACTTTCGGATTGTAACAATCTGCCGTATCCAAAGAACAGATCAAATGCCGAATTCCGAACCAGTCGCATAATCTAATAATCGTGCCAAGGTTTCCGGGGTCTCTCAAGGCATCCAGAGCAACTGAAAGTCCGGAAAGATGAGGTGCCTGAAGTTGTGGAATTTTAAATAGTGCCAAAGACTGATGAGGCGTAGATAGGAAGCTTATTTTTTTCAATTCTTCTTGAGAAATTTCCGTAAGCTGCATATCAGCCCATTCTTCAGGCAGGGTTGTAAATAATCCTGCCAAAGTCATGCCCTCATCCAAAAGTTCGCGAATTACTTTAGGTCCCTCTGCAACGAACAAACCATGGGTATCGCGATACTTTTTTCGATTGAGACCGGTTATTAATTTTATCTGACTCTTGCTGATCAAATTATATTATTTTTGAGTCCACCTAATAATTTCGTTGCACTTGAAGTACAACCTCACAAAAATATCACTTATTTCGGCAATAGTGAGTTTGTTTTTCGCCTGTAATGCCGTAAAACGTGTTCCGGAAGGGCAATTCCTACTCACTGAAAACACCATTTACGTTGACAGTTCTAAAATATCAGACTCCCGCGTTTACAGCCAATTATCACAAAAACCCAACCCCTCTATTCCGCTTTTTGGAATTCCTCTGGGACTGTATATCTATAATTTAGCCGATCCAAACCCGGAAGAAACTTTTGAGCAATGGCTGCATAAGAAACCGAAAAGAGAAGAAAGACTCGTGCGCTTCCTCTCAAAAAAACAAGTGGATGGAATGGACAGCATTTATAGCGGGATGAATAACTGGTTGAAGCGCTCGGGCGATGCTCCGGTAACTATTTCGGAATCAAAAATCGAAAAATCGAAAGAAAGGCTACAACGGTGGTATTCCAGTTATGGGTATTTTAATAACAAAGTAACCCATAAAATTAATCCGGATCCGATAAAAGAAAAACGTGCATCCGTCTCTTTCAACGTAAACACCGGAAAACCTTATGTGGTGGGAGATTCAATAGAACACATCATAGAATCTCCTCTTATTGATTCCATTTTTCATCAAACCCATCAGCGCAGCCTCATTAAGCCGGGGAAACAGTATAATGCAGCCGACTTTGTAAATGAACGTGACCGATTAACGATTCAACTCCGAAATTCAGGTTTGTATTATTTTGACCAGGATTATGTCATCTTTGAAGCCGATACGATCAACACACAGCACAGAGCCAACATAAGATACATCATCCCGAATCGAAAAATTAACAGACAAGACACTTCCTATACAGTTCCGTTTGAAACATATAAGATCGATAAAATTCGCATTATAACAGACTATACGGCAGAGAATCAAAACAAGCAATTTTCAGATTCAACAGCCTTCCAAGGCTACGAAATTTACAGTTACGGCAAGATGCGATACCGCCCAAAAGCAATTGTGGACGCAGTTTCCATACTCCCGGGAAGTTTATATAAAGATATTGACCGCTCACTGACTTACCGACAGATCAATGATTTAAAAATATTTAAATATCCCAGCATCGTCTACACTGAAAAACTAAGAGATTCCACAGAGAACCTTTTAGACGTGACAATATTGCTATCCCCGCAAGATCTTTTTTCTATCGGAGCAGATTTTGATGCCTTTACCTCTACCATTCAAGATTTCGGGATTAGTTTTAGTGGAAATATGATGTTTAAAAACCTTTTCAGAGGAGCAGAAATCCTTCAACTCTCGGGGAGGGGAAGTTTTGGTTCTTCTAAAGATGCAGCAAACAGCAGCGATAAATTTTTTAATATCTCTGAGTTTGGAGCAGATGCAAAACTTATTTTTCCTCGAATCCTTTTCCCGCTCAACACACAAAGATGGATTCCTAAATATATGTCTCCCTCCACCACCTTGAGTACCGGCGCAAGTGCACAGAATAATATTGGTCTCGATCGGCGAACGCTCAACGGTATTCTCAATTACAACTGGAAACCATCCAGAACCGTAAACTATTATCTGGACCTAATAAACTTGCAATACGTCCGAAATCTGAATAGACAGAATTATTTTAACGTTTACAGGAACAGTTACAACCAATTAAACATTATTGCCGGACAGACAGAACTCACCAATCAAGGGTCTGTAAATCCTGATTACTACGACGTAGATGAACATGAAAATCTGCATCTCATCATTCCGGAAGGAGCAGATAGTTTTATGGAAGATGTGCGAAACGGCACAATTAATCCTTATTGGAGTGGAGGAAATGCGAGACAGGCAGTGGACAACATCTACGAACGTAAAAAACGCCTCACCGAGGACAATCTTATTTTTGCCAGCAACATCACCTTTATAAAAGATACTCGAAGAGGAATTAAAGACAACAGTTTTACACGTACCCGCGTCAAACTGGAATCAGCAGGCAGTTTATTGACCGGTCTTGCACACCTTGCCGGGCTTCCAAAAGCCTCTGACGGCACTTATGAATTATTTAATGTCTCCTACTCTCAATATATAAAAGGCGAAATTGAACTTATAAAACATTGGGAGCTGGATCAGAAAAATATTCTGGCCTTTAGAGGTTTTACAGGCCTTGCCATTCCCTATGGAAACAGCAACAGTATTCCGTTTACTCGAAGTTATTTTGGAGGAGGTGTCAATGATAACCGAGGGTGGAGGGCTTTTGATCTAGGTCCCGGAAGCAGCTCAGATAAAGATGAGTTTAATGAAGCTAACTTTAAAGTCTCACTCAATTTGGAATACCGTTTCACCATTCTTGGCCCCTTCAAAGGCGCACTCTTTGTGGACAGTGGGAATATCTGGAATGTCAAAAACAATATCTCTGAGGAAGCATCAGTTTTTAATGGCATCAAAGACCTCAAGGAAATTGCAGTGGCCGGAGGATTTGGGTTACGCTATGATTGGGGATTTTTTGTACTCCGTTTTGACATCGGATTTAAAGCTCATAACCCTGCGCTTACCGAAGGAGAACGATGGTTCAAGGAATTCAACTTCAAACATGCCGTTTACAACATCGGAATCAACTATCCATTCTAAATTTTTTATTTCGTATTTTTGCATGTTTTAATAAATAAACACACAACATTTTCCTTTTATTAGCTTTGCTAAATATTCATTTGAAACTCAACAACTAATTTTTAAAACCTATTCTAAAAAATGAGCCACGGAATAAAACCAGGAGTAGCTACAGGTAGAGACGTTCAGAAAATACACCAATTTGCAAAAGAAAAAGGATTTGCACTCCCCGCGGTAAATGTGGTGGGAAGCAACACAATAAATACGGTTATGGAAACCGCCGCTGCCCTCAATTCGCCGGTTATTATCCAATTCTCAAACGGCGGAGCACAATTTAATGCAGGAAAAGGACTTTCAAACAAAGATGAAAAAGCTGCTATAGCTGGAGGAATTGCAGGCGCCAAACACATCCACGAATTGGCCGAAGCATACGGAGCTACGGTAATTCTGCATACAGACCATTGTGCAAAGAACTTACTCCCTTGGATTGACGGACTCTTAGATGCGGGTGAAAAATTTTATAAAGAAACCGGCAAACCGCTGTACAGCTCGCATATGCTAGATTTGTCTGAAGAAACTGTTGAAAATAATATTGACATCTCCAAAAAATACCTGGAACGTATGTCAAAAATGGGAATGACTCTGGAGATTGAGCTTGGTATTACCGGTGGAGAGGAAGATGGCGTGGATAATACAGGAGTAGATTCTTCCAGACTTTATACCCAGCCCAAAGAAGTAGCTTATGCCTACGAAGAATTAATGAAGGTGAGCGATCAATTCACGATTGCAGCTGCATTTGGAAACGTTCACGGAGTATATAAACCCGGAAATGTGAAACTAACTCCCATTATTCTAAAAAATTCTCAAGACTACGTTCAAAAGAAATTCAATACAGGACATAATCCTATTGATTTTGTATTTCACGGCGGAAGCGGTTCTTCATTGGAAGAAATTCGCGAAGCCATCAGCTATGGAGTGATAAAGATGAACATAGACACGGATTTACAATTTGCATTTACAGAGGGAATCCGTGATTATATGGGTAAATATGAGGGTTACTTAAAAACCCAAATCGGAAATCCGGAAGGAGAAGATTTGCCAAACAAAAAATATTATGATCCGAGAAAGTGGCTCCGAGAAGGAGAAGTCACGTTCAAAAAACGTTTGGAACAAGCCTTCAAAGACTTGAATAACGTAAATACCCTTGGGTAAGTGCTTATTTGTTAATTTAAAACATCCCCAGAAATGATGCCTTGGTTTAGAAGAACAAAAAAAGGAATTCAAACGCCTACTGCACAGAAAAAAGACGTGCCTAAAGGTTTGTGGTACAAATCACCCACAGGGAAAATTGTAGATAGCGAAGAGCTTGCAGAAAACTTCTACGTGAGTCCCGAAGATGATTATCACGTGAGAATAGGAAGTAAAGAATATTTTGAAATCCTTTTCGACAACAATGAATTCAAAGAACTTGACCGAAACCTGACGTCAAAAGACACCTTGAATTTTGTAGATAAAAAGAAATATACCGAACGATTAAAAGAAGCCGAGGAAAAAACAGGCCTCAAAGATGCCGTACGCACCGCCGTAGGAAAATCTATGGGTAAAGATCTGGTAATCGCTTGTATGGATTTTAGTTTTATCGGAGGTTCAATGGGAGGCGTTGTGGGAGAAAAAATTGTGCGAGCTGCCAATTATGCACTAAAGAAAAAGATTCCGCTGTTGATTATCTCGAAAAGTGGAGGCGCAAGAATGATGGAGGCCGCACTTTCATTGATGCAGTTAGCTAAAACCAGTGTGAAACTCGCACAACTAAGCGAAGCGAAAATACCCTATATCTCCCTTTGTACAGACCCAACTACAGGAGGAACTACTGCATCTTTTGCCATGTTGGGAGACATCAACATCAGTGAACCGGGAGCACTCATTGGATTTGCCGGGCCGCGCGTTGTGAGAGACACTACCGGAAAAGAACTGCCGGAAGGATTCCAAACTGCCGAATTTCTACTTGAAAAAGGATTTCTTGATTTTATAACGCATAGAAAAGACCTGAAAAAGAACATTAATAAATATCTTGACCTGGTGATGAACAGACCGATGCGAAAAGAAGAAGGCAAAGCTTAAAAAAATCTTTGAAAGCGCTTAAAAACAAATAAAATTTGACTACTTTTGCCGCCTTGATTATCAGAGTGGTAATCAGTACATAAAAATCATTTTAATAATATTGGCATGTATTTATCCAAAGAAGTAAAAGAAGGAATTTTCGAAAAACACGGAAATTCCAAAACAAACACAGGTTCTGCTGAAGGACAGATTGCACTTTTCACTTACCGCATTCAGCATTTAACAGAACACTTGAAGAGAAACAAAAAAGATTATAACACAGAACGTTCACTTGTTCGATTGGTAGGAAAAAGAAGAGCACTTCTTGACTACTTGATGAAAAAAGACATTCTTCGTTACAGAGCCATCGTAAAAGAATTGGGTCTGAGAAAATAAACCAAAAAGGCGAGGATTTCATTAAAATCTTCGCCTTTTATTTTTTATCTTTATTTTTTTCTTCCTTAAAAGGAAAAGCACGCTCTCTTTTTTAAGTTTTTCATTGGTCATACCACAACACACAACACACATTTTTGACCATTGCCAACAATGGTCTTTTTATTAAGAAACACCCTCAAAAAGGGTACAATGAAAAACAATAATTATGATACCAAAAGTTTTTAAAGAGGTTATAGACCATGGAGATGGTCGTGAAATAACCATCGAAACAGGAAAACTGGCAAAACAAGCACACGGGTCTGTAGTAGTTACCTGTGGCAAAGCAATGCTTTTATGTACAGTAGTTTCCAATTATGAACAGAGCGATGTCGATTTTCTTCCGCTTACGGTTGACTACCGCGAGAAATTTGCCGCTTCCGGAAAGTTCCCGGGAGGTTATTTTAAACGGGAAGCCAGACCGAGTGACGGAGAAGTGTTGACTATGAGACTGGTGGACCGTGTTCTTCGTCCCTTGTTCCCGTCAGACTATCATGCTGAAACACAAGTAATGATTCAACTGATGAGCCATGACGATGACGTTATGCCGGATGCTTTAGCAGGATTAGCAGCATCTACTGCCATTCAATTATCTGATATTCCGTTTGAAACGCCCATTTCTGAAGTTCGGGTTGGAAGAATCAATGGAGAGTTCATCGTGAATCCAAGTTTGGAGCAATTAGAAGAATCTGATATTGATATGGTGATTGGAGCTTCCGAAGATTCGGTAATGATGGTGGAAGGCGAAATGAGCGAGATCTCTGAAGAAGAAATGGTGGAGGCTATCAAATTTGCTCACGATCACATCAAAGTTCAGATTCAAGCGCAAATTCGACTTGTTGAAGCCGTGGGTAAAAAGCCCACTCGCGAATATGCTCCGGAGCGTCAAGATGAGGCGTTGCAAAAACGAATTCACGACTTTGTTTATGACAAAGTGTATGAAGTAGCAAAATCGGCCAGCAGCAAACACGAAAGAAGTGATGCTTTTTCTGCAATCAAAGAAGAACTTAAAGCTACCTTTACAGAAGAAGAACTGGAAGACTATGGCGCCATGGTTTCCAGATATTTTTACGAATCTGAAAAAGAAGCAGTTCGCGACTTAACTTTAAATGAAGGACTCCGTTTAGACGGACGTAAAACGACAGAAATCAGACCCATCTGGTGTGAGATAGATTACCTGCCCAGTACGCACGGATCAGCTATATTCACCCGTGGTGAAACTCAAGCCTTGGCAACAGTCACTTTAGGAACTTCACGAGAAGCAAACCACATTGACATGCCATCCTATGAGGGAGACGAAACTTTCTACCTTCATTACAACTTCCCTCCTTTTTCAACAGGGGAAGCCAGACCTATTCGTGGTACCTCAAGAAGAGAAGTTGGACACGGAAATTTGGCACAGCGCGCATTGAAAAGAATGATCCCTGATGACTTCCCATATACCGTTCGTGTGGTTTCGGAAGTATTAGAATCAAATGGATCATCATCTATGGCTACCGTTTGTAGCGGAACCATGGCCATGATGGACGCCGGAGTGCAAATGATTAAACCTGTTTCGGGAATTGCAATGGGATTAATTTCTGATGCAAAAACGGGCCGATATGCTGTATTATCAGACATTCTAGGAGATGAAGATCATTTAGGAGATATGGACTTTAAAGTGACCGGAACACGCGACGGAATTACCGCTTGCCAGATGGACATTAAAGTAAAAGGACTTTCATATGAAGTATTAGTCAAGGCACTAAAACAAGCTATGGACGGACGTATGCACATTTTGGATATTATGGAAGAAACCATCGCGAAGCCTAATCCGGATGTTAAACCTCACGCTCCAAAAATTGTCTACACCAGCATTCCTGAAGATCTTATCGGTGCTTTTATTGGGCCAGGCGGTAAAATTATTCAAGAACTCCAAAAACGAACTAAAACTACCATCGTTGTTAATGAAGAAGACGGAAAAGGAATTATTGAAATTCTTGGAACCGATCAAGCAGGCATTGATGAGGTTTTGCGTTCAGTAGAAGCTCTTGTATTTAAACCGGAAGTGGGAAGTATTTATGAGGTAAAAGTAATTAAAATGCTTGATTTCGGAGCTGTAGTTGAATATACCGAAGCCCCCGGAAATGAAGTACTTCTTCATATAAGTGAGCTTGCATGGGAACGAACTGAAAACGTTACCGATGCAGTCAACTTAGGAGATGTTTTTGATGTAAAATATATGGGAATTGATCCACGAACCAAAAAAGAACGTGTTTCAAGAAAAGTGTTACTACCAAAACCGGAGGGTTATACAGAAAGACCTCCGCGTAATGATAACCGAGGAGGAAATCGGGATAACAGAAATCGTGACGACCGAAGAAACGGCGGAAACGATAGAAAAAGAAGAGAATAAACTTAATTCTCCATAAACATAAACCCCTGTAATTTTTTTGCAGGGGTTTTTTGATTCCTGCATCTTCAGAAAAGTCTTTTTCCATTTCAATTTCCTAAAACAAGTTTTCTCTAGCCAAAAGCAACAGTCAAACCGCTATGAAATATGTATCTTGCACCCATTAAAAAAATTATACACATGAAATTTCTACGCCTTCTTTTTATCCTCTTAGCCGCACCATTATTTGCGCAACAAGGAGGAATGTGGATTCCTTCCTTACTCGAAGGAATGAATGAAACAGAAATGAAAAACCTGGGAATGAAAATGTCTGCAAAAGATATTTACGACGTAAATAATTCCAGTCTTAAAGATGCCATCGTTCATTTCAATGGAGGATGCACATCTGAAATCATTTCAAATAAAGGTCTCCTCCTCACCAATCACCACTGCGGGTATTCTCAAATTCAAAATCACTCCAGCATAGAACACGATTATTTACAAGATGGATTCTGGGCTGCGAGCTTAAAAGACGAACTTCCAAATCCGGGAGTTACTGCCACCTTTATTGTTCGCATAGAAGATGTGACCGATAAAATTATGTCAGGAATCACAGCTACAATGGAAGAGGTCGAAAAACAACGTATTATTGAAACCAATATCCAACAAGTAGTTGCCAATTCTCCCAAAGAATCCTATCAAGAAAACAGAGTGAGATCCTTCTATGAAGGAAATCAATATATGCTATTTGTGGTAGAAATATACAAAGATGTTCGACTGGTTGGTGCCCCTCCTTCCTCCATTGGAAAATATGGAAGTGACACCGATAACTGGGTGTGGCCAAGACATACCGGAGATTTTGCGCTGTTCCGAATCTATGCCGACCAAAATAATAAACCGGCCGATTATTCTGAAAACAACATTCCATACACTCCAAAACATCACCTACCTATTTCTTTGGACGGTGTGGCCGAGAATGATTTCACCATGGTTTTCGGATTCCCCGGTATGACAGACGAATACCTCCCCGCTGTAGCCATTGAGCAAATAATCAACACCATAAATCCGGCAAGAAACCAGATCCGAACCAAAGCATTGGCTATTGTAGATGAATATATGCGAAATGATCAGCAAATTAAAATTCAGTATGCCTCTAAATTTGCGAGCATTGCCAACTACTGGAAAAAATGGCGAGGAGAAACGCAAGGTTTAAAGAAATCTAATGCCGTTCAAATTAAAAAACAACAAGAGAGGGCGCTTACGTCTGAAATAAAGAAGAAAGGAAAACAGGCGGAATACGGACAACTACTGCCGCAATTTGAAACTTTATACAACCAAATTGAACCCTATGCTCTAGCACGAGAATATTTTATGGAAACGGCATTGCGAAATGTTGACTTACTGCGAATGGCTTTTCAAACATATCAGTTAAAAAACAGCTATGCACAACGCGGTGCGCAATCTTTCGGGGACAGACGAGATAACTTGTTAAACTCGTTCCGATCGCAGTTTAAAAATTATAATGCCAATGTAGATAAAGATGTTTTTGAAGCATTGATTGCACTCTATGCCAAAGAAGTACCTGCCCAATTCCTTCCGGAAGAACTGCAAAAGGTGGATGCACACCAACTGACAGAAAAGATCTATAAAACTTCGGCATTTACCAATTTTGATGCTCTTGAGAAGTTGCTAACCGGAAATGCCGAGGAAGTAATTAGCCGACTTGAAAAGGATCCGGGTTTCCTAATTATAGCTGCAATGGCCGATGCATATTTTGAAAAAGTAGCGCCACAGTATGACGAAATTCAATTAAATATAACCGCATTAAAAAGAGATTATATGAAAGCACTTATGGAGTTAAGTCCAAAAGAAGCACGTATTTTCCCAAATGCTAACAGCACGATGAGGATCACATACGGTCAAGTAAAAGGGTACAGTCCCGCCGACGCTGTTTATTATGAACCGGTGACACATTTGGAAGGGGTAATGGAAAAATATGTTCCGGGTGATTATGAATTTGACCTTCCACAAAAATTGATCGAGCTCTACAACAAGAAAGACTTTGGAATTTATGTAGATGAAAATGGAAAAGTTCCTGTAAATTTTATCGGAACAAACCATACCACAGGAGGTAACAGCGGAAGCCCGGCTATTGATGCTCACGGAAACCTTATCGGGTTAAATTTTGACCGCGTATGGGAAGGAACTATGAGCGATTATTATTATGACCCGGCGATTTCTCGAAACATTATGGTAGATATCCGGTATGTATTGTTTATCACCGATAAGTTTGCAGGTGCAAAACATCTAATTGATGAAATGACTCTTGTTCATCCTAAAAAAGAAACGGGAAAAAAGAAGAATAAGAGAAAAAAGAAGTAATTAAAACAGCTGTTTAGCATCAAAAAAGCCACGAATAACTAATTGTCATTCGTGGCTTTTTGTTTCAACTCATTTAGATCAATTACATCAACTTATTTAAGTTTAAATCTAAATTCAAGTTCTGATTCAAGTGCAATTCGTCTCTTATTTCACGCCTCTTGCTTTCAATAAAGGACCTATTTCCGGATTTCTTCCGCTCCAGTTTCTGTACACTTCATCAAGTGGTTCTGTATCTCCTTTAGACAATACCATTTCACGGAATCGTTGACCATTTTCGCGAGTCAATCCACCATGGGTTTCAAACCAATTGCGTGCATCGTGATCAAGCATCTCAGTCCATAGATATGAATAATATCCTGCGGCATAACCTCCGGAGAATATGTGGGCGAAATAAGTAGATCTGTAACGTGGGGGAACTGCGTGAACAACATCTAACTTCGTGCGACTTAATGCCTCCTTCTCAAAAGCATTCACATCATCAATTGTTTTGTCAGCCCCAATGGTATGCCATTCAAAATCAAGGTTAGAAGAAGCCAAATTCTCTGTGAGACTGTATCCTTGATTAAAGGTGCCTGATTTCTTTATCTTATCTATCAATTCCTGAGGAATTTGAGCACCTGTTTCATAATGCACGGCATAATTTTTTAACACCTCGGGATGCAACGCCCAAACCTCATTAAATTGAGAAGGGAATTCAACAAAATCTCTGGAGACTGCTGTACCACTTAAAGAAGGATATTTCTGATTAGCAAAAAATCCGTGCAATGCATGACCGAATTCATGGAACATAGTGCTTACTTCATCAAAAGTTAGAAGTGCCGGATCCCCCGCTGATGGTTTCGGATAATTACAAACATTATAAATGACAGGTTTTTTCTCATATAGATGAGATTGGGTCACAAAATTAGACATCCACGCCCCTCCTCTTTTACTAGGGCGAGCAAAGAAATCGGTATAAAACAATCCCAGCGGGTCTCCGTTTTCTTCAAATACCTCATAGACTTGAACATCTTCGTGATATACCGGAATGTCTTTTCGTTCTTTGAAAGTGATTCCGTATAGTTTAGTGGCCGCAAAAAATACACCATCATGCAAAACCTTGTTGATCTCAAAATAAGGTTTTAACTGATCTTCGTCTAAATCATATTTCTCCTTGCGCACCATCTCGGCATAATAGTTCCAATCCCACGGCTCCACCGTTAAATCAACTCCATGCGCTTTAGCCATTTTTTGAATCTCTGCCGACTCCTGAGCGGCACGTTTGGTAGCCCCGGGAATCAATTGAGCAAAAAATGCCCGCACATTTTCCGGATTTTTAGCCATGGTTTCCTGAAGGCTCCATTCAGCATAATTCTTAAATCCGAGAAGAGCAGCCTTTTTGGCTCTCAGCTCTACAATTTCTTTTACAATAGGCCGCGTATCATGAGAACCTGTAGCTCGCTCCCATCCTGCCATAAATAATTTTTCTCTACTCTCGCGTTTGTCCATAGATTGAAGCAAAGGTTGTTGAGTAGTATTTAATAATGCTACTTTATAACCCTCTCCATCTTTATTTTCAAGAGCATTTAATCGTTTTTCATCCAGGCCGGCTAAGTCTTCTTTATTAGCGAAAATAACTGCACCATTATTATTAGCAGCTAAAAGAGTTTTACCAAACTGTGTGGTTAAGGTTGCAAGGCGTGCATTATATTCCTTTAGCTTCGCTTTGTCTTCATCAGAAAGATTGGCTCCAGCAATTACAAAATCCGTGTAATATTTTTCCAGTAAACGTTTTGATTCTGAATCAAGTCCCAGATTATCCCTGTTTTCATACAGAGTTTTTACGCGTTGAAACAGCTTATCGTTGAGATAAATACCATCCGATAAGTCTGAAAATTGAGGTGCTAACTCTTCTGACACCGCCTGAATCTCATCATTGGTATCAGCAGAAGAAAGTGCACTAAAAACCGATCTGGTTCTGTCTAACATTTCACCACTTTTCTCTAAAGCTATAATGGTATTTTCAAATGTTGGCTGATCAACATTTTCCGCTATAGCCTGAATATTCTCTTTTTTCTGTTTAATTCCTTCCAAAAGTGCAGGACGGAAATGTTCTGTTTTAATCTTTGAGAAATCCGGTGCATAATATGGAAGTGAACTCTCTGCGAAAAACGGGTTATCTGTGTCCATCTCTGTGTCTGTTACATTAGTTTCTTGCTTGTTTTCCTTGCAACCGATAATTACGGCCGCCAAAAGAAAAACGCCAAGGTATTTTTTCATGGTAAAATTGATTTTAAGATTGCGCATAAAGATACTATTTTCCGGAAAGACATAATGAGGCAATAAGCCAAGGATGCAAAACAACCTAATCAAAGATTTTCGATATTTGTTATTTACACTGCCACACAAGAATGTCAAGAAAATCAAACTACAAAAAATCTCACCTAATCCTGACCGGATTGTTGGTAGTGCAAATCATCGGTTTGCAAATCCTAAAGAAATACCCGAACGTGGTGGAAACTTATTATAGTCTCGGATTCTATCCCCTTGTTTCGGGTCTTGCCCGCTATCTTTTCGGATGGATTCCTTTTTCCGTAGGAGATGTTTTTTATACCGGACTCACTCTTTTAGCTTTCCGATGGATCATAATCAATTTCAAAAAACGGAAACGGAAACCTATGGGGCTTATTTTGGAAATAACATCCACCATTTCCGTGGTGTATTTCATGTTTCACCTGCTTTGGGGTTTAAATTATTACCGCCTTCCGTTACATCAATCTCTGGGAATCGGAAATGAATATACCTATGAACAATTGGTTACTACCACTAAAACCTTCATCACCAAGAGTAACGAACTTCATAAATCATTGGCGCCCAATGACAGTACCATTGCTCCGGTGCCTTACACACAACGCGAGTTTTTTGATCTCACCTCTGGTGGATTTCATAATTTACAAAAAGAATTTCCAAACCTACAATACCAGCCTCGAAGCATCAAGAAAAGCCTTTGGTCAACGCTCTTAAGCTATATGGGATATAGCGGATACCTCAATCCTTTTTCCGGAGAAGCACAGGTAAATGGCCGAATCCATTTCTATAAATTTCCGGTAGTAGCCTGCCACGAAGAAGCTCATCAAATTGGTTTTGCCGCCGAAAATGAAGCTAATTTTATTGCCATACTTGCCACACTCAAGAATGATGATCCCTATTTACAATATGCCGGTGCTATCTTTGCTTTAAGATACCTTTTGAATGATGTTGCCGGACAAGATAGGGAGGAATTTGAGAAACTTCGTGCTGCCGTAGCTCCGGGAATTCTCTTATCCTACAAAGAATCCGATCAATTCTGGGATGATTTTGACAATCCGTTTGACAAAGTTTTTCACGCCTTTTTCGACGGATTTCTAAAAGCCAGCAATCAAAGCAAAGGTATTCGCAGTTATAATTATGTTGTTGCATTATTAGCGAATTGGGATTTCGGACAGATGGATTAAGAATCGCAGCTTCATTGAGAAATTAACATAGGTTAAGAAGATAAATTTCCCGCCTTCTTATCTTTACTCAAAAAGAAAATTATGGAATTAGGAATTGGTTTATTCGGAGATCAAACGTTTGACCCGGCTTCCGGACAATATCAGAGTCCAAAAGAACGACTGGCGCAGATTGTAGAACAAGTTAAACTGGCAGACCAACTGGGCGTGGATGTGCTCTCACTTGGAGAACATCATCGGCCGGACTATGCGGTGTCTTCAACTGAGATAGTATTAGCAACATTGGCAGGAGTGACCAAAAATATCATTCTTGGAAGTGGCGTTACGGTTCTTAGTTCAGCAGATCCCGTTAAAGTTTACCAGGATTATGCAACTCTGGATTTACTCTCTGATAGAAGGGCTGAAATAACGGCCGGACGAGGAAGCTTTATAGAATCTTTTCCGCTCTTTGGATATGATTTGAAAGATTATGGATCTCTATTTGAAGAGAAACTTGAACTTCTGGTTCATTTAAACGAAAACGAAGTCATCAACTGGAGTGGAAAACATCGCGCCTCCATTGTAAACCAAACTATTTATCCGCGTCCGGAAAGGAAATTACCGGTTTGGATTGCCGTAGGCGGAACTCCGGAATCTGTTATCCGTGCCGCACGACTTGGCCTTCCCATCATATTCGCAATCATTGGAGGAAGATGGAAGCAGTTTAGACCGCTGATCGACTTGTATAAGAGTCAATATACAACTTACGGTCATGACTATGACAAAATGGAAATTGCTGTCCATTCTCATACTTTTATTGATAAATCAAAAGAAAAATTAATTGAAAGTTATTTTCCGTATTACGCCGCTCAAATGGATCGAATTGGACGTGATCGAGGATGGAATCCCTACACAAAAATGCAGTTTGAAGGCGGAATGACTCCCGAAGGAGCCTTGTTTATGGGAGACGTAAATCAAGTGGCAGAAAAAATTATAGAATTGATAGAAACCTTCGGACTAACGCGTTTTGTAGCGCATATGGACATCGGAGGACCCAAGCATTCCGATATGATGCAAGCGATCGAACTTTATGGAGATAAGGTGATTCCTATGGTACGAAAAGCTGTGAGTTAAACCCAAAAGAAGAGCATTAGTTATTTAACCTTATCCGCATACAGTTTTTTCAGTTTGGCAACCTTAGGTGAAATAACATATTGGCAATAGGCCTGCTCCGGCTTTCGGGCGTAATATTCGTAGTGTTCTTTCTCTGCCGGGAAAAATTTCTCAAACGGCTTCAATTCGGTCACAATTCGATTTTCGTACACTTCACCCATTTCCGAAAGCACAGATTCCGCAACTTCTTTCTGATGCTCATCGTGATAAAATATCACCGATCGGTATTGTGTACCTACATCGGCACCTTGTCTGTTGAGCGTGGTTGGATCATGAGTGGTCATAAAAATTTCAAGAAGTTCCTTATAACTAATGATTTCGGGATCAAAAGAAACCTGTATCACTTCTGCATGTCCGGTAAGTCCGCTACATACCTCGCGATAAGTAGGCGTTCCCGGCACAGTTCCACCTGCATAACCCGGAACTACTTTTTCCACACCTTTTACTCGATCAAAAACGGCTTCGGTACACCAAAAACATCCGCCACCTATTGTCATTGTTTTCATAATGCAATTTTTCTTTAGAATATGAAATATAGAAAAAAGAGCAGAGAGAATAGAAAAGAGATCAGAATTTAACCTGCAATTGTGTTTTGGTCATGGAGAGAGTAGAGAATAGAGAAGAGAAAATTGTACTTCCCTAAATAGCGTTGACCCTTTTGGTTAATAATTCATTTGCTTTAGTTACTATCTGACAATTATGAGCCTGAGGTTCTTTTCTTGGTTTAAAAATTCGAATCTGTCGTGATTCAGCCTCAGGCTCCAAGCAACTTCAAGTTCAAATTCAAGTTCAAATTCTAAAACGGATATCCTATCCCAAAATTAAACACGGTTTCTTTCCAACGTATTTTATAGCGTTCTTCTTTATCCTGAGCCGGATCGTGGAACGGTGTTGCAAAATCGAATCGAATTACAAATCCCTGAACATCCACGCGCAAGCCTACCCCGGCTCCCATTCCGAGTTCGTTAATGAAATTTTTTGTGAATTTATCTTTATAATCATATTCTTCATTTCCTTTTGAATTCCAAATGTTCCCAACATCGGTAAACACAGCTCCTTTTAAAAAAGACCAGATCGGAAAACGATACTCAATATTCCCTTCAAGTCGAATATTTCCGGTTCTGTCATAATAATTGGAGTGAATGTTTTCATCATCCCGATAGGTCCCCGGACCTAAAGCGCGAATTCGGAAAGCCCGAACGCTGTAGGGACCTCCGGAATAATATTGTTTCACAAATGGCATCACATCTGAATTTCCATAGGGTAACCCGTAACCGCCAAACAAACGCGCTGCCAAAACCTGCTCTTTTCCAAAATTCCAATGATATCTGAAATCCACATCAGCCTTTGCATATTGTGCAAATTCGGTACTGAAAACTTGTTTCTTTCCGTTCTCGTCTTCTTTTCCAATTAAACTCAAACTATTCCCCGCGATGTCAATATTTCCGTTAAAAAAGAATTGATGTTTCTTGCGGGTATTGATCATTCCGTTATAAGTGAAAGAATACTGACCGCCCGTGATAAATTGCTGCTCAAAACTTCTTTTCAAAAAAGGATTTCGATCCAAAATAGAATCGAATTCTTTCGAACTGCGAACGCGACGGGTGTAGTTTATAGAAATGGGCGTGATTTCATGAGTGACATATTTGCTCGCTTGCCACACATATCCGAAGTTGCCGGTGGCAGAAAGTAAAGCATACATATTGGTCCGACTCAAATAATTAACCTCTGCTCCTATTTTGGTTTTCGGAATGTCATACTTAAAGAAATCGGTATTAATCTTTACAGGAAACAATACCCGGGGGAAGATGAGTTCGTTTCTCAATCCTAATTCAATACTATTCCTTCCGCCTCTTCCCCCGCCGCCGGCTTGGAATTCATATCCAAATTTTCCTGTTGTGTTCAGTGTTTCTCCGCCCCTAAAAAGATTTCGGTTGCTGTATGTCAGCGCGAGTCCCGGCCCGGCAAAGTTGTTGGATTTGGTAACCGCTTGCAATTCTGCACGCACCGCTCGTTTATTTAACGGAGACAGATAAATATCCGCTTCCAGAAAGCCTAACGAATCTGTCAAAGCCGAATCTCTTTCCTTATATTGAATGTTCACGAATTTATATGCGCCTATAGTCGCGATTCTCCTCGCGGTGTTTCGGGAATCTTCCGGACTATAATATTGACCTTCTTTGATGACCACAAACGGATCGAGATATTTTGGTTTAAAATAATCACTGCTGTTTATGTAATTTTTCTCGTTAAAGCGCACTTTATCACGAGTGATCGTATCCTCAGCATCATAATTTGCATAGATATTAATCTTTGAAATTCGGTAAGGAACCACCGATTTCTCAGGCACCTCTTCTTTTAAACGCAAAAACAAATCAAATTTCTTAGCATCATATTGGTTCGTATCTGCTTCAAAAATCAAGAAATTCGGATTGAAATTATAGTAACCCTTCATCTTTAAATCCCGATCAATCCGCTCCCGTTCCATCTTCATATTTGCCAGATCAAAACGCATTCCTGAAGTCATTTTAGATTCTTGAACACTTTGTTTAATCTCCGGATAAATCGGATTTGGCATGGAATCTACTTTGTATTTTTCCATCCGATATGGTGTAGGAATACGCAAGTCATAACTGATGGACGCCTCTTTTTTCTTATCGTTCTCGTGCCATTCATATTTAGACGAACTATAGAAGAACCCTCTGTTATCCAACCGATTGATCAAGATTTCCTGAACTTCAAAAGGTTTTACATCACTCTGATAAACAGGTTTTTCTCCGATTTTTTTATACAAGAACCGATTGATAAAGCCCGGTTTCTCTTGTTGCATTTTGT
This sequence comes from Flavobacteriaceae bacterium, assembly GCA_035654795.1. Classification (GTDB taxonomy): domain Bacteria; phylum Bacteroidota; class Bacteroidia; order Flavobacteriales; family Flavobacteriaceae; genus JAAYLC01. The sequence continues at coordinate 24,473 of DASRWC010000007.1, forward strand.
AGTAGAAATACAATCCCGGACGCATTCCCAGTATCTTCTTATTCGGTTTCGGACGAAGCGCCTCTTCCAGAACTGATTTCAATTGTTTCTGTTTGTCGATAACAGAATCCGATTCCATTGTGATTTTCGCACCTGTATAAAGTCGCTCGTCCTCCGGAATGTACTTTCGAATCGAACAGGATTGCAGCCCGAAAATTAGGATTAACAAAACAACCGATATATTTTTCTTTCTATTGATCATAATTTATTCTTCATCGTTTGTAATGGTATCCGTCTCTTTCCGCAGCTGCTCTTTTACATTTTTCCCACGACGTTCACGATTTTTTATACGCTCTTCTTTTCTAGCTTTTCTTCGCTCTTCCGCCCGGCGTTGCTTTTTCTCCTTGTCGGTTTCTCCATGAAGAACAGCTTGCCACAGCTCACTAAATTCATTGAATTCCTGCGTAAAAATCAGAGACAACCCGCTAACAATGGTCTGCCCGTCAATGACATTTTCGTATGAATTTTTTCTGAAACCTTTTAATCGATACCGTCCATTTTCTGTTAGCAAATATTCCAGACTCACGTTTCCAATCAAAGGCGTTGGCTCATCCCGAGATCCGCCGCCCTCAATATCAACTTCACTTCCCACGCGAACGATTAACCGATCGTCGAACAATTTTTTCTGTGCCGCAATATCAAGCTGTGTACGCTGTTGCGGAGATTCGCCCTGATAATCGGTATAGCTGTCTAATCCGAAATCCAATTCAAATCCGCTTTTTCCGAGAAGTCGGTTTGAGAATGCGTTTAATTGATCGGAAAGCGCGTCGTTCAGGTTATCGCGGGCAATAGACGCAAAACCTCCTTCACTCCCGTCACTTCCGGGTTCGGGATAAAAACGATTCATTACCAAAAGCGAAAATATTTGACGATTGAGCTCTCCTTCCTGCTGATTCACTTGTTGCAGTCTGCCATAAACTTGACCGCCAATGGCTCCCCGATCATCTTCAGGCATATCGAGATCAAAAGAAATGTGTGGTTTATCAAGATCGCCGTCCACATTCAAATACACGTAAAAGGGAAGTACCTGTCGGAATTTTCCTTTTTCCGAAGGATCAGCGCCCGAACTTACAGGTGCCATCAACGGAGAAGCTGAAGTTTCAACCTGATATAGGGCTTTTACATTTAGCGCAGCATCCATAGGGTCGCCGGCCCAACTGACTTTACTCCCGGAAACCAATTCAAATTTACGCGTCACAAGTCCGTAGAGATTCATTTCGTAATGCCCGCCCGCAACGTCATAAATTCCTGTAAGCGACATATTTCCGTTCGGGGTCATTCTCAAATTCAAATCACCGTCTCCATAGATTTGGAAATTGTCTCCGGTCTCCTGATTGATAATTAGAGAGATTTTCGCATTTCTTCCAATTTTCAAGAAAGCGTTGATATCTAAACCTGTGATTTTCGCCTTCTGCTCTTGTGTTCGTGTTAAAACAGCTTCAGGATCTTCCCGATTCACAAACATCACAATCCCGTCTCGCGACTCCATAGCCACAGTCGATGAAGGAAGGATATAAGTGACATCGGTGTTGTCATCAACAGTTATTCGCATGTCGATTTTAGGAATGTCCATATTCCCGGTCACCGTTCCGTGAGCATCAAAGGCTGCTTTTCCGTGTAAAAAATCATTATCATCCTCGCCTGCGTTCACAAATTGGAAGTTGTCTGCATCTACCTGCAAATCAAATGTCGGATTGGTTATTTCTTCAGTGCCGATTTTTCCTTTTATAATCAGCTCGTTTTGGTTCTCATCCAAAATGGCGAAACGTCGGAACGTGACTCCGGAATTATCAATTTGAATATTTTCATTTGCCAGTGTAAATGGAGCATTCAGCTGCCTCACGGTAAAAGTAGCATCGACAAAGCGTAAGTTCCCTTTATAATTTGGTTCGGAAGGAGTTCCGTTTATCTGAAATCTTCCGGAAAGCACACCGGATGCATCCTGAATTTCGCCCATTGAAAACCCTTCGAGAGCTTTCATATTAAATTGATTCAAACTTACCTTCGTGTCAAATTTTGGTTCTTCCACTGCCAGATAATTTCCTTTCACATCCAAATCTACATCACCCTCTTTTAAAGCAATATTAAAATCATATCGACTGTTTTGATCAGATTTGGCATTTATCGAAAGTGTTCCCAAATCCACATGCATCATTTCAAACTGATTGACTTGAAGATTTGCGAGAATTCCCAGTTTATCAAACGGATTTACCAGAGCAAGCTCTCCATTCACCACTCCGTGAGCGAGTTCTTTTTCCGGATTCAGATAATTCAAAATTTCACTGAGCTTGAAATTTTCAAAAACAACTGCCGCGTGATCTCGTGATACCTGAGAAAGCTTGTCGGTCAACTCAAACGATTCCTCCCGATGCGAGAATCGGAAATCTTTGAAAGTAATTTTGTTTGGATACAACACAATTTCGTTTTCGGGCGGAATTTTCCAGTGGTGTTTGTTAAGAATCAAGCTGTCTTCCTGTACACGCAGATGGAGTTCATCGGCCACTCCGGTAATTTTAGTTTTAATATTGGTAAGAATGCTGTCATTATGAGTAGCGCGAAATCGAAGTCGCATTTCATCTTGAATCTGTTCCCCCGTGAAATGTGTTTCGGGAATATCTAACGGTCCTGCTTGTACATTTAGAAACCCGAGATCAAACATGATTTTTTCTTTGTTAGTATCCATAGAAAACCTCAGACTATCCAGCGTATTTCCACCATAATCTATATGAGGGGCATTCACTCGTGCCAAAAGAATACGTTCACTCTCATCAAAATATGCACCCAGTTTGATGGTATCGAGATCCCTAACATTCATCAAAAACACCTGATTCAAAACGGGAGCCTGCGCCACTCTTCCAAGCACTTTAAGCTTCACAGGTCTATTTACAGTATCGGTTAAAGCTTCTTTTCTAGAAAAATAACTTCCTATGTGTCGTTGCACCGCTTTTCCAAAGGTTCCGGGATCGGCATTACTTTCCAAACTGAGTTGAAGGAT
>DASRWC010000008.1:0-4349 GCA_035654795.1 Flavobacteriaceae bacterium
TTCTACCAAGTTCGGGATCAGATCATAACGCCGTTTCAACGCAACATCAATGTTGCTCCAGGCATCTTTGACCATGTTTTTGTTACGGACGAATTTGTTAAAAATTCCAATTAGAAAAATTCCTAGAAGGACGAGAAGAACTAGAACGATAATTCCGATGATCATATATTTAGGATTAGAGTGACAAACGAAGATAGCATTCTTTTATAAAAAATACTTTTTAATGGGTATTTCAAGAAAGCTATATTATTAGTTCTTTTGACAGTGTGAAAGTAAACGCCGGTTGGGCGATTAAGATTTGGTTTTTAAGAAGAGGCGGGTTTTAACAAATCCGTCTTTTTGTTATAATAGTTTTAATCGATAAACTTTTAAATGGAAACTTGATTACCTGTAAAAGGTAAAAAAATGCGTATGAAAATTCTCCGCCTTTTTGCCATTAACTACTTTTAACCGGGATTTGCAGTCCAATTTCGGCACAAGTAGGAATTGGAACAGAAAATCCGAAAACAGCTTTAGAAATCAACGCAGCCGTATCTTTTTGCGAAGGAACTGCGTTAAACCTGGTGAATGGAAAAAACAACAACCTCTTTAGGAACAACGCTTTCTCACAGTATCTCATTCAGGGTCCTACAAGTAGTTTCAGCTTAACAGGAATTTCTCCTGCCTCGGGAGCAGACGGTCAAATCTTGACACTGATAAACAACACGTCCCAACCGATGAACGTGATCCATAACAGCATTGATTCAAGTGCAGAAAACCGGATCTTCTGCCTAAATAATAGAAGTATAATCGCTATCAGACAGTATGGGAGCCTAACCTTGCAGTACAATAATTCATTGAAAAAATGGATGGTGATCAGCTTAGGAAGTCAAACCTCCGGAAATAGTAGTGTGAGTCTTGCAATAATCAATCAAGGTGCAAGCCGTTCAACAATCCAATCCGGATATTTTAAAGTATATCGAATCCTATCGTGGAGCCTGTTGGCACGGCCTTGCCAGAATTCAATGGAGACCGGTTTTACAAGAAATCCTCCCCAATTTTCCGGACGTGGAATTTCTTTTTCTTGATACTGTTCTTCCAAAGCGGTTAAATTCCTCTCCAGAATTTCACGCGATGCGATGACAGCACTTTGCGGAGAAGCCATTGCGCCAAGCTGACTTCCTTTCGGACGAACATGGAAATAGTTATCTGAAACTTCCGCTGATGTTTTTTCAGCCTTTCCTTTAATTATGACTTGTCGTTCCAGATTCGGCCAAAAAAATGACAAGCAAATGTTTGGGTTTTGCAGGATAGCTTTACCTTTTTCGCTGTCATAATTGGTGTAGAAAGTAAAACCGTCCTCATCAAATTTCTTCAGAAGCACCACCCTACTTTTCGGATATCCGTCCAAACCGATTGTTGAAACAGTCATCGCATTGGCCTCCTCTACTCCGCCAAATTCAATAACCTGATAAAACCAACTTCTAAATTGCTGAAGCGGATTCTCATCAACATTGGTTTCAATTAACTCACCTTTTTCGTATGATTTTCTGTAGTCGCTTAAATCTTCAGCCATGTCTCTCATTTAAATCATGTTTTTTTAATTCATCTTCAAGTTCTTCAACGGTCGGCAAATTCCTTTGAATATTGATTGGCAATTCATTACGAAATCAGCTTTTAATTGTCCCACAGCTTGTGGGACAATTAATGAATCGTTTTGCATTGGTTCACCAAGCTGGTGGACAAATGGATTGGTGAGAGCAGAATCCTTATAAAAAGAATAAAACTTGCGCATCGCAAACAGATTGGTTCTGGAAAAACCATTTGTATCAGGAAGTTCCCGCTTTAAATCTTTCGCTAAGTTTTCTACAACTTTACTTCCCCATTCCTGAGATTGCTGCTTTTCATAAAGATCTTTCCCAATATCCCAATACAACAGAATCATCTGTTCGTTCACTGCGATACTGGCTTTAAGTTGTGCAGAACGAATACGATCTTCAAGGGACTGTATCCAATTTATATATTCTTTATTCACAAGAAAAAAGATGACCGAATCACTGTAGAAAATTAATTAATAAATTCAGCAGTAGAGCATTATTCAAACACAAATCGTCGCTCATCCTCCGCCAAAAGTATCTCACCTTCAAAAACTTCTGAAGCTTCCTGTTTAAACAGTCGCAAATTCCCATATCGGGCTGAATAATGTCCGAGAATAAGCGTTTCAACTTTCGCATCTCTCGCAATCATACCCGCTTCTTTTGCGGTACTGTGTTTGGTTTTTTCGGCCAAATCCTTCCGATCTTCGAGAAAAGTGGATTCATGATATAGGACTGTAGTATCAAATATTTGTCCAACGATATCAGGTTTATAAGCTGTATCGCTACAAAAAGCATAGGATTTGGGTTTGGGCGGATCAAAGGTGATTTCTTCGTTAGCGATCAAAACACCGTCACGATTTTCAACATCAAATCCTTTTTTAATTTTATGATAATAAACCAGATCAATATTCAGCGCACGCGCTTTTTCCACGTCTAGTTTCCTGTCGTCGGGCTTTTCTTTAAAGAGATATCCGTTTACATAAATCCGATGATCCAATGGAATGGTTTCCACACTAACCTTTTCATCTTCAAAAACAAGTTGTGGGGTAGTTTGTTCCAACTCGTGAAAATACAACGGAAAATTGGTGTATGCTTTTCCGACTTTTAGAAATGTAAGAATCGCTTCCTTGATTCCTTTTGGACCGTGAATGTGCAATTCTGCCTCCCGACCCATCAAAAGAAAAGTAGTAATCAGCCCCGGAAGTCCGAAAAAATGATCGCCATGCAAATGCGAAATGAAAATGTGCTTAATCCTGGAAAACTTGACCCCACATTTCCGAAGCTGCATCTGCGTTCCTTCGCCACAATCTATCAAAAATACATGCCCCTTCATTTCCAAAACCTGAGAAGTAGGATGTGCCGTGGCAGTGGGAGTAGCAGAATGGCAACCGAGGATGGTGAGAATCATTGTTGAACTTGAACTTGAATTCGAATTTGAAGAAGCTGAATTTACTGAATTAAAACACAGAGATGTATTAAATATTATCCAAAATTGAAGTCCTTCGTCCTTTGACCTTCGTCTTTTGTCCTAAAAACCAAGATCCCGCTCTATCTCTTCCATTTCAACAATATCTCCGGCTTCTTGGAGTGTAGGAACTACAATTAGTTCGGCAGGAATGTCATCGATATTGATGCAGTCATTGACAATCACAAATGAATTTTTATTCTTCCGATGCGCATCGGATGTAGAAAGAAATAGCAGTAATTCGTCCAATTTCAAGTTGTCATACTTTAATAAGTCGATCACCACATTTTGGCCTTTGAATTTGTTCGTTACCTGATCACTGATAAAAGACGCGAAATTTTTCACATCAGACTGATCGTCTTCAAGTACAACATACGTCGGAAAGTTACTAATCTTCATGATGTTTTATTTTTGATGCTAATAAGTAAATAACGGCCATTCGGATTGCTACTCCGTTTTCAACCTGATCCAAGATAATAGATTGTTTGCTGTCGGCCACGTCTGAAGTTATTTCTACACCGCGATTAATCGGCCCCGGGTGCATCACCACAATCTCTTTATTGAGCGAATCTAATATTTTCTTGTTCAGTCCGAATTGCTGAACATATTCTCGTGTAGAAGGAAAATAACTAATATCCATCCGTTCATTCTGAACGCGAAGCATATTGGCAACATCACACCATTCCAACGCTTTTATCAGGTTTGGCTCTACTCCCACCCCTAATTTTTCAATGTATTTCGGAATCAATGTTTTTGGACCGCAAACTTTCACTTCAGCACCCAATTTTTGAAGTGCAAAAATGTTGGACAAAGCAACTCGAGAATGCAAAATATCTCCTACAATAATCACCTTTTTTCCGGCTACGTCGCCCAGTTTTTCACGAATGGAATAAGAATCCAGTAAAGCCTGAGTGGGATGTTCATGCGCACCGTCGCCGGCATTTACGATACTTGCTTTCACATGATTTGAAAGAAAAACTCCCGCTCCCGGACTCGAGTGCCGCATCACGACCATATCTACTTTCATAGAAAGGATGTTGTTGACGGTGTCTATCAACGTCTCTCCTTTGGCAACAGATGATCCTGAAGAAGAAAAGTTAATAACATCGGCAGAGAGTCGCTTTTCGGCGAGTTCAAAAGATAGTTTGGTACGGGTACTGTTTTCAAAAAATAAATTGGCAATGGTAATATCTCTTAAAGAAGGAACTTTCTTAATTGGGCGGTTGATGACTTCCTTAAATTGATCTGCCGTTTCGAAAATGAGCTGTATGTCATTTTCGGTAATGTATTTGATTCCTAATAAGTGA
>DASRWC010000009.1:0-2351 GCA_035654795.1 Flavobacteriaceae bacterium
ATATGCAACCCAGGAAGAATTGGATAAAATCATTGAAGAAGTAAAAGCCGAAGTTGAGGAATGTGTAAATTACGCAGAAGATTCCGCGTTCCCTCCGGTTGAAAATATGTACAAATATACCTATTCACAAGAAGACTACCCTTTCGTGGATCAATTCGAAAACAAATAATTTATGGCTGAAAAAATTACAATGCCGCGTTTGAGCGACACGATGGAAGAAGGAACCGTGGTAAAATGGCACAAAAAAGTAGGCGACAAAGTTTCCGAAGGAGACATCCTGGCCGAAATCGAAACAGATAAAGCCATTCAGGAATTTGAAAGCGAATACGAAGGCGTTTTATTATACCAGGGTGTGGAAGAGGGAAAATCTGCGAAAGTCGATACCGTTTTAGCCGTGATCGGCGAAGAGGGAGAAGAATATACTGCGGATGAAAGCCCAGCTGACAAGCAATCTGAAGATTCCGAAAAAAAAGAAAATTCAACTTCAGAAAATTCTTCAGACGAAGAAGAAAAATCCGAAGAAAAAATAGAATCCGAAACTTCAAATGAAATCCCCGAAGGTGTAAATGTCATCACAATGCCACGACTGAGCGATACCATGGAAGAAGGGACAGTTGCGAAATGGCACAAAAAAGTCGGCGATAAAGTTTCCGAAGGTGATATCCTTGCTGAAATTGAAACAGACAAAGCCGTTCAGGAATTTGAAAGCGAATACGAAGGAACACTATTGTACATAGGAGCGGAAGAAGGAAAATCGGCTCCCGTTGATACGGTTTTAGCGATTATCGGGCCGGAAGGAACAGATGTCTCCGGAATTGCTTCCACAAAAAAATCCACATCAAAAAAGGAAACAAAAAAAGAGGAGAAAAAGGAAGAGCCAAAAGTGGAGAACATCGATACTGCCCCCTCCGACACTCAACACCCAACACCCAACACCCAACACCCAACATCCGACACCCAACACTCAACACCCAGCCAAAACGAAAGAATCTTCGCTTCGCCATTGGCCAAAAGTTTAGCCAAAGAAAAAGGGATTGATTTGGCACAGGTCGAAGGTTCGGGCGATAACGGGAGAATCATCAAAAAAGATGTGGAAAACTTCAAGCCGAAAACAACTTCGGTTTCCGCCCAAAATTATGTAAAGAAAGAAGACCAAACCGTTGCGAATTCCCAAATGCGGAAAGTGATTGCGAAACGTTTGTCTGAATCCAAATTTACCGCACCTGATTATTCGTTGAACGTAGAAGTGGATATGGACAACTGCATCAGTTCACGCGAACAAATCAACAAGGTCAATACAGATTCCAAAATTTCATTTAATGATATCATTGTGAAAGCTTGCGCTTTGGCGTTGCGGAAACACCCACAGGTAAATTCCAGCTGGAAAGGCGAAGAAACTTTGATTCATGGCGATATCAACATTGGCGTGGCAGTCGCGGTGGACGATGGTTTACTGGTTCCGGTGGTAAGAAATGCCGATTTCAAATCCTTTGCTGAAATTTCGACAGAAGTAAAAGATTTGGCGAAGCGCGCGAGAGAACGAAAACTGAAAGCCGACGAAATGGAAGGAAGCAGTTTTTCGGTTTCCAACTTGGGAATGTTCGGAATTGAATCTTTCACGTCGATCATCAACCAGCCCAATTCCTGTATTTTATCAGTCGGTGCAATCATCGAAAAACCGGTTGTGAAAAACGGCCAGATCGTAGTCGGAAATACGATGAAATTGTCGATGGCCTGTGACCACAGAACGGTTGACGGTGCGACCGGAGCGCAATTCCTGCAAACTTTGGTCATGTACTTGGAAAACCCGATTACGATGTTCGTATAAAAATCAAATCTCAAATACAAAAACGCCTGGGAAACCGGGCGTTTTTTTATGTATTAAATTTTAATCCTTTCCAGAAAGTAAATTTTTAAGTGATTGACTAAAAGTGAGTTAATTTTTATTGTGAATATTAACATTATTTTTTCTATGATTTATGTCACATATCAATCCTTTTTCTTAACTTTATCTAAATTTTAACTTAAAAATTATGAGGAAATTTTATTATTTATTCGCAATCTTAATGCTTGCTTCCTTAAATTCCACTGCTCAGCAATTGACATCAGCCGAGCAGGCAGAAATTTATGCGGCTAATCAGGCATTATTGACAAACAGTTTACAAACAAATCCGAATTTAGGCGGATTTGAATATGGAAACCTGAACACGAATGAAATATTCATTCCGACTTCAGGTGCTACGGAAACCTTTAATCCTGCCGTTGGTGATCTGTTTTATGATACGGGAGGCCCTGGCGGCTCCTCAACCAGCGGTACCGCTGGAAATTATCCAAATTGTGGGTGTGACACC
>DASRWC010000010.1:0-14680 GCA_035654795.1 Flavobacteriaceae bacterium
GTAACCAACTCATTTTCTTCTATAAGCCGTCTTTTTTCTTCCATCATTTTAAATTCTTTATACTGAGTATAAAGGCAATTTAAATTTAATATTAATGACGGATTCAGACATACCTGCTTCACGTAGCCTTTTATTAATGAATATTTCTCGCTCCTTTGGTTTCGCATCACTTCTTCTAAATCAGTTATGCCATCCTTCCTGTTACGGCCTTTATCATACAAAATCAAGGCAGATTTATATTGTTGGATTACTTGGACCGGGGTGCGACCTCCAAATATTAATTTAACACCCTGCTTCACGGCTTCTTTTTCGGCTAGGTTTTCATACCCGATGCGCTCTCCAATATTGATGAATACCAAGGTTTCTGGTACTGGTCTTTTAATCCAAGATTTCAGATGATGTCCAATACATTTTTTAAGATTATCATGTTTCACATGTTTTAGATCCACACCCAAAATTTGACATGTAGTTCTTATGTTTTCCAGAGTAATATCAGGAATGAATAAATCATCAGAGAACACAGCTAATGGTCGCAACTTTAGAATTTTAACCACATACCAAAGAAGGTATGTACTATCCCTTCCACCTGAAAAGCCCACTACACAATCATATTTTTCTGAAGTATTTTTGCTCAAAGAATGAGAAATAAACTCTTTGAGTCTTTCCTGACCTAAATAATCAGGTTGGACAAAACCTCTGCAATATTGACAAATGCCTTCATTATCAAGTTCGATATTAAGGTAATTGTCCGGAAGAACACATTTTTTACAAAACCTTGTCATATTTCTTATGCTCTATTAATTTTTTCCATAATTGTTTTATACGCATGTCCCGGCATCATGTGCTTCATATAAAAATCATTACCATTTTTTCCCATTCGTTCCCGCAGCTCCGGATCTTTATACAATTTCAAGATGTTATCTCGAAATTTTATGGTATCTCCGGCATACGACCACAATCCCCCCCCGGCTCTTTCCAAGTAACTGCCATAATCTGTACTCTTATCTATACTCGCAACAATAGGTATAGATAAATTAAAATATGACAAGGTCTTACTTGGAATATTTGGAATTGCTAATCTTTCATTTAACGACACTAATCCAATGTCGCACGACGATAGAAGAAGATTATATTCATTCTGCGGAAGAAAATTGATGAAAATTATATTCTTGAGCTTTTTGTCAATCACTTTTGACTTTATCTCCTCCATTTGGGGACCCCGCCCAAGTAATAAGAAGACAATGTCAGTATATTCGGAACAACTTTCAGCAACGTCAATGACGTTCTGTATTTTTTGTGCTATAGTCATGTTTCCTCCATAAATAACCAAGAATTTGTTCGTTATATTGAATTTTTCTCTAACATCTATTTTTTCCGCTTCTAGTTCGATAGGATATTGAGCATAATGCAAAACGTGCAAATTATGCCGATCTGCCCAAGGATAATATCTTAAGACAAAATCTATATTTCCCTGCGACGGACATCCAATATATTCAGCTTGTTTTATAAGTAGTCTCTCTAAAAATTGGTAATATCTCTTAACCAAACCATTTTCTCTTATAAAGCCAAGAGAAACAGAGTCCTGCCAGATATACTCACAAAGCATCAAATAAAATTTTGACTTGTACTTTCTCTTCAAGCTTCGAATCACAATTCCAATTTCCGGGGGTAAAGAGTGAGAGATTATTAAATCGAATTTCTCTTTTTTATAAAATTTATTTATAGCGGATAAACATTGAGGAATAAATTTAATATAGTTCAGTCCTTTCTGAATATTGGAGGTATTTCTGGTTAATTGATTAGTTTTGAACCGCAAAACATCTATTTCTGCCTCCTTATATACTCCTGTCTTTTCATCCGAGTTTGAAGGAGTTGCTACTTTGACATTATGCCCGTTTCTATGAAACTCTTTTATTAAATCATTAAAAACTCCGGACTCAGATAAATGAGGAAGCGATATATATAAAAATAAGATATTCATATTTGAGAAGTTCTATTCATTCCACACCACTCTTTTCACATAATCCGTATAACTCAAAATAATCCGAACTACCTTTTCCGATACGTTTGGCATCGTATAATCCTCGACTTCTCGGAAATTTCGTTCGTTACCTGTTTTCTGCCTCAAAACCTGAACCAACCCCTGAAGAATTCGTTCGGGAGATAATCCCACCATCATTACACTAGCTTCCTCCATAGCTTCCGGTCTTTCGTGGGCTTCACGGATATTCAGAGCGCGGAAGTTTAAAATGGAAGATTCTTCTGATATCGTTCCGGAATCGGATAGCACTGCATAAGCATTTTTCTGTAAAGCATTATAATCATGAAAGCCGAGTGGTTTCATAAAATTCACCAGCGGATCTACTTCAATCTTCATCTTCTCAATCATATTTCGAGTGCGAGGATGTGTAGAAACTATGATAGGATATGCATATTTTTCAGCGATGATATTTAAAGCGACCATCAAATTTCGAAAGTTTTTTTCAGAATTAATGTTCTCTTCACGATGAGCAGACACTACGAAATATTTTTCCTTAGTAAGATCCAGTCTCTTTAAAATATCTGACTTATCAATTTCGGGTAAATAATGATTTAAGACTTCATACATTGGAGAACCGGTTTTAATGATTCTATCTGCAGGAAGCCCTTCTCGTAATAAATATTCACGGGCAATATCAGAGTAGGTCAAATTAATATCCGAAACATGATCAACAATTTTCCGATTAGTCTCTTCCGGCACTCGTTGATCAAAACATCGGTTTCCGGCTTCCATATGAAAAATTGGGATGTGCCGTTTTTTTGCCGCAATTGCGCAAAGGCACGAGTTGGTATCCCCTAAAACCAGAAACGCATCCGGTTTTATTTTTTCAAGAATAGGGTCTATCTTGATTAAAATCTGTCCTGCTGTTTCGGTAGCATTCTTTCCGGCAGCCTCCAAAAAAAAGTCGGGTTTACGAATCGCCAAATCCTCAAAAAAGACCTGATTCAGTTCATAATCATAATTTTGGCCGGTGTGCACCAAAAAGTGCTGTACTGCCTCAGAGGCATCTAGCGCATGGATGACACGTGAAAGCCGAATAATTTCAGGTCTCGTACCGACTACAGTGACAACTATTAATTTTTTCATCTTTTAAATGTTATACAACTTCAAAATAAGTATCCGGATCTGCCGGATCAAAAGCCTCATTAATCCAGAAATTCGTATATAATACCTCCTCTCCTATGTTCTTTATGTTGTGTGTGTACCAAATTGGCATATCAACATAAGCGGGTTCATTTCCGTCTAAATAAAAATCAAACACTTCATCGGTGCCAATTTTCCTTAATTGAATCAAGGCTTTCCCTTTAATAACCGCAAACCTTTCAATTTTCCTTGTGTGATAATGATTTCCTCTTGTTACACCCGGTACGGTTGTCGAAAAAGAGCATTGCCCTCCAATTCCCAATCGTATAATTTCGACAAAACTTCCCCGCTCGTCCGTGTGCTGTGTGTACTTCCGAGGAAAATAATCTTGAATATCAATGTAGCTCCGGAAAGAATTGAACAAATTTAGCTCAAAGGAACTTTTCACAACAGGCACTTCCCCTTTTTGGAAATAAGTGGCGGTATAGTTTTGCAATAAAGCCAAGATTTGAGACACTTTATAAGTAGCAGTAGGCTCGATGAAGTTTTCTGAATTATTCCTTTTTTCTCTGATTGCACCGAGAATCTCTTCCACTAATTCCTGAACATAAATCAATTTCACTTCGCCGTCAACATCAATCTTTGGTTGATCTCCATGCGTCAATTGATGACAAAAGGTTGCGATGAAAGAATTGTAAAATGGCTTTCCAAACGGACCAAAAACATTGGGAATTATAAAGCCGGTAAAGGTGGCTCCGGCTTCTTTTGCCCAGTTTGTCAACATTTCTCTTCCTTCTTTCTTAGATTTTCCATAAAGATTATCTCTTTCTTCTTGAGTAGAAGAAGAAATTAGAACATGCGCTTTGCTTTTGGTTCTTTTTAAAGAAGCAATTAAAGTTTCAACTAATTCAATGTTTGTGTTGTAAATCACCTTCATATCCTCGTGTCGGTTCATAGCAGCAAGATGAACAATAACATCACATTCGGAAACGAAAGCATCCAGTTTCTCCGGATTATTTATCCAGTCCTTATCAAAATTAATTCTTGTGAATTCCTGTGGGAATAATCCGAGGGTATCATATAAGCGACTACCTATAAATCCACTTTGCCCGGTAATACCAATTTTAGTCATAATTTTATTAAATCAGAAGGGAAATTGTTCTAGAGGATACCGATATTCGTCTTTCACTTCACCGAGATGATGATCTGCCAGCACTAACAATTTACTTTTCGGTTCATTGGCCTTAATAGCTGTGATATGTCCCTTAGGAATGTGAAGATACGTCAAAGTTTCATCATCCAGGATGTATTTTACGGTCTCTTTGTCGTCATACGGTTGCTCAAAATCGTGAACCTCCCTCACTCCAATTTCAAACGATCCTGAGATGCAAGCAAACCATCGCTCCTCAATTTCATGCCCTTGCCAGCCTCTGATGAATTCTGTGTCCCGATTCTCGATCGTATAGATTCGTTTAATTTTTGAAAGATCAAAGTCGTTATTAAACGTAATGGTTCCTCTTTCATCATTGAAAGAATTTCCCTGAAATAACTTGCTCTCTTCCATTTACTGCGGGTATTGCAATATATCTTCTCCTAATATTTCCTTTCGAATCAGCGGAAGTTTTAAAAGAAGCTTTTTCAAACCTCCCACATCTTGCTGCTCGGTGTTGTGCGAGTTGTAATCATCTATGTGAGACATATCTTCATTTCCTTCATGAAAATATTTCGCATAATTTAAGTCTCTGTTATCTGCAGGCACCCGATAGAAGTCTCCCATATCCTCTGCTTTCAACATTTCTTCCCGTGTGCATAAAGTTTCATACAACTTCTCGCCATGTCTTGTTCCGATGATTTTGATATCCACACTACTTCCGGAAAGATCCAAAATTGCTTTTGCCAAATCCCCGATAGTTCCTGCAGGGGCTTTATTTACGAAAAGGTCACCCGGGCGCCCATGTTCGAAAGCGAACAAAACCAAATCAACAGCATCTTCCAAAGACATAAAGAAGCGTGACATATGAGGATCAGTAATGGTTATCGGGCCTCCCTCTTTAATCTGTTTTAAAAAGAGAGGAATAACCGACCCTCGCGACGCCATTACATTTCCATATCGTGTGAGACAAACAACCGTATCTTTAAGATTTCTGGACTCTGCCACCGCTACTTTTTCCATCATTGCTTTGGAAATTCCCATGGCATTTATAGGATAAGCAGCCTTGTCTGTAGATAAGCAAATCACCTTTTTCACCTTATTCTGCGCTGCGGCACGAATCACATTTTGTGTTCCTTCCACATTTGTTTTAACTGCCTGCATCGGGAAGAATTCACAGGACGGCACTTGCTTGAGGGCAGCGGCCTGAAAGACATAATCCACACCTCGCATGGCCGGCTCTATGGAATCATAATCTCTTACATCGCCAATATAATATTTGATTTTATCGTTCTTATACAAATTTCGCATGTCATCCTGTTTTTTCTCATCTCTCGAGAAGATCCGGATTTCACTGAAATGATCGGTATATAGAAATCGATGGAGCACGGCGGTTCCGAAGGAACCGGTACCGCCGGTTATTAGGAGGGTTTTGTTGATTATGTGTTTCATTTAAGATTTAATTAATCGTTTAAGTTGAAGAAAAAACTCTCGCCGCCTCTTGTCTAAAACTGACTTTTTAAATTCTTGAGCTTTCAGATAGGATTGTGCACTTAATGTTTCATAATATTCCGGGGAGGTAAAAATGCGAATGAACGCCTGAGCAAATCCTTGGATATCGTTCTTGTCATAAAGAACAGACTCAGGCAACAGTTCAGGTATACCAGAGACAGGCGTAGAAAGACAAGGCAGACCCCGGCTCATTGCTTCAATCAAAACCCGAGGTAATCCCTCAGCCTCAGATGGAAAAACCATAATATGTGCTTCATCCAAAAAAGTGATAAGTTCAGATGGATTTAAGTGCCCTACGAAGAAAACAGCATCTTCTATGTCTAATTTCTTAGCCAGATTTTTAAGATAAGGGACGGCATCACCAGTGCCTGCGAATTTAGCGATCACATCCACATTTGCATCCCTCAAAAACCGGATTAATTCCATCACAACACGATGTCCTTTTCTTTCTCCGGAGATCGGGTCCGCAACATGACTTATAACGTACTGCCGGGGGTTTGGAAACAACCTTTTAGAACCAAAAGCTGAATCCAACAGCTCAATTGAAGAATAATGTGACAAAAATGCATCCTTGGGAGCAGGATACTCATTTTGCAGCTTGAATTCTGTAACATAGGATACTCCAACAGCACCTTGAATGGCATTTACCTGAAATTTATGGATTCTTCTCCACAAAAATCGTTCTATGATTTTCCTTCCGTTATGAACCATATCAATCGGACTGAAAATGACCTCTACAGCATATGGAATGTTTCGTTTTTTAATTTCATCGAGAACAGCAAAACCAACGGTAGAAGGGAGCCGGAATATTGCCACGTCACAGTAAGGTATTTTTCTGACTTGCGTTTGTATTTTCACGAATTCTTGAAGATACTCAAGGGGCCCTTGAAAAAATGAAACTGGATGAATTGTTATCCGTTCATCGTCTATCAATAGTTTAAAATTTTGCAAAGCCTCTTGAGTTGACACAAATTTAACCCGAACAGCCAAAATTATTTGGCTAAAGACATCTAGGTATCTGTTACATAGAATTTTACCAAAGGTTCGAAAATAAAAATTTCCTTGGTAAGAATAAACATATTCATCGCAAGAAATCAAAGCGGTGGTTGGTTGGAAGTTATTCAAAATTTGAACTTTTAATGAAATTGAGAAAAGGTTCTATATATGTTTCTGCATTGAAGATAGTTTTAGCCTTCTTTTGCGCACATTCTCCCATTTTTTTTGCGGCATCCGGATCTCTTTGGACTTGAATTAAATTAGAAGCGATATTCTTAATATCCCCAGGCTCAGACAATAAAACATCTTCTCCATGTTTAACATATAGAGGGATTTCGCCTGCGCTAGTAACCACAACTGGTGTTCCTGATAACATGTACTCACCTAATTTTGTAGGGAATCCTCCTGAATTAAAATGCTGCGGAGTAGTCATAAGACAAGAAGCATCCAACAAATATTGTGGAATATCTGAATTATTTACCATTCCAGTTATTATTACTTTCTGATCTAAATTATTTACCCGGATATAATCCTTTATCTCATGCCGATCTTCAAGATAATTAAAATCTCCTATCAGTTGTAACAACCAAGGCGATGTAGGCTGCATCTCGAGATATTTATGGTAAGCCTTAACACTATCAAAAACTCCATCTCGATTATGGCGACCAAAAAGGACAGCAATATACGGATCCTTTACTTTTTTTTTACTTCTAGACCCAAATCTTTCAGGATCTATAGTCATGGGTAGAAGAAAAATTCTTCTATTGACCTTTCTATAAAATTTTTCAAGTTCTTGAGAGATGACAACAATTCCATCAAACAATTTGTATTCAAACAAGAGTATTTTTGACCAAAAATTCTCGCTCTTGCTAAAGGAAGAAGGGAATTCTGTTTTATCTAAAATGAAAGGATTTTTTCTTATTCTTGAAAAGAACCAGAAGCAAAGGTTAGACAGAAGCTGTGTGTGGTATGACAAAACAATATGAATTTTATCTTTTCTCAATAAAATCATTGTTTTCCCGATACCGTAGAGATAATAAAAGACTTTGATCAACAGAGTTGGGTTCTGGGAAGACCAAGTAATCTTTGTTACATACTCATATTGCACTCCCTCATACACACCTTTCTTCTCATTATTGACTGCTGCATCATTAGTTGGAGCAATTAAATAAACCTTTACAAAATATCCTGATCTTACCAAAGCTCTACAGTAACTATGAATCCTAAGAGTGGACACATTCCCTTGGGGATAAGGACCTAAGAAAATTAGACCAATTTTAATTCTATTTTCCATTATTGTAGAAGGATATTTCTTAAAAATCTAAAATATGTTATCGGGAATCTTTTCAATAAATGGAAGTTAACTTTTATTTTTCTATAAACACTATAAAAAAAACCTACTTTCTGAGTTAATCTGCAATACAAAAGATGCCTATGAATTAACAATAAACGTAATATATCAGGATTGTTTGACTGTTTATATCTTTGTAGAGCCCGTTGCCCAATAGTATAGTTATATTTATTTTTTTGTTCCGGAATTACAGTAGTAAGCTGGTTACCGGAGTGATTTATTCGGTACACAGAACCAAAAATATCCACAAACGCGCCTCGGCAGACTTCCGAAATCCTCATCCACATATCGCTGTCTTGTCCATTCGTTAATTGGATACAGAACCGTCCGGCTTTCTCTATAACTTCTCTTCTTACCAAGATAACATTTGTATTGATAACATTCGCTCGATAGAGAACATGATATTCCTTATCCAATCTGGATAATCTATTTCTAGTCCAATTAGTAATTAATTTTCTCTCTCCCTCAATTGTTTCCTTCTTGGCCCTACAAAAGGCATATCCTAATTCAGGATGGTTATTTAAAAAATTAACCATTGAAGCCAAATACTCATCTAAATAGTAATCATCTGAATCTAAAAATGCAACAAACTCATGTTTAGCAACATCTAATCCTCTATTTCTAGCAGCTGCAGCACCACTTGCCATATGTGGTTCTTTTTCAATGAGCTTTATTTTGGATCCGAAAAATCTTAGGACTTCGAGGGTGCCATCTGTTGAGCCATCATCACAAACTATGACCTCCAACGGATATATAAATTCCTGATTCAATATGCTCTCTATACAGGGAATTATGGTTTCTCTTCTATTTAAACAAGGAACAATTACACTAACACCAGAGGCCATAGGAAAGAAATTACTGAGCGACAAATTTGAACAATCCTGGTTGTTTCCTAACAATCTGAGCTTCGGTCATAGCCCAAATTATTAACAAAAACGCGAAATACGTGGGGTAAAGAATTAAATGACTTACTAACGTCATAACGACAAAAATAATGAAGGCCGAATAATTTGCACCTCGATAACTTTTCTCAATGTATTTTGACATTTTTGTTGTTTGAAACAATCTCCAAGAAATAATTAAAAATATTACCAACCCAATGATCCCATAATCATAAACGACTTCCAGAAAGTCATTGTGAGCAGAAAAGTAATTGAAGTGGTGATGATTGCCTTGAATTCGATCGAGTCGAACAGAATTATGTCCCGAGCCGAAGACCATCTTAAAGTTAGATTTATCAAAGTAAGAATCTATAACTCGCTCATAAATTGGAAGTCTCCCCGAACCCTCATCCTTTTCCAGTGATGCAAATCTTCTCGTAATTTTACCTCCGGTATATTCATCAATATTCTGAAAAAATAAAGATGAAATTAAGATAACTCCTATGCTTACGCCTATAACACGGAAAAAAGCATTTTTCTTATGTTTCATAAAGTCATAATAGAACATTACAATTAAAATTATGGAACCAAAAATAATCACAGATCGTTTTAAGGAGAGCAAAATAGCCAAGTATCCAATAAAAAATAACAGGTACTTGAATTTCTTTTTAATTATAAAAAAAGCAAAAGGAAGAAGCAGAGCAATGTAGAAAACAGAATTCAAAGAATTAAATGAATTTGAATTGGTCCCTATAGGTTTTGATAGGAGGTGGGTAAAATATTTATAAATAAATACGCCAAAAATTACTAACATCACTCGTAAAACCCAATTGTTATATTTTTCACCTCCGAAATAACTATTTGTATAAAACAATAGAAACATTAAAGGAGCCCATAGGGTCTCTCTTAGGTCAATAATAAGATTAGCGGGATTTAAGAAAACATTCAACAACATATAAAAAAACCACAAAATAAAAATTTTGCCCAGCGAGGTCATTTTTAAATGCCTTAGATTTACTAAAAGTGTCCATATTGCTAGTATTTCTAGAACAATTTGGGTAAAGAAAGCGACATAGGACAATATAGACATTGATCCTATTGCGGTCTCACCATCAAGAAAAATATGAAAGCTGGAAAGACTCCAAATCAAAAGAAAAAATAAAGACAAAAAACGTAAGATTTTAGCCATCACTTAATTTTTCCAAAAATTGTTTCGACCTCTTTATCCATTCTTCCAATATCTCATTCCTCTTTACACATTGAAAGATGGCATCCCCTTTGCGTATGTCAAGTTTAGTGACTAATAAATCATCACGTCCAACTACAGTCAAAAAAGTTTTAATTCTACTTCCCACCTCTTCCAGTGCGATAAAAGTAAGAAGGGGAATTTCTAGTATAAAAGAGAAGGCAACCCCATGAAAAGAATCTGTAACTACTCCCTTAGAAAAACGAATTAAACTCAAAAACTCTTCAACGCCGGCCGACTCAATAAAAACATCTACATCCTTATACTCCCTCCGTAGTCGTGCAATGGGATCGTTTGAAAGCAAGACAATTTTCTCATGCTTCTTATTCAGCTTTGCAATGTCTATTAGAGGTTTTTTTCCATTTAGATCATAAACAAAAATATAATCATCGGAAATCATTCGTTCGGCTGAGTAGCTTTCCCATTCTGCTGTAGATAAAAGAAAAACAGGATCAACAACATGTTTAACTTCCAGGGTAGTCAAAGATTGTAGAAAACTTGTGCCGTCTGGCTCTCGACAAGAAATGAGATCAAAATCCTTTATGTATTTTTTTATTGTTTTTTCAAGTTCCCTCGAAAAAATATTAGTTCCAAAACTAGGTGCATAAGCAACTTTTCTTTGATGAGATGCTTTGATGAAAGGCTGAAAATATGGCAATCGTACTTTTCCATCTTTGAGATTGAAAACCTGGTCACTGCCTGTTAATACAATTTCGTACTCATAAACAATCTCGCCTCCTTCTAAAAAAAGATCGCTTTCATTAAGGTAAGTTTGTCTGAAAGTTTTGAACTTCTTTTTTTTTGAAATATATTTAAAAATAAATACTGACTTAATTAAGTAGTAAAGCAGGTTCTTTAACGATTGCGGTTTTTGATAAAAATCATATTTCGCCATATGTTGAGGTGGGCAATAATTAATAATCTCAACATCGTGACCTTGATTTTGAAGATATTTATAAAGAGCGAATGTTTGAAGAAGCGCTCCATAATTCAATGGGAAGTGAAAAGTAATGACCCCGATTTTCTTTTTTAAGTCCATTTATTAGTTTGTTCAAAATTGAATCTTTTAGATATAGGTGTTTTGAAGGTATCAGTCGGCTCCCCGTATATTATAATGGATATCATAACCTCCGAATCAGGAATTCCACATAACTCTCTCAATCTTTTATCTTTTTCCGGTGTACCAGAACAATTCAATATACAAGCTCCAAGTTGATAATAATGGAACGAGTACAATAAGTTCATCGCATACATTCCACCATCAATAAAGGCTTGATTTCTCTCTTGGATGTGATTGTAAGGATATAAACTGGCAGCTATAACTATCAAGTTATGAACAAGATGCCCAAAACCTCTATTCCCTCCTTGAAGCTCTAATATTTTGCTTATTTTATCAATGTTGGTAAAATTGTAGGTTCTCCAGGGTTGACGATTACAGGAAGATGGCGTGGTCGCTGCCAAAGATAAAACTTGAGTCACTTTTTCCAACGGAACAACAACACTTTTCAAGCTTCTTAAGCTACGTCTGCTCTTCGAGAATTCAAAGAAGTTTGAATTGGAATATGCAAAATAGTCGCTCCTGTTTGAACTTACCTGACTTGTACTAGGAAAAGAACGATCAGAAAGAATTCCAAACAGATTCTTTATAGCTTTATCAGTTGAGCTATCTAATTTGTAGCCATTAGAAAGATGAAAGTCCACATATTCTTTTATTACCCCTAAAGAATGTTGAATTTGCGTATCTTCTTGACTATATTCCTTAATGTAATCAATAATATTCCGACACAAATCTATAATTTTTTTCTGCCCAAAGCCAACCCTCGGCTCCGGCATAGTTAATCCTTTCTCAACGGAATGATATTCGAGAATAATCCTACTCAGCAGTTGCTCTCTCTGAGGAAACCGATTATTTGACACAGAATGCCTCAAATGTCTCCTATAATCATAGTTGTAAGATTTTTTTAAATCTCTTCTCAAACACAATTCTCGAAAATATTCTAACAAAAAAACCGGAAATATTCGTTTCAACAGACTCTTCATAGATTTTTAGATCAAAATCCTTAACCGTTTAGAAAGTACGACAAGCATCACATTACCCAAAAAATAAATTATAAAACTACCGACAACAGCCCAAGCGGCACCGAGTGCTCCCCAGTGCTTTATAAAATAAATGAAAAGAATGATACAAACAATACTTCCTCCTATCTTATTTAGCAATGTAATCTTCGTAAGTCCTAAGGCAATAGTTACTTGTGAGAATGAATGATAGATCATACTCGTAATTGCCGATAAAGAAAGAATGATAGCAAATGGAGTAGAAGCTTCATATCTTTTAGCGGTTAAAACACTTACGAGCCATGGAGCAGAAAATATAAATACAGTGATTATAGTTGTCAATAAACCTATTTTAATAACAATGACTTTAAAGCATTTACGGTAATCTTTGTCAACCACACTTTTAAATATATCCGGTTGAAAAGTGTTGTCTATAGAGGTTGAGAAAACTGTCAGAAAGCCGGCAATTTGGACACCTACAACGTAAAAACCAAGTTCCTGCACTGTTCCAAAACGCTCCAGTATTATTTTGTCAAAACCACTCGAGAAAAAGGAAAGCATCGCTGCCAAAACTAATGGGAGAGAAAATATTAACGCATTTCTGAGAATTTTTTTGTCATACTTCCTAGAGAGAAACTCTTTGTTTTTAAGAATACAGTAAACAAACACTATCAAGTTTCCTATGAATATCGCTAGTAGCTTTCCAAAGGCCCCTTTCTTGTAAATTATAACCAAAAATATCGTCAAAATGATGGATAAAATCCCGTGAGCTAAGGATAACCCGAAAAAGGCAACACTTCTTCTTTCCATTCTATATTCTGCGAGCATAAGCGAAAAGACTCCAAGCAATGGCATACTCATTATTGACAGAACTCCATAGGGGAAAAATTTTATTTCCGACCCCTCATTGATATAAAAATGATAGAGAAACAGGATGCCTACTATGACAATAGACATCGCAATAGAAAAATAAATTAAAATTTGAAATAGCGATGCTTTTAAATGAATTCTATCGTCAGGTTCTAGCTCGAAAAATTTCTTAGTGTAATAATGTATTAGATAAAAGTTAATCAAAGGCATAAACAATGGATTGAAAGCAGTGTAATAACCCACGATCGCATAATCATCTGGAGACATATTTAGCGCAACAAGAGGATTCACAGCAATGGAAATCACCATCGGGATGATAGATCCTCCTAAATATATAAATAAATGAAAAGCTTTTTCACGATTAGCCTTAATGAACTTTCGCATTATGTAACCGCATTTCCTTCGACCTCCATCCATTATACAAAACTACTCTCCCACCACCCCACAAACCTCTCAACCCCCTCTTCCACAGAAGTCCTACTTACATACCCCAATGCCTGCAAGGCAGAAGTATCGGCCCAAGTTCTGGGAACATCGCCGGGTTGCATGTCCATCATGATTTTTTGGGCGGTTTTGCCGAGTTTCTTTTCTAAAGTTTCTATAAAATCCATTAAGGATACCGGACTTCCGTTTCCGATGTTGAACAACTGATAAAACGGCTGTTCTTTTTCGGCAGTGGGTGGATTGTTCAGGGTGATTAAAATGCCTTGAACAATGTCGTCTATATAGGTAAAATCGCGGCTCATGTCGCCGTGATTGAATACTTTAATGGGCTGGTCTTCCGAAATGGCTTTCGCAAAAAGCATGGGAGCCATATCCGGCCGGCCCCAAGGCCCGTAAACGGTAAAAAAGCGAAGACCGGTTGTCGGGATCTTGTAAAGGTGGCTGTAGGTATAAGCCATCAGTTCGTTGCTCTTTTTGGTCGCGGCATAAAGACTTATCGGATGATCTACGCGATCTTCTTCCGAAAAAGGGACTTTCGCATTTTCTCCGTAAACCGATGAGCTGGATGCATAAACGAGATGTTCTACCGGATTATGACGGCAGCCTTCCAAAATGGTAAGGAATCCGACAATATTGCTGTCTATATAGGTTTCCGGATTTTCAATGCTGTAGCGCACGCCCGCTTGAGCTCCGAGATGAATGACCGAATCAAATTTTTCCGCTTTAAAAAGTTTGGGCATTTCATCGCGGTCTTCGAGATTCATTCTCACAAATCGCAATGCCGGATATTTATCTGAAACGGTCGGTGTGTTCCAAAGTTCGGCAGCAGCACGTTCGATTCCAAGTTCGGCCAAGCGCGCATATTTCAGATTGACATCATAATAAGCGTTGATATTGTCTAGACCCAGAACTTTATGCCCGGCTTCTGCGAGTTTTTTGGATACATAAAACCCAATAAATCCTGCCGCTCCTGTAACTAATATTTTTTTTTGCACCTCCACGTCTAATCCATCAAAGCTTTCCCGCGACCAATAGCGTAATATTCAAAGCC
>DASRWC010000011.1:0-79586 GCA_035654795.1 Flavobacteriaceae bacterium
GAGATTATGGAAATCCAGGGACAAATATCCTGGGAACTAAACCAAGAAAAGATTGGGAAAGTCCTTCGTGTTATGATTGATCGAAAAGAGGGAGCATACTTTATTGGAAGAACCGAATTTGACAGTCCATCTGTGGATAACGAGGTGCTCATTGAAGCAGCCGAAACTTATTTACGCCCGGGAGATTTTTACAGAGTGGAAATCACCGCTGCCGAAGATTTTGATTTATATGGTCGGTTGATTGAAAAACCGGATGATAACCACTAGGTTTGGTCTGAGGATTTTTTGTGATAAGGTTTTTATTTAGGAAGATTGGTTTTATCTTTATCGAAACTAAACAATAACCAAATTATGAAAAATTTCATTCTTCCCTTAGTTGTAGGAATTATAACGTTGTCTTGCAACTCTAATCAAAAAAATTCAGACTCATCTGATAAGGATATTTCCACGACAAATATCGAAAAGTATGATTGTCTTCAAAAATATGAAGAAGATTATGCTGCTTTAATTACGAAAGAGGAATTTGCATCTGTCTATCCATTTGATGTGGATAGTGTGGAAGAAGATCTTCAAAATCAACCCCGAGGTTATGGCCATTATACCCTCCAATGGAAGAGTGGCCGTCCGGATAAAGAAATGGTAATTTCCGGAATCGCAGTTCCTATACCGGATCAGGATATGATGTCGGTTAACATGCTCTCTACCGTTTCTGATAGTAAAGACATGGAAGGCGTTA
This sequence comes from Flavobacteriaceae bacterium, assembly GCA_035654795.1. Classification (GTDB taxonomy): domain Bacteria; phylum Bacteroidota; class Bacteroidia; order Flavobacteriales; family Flavobacteriaceae; genus JAAYLC01. Next base: position 737 of record DASRWC010000011.1, read on the forward strand.
AAAATTTATTTGACAGAGGCTATAAAAAATTATCGGACGAAGAACTTGCCGAAATTGATAAAAATCTAGATAAAGCATCTGCAGAGGTGGGAGAAACCGGTAAAAAACTTATGGAAGCTCGAAAAAACAGAAATTATGATTTCATAGAAGGATTGGGAAACAGTGCGTGGTACAGGTGGAACGAAAATACCGGCGGTGAACTGGCTGTTCTTGCAGGAAATATGAAGTTTTTGATACGCACCAAAGTAGGTGAAGATCCTAAAGAAAATGAAAGAATTTCAAAACAGCTGGCAAATATCATCCTAAAGAAGTGTAACTAGCTGCAAAGACTTCGGCTTACGTTGTATTTTACTCAGTTTAATCATAATTGCCGGATTTTCTGAAGAAAGTAAAAAATAATTCCCCCGGCAAAGTAGCAAATAATATCAATGGCATCTCCTGTATAACTATCGGAAACTGAAGGGAGATAGAGTTCGAAATAGATGGAGTAAAATACTACCATGCTGAAAATGGTGAAGATATTGAGACGGATGTCACGATCTTTTTTTATAAGCCATACTCCATGAAGACAAACCGTTAAAACTATAGGTATTACAAGAAAATCGTTCAGGTAGGAAAATACCCACTGAGGTGCCTGTATCTCGAAAAATTTTAGACTTTGGACAATTCCGAATAGGAGAATAGATAGAAGAACGTAGGCATGTAGGAATTTTAGGGGAATTGACTTCATTAAATAAATAGTGTCGCAATTAACCAGGCCAGAAAACCTCCTATCACCATTACAACGGCCCAAACTGACGCGGCAACGACATAAGTAGCTCGCACCAACCAAAACCGACTCTCCCGCCATTTATTTAGAAATTCCAGATTTTCTTCATAGCGGGTATAACTTCTATTGACTTCCGGTTTCTTTTCTTTTTCTCCTTTCATTTGGAAAAATGGTGCTTTCTCTTCCGTTTTTCTGCAAGAATACATGATTTATGCGAAAGTGGCGGCCGGAATAAATTTGATTCTGAGTTTATAATGGGCGCAAAACAGCAGCAGCAGGCTTTAAGCCTGCTGCTGAAATATTCTAAAGGAACCGATGTTACCCGATGCCTTTAAACCATTCTTGATATTTGTATCCCAGAACCGGAACCGGTTTTCGTTGGCCGTTTAGAGCACCTATCAGCCCGATAATCCAAAGAATCATAAGAAAAATAGATCCGAAAATGGAAACGATCCATCCTAAAATCGGAATAATGTTTACTACTCCCAGAGCCAATCCTGTTACCCCTATTCCAATAACTTGTCTGATATGAAAAGAGGCAAAAGAATTTTTCTTGTCGTTATTCATAATAAAAGCAATTATTAATCCTATTAGGGTCAAATAAGCGATAATAGCAATCGTTTTTCCTTCGGCAACATCATCAATGGGATGTGGAGGCTTTGTCTGTGCATTGAATGTGTCTTCCATGTGATTTTGTTTTTTTAAGATTGATACTCTGTTTCCTTTTAGTAGTCGGAATTAGGAAAGGTAAACATTTTCTTTCAGGATTTAGTGATAATGCAGGCATATCTTTCTTTTTATCAATACTTTATAGTTAACACTCTTGGCAGTAAGTTAAACCTGACGCAATTTCCTTTTGAATGTTTTGAGATTCCACTATTTTTGAAAATAACTTTTAAATCATGGTCAACTCACAACGATTCAGATTCCCCAAAACCGTTTTATTCGGAATTTCGGTCATTTACATTGTTGTGTTGTTTTTGACATATTTTCTTTACTATCAAGAGCCTACTGTTTCTTGTGCCAGGCGTCTTTTAATTGCTCAAGGTTTGGCTTTTGCTTTGCAAATCATTTTGAATTACATCAATTATCACTCGAAGAATAAAATTGTAATTCTTTCCACTCTCTTTATAAGTTCAATAATTGTCGCAGGGGTATTGTCGTCGTTCTTTACCTTTAGCCTTATGTGTGATTTGTACCCTACACCTTGAAAAATTCAAAGAAACAGTTACTTATTATTGGTCATCAATTTCCCGAGCCTAAAACAACGGCTGCCGGATTTCGGATGATGCAACTTATTCAGCTCTTCCGAACCAATGATTTTGAAATAATCTTTGCAACTTCTGCGGCTCCCACTGCGTTTTCTGAGGATTTGGATAACGCAAATGTGCGGGTTGAGGAAATATCACTTAATGATTCTTTGTTTGATCAACAAATTCGGAAGTGGGCTCCGGATGTTGTTCTTTTTGACAGGTTCATGACAGAAGAACAATTTGGCTGGCGGGTTGCGGCAAATATTCCGGAGGCAATACGGATTCTTGATACGGAAGATCTTCATTTTTTACGTCGAGGAAGGGAGGCAGCAGTGAAGGAGAATGAGGAAGTCCCCAATCTTTTTACAGATTTGGCTAAACGGGAGCTGGCGTCGATCTTTAGATGTGATCTGTCTCTGATAATATCTGAAGCTGAAATGGATCTTTTGTCTGAAGAATTTAAGGTTCCGGAGGAAATTTTATTTTATTTACCAATTTGCATTTCAACTCAGTTTTCTCCAAACTCCTTTGAAGATCGCAATCATTTCGCTTTTGTCGGAAATATGCAGCATGCTCCGAACCTGGATGCCGTGAAACAGCTGAGAAAAATATGGCCGACCATAAGGAAAATTTTGCCCGAGGCGGAATGTCATATTTTTGGAGCTTATTTTCCAAAACAACTTTTAGATTTACACCGTCCTGATCTCGGATTTATTATTAAGGGCTGGATAGATAATGTTGCCGGGGTTTATGAATCTTATCGGGTTTTGGTGGCGCCTATTCGTTTTGGTGCGGGATTGAAAGGTAAAATTATTGAAGCTTTTTCCTACGGAATGCCCGTGGTTACTACTGAAATGGGAGCTGAAGGTATTTCGGGTAAACTTCCCTTTGGTGGAAGCATTGTTGACGAAAAAGATTTTGCAAAAGCAGCCACGCAACTTTTTAGTTCTAAGGAAACTTGGGAAACATCACAAAAGTATGGTCTGAAAATTATTGAGGAGCGCTTTAACGCCAATCCATTTAATCACCATTTTTTGCAACGGATTCAGATCGTAATCCAACATTTGGAAACCCACAGAAATCGAAACTTCTTTGGAAGAATTCTGGAATACCATGCCTTTCAAAGCACAAAGTATATGAGTCGATGGATTGAAGAGAAAAATAAAAATCTCAAAAGCAACGCGTGAATGGTTAAGAAAATGGGGCTTGTGTTTTTTACACTTGTTTTTCTTGGAATACTTTTGATGGTTTTCGCAAATGTTGCGGTGGCAAAAGCCGGCAAGGGAAAAACTTTCAACTCGGAAGCGTTGATTCCGAAGCATAAAGTGGGAGTTGTTCTGGGAACCAGTAAATATTTTAAAGGCGGTGGACTCAATAGTTATTTTCAGAATAGAATGGATGCCGCCGAAACTTTGTATAAAGCGGGAAAAATCGAATTTATACTCGTGAGTGGAGATAATGGAACTCTTTCCTACAATGAACCTCAGATGATGAAAAAAGAATTGATCAAGAGAGGTATTCCGGAAGAAGTGATCTTTCTCGATTATGCAGGGTTTCGTACTTTGGACTCTGTGGTCAGAGCAAAAGAAATTTTCGGATTATTGGATGTAGTTTTCATTTCTCAACGATTTCATAATGAAAGAGCAATTTATATAGCCGGTCATCATGGCATAGATGCAATTGGATTTAATGCAAAAGACATGGATGGCGTAAAGAAATTACGAATGCAGATCAGGGAATATTTAGCCAGAACCAAAGCATTTCTGGATATTGTCTTTAATGTAGAACCTAAGTTTTATGGAGAGCCAATTCAAATTGAATAGGGATGTCTTTGTAAGTTAACGTGAGATTCTTCGACTAATTCCTATAATACTTTATCCACTTTATGAAATTTAAAATCAAATCAGATTTTCAACCCATGGGAGATCAGCCACAAGCCATAGACGCTTTGGTTGACGGAATTCTCACTAACGATAAATATCAAACACTTCTTGGAGTCACCGGATCGGGAAAGACTTTTACTATTGCAAACGTAGTAGAACGGGTTCAGAGACCCACGCTTGTTTTGGCACATAACAAAACCTTGGCAGCACAGTTATACACTGAGTTTAAAAATCTTTTCCCCGAAAATGCAGTGGAATATTTCGTTTCTTACTATGATTATTATCAACCTGAGGCTTATATTCCCACAAGTGGGACTTATATAGAAAAAGATCTTTCCATTAATGAAGAGATTGAAAAAATGCGTCTCAGCACCACATCTTCTTTGTTATCGGGAAGAAGAGATGTCTTGGTAGTTTCTTCCGTGTCTTGTTTATACGGAATAGGAAACCCTGTAGAATTTCAGAAGAATGTCATCAGTATTCATCAGGGTCAGGTAATTTCCAGGACTAAATTGCTTCACAAGTTGGTGCAAAGTCTCTATGCTAGAACGGAGGTGGAATTTAATCATGGAAACTTCCGTATTAAAGGCGACACCGTAGATATTTTCCCCGGATATGCAGATGATGGTTTTCGCGTTCATTTCTTTGGAGATGAAATAGAGGAAATAGAAGTCTTTGATCCGTCTAATAACAAAATCAAAGGGAAGTATGAGAAGTTGAATATTTACCCCGCAAATATGTTTGTGACTTCGCCGGAAGTTCTTCAAGGAGCGATTCGTGAGATTCAAGATGATCTGGTTAAACAAGTTGAGTATTTTCATGACATTGGGAAACATTTAGAAGCCAAACGTCTGGATGAGCGCACAAACTTTGATTTAGAGATGATTAGAGAACTTGGCTACTGTAGCGGGATAGAGAACTACTCTCGTTACCTGGACAGAAGACTTCCGGGTACGCGTCCATTCTGCTTGCTGGATTATTTTCCGGAAGATTATCTTATGGTAGTCGATGAGAGTCACGTAACCATTCCACAAGTAGGCGCAATGTATGGCGGAGACCGCTCCCGCAAAGAAAATCTGGTGGAATATGGATTCCGATTACCTGCTGCAATGGATAACAGACCTCTAAAAGCCGATGAATTTGAAGCCTTACAAAATCAAGTGATCTACGTGAGTGCAACACCGGCAGATTATGAACTTGAAAAAAGCGGTGGAGTGGTGGTAGAGCAAATTATTAGACCTACCGGACTTTTAGATCCTGAAATTGAAGTTCGACCCAGCCTAAATCAAATTGATGATTTATTGGAAGAAATTCAACTGCGAGTCGAGAAGGATGAACGTGTGTTGGTTACAACCCTCACCAAACGTATGGCAGAAGAATTAACAAAATACCTCACTCGAGTAGATGTAAGATGCCGTTACATCCATAGTGATATCGATACTTTAGAGCGTGTGGAAATCATGCAAGATCTGAGATTGGGTCTTTTTGATGTGTTAGTCGGTGTTAATCTTTTACGGGAAGGATTAGATTTGCCTGAAGTGTCTTTGGTTGCCATTCTTGATGCGGATAAAGAAGGTTTCTTAAGAAGTACAAGATCACTGGTTCAAACCGTAGGTCGGGCTGCGCGGAATCTTAATGGAAAGGCTATAATGTATGCAGACAAAATCACTGAAAGTATGAAACGCACCATAGATGATACTGCCTATCGACGAGAAAAACAGATTGCATTTAATTTGGCAAACAACATTACTCCCACGGCCATTAAAAAGTCTTTTGAAAATGCTTTAACCAAATCCAAGCAGGAAGCTTTTACATTTGAAACCATAGAAACTTTGGCAGCTGAGCCCGGAGGTGAATACCTCACAAAAGCGCAGATAGAAAAGAAGATTCGTGATACTCGCAAAGCCATGGAAAAAGCAGCAAAGGAATTGGACTTCATGATGGCAGCCAAGTTGAGGGATCAAATCCGGATGTATCAAAAACAGTTGGAATAACCTTAAATTTTTACTGAAATTCTGTTAATCCTAAAGTGGAAATAGGGGCTTTGTTGTAATTTACCTTCATAAGATTTTTATAGATGAAGAGGAGCAAATGCTGATAAACTTTTTAATAAAACCTTTATTATATTTCACTTTGTTGATGAATACTACCCAAGAGATTAATTTTGAAAACAAAATTATTCCGGAAAGCATTCGGGAAGAAGTTATAGCTGCTCTGGAACACTTCCCTGAATTATATGATATTCCCATAGAATTTAAATTTAAAGACCGGATCAAAAAATCCACCATGCAGGCACAGCCGAAATTTTCAAGCATTTTTCGGTCCAAAAGAAATCGGGAATATATCATCTTAATTAGTCGTCAAATTCAAATAGAAGATGAAAATTTTACAATGGATGATATTCCGTCTCTTGTAAAAATCGGATGGATAGGTCATGAACTGGGACATATAATGGATTATCAAGACCGGACCAATTTCGGTCTTATTATTCTGGGTGCTAAATACCTGTTTTCAAAGAAAAGTATAAGAAAAGTAGAACGTACGGCAGACACTTATGCCATTGCCCACGGAATGGGAGACTATATTCTTCGCACCAAAAACTTTATCCTGGAGAATTCCGATATCTCCGAAAAATACAAAGCTCGCATTCGAAGGTTGTACATTTCGCCGGAGGAGGTAATGGAATTTATCAATGAAAACGCAGTGGAGGAAGAAGCGGAAATTCTTGAAATGGAAGATTAGCTTTTGATTCCTGAGATGGTTGTAGTTCTTTTGCCCGTTTTGCAGGCAGAGCAGTTTGAAAAAAAGAATGAAATACATTTTTCTGCCAAGCTGTCAGTATTCTTTTCCGTGGCATAATCATTGTCTTATAGAGAGCAGTTCAGATAATAAAATCGAAAATATTAATAAATAACAGCAAATTATGAGTAAAATAATCGGAATCGACTTAGGAACAACCAACTCGGTAGTTTCCGTAATGGAAGGTAGCGAACCGGTAGTTATTCCTAACGCCGAGGGAAAAAGAACAACTCCTTCTGTGATTGCCTTTGTGGAAGGTGGAGAAATTAAAGTGGGTGACCCTGCAAAACGTCAGGCAGTTACGAACCCAACGAAAACCATCAGTTCCATCAAGAGATTTATGGGTAATAAATACTCAGAAGTTAAAGATGAAACTCAACATTCAGCATATAAAGTAGTTCAAGGAGACAATGACACCGCACGTGTGGATATTGACGGTCGTCTTTATACTCCTCAAGAACTGAGCGCTATGATTCTTCAGAAAATGAAGAAAACAGCCGAAGATTATCTGGGTCAGGAAGTAACCCGTGCGGTAATTACCGTTCCGGCTTATTTTAACGACAGCCAACGCCACGCTACAAAAGAAGCAGGCGAAATTGCAGGTCTGAAAGTAGAGCGAATCATCAATGAGCCTACTGCTGCTGCACTTGCTTATGGACTGGATAAAAAATCTCAGGATCAGAAAATCGTTGTATTCGACTTTGGTGGAGGTACTTTTGACGTGAGTATTCTTGAGCTTGGAGACGGTGTTTTTGAAGTTCTTGCTACAGACGGAGATACGCACCTTGGAGGGGATGACGTTGACCAGAAGATAATCAATTGGCTTGCAGACGAATTTAAAGCAGAAGAAGACTTCGATCTTCGTAAAGATCCAATGGCACTTCAGCGTTTAAAAGAAGCTGCTGAAAAAGCTAAAATTGAGCTTTCGTCTTCTTCTCAAACAGAAATTAATTTACCTTATATCACGGCAACGGCTACAGGTCCAAAACACTTAGTGAAAACTTTGACCAAGGCTAAATTTGAGCAACTAATCGATGATCTTGTGAAGAGAACTATGGTTCCTTGTGAGAAAGCGATGAAAGCCGCAGGTTTGAGCTCAAGTGATATTGATGAAGTAATCCTTGTAGGAGGTTCTACTCGTATTCCTGCAGTTCAGGAGGCAGTAGAAAAGTTCTTTAACAAGAAACCTCACAAAGGTGTGAATCCTGATGAAGTTGTAGCCATCGGTGCTGCTATTCAAGGTGGAGTTTTAACCGGAGATGTGAAAGATGTTCTTCTTTTGGACGTTACGCCACTTTCTCTTGGTATTGAAACTATGGGAGGTGTGATGACTAAATTAATTGAGGCCAACACAACTATTCCGACCAAGAAAAGTCAGGTTTTCTCAACAGCTGCAGACAATCAGCCAAGTGTAGAGATTCACGTGCTGCAAGGAGAGCGACCTATGGCAAATGACAACAAAACTATCGGTCGTTTCCACTTAGACGGAATTCCGCCTGCACCAAGAGGGGTACCTCAAATTGAAGTGACCTTTGATATTGACGCAAACGGTATTATTAAAGTTAGCGCAACAGATAAAGCCACAGGAAAATCACAAGATATCAGAATTGAAGCTTCTTCCGGATTGACTGAGGAAGAGATTAAAAGAATGAAAGCTGATGCAGAAGCTAATGCAGAAACCGACAGATTGGCCAAAGAAAGAGCTGATAAGTTGAATGAGGCAGATGCGATGATTTTCCAAACTGAAAAACAGTTGAAGGAGTTTGGCGATAAACTTTCAGCCGATAAAAAACAACCGATTGAAAGTGCATTGGAAGAACTGCGTAAAGCGCACGCTTCACAAGACACCGCACAAATTCAAACTGCTTTGGATAAAATCAACGAAGCTTGGAAAACCGCTTCCGAAGAAATGTACAAAGCACAGGCCGATGCTCAGCAAGGACAAGGAGCACCAACAGGTGATGCCGGCGCCGGGCAAGGTGGAGGATCCAATGACAATGATGTTGAAGACGTAGATTTTGAAGAAGTGAAATAATCACGAAATTTATAATTCTGTCTTTAGACGAATAAGTTTTAGAAAAACCGCAATTCTCAATCGAGAATCTGCGGTTTTTCTCTTCCTCAGTATTATATGTGGTACGTTCATTCTGAAAAAAAGCGAAATCGCTACAATAGCAGAGTTTCATTTTTACTGATTTTTATCATTTCGATTAAGCCCTTTGACAGATACATTTGCGCCGAAGAGATAATCAGTTATGACCAACGTTTTAATCCCAACAGATTTTTCTGAGTATTCGCTCAATGCGATTCGGTATGCCATGGAATATCTTAGGGAGGAATCTGTAAACTTCTTTATTCTTCATGTCATTCCTGATGATCAGTTGAACGGTTTTTCCGGCAATACACCCTTTGAAGATCAGGTTCTGAGAAAACTCATCGCAGAAGGAATCGTTTTTAATAAAGATCATCGTTTTTTCCCTGTAAAGGAGACAGCTTCATTAGTCGAGTCGGTTAGAAAGCAGGTTGATGATAAAAAAATAGATTTAATAGTGATGGGTACCAAGGGAATCACAAGATCTCCTGAAGGCTCCGTGAGCAGTCATACCTATGAGGTTATTACCAAAGTGAAATGTCCCATCCTTGTTGTTCCGGAACACGCTGTTTTTAATGAGCAGTCGAATATTTCGTTTGTGACAGATTACAATTGTATTTATCGAAATGAAGTTTTGGACACATTGTCAAAAACCTTAAAGTTACACAATAGCTCTTTGAGGGTTTTAAAGCCACGAGTCAAGAATAGACCTTTGACGGCGGGGCAAATCGATAATAAGGGATTCATTCATTATTTCTTCAGAGACAGAGATCATAGTTTTCATTTTTTAGAAAAAGAGAATCTCGAAGAAGGTATTCAAGATTTCGTGGATACCTACAAAATAAAGATGGTGGCTATTCCGGCAAGAAATTTAAATTTTATTCAGAAATTGATGCTAAGATTTTCTTCCGAGAAAATTAATTATCATACTGTTGTTCCTTTCCTTGTAATTCACGAGTAGCGCCAAATTCTTTCTCAATAGGATGATCTTCGTAGAAGTTTTCGAAGGTTTTTTCAGTTTTGTAGTCATCTTTAAGGACTTGGAACACCGTGAACAGGAAAAGAACCTCTCCGGCCATTGTCATATAAAAAACGACATTGAAAGGAAAATCCATAGAGGCGAAGAGGGCCACGATCAATAGGAGTATTGAAGTGATAATCACATAAGCAATGGGTGAGACTTTCATAATCTTTTTTTTCAAATTACAAAAGATCCTTTTTCATCCTTCCCAAGAATTCCCTAAAGAATATTTTCCTGATGGTTGTCAGTATTACAGTAATGTGAATTTCCTATCTTTATCCATTATTGGCAGTAAAAGACAGGTTAAATGCAAAAAATTTTAATTCCAACAGATTTATCACAAAATGCTCTCCGTGCCATTCATTATGCGACGGAATTGTTTAAACATGGCCCCACTCGCATTTTTCTGCTGCATGCTTATGCCGATGAGGTTTATGACCTGAAAAATCAAAGACAGGACCGTGAGTTTGATGAATTAAAGCGAGAAGTTTTTATTCGTACAGATTCTGCTCTTGAGATGTTAAAAAAGGAGATTTTTGTTCTGTCTCCCAATCCGAAACACAGCGTGCAGTGTCAGCCTGAATTTGGTATGTTGGTGGATGCAGTGAATGATTGGGTGGAAAAGGAGAATATTGATGTTGTGGTCATGGGCACTAAGGGGCAAACGGCAGACAAGAAAATGACTTTTGGGAGTAACACCCTTCAGGTAATCAAATATGTCAAATGCCCGGTGCTTGCGGTACCTGAGGCGAGCAAACTTGAAAACCCGAAAAACATTGTTTTTGCCACTGATTTTCTTCTTCCTTATAAAAGAAGAGAATTGAAACTACTCTCGAATCTTGCCAAGCGCTTTGCTGCAAGAATTCATTTTCTTCATATCTCAAATTTCTCTCAGCTATCGTTACGGCAGCAGGATAATAAAGCTTTTTTAGAAGCTATGTTGAGTGAGAATCATCTTGCTTTTCATCAAACAGAAGAAAAGGATATCACTAAGGCCGTCAATAAATTTATTGAAGAGAAAGAAATGGATATGTTAGTAATGGTCAATACGCGCCATTCTTATTTAGAAAATATCTTATATCAATCTACAATCGAAAAGATTGGATTAAATATTGAAATTCCATTTTTAGTTTTACAAAACTTGCCGCGTTAATTATATGAAAAGAATTTTAGTACCTACAGATTTTTCAGGCAATGCTTATTCTGCCTTACTCTATGCTTGTAAACTTTATTCGAAAGAAAATGTTCATTTTGCCATTCTCCATTCTTTTGAAGCAGAGCTTAGTCAATTGACCAGTAGGGTAGATGTAGGACGATCTGATGAAATGTTAAAAACACTCACAGACAATGCTGAGCAAGACGGCCAGCGCTTACTGGATCAATTAAATGTTGATAAAGGACCAAGTAATCATACGTATGAAGTGATTGCAACACCGCAACCTCTACTGAAGATTATCAATGAAATGATATCCGAAGATGTTGTAGACTTAGTGGTTGTCGGTAGTAAGGGAAGAACCGGAGCTGAGGGTGTCTTGATAGGAAGTACTGCTATAAATGTTACTGAGGGCATTGAAGGCTGTCCTTTATTGATTGTACCAAATGATGTTCATTTCGTAATTCCCCGAAAAATCGCCTTTGCTTCAGATTTTAATGATTTTTATCCCATTTCTACCATTAAGGCTATTACTAGGCTGGTGAGACATTTTGGTTCCGAAATTTATTTAGCTCACGTCGGTTCCGAAAATGAATTGGAAGCTCATCAGCGTGAGAATATGGAGAAGTATGAAAACGATTTGTCTGAATATGAGCACTACTTCAGGTTCCTTGAGAGGAAAGGAAATATCTCCGGGACATTGCATGACTTTGCCGACGATGAAAGTATTGATCTCTTCTCTCTGGTATATCACAAGCATGCATTTTTGAAAAAAATATTCAGAGAACCTGTTGTAAATAGGGTAGGAAGACATACAAACATCCCGACACTTGTAATACCATTTCCAAATAAATAAATCCACTTCAATGTCCTATAAAGTTCTAATTCCCACCGATTTTTCAAAGAATGCATTTAATGCCATTCAATATGCTTTTTCGCTATTTAAAGAAAGATCGTGTGAGATCCTGCTGGTGCATTCTTATTACCTATCCGGACTTGACAAAGGAAATCTTTTGGTTCCGGAGCCTTCTGATGAAGAACGAAAACGAGTGGAGCAAACAGCTGCCAGACAGATGGATGAGCTGCGAGGAACCTTGGAAGAGACGCATTCAAACCATAAACATACACTAAGATTTTTGACTGTTTTCGGACCCTTCTATAAAGTGATGGAAGAGACTGTTGAAAAAGAGAACATCGATCTGGTTATAATGGGTACTAAGGGAAGAAGTAATAAAAATTCGGTTATTTTAGGAAGTAATGCCGTGAATGTTATGGAGAAAGTGCGATTTTGTCCGGTTATGGCTATTCCATCCGATGCAGAATTTAAAAAACCCAATGAAATCGTTTTCCCTACCAGTTTCCGAAGCCAATATCGAGAGCATGAGCTTGAAGTTCTTGTGGATTTAGCCTCTTTATTAAATGCACCCATTCGAATACTGCACATCACCAATGATGACACCCTTACTGAACGACAAGAAGAAAATAAGCAATATCTTGAGTCTATCCTCCTACCTGCCACTTTTACACATCACCGATTATACAACATGAGAGTGAATGATGGAGTACGCACTTTTATTCAGAGTCGAGAGAGTGAAATGATAGCTTTTGTGAATAAGAGACACAACTTTTTTGGAAGTATCTTCTCCAATCCTATGGTAAAAGAATTAGGAACGCATACAGAAGTTCCTATACTTGCCATGCATGACAAACGCGATTAAACGCTAAACAAAAAAAACCGCTCATCCCGAGGATAGAGCGGTTTTTCAGGTCATCTATATTTTACTTAAAATAGTCGTAAAAGCGAGTCAGTCGTTCTTCAATATCATTTACTAGAATTTGTCCTTCATTAGCAGACTCTACTTTGGAGAGGCTTTCAATTTTTTCTATTAATGGATGAAGCCAAATGTGCAGGTTGTCATGTGATGCACCTTCCATAGTACATTCTTTGACAATGTAATTTTTATCTTCATTAAGTTTTTCTGCAAGTGCCTTATAGCTTTCAGTACCGGAAAGTTCAGTGGTATGGATGTTTTTTCGCATCCTCTCTACACCGGTGATGGTTTCGGGATTGGCCATCCAAAGTTTTCCTTCGTCTAATTTTATTTCGTTTAACCAAGAATTTTCTAAATCACCGGTTTTGTTGTGATGGCTTTCGGCATCAGACAGATGATCGCGATCTTCCTCAAGCATTTCCTGAGTGGCAGAATCCGGAGAGGAATCGGTATTGTTTTTACAGCCAAAAAATGTAAGAAAACCTGAAACAGTAAGTAAGAGTAGCGTTTTTTTCATATGGAAAAAGAATTTGAAATTGAGTGGATAAAAGTAAGCAATTTTTCTAAGGTTTAGATTATGATTTCTATCGGCTGTTTTAATGATAATTATCAGTTTTAGTGGTGACATTTTACGACTTATGACAATAATCATTATTTTTTATTCTGGATCTCTCTTTCTTTGTCTTAAAAATTTAGTAGGTCGCTAGTATATACCAAAATGAATTTTCAATAAAGGACTAATAGATCTTAAATATGATTAAAATCATTTCACAGCCACAAAGAGCAATCTATTTTTGCTCAGAATTTTAAAACCAAATACTACCATGAAACATGTAATGAAAACTTTAGCTGCAGTGGCGATTTTGACCCTTGTAAGCTGCGGCGGAAAAGAAGAAAAGAAAGAGGAAAAAGTAACTCTTCGTTCTACAACAACTGAAACTGTAACTGAGGCGGCTCCGGCTACCTCTGATGTTAAACCTTCAGAGCGTGTTGATATGTCAACCAAAGGCGTGGGGCCTGTAAAAAGTGTAACCATAGGTGAGACTATCGATCAAGCTATGGCTGCAAAAGGGGAAGAATTGTATAAAACAAATTGCCTTGCCTGTCATAAGACTGACAAAAAATTTATTGGTCCGGCACCAAAAGGAATTCTTGATAGACGTACTCCGGAGTGGGTTATGAATATGATTCTTGATCCGGAAGGAATGGTTAAAAACGATCCGTTAGCAAAAGAATTGCTTGTTGAATTTAACGGTTCTCCAATGGCTAATCAAGGCCTAACTCAGGACGAGGCTCGTCAGATTGTCGAGTATTTCAGAACGCTCTAATAGTAGGAACATTTAACTCAATATAAACCTACTCCCAGGGAAAGTTTCCGGCGGGGTTCAAACAACAACCAACTATGAAGTCAATTAATGTGCTTTTGGTTTCTGCAGCCATAACGGTCATGGCTTGCAAGAACGACTCACACGAGCAACCCGAAACAAGTGGAACAAAAACAACGACCGAGAATGCAACTGTCAAAAAAGGACAAGCGTTCATTGACAATGATCAGTCTCAGGCCAGTGTGCTTCAGATTGCGCTGAATTCTAAAGATCACACCACCTTGGTAGCCGCAGTGCAGGCTGCCGATTTGGAAAATTCTTTATCCAATGCAGGTCCATTAACGGTTTTTGCTCCTACCAACGCTGCTTTTGATGCATTGCCTGCAGGAACTGTGGAGGATCTTTTAAAACCTGAGAACAAGGAAAAATTAGCTTTCATTTTAAAGCATCACGTGACTCCCGGGAATTACGCCAAAGACTTTATGAAAAAGTTCAAAAAAGTGGGTCAAGCGAGCGGAGAAAACGCACCGGTACTTGTTGAAGGAGATGATGTATTGGTAGGAGGCGCGAGAATCGTAGCGAGTATCCCTGCCGGAAACGGAATCGTTCACGTTGTGGACAAAGTAATATTACCTGAAAACTAACATATAATTAAAAACGATTGAACAATGAAAAAAACCATTCATTATTTATTTTCTCTTGTTATAGTCGCCGGATTGGTGAGCTGTAATAATGGAGACAAAAAGAAACGCGGAGGCGGCGGATTAGCCACCAGTGCTGCTGAGCGCGTGTATGTAGCCCCGGGAGAGCACGATGAATTCTACGGATTTATGTCAGGAGGATTTAGTGGTCAACTGGGAGTTTACGGACTTCCATCAGGGAGATTGTTAAAAGTGCTTCCGGTATTTTCTCAAAACCCTGAAAACGGTTGGGGATATACAGAAGAAACTAAGCCAATGCTTAATACTTCTTTCGGATTTGTGCCTTGGGATGACTCTCACCACCCTGATATCTCCCAGACAAATGGTGTACTTGATGGACGATGGATTTTCATCAACGGAAACAACACCCCACGTATCGCCAGATTGAGTCTTGAAAGCTTTAGAACCGAAGAAATTATTGAGATTCCTAACTCTGCCGGTAACCACAGCTCCTCATTCATTACTGAAAATACAGAATATGTGGTAGCCGGTACTCGTTTCTCTGTTCCCGTTCCTCAGAAAGATATGTCTATTAAAGAGTATAAAGGAAACTTTAAAGGAGCTCTTACCTTTATCGCGGTTGACCAAGAAACCGGAAGAATGAATATTAAATTCCAGCTAATGATGCCCGGATTTAACTATGACCTTTCTCACCCCGGACGCGACAAGAGCCACGGCTGGTTCTTCTTTACAACCTATAACACTGAGGAAGCTCATACACTTCTTGAAGTAAACGCTTCTCAAAACGATAAAGACTATATCGCAGCTGTTAACTGGAAGAAAATTGAAGAGTACGTGAACAACGGTGGAGGAACAAAAACCAAAACCCGTTATGCACATAACGTAATGGATGCAAGTACCCATATGGCTACTTCTACAATTAAAGAAGAAGTTTTACAAGTAGATCCGCTTGAAGTACCGGGAGCTGTATATTTCCTTCCAACTCCAAAGTCACCACACGGTTGTGACGTGGACCCAACAGGAGAATATATTATAGGAAACGGAAAACTTTCTGCTGACTTGACTGTTCACAGCTTCAGCAAAATGATTGATGCTATTGAAAACAAGAAGTTTGATGGAGAAGCCTACGGAATTCCAATTCTAAAGTTTGACGAGATTGTTGCAGGTGTTGTAAAACAACCCGGTCTTGGTCCACTCCACACAGAGTTTGATGACAAAGGAAACGCTTATACCACTTTCTTTATCTCTTCTGAAGTTGTAAAATGGAAAGTTGGAAGCTGGGAAGTATTAGACCGTCAGCCTGTTTATTACTCAGTAGGTCACGGAATGATTCCGGGAGGAAACTCACGCAAGCCATTCGGAAAATATTTTGTAGCGCTTAACAAGATTACAAAAGACAGATATTTGCCTACAGGACCTGAGTTAACCCAGTCTGCGCAGTTATTTGACATTAGCGGAGAGAAAATGGAGTTACTGTTAGATTTCCCAACTATTGGAGAGCCTCACTACGCAGCCGGTATCCCTGCTGAACTTGTAGCACCAAAATCCAGACAGATTTATAGACTTAATGAGAATAAACACCCATATGCAACATTGTCTGATGCTGATGCACGCGTTGAGAGAAAAGGAAATGAAGTTCATGTCTATATGGGAATGATTCGAAGCCACTTTAATCCGGATAATATTGAAGGAATTAAAGTAGGAGATAAAGTTTACTTCCACGTGACAAACCACGAGCAAGACTTTGACGTACCTCACGGATTTGCAGTAATTGGAGCCAACAATGCCGAGATGCTGATTATGCCGGGTGCTACTGAAACATTGTTGTGGGAACCAAAAGAAGTTGGGGTATGGCCATTCTATTGTACCGATTTCTGTTCTGCGCTTCACCAGGAAATGCAAGGATATATTCGAGTGAGCCCTGCAGATTCTAACATCCAGTTATCTTGGAGCTTAGGAGAAGATTAGTAAGTTAGTTTTTGGTTGTGAAAATACTAGATTGGTGATTGGTAGTATTTTCATTGAAGGCGGAGGTTGGTTGATTTCCTCCGCCTTCTAAAACCAAAAAAAATAAAAAAAACGACCATAATATTTAAAGCTCTACAACCTAAACCTTAGTAATTAATTGCGCCGAAGTATTTGCTTCGACCACAAAACACTGATATGAAAAAAGCAGGATTATTAATGATTGTGGGATCCCTTCTTCTATTGGGATTATTCAAATTTCCATTATGGAACATTATGCTAGGTGCACCGCAATATCCGGATCCTCTGGGAATGGACATTTATATAGAAGGTATTAAAGGAGTAAAAGAATTTGATATTCAAAACATCGACGGTTTAAATCACTATATCGGGATGAAAACAATCCCCAAAAACCACGAGATGTGGGAGTTTTCCGTGTTCCCGAAGGTAATCATGGGAATGGTAGCTCTAGGTGTAATTATCGGAATCCTTGGATTCATCGGAAAGGTAAGCTATAAATGGTTTCTAGGATGGTTTATTTTAATGTCTGTTTTAGGCATTCTAGGAATGTATGATTTTAATGCGTGGTTAACTGATTATGGATCCAATTTAGATCCTCACGCAATTATGAGTTATACAAAACCTGACGGAACCCCTATGACTTACAAACCACCTCTTATCGGTTATCAGAAAATGCTCAATTTTGATGTGGATTCATGGCCTGCTTTAGGAGGATATTTAATGATGGCAGGGATGGCTTTGGTTTTTTTATCTTATTTTGTAGGAAAATCAGAGTACAAGAAGAAAGAAAAATTTAAACCCGCAATGGCATGACCCGACTTTCAGTTTTTTTAATCGGAATAACTACTTTGCTTCTCACTGCTTGTGAAGTAGCACCGGAAAAAATAGAGTATGGAACAGATGCTTGCAGTTATTGTGACATGACAATAGTTGATCCAAAACACGCTTCACAAGTGGTCACTAAAAAAGGAAAAAATTATAAATATGATGCCGTGGAATGTATGGTTCATCATCTTCAGGATGCTTTGGCTGATCAGCCCATAGCTCTAACTCTCGTTGCCGATTTTGATAATCCCGGAGAATTGACAGATGCAGCCAAAGCCGGGTATTTGGTCAGTGAGGAGATAAAAAGCCCAATGGGGGCAAATCTGGCATCTTTTAAAAACGAGGAAAAAGCAAAAGCTGCTCAGCAGCTGTACAATGGAAAAACTTATTCCTGGAGCACCATCCGGGAACATTTAAAGCTCTAAATCAACCAAAAAAAGAGCCAATCACAAAAAAAAAATAAATGGACCTAAATCATTTTGCTTTTATCCTTTTCCTGATAATCGGAGGAAATGGCGGATTTGCAAAAACGATTACAGTTTGTTCTTCTTGCGAAGTCAAGACCATAAAACAAGCTCTTGAATTGGCTTCTGACGGCGACACGATCCTCGTGAAGCCCGGAATATATAAAGAAGCGAATATCAAAATCAACAAATCCATTTCACTCATAGGAGAAGGAAAGCCCACCATAGACGGAGAAGAAAAGGGAGAAATAATAACCATAGGAGCTCCCCATGTAACTGTTGACGGATTTCTTATTAAAAACGTAGGAAACAGTTTCACTAAAGATTATGCAGCCGTACGCATTGCAAACACCTCCGGATTTACCATCCAAAATTTAGAACTAAACAATCTATATTTCGGAATTTATCTTCAAAAAGCTGAAGATGGTAAGGTTCTGAACAACATTATCAAAGGTGACGCACAAAGCGAATTCAATTCCGGAAATGGGATTCATCTTTGGAAATCGTCTAAAGTAGAGATTGCAGGAAATGATGTGCAGCGCGTGAGAGATGGGATCTATCTAGAGTTTTCAGATCAAGTTCACATTAGCAACAACACGAGTAAGTATAATGTAAGGTACGGATTGCACTTTATGTTTAGCAATAACAATTATGCTCGTGACAATTATTTCGAGACTAATGGGGCCGGTATTGCGCTTATGTTTTCTCGAGACATGGAATTGACAGGAAATGTCATTAGAAAAAATTGGGGAACAGCTGCTTATGGTGTACTTCTTAAAGAAATAAATAATGCCGTAATAGCCTACAATACTTTTGAACTGAACACAGTGGCCGTTACCGTTGATGTTAGTACCAACATTGATTATTTTCATAATGATTTTATAAGCAACGGATACGGACTTCGCATTCGAGGTGCTTCTTATAACTCGAAAATCAATAACAACAATTTTCTTTATAACTCCTTTGATTTAGCATATAACGGTAAGCTTAATGGCAATAATTTTGACGGAAATTACTGGAGTGGATACACCGGATATGACCTTGACAGAAATGGTATTGGAGATGTACCTTATAGGCCGGTGAAGCTTTTTTCTTATGTAGTCAATAGATCCTCACAGGCAATTATCTTGATGAGAAGCCTGTTTATTGACATTATCGATTTTTCTGAAAAGGTCTCACCAATTTTTACACCGGACAATTTGTTCGATGAAAAACCTAAAATGAAAAAAATCAACCATGATCGAAATAAATAATCTATATAAAAAATTTGGAAAGAATGAGGTGCTTAAAGGCATTGATCTTTCAATAAAAAAGGGAGGGATTTTTGCGGTTTTAGGCCCTAACGGCTCAGGAAAAACTACTTTAATCAAATCAATACTCGGAATGGTAATACCTAATTCCGGAGAGATTTTGGTAAATGGAGTTGCTTCAAAAAACAATTATAAATATCGAGATAAAATTGATTATCTGCCTCAAATTGCCAATTTTCCCGAAAACCTGAAGGTAAAGGAACTCATTGCAATGATTAAAGATCTTCGGAATTCGAAGACAGATAACGATGTAGAACTCATTGATATATTTAAGCTTGAGCCTTTCTTGGACAAGAAGCTCGTAAATTTATCCGGTGGAACCAAGCAAAAAGTTAATCTGGTCTTGACCTTTATGTTTGATAGCCCGATAATGATTCTCGATGAGCCAACTAATGGTCTGGATCCTATTTCTCATCTACGTTTAAAGGAATTGATCTTTAGAGAGAAGACCAAGGGTAAGACCATTTTGGTTACTTCTCATATTCTAAATTTTGTAGAAGAGATTGCCGATGAGATTGTCTTCCTGTTGGAAGGGAAAATTTATTTTAAAGGAAGTACGTCCGAGCTTAAATCTCAGACAGGTCAGCCCGATTTTGAACACGCAATAGCCTCAATTTTATCCTCATCCTATGCTTAAGATATTAAAATATAGTTTCTTCGATTTAATGCGAAGCCGTTGGAGCTACGTATATTTCCTGTTCTACTTGTTATTGGGCATTGTTTTACTTTTTCTTAATGACGATTTACCCAAAGCAGTAATTACTTTGATGAACGTTATCATCATTCTTGTTCCTCTGATCGGGACCATTTTTGGAGTGATGTATTATTACAACTCGAGAGAATTTACAGAATTACTTTTAGCACAGCCCGTGAAACGAAGTTCTATCTTCCTGGGTCAATATTTTGGAGTGGCTACCTCACTGGCTATGAGTTTAATTATCGGATTGGGAGTCCCCTTTGTTTTTTACGGAATTTTTTACAGTGATGCTATCTGGGACTTTGTCCTTTTATTGGTTACCGGAGGATTTCTCACCTTCATTTTCACGGCTCTGGCTTTCGTAATTGCTTTAGCCAACGAAAATCGAATTAAAGGATTTGGTTATGCCATACTTGTATGGTTATTATTGGCGGTGATCTATGATGGATTGTTCCTGATGTCGTTATTGTATTTTGAGGATTATCCTTTGGATAAGTTTTCTTTGATTGCCACCATGTTCAATCCTGTGGACCTTTCCCGCGTGCTGATTCTGTTAAAATTGGATATTTCGGCACTTCTAGGATATACCGGAGCAGTTTTTCATAAATTCTTCGGAACAAATTTAGGATTGATTCTGTCTGTGACCATGCTTACCTTATGGGTAGCAATTCCAACCTTTTTTATCTGGAGAATCTCAAAAAAGAAAGATTTTTAAAACAGGATGTTTTAGCAAGAACATCTCTCCATATTAGAACAAAATAAAAGAAGGCCGGTAGATTATTTCTATTCAGCCTTCTGCATATTTAGGTATTCCTGTATTTGTTTAGTCAATTTTATTTAACAGGGCTTCAGCCAAAGACCTCTAACAAATTCAGGAAGTCTCGTTTTTATTTTTAATCCATGGACTGGTTTTCTTGTTGTGATTGGATTAACATAGCTGCATATTCCTCGGCGCTCAAACTTCCATAATAAAAATCCATCGGGTTCATTCGCATATCGTCTTTAAAAACCTCATAGTGCAGGTGCGGACCACTGCTGCGCCCGGTACTTCCTACGAATCCGATAATATCCCCTCTTTTTACCTTTTGTCCTACTTTCACATTATACTTATACAAATGCCCGTAAAGGCTTTGATATCCATAACCGTGATCAATGATCACGTGGTTTCCGTATCCTGAAGCCTTGTTGTCGGCGCGCACCACTTTTCCTTCTCCTGTGGCATAAATCGGAGTTCCACGCGGGGCGCTAAAATCCATTCCGTAGTGAAACTTCTTGGCTTTAGTGAACGGGTCTGCTCGGTATCCATATCCGGAGGCCATGCGGTTCATGTCTTCATTTTTAATAGGTTGAATGGCAGGGATTGCCGCTAGAAGTTTTTCTTTGTTTGCAGCTAATTCTGTGATTTCGTCAAGAGATTTGGATTGGACCACAATCTGTTTTGTAAGGATGTCAATGTTTTTAGCGATGTTTATTATAAGTTTTGAATTATCAAATCCTTCCAGCTCTTGATATCGGTTTACTCCCCCAAATCCAGCTTTTCTTTGTTCTTCCGGAATGGGGTTTGTCTCAAAATAAGTGCGGTACAAGGTATTATCGCGTTCTTCTAATTCTGATAAAACAATCTGCGCTTGATTCACCTTTTTGCTCAATAATTCAAATTGGAGCTGCATATTGTCCAATTCCCTTTGCAAGGCCAATTCTTTTGGTGTGCGTACCATTGGAAGGTTGAGGTAAATGATCAGCAGTAAAAAACCGCTGAGCAGCATTCCTAAAACAGTAAAGATCACAATGCGGGTGCGCCGGCCTTTCTTTCTTTCTATTTTTCGATAGGATAGGGTGTCACTATCGTAATAATATTTAACCTTAGACATGCGTTGAAATTTGCTATTTTTGCACCGCAAATCGGTGCGAAAAAAGGTAACGGACTTACAAATATAAAAATTGTTCCAAACGAACCTTCCCGATTGGTTTTTAATAAAAGTTTAAAATTTCGATTTCTCGGGGATTCACCCCATTTAATTTTAGTTAGCATATGACGTCTCAGGAAATCCGTTCCCGATTTTTAGAATTCTTCAAGTCCAAACAACATGCAATTGTTCCTTCGGCACCAATGGTTGTAAAAGACGATCCTACTCTAATGTTTGTTAACAGCGGGATGGCTCCTTTTAAAGAATATTTTTTAGGTAATGCAAAACCGAAAAGTGACCGAATAGCCGACAGTCAGAAATGTTTACGCGTAAGCGGAAAGCATAATGATCTTGAAGAGGTGGGGATGGATACCTATCACCACACCATGTTTGAAATGCTCGGAAACTGGAGTTTTGGAGATTACTTTAAAAAAGAAGCCATAGCGTGGGCATGGGAATTATTGACAGAAGAACTTGGTATAGACAAAGATATTCTTTATGTCACCATTTTTGAAGGAGATGAGAAAGAAGGACTGGCGCGTGATACTGAAGCATATGATTTATGGAAGCAGTTTGTTCCCGAAGATCGAATCCTTAATGGAAATAAAAAAGACAACTTCTGGGAAATGGGAGATCAAGGTCCCTGCGGACCCTGTAGCGAGATCCACGTAGATATCCGTTCTGATGAGGAGAAAGCCAAAATACCGGGAAGGGAGTTGGTTAACCAAGATCACCCTCAAGTTGTGGAAATATGGAATCTGGTTTTTATGCAATTTAACAGAAAAGCAGACGGAAGTTTGGAACGATTGCCGGCGCAGCATGTGGATACCGGGATGGGTTTTGAGCGATTGTGTATGGTGTTGCAAGGCAAACAAAGCAATTATGACACAGATGTTTTTACACCTATGATTTCGAAAATAGGTGAGATTACCGAAACAACTTATGGAAAAGACGAAAAAACAGATATTGCTATCCGTGTTATTGCTGATCATATTCGTGCTGTTGCTTTTTCCATTGCAGATGGTCAATTGCCAAGTAATTCCGGAGCGGGATATGTGATTCGTCGAATTCTACGCCGCGCCATCCGTTACGGATTTACGTTTTTGAATCAGAAAGAAGCGTTCATATATAAATTGGTAGATACGCTGGCAACTGAAATGGGTGAGGCATATCCGGAATTAAAGCGAGAGCAACATCTAATTGAAAATGTGATTCGGGAAGAAGAACATTCATTTTTAAAAACCCTGGACCAAGGATTAATTCTACTTGATCAGGTTATTTCAAATTCAGACTCTAAAGAAATTTCCGGAAAGAAAGTCTTTGAATTATATGATACTTTTGGTTTCCCTGTTGATTTAACTGCCTTGATTTTACGAGAACGTGGATACTCTTTAAACGAAGCAGAATTTGAATCGGAATTGCAAAAGCAAAAAGAAAGATCACGTGCCGCAACAAAAGTAGAAACAGGAGACTGGGTGGTGCTCATCCCTGAATCAACAGAGGAATTTGTGGGTTACGATTCTTTGGAAGCTCAAGTAAGGATTTCGCGTTATCGTAAAGTAGATAGCAAAAAAGACGGGCAGATGTTTCAAGTTGTTTTTAACAAAACCCCATTTTATCCGGAAGGGGGAGGACAAATAGGCGATAAAGGTTTTATCAGATCAGCAACAGGAAAAGTTTATCCCATTCTAGACACAAAGAAGGAAAACAACCTTATTGAACATTTTATTAAAGAACTTCCGGAGGAAATTGAAGGTACTTTTGATGCAATAGTCAATACCGATCAACGCGCTTGTACCGCCGCCAATCATACTGCCACACACTTACTTCATCAAGCATTACGGAAAGTGTTGGGTGATCATGTGGCCCAGAAAGGGAGTTTGGTTCACCACGATTACTTGCGTTTTGACTTTTCACATTTTACGAAAGTAACTGATGAAGAAATAAAGAAAATAGAAAGCTTTGTAAACCATAGAATAGCCGAAGGTCTTTCTTTAGAAGAGCAACGAAACATTCCTTATAAACAAGCGATAGATGAAGGTGCCATTGCGCTTTTTGGGGAGAAATACGGAGACTCCGTAAGAACGATTCGATTTGGTGAGTCCATGGAGCTATGCGGAGGTACTCATGTGAGAAATACAAAAGATATTTGGCATTTTATAATACTTTCAGAAAGTGCCGTAGCTGCCGGAATCAGAAGAATAGAGGCTATTACCAATAGAGCAGCCAGAGAATATTTCCAAAAAAGAAGTGAATCTTATGACCAGCTTCAGAAGTTACTTGGAAATACTAAGGATCCGATTAAAGCAGTAGAACATCTTCAGGATGAAAACCAGCAGCTCCAAAAACAGATTGCACAATTCATGAAAGACAAAGCCAGAAATTTAAAAGGAGAATTGAAGGCAGCAATCCGCGATATTAACGGAGTGCAATTTCTTTCTGCAAAAATTGATATGGATGCTGCGGGTATGAAGGATTTAGCTTTTGAAATTGGCGGTGAGGTAGATCAGTTATTCTTAATTCTGGGCGCAGAACAGGAAGGAAAAGCATTGTTAACTTGTTACATTTCCAAAGATCTTGCAGCAGCAAAAAAACTGAATGCCGGCACGATAGTACGCGAACTTGGGAATTATATTCAGGGTGGTGGAGGAGGACAGCCATTTTTTGCTACGGCCGGAGGGAAAAACCCATCAGGAATCGATGAAGCACTCAAAGTAGCTCAAAATTATTTGTAGGAGGGCTGGAGCCATTCTTTGCATACAGAACTTATTTCCTTAGCATTCAGGGAAGAGGATTCGTGAGTTATGAATGATCTGATTAATCAAGCGTTGTAGTACTTACTTCTCCAAATAACGTTGTTGAAATTTTTTCCTTTAGAGCCACCATACAAAACAGTGAGACCGGCTACCGATTTAAAAATGAACAGAAATAGGAAAAAATATTCGCCCACACCGGGTTCCGGAGTGAACCACCTTATCGGGAGCCAAAGTCAGTAATAAGCTAACGAGACCGATGGTAACGGCGATGTTTTCAACGTTTCGGAACGGCCACATCATCAGTTTTCGCAACGGGTGCAAATCATGTCCCCACTTGTGTATCAAATAAAAATAATCATTACCAATAGGGGCAAATAATAGAGGATCATCTGCGTTTTCTAACTTTAACAGTTTGGCAGGAGCCATAATTTTGAAGCCCGACAATGTAGTATGATGTTCTTTTTCGAGTATTCGAATTTTTGTAATGGCTTCTTCGGGAAAGTCTCCCTTAAAAAATTGAGAATCCAAAAATCTCAATCGGTAATCAACACATATCTTTTGAATATCAGTGATATGGTATATATTTTCTGAGTCAAGATTTTCGAGATTAAAATCATTTGAATCGTATCCTGAACCTTCTGTCAATTTTTGGTGGATGGCAGCGCGCGTCTCTTCATTATCCGAAAGAATTTCCTCAATTTCCTTCATCAGATCACCGGCAGTAGTACGAGAGTTTCTGCCGGCTCTCAATCGTTCTTCAATATCTATTCTGGAAAACATACTATGGTGATTTATTTATGACCTTAAAATTACATACCGCAACTTGAGATAGCAAACGTTTTGACAAATTTGTGACTTTCTTGGTATATAAAAATTTTTCGCATTGAACACCATATCAATAAGAGACGTAAGATTTTTTATATTTAGAACAACAACATTTGGATTATGAGACTATTCTTGTTTTGGTTTTTATTAAATTCTCTCTTTATGACCGGTCAAAATTATGCTTCTAAAGCAATACCATTTCACAAACCCTTTGATCTCGATTTGCTGATAACTGCAGCAAAGGATAAAAAATTGGTTATGATGGGTGAGGCAAGCCATGGCACTCATGAATATTATCTGTGGCGGGATGCCATAAGTAGAAGGCTTATCAGCGAACACAATTTCCGTTTTATAGCCGTGGAGGGGGACTTTGCCGGTCTTTATGAACTCAACAGATATATAAAAAACGAACCCGGTGCGGCTTCTTCTGCGAGAGATGTGTTAAGAAAACTCAATAGATGGCCCAGATGGATGTGGGCTAATGAAGAGGTTGCAGATCTTGCAGAATGGTTAAAAGAACACAATGAAAATCTTCCTGAAGAAAAGAAAGTGGGATTTTACGGAATGGATGTTTATGACGAATGGTATTCAAAGGAAGTAGTGCTGCGTTTGCTGAAGAAAATTGATAAAGACTTGTATAAAAAAGTTCAGAAGGAATATGATTGTTTTCACCCGTACAAAGGAGAAAGTTGGGAATATGCCAGGGCTGTAAAAGCCGGAAAGAAACCTTGTAATGAAGCCACCAAACGAGTAGTGGAATTAATCAGGAAATATCGGGATGAATTAGAAAAACTACCGGATGACGAATATTTTTACCTTCTTCAAAATGCCATAGTGGTTCACAATGCTGAGGAATTTTATCGGGTGAGTCTTGATAAGGATGATGCACTATCGTGGAATTCAAGGGTATTTCATATGCACGAAACCATAAAAGATTTATTTGAGATGTATGGCGAATCGGCAAAAGGAATCGTCTGGGCTCACAACACTCATATTGGTGACGCTTCCTATACCAATATGCGAAATTTTGGAGAAAAAAATATCGGGCAGTTAACCCGTGAATATTTTGGAGCATCGGAAGTTTTTTTGATTGGTCTTATTGGCTATGAGGGGAAAGTGATGGCCGGCGCAAGTTGGGGAGCACCGATGCAGGTAATGACAATTCCGAAACCTATAGCCGGAAGTATTGAATCTCAATTATATCGAGTACCGGGCGACCAGTTTTTCATTATTTTTAATGAGGAAGATCGTAGAGATAAGAATTTGTCATTAACAGGAAATCGTGCTGTGGGTGTCGTTTATAATCCAAATCGGGACCGTGCTCAGTTTGTACCTACTATAGTCCCGATGCGGTATGATGCTTTATTATTCTTTAAACAGACTACAGCACTTCGAGTTATTGAATAAGAAAATAAGAATTGCCTTTGGCAGGCAAATTGTATATTTACATCCTTAAAAATAGGAAATTATGATAAGAAGTCTTTTCATTACCCTCTCTCTGCTCATTTCCGGCGCAGGTTTTAGTCAGAAGTATCTGGATAAGAACATGGCAGAAGTCACAACCACATGGAATAATGCAGAATTTTCGTCAGCCAAATCAGTTTCTGAAAATATTGCATCTATGGAGGAACTGAGTATTTATACGCAATTAATGAAAGACAAGCAGTTGCAACAAATCTTGGATAAGGAAGAGATGGTAACGATTTTTGTAATTCACAATGACGCTTTTTCCGATTTAAAAAAGAAGCAAAAAGACTCTTTATTTGCAAACAAGAAGGGAATAGAGAAAATGATCACTTTTTTAGCAATTCCGGGTCGTGTTGATAGGAATGGAATGGAAGTGGCGGCCCGAAAGAATAAAAATAAAGCCCAATTTGCCACTTTGAATGGAGAAAGTCTTATTGTTATTGAGGAAAACGGAAAACTATTTCTTCAAGATGCAAATGGAAAGAGAGCCGCAGTTATTGCTTCCAATTTTTATCACAAGAATGGCCTCTTCCATATCATAGATAAACGTCTTTCTCCGGATAGAAAATAGCTTTAATCGATTTCCACAAACCCGTTTAGGAGTTGCTCAACTTGGGAGCGTTGCGTCTCAAGTATTTCCGGAGAAGTGTAAACGGTGTATTGAACGGCACCATCCTTTCCGGAGTAATAGTAGCCGAGAAAAGTAAATTCGGCACCATGGAATAGACCGTTCATCTCGAGCATCAAAATTTTCAATCCGTTTACATTCCTATATTCTTCTTTAACAATTTCCACATCCGGAATCATAGTTCTAAGATTTTCTACCGCGATATGTCGAAGTGCTTCCAATGGAAATGGAAATTTCTCAACAATAATGACCGCATATACATCTCCTTCTTCTTTCAGCTGAAGTTCGAATTCTGCATCTTCATTAGAAACAGCTTTTTTGAAACTCCACTTCTGAGGGTCCAGCCAGAAGCCAACTTTAAGGATCTTACTTTTTAAGAGGAAACCGGCCGATTCGCTTTTGGTGAATTTTGTAGAATTTTCTTGAATGGTAGAAGCATCCGGAATTTTGTTTAAATATTTCCAAGTGCCATTGGTGTACAGAATTACTTCGTCTCCCTGATCTGTAATGGCTTTTATTTGCGCTTGTAAAAGAGCGGAACTCAGTATTAATAAGAATAGTAGCGTTTTTCTCATTTTTAAATTTTTATCTAAGAGAGGCTCCAAAGTCTGTTTCAAACTTTTTTCGCAATTTCTCCATAATTTTATCTATCTGCACATCTGTCATTGTTTTCTCCTCGTCTCGAAATATAAATTTGAGGGCATAACTTTTTTTCCCTTCAGGCAGATTTTTACCTGTGTAAACATCAAAGAGTTCCACTTTTTTCAACAGTTTCTTTTCCGTTTGAAAGGAGGCCTTTCTCAGACTGTCAAAGCTGATGTTTTCATCCAATAAAAGTGCGAAATCTCTTTCTGTTCCCGGATATTTTGGAATTGGTTGAACGTGGAAATTGGAAGTTGGAACCTGGTTCAATATTTCAGCCCAATCAAAATCAGCATAAAAAACCTCAGTATGAACATCCATTTTTTTGCGTAGTTTTTTGTTCAAAATTCCGAATTGCACCAGTGACTTTTTATTTCTTTCAAAGGAAATGCCTTCTGAGAAAATATCAGAGACTTGGGTTTCTTCATTAACATCTGACAATCCCAAACGATCGAAAATGGCTGCTACAATTCCTTTCCCGAAGAAGAAATCCGATTTTCTATTGGGAATTGCCCAATTTCCTTCATTGCGCATTCCACTAATAAAGATCGTCAAGTGTTTTTTCTCATTATAGTTGTCGTTTTCTTGGGAATAGCTTTTTCCAAATTCGAACAATAACAAATTGTTGTTGTTTCTATTTTGGTTATAAGCGATGGTTTCCAGGCCCGAAAAAACCATAGAAGGTCTCATAATAGAAAGTTCCAGACTCAATGGATTGAGAATTTTTACCTCTTTTCCTTTTATTTCAGAAGCTGTTTCTGAATATTTTGGGCTGGAAAGAGAGTTGTTCAACATTTCGTGAAACCCTTGCGAAGTCAGAAAAGCGCCTATTTTATTTTGAACCTGATAATCCTCAACAAGACCTATGGGAGCTGTACTTGCATTTAATTTTTGGGAGAATTTGATATTATTATATCCGTAAACTCTCAGAATCTCTTCAATAACATCCACCTCACGGGTAACATCATTTCTATAGGGTGGCACCGTCATTCCGATTCCCGTTTCGGTCATGTTTGTAATTTTCATTTCCAGGGAAGTAAGAATGTTTTTGATGGTTTCCATGGGAATTTTCTCCCCGATAAGCTGAGATGCTTTTTGAAACTGAAGAAAAACAGGATGTCCTTCAATCTTTTTCGGATAGAGGTCAATCAAATCGCTTGTTATAGTTCCACCAGCCAGTTCTTTAATCAGAATAACCGCTCGGCGCAGTGCATAATCGGCTATGTTAGGATCTACTCCGCGTTCAAAACGGAAAGATGCATCGGTGCTAATTCCGTGTCTTTTGGCCGTTTTTCGAACGGTGACCGGATCAAAATATGCACTTTCCAGAAAAATGGAAGTCGTTTCCGAAGATACTCCACTATTGAATCCGCCAAATACTCCGGCAATAGCCAGAGGTTTTTCAGCATCGCAGATCATTAAATCTTCCTCGTGGACTGTTCTCTCCACCCCGTCAAGCGTGACAAATTTTGTTCCTTTTTCTATGGTTTTTACATGAATCTCATTGCCCATGATTTTAGCCGTATCAAAGGCGTGAAGAGGCTGTCCTAATTCGTGCAGAACATAATTGGTCGCATCCACAATGTTGTTAATGGGGGAGAGTCCAATGGCTTTGAGTCGGTTTTGTAACCATGTTGGTGAAGGAGCCACTTTGATATCGCTCATGGTAATTCCGCAATATCGCGGAGCGCGTGTGGCATCTTCTACCTGTACTTTTATCTTGTGGGTGCGATTATCTACTCTAAAATTTGTTGTTGAAGGAGTAATGACTTTTGAAGTCACGCCCCGTTGCAAAAGGCCTGCTTTTAGGTCTCTGGCTACTCCCCAATGACTCATTGCATCAGCGCGATTGGGAGTTAATCCAATTTCAAAAACCTTATCATTTTCGATTTTAAAAACGGTTGCGGCAGGTGTTCCGGATTTAATTTTCCCATCAAGAACCATAATTCCTTCGTGAGCATCGCCTATTCCCAATTCTTTTTCTGAACAAATCATTCCTTCGCTGACTTCTCCGCGAATTTTAGTTTTAGCAATTTTGAATTCACCTTCCGAAGTATGTAAAGTGGTCCCGATGGTGGCTACCAAAACTTTTTGATTGACAGCTACATTGGGAGCACCGCACACAATTTGCAGCGTAGTGTTTTTGTCAATTTCAACCTGGGTAAGTTTAAGTTTATCGGCATTAGGATGTGGTTCACAATTTTTCACGTGTCCCACCACCACACCTTCCAAACCTCCTTTTATAGGAGAAAAATCTTTAATACCTTCTACTTCCAAACCTAAATCTGTCAAGAGTTCGCCGGTCTGAGTAGCATCATAAGGAATCTCGATAAACTGTTTTAGCCAGTTGTATGAAATCTGCATAATCTTTTTCTATTTCAAAACTGCGCAAAGATAAGATTTAGATTCCTAAAGACTGTGGGTAAAACTTCAGATTTTAGCAGATGAAAGGTCATCAGCTTTTAAATCGTAATGAGCCATTTTCGAAGCAGATGCCTGAAACGACGAATTTCTTTTAGAATAACGGGTACATATTCCTTTCCGTTGCTGTTGGCGTTCTCAAGCCTCTGACAATTATAATAGAGTCTATTGCAAAGATTCAAAATAGAAATTGCATGACGGTGTTTGTCCTCTTGAAAATACTCCTCTTCAGCCTTTAAAATATGCGGCCCCAGAGAAAAAGATTGTTGAACAATATCTCCTGAAATATATATATGCGGATCTTCATAATTTCTGATATCCTTCTCTGATAAATCCTGCGAAAGATATTCTGACAAGTGATGAGCCAATCGTAGAATCTCCTGAGCTTTTGAATAAATGGGAGAATAACGGTTATTATGTAATGAAGAGGTAAACATATTGATTCTTAGAAAAATAAGTGTATCAAATGTAGAAAGTTTAAAATACAATAGCTAAAACAATCTTAAGTATGAGAGAATTTTGCTTTAAAATTTAAAGTATATTTGAATAAAACTTTAAAAAATGCTCGACAGTATAAATTGGAAAATTCTAAGATGTCTTCAACAAAATGCCCGCATGTCAAATACCGCAATAGGAAAAGAAGTGGGTATCAGTTCCCCGGCAGTATCAGAGCGCATAAAAAAGATGGAAGATGCAGGAATTATTACCAGGTATATCACCTTAGTGTCTCCTTATGAAACCGGTTTTCAATTAAAAGCAATTATCACTCTGCGCGCTTTTATGGGTAAACTAAAACCTTTCCTGGAAATTGTTCAGACTTATGATGAGGTTATAAATTGTTACCGCATCACCGGAAACGAAAATATTGTAATGGAAGTGGTATTAAAAAATCAAAAGCATTTAGAAACTTTTATAGATCAACTCATTGTTTACGGCGAAACAAAAACACAAATTGTTCTTTCTCAAGTTGTCAAATACAATAGTATAAAACCTTTTCATCCACCGATGGGGAAAAAAGAGTAATGGGTTTAAAACTTGGCCACCATGATTATGGTTCCTAATATTATCAGACCGGCGCCAATTCCGGTTTTCAAAGAGATTTGTTCGTTCAGAAATATTACGGCCAAAATAATTACAAGCGCCACGCTCAATTTATCTACGGCGGCTACCTTTGATACTTCTCCCACTTCAAGTGCTTTAAAGTAGAAGAGCCAAGACAATCCTGTTGCTATTCCGGAAATAATCAGAAAAAACAATCCTTGTTTGGATACTGTTCCCAAAGCTTTGCCTTCGCCTTTAAAAATGACTATAGCCCATACAAGAATTAAAATTACAACCGTTCGGATGGCGGTGGCGAGATTAGAGCTAATAGATGCCACGCCAAGTTTAGCAAAGATTGCAGTGAGGACAGCAAAGAGAGCAGCTAGAAGTGCATAAAAAATCCATATAGTCTTAAAGAGAATAATATACGTCTGTCAGAACAGCCGGAAGCCACCGATATACCATTAAGAGAATGACGAAAAAATGATGGTCATGGTCGGAGAATTCTCGTTAAAAGTTATTGTTGCATTTCAATTTTAAGCCATTTTAGCGCCCGTTGCTATCCCGTACAAAACTATTATCTTGCAGGCTCATTTGAGAGCATGAAAGCGTCTATGCCTAAAACAACTGCCCAAACTACATCTTTCAATCCTTTTTTAATAGGAATAATTTGCGGAATTTATCCCTTATTGTTCTATTATTCCAACAATTTTTCGGCTATAAACACTTGGGAACATTTCGGGTTTTTTACTCTTTTTTTTATAGGTCTTCCTACCGGAGTGTTTTTATTATTGAAGATTTTATTGAATTTTTTTCCTAAAACTGAATCTTTCCGCAACCCCATACTTTTTGTGTGTATAGTGATGTCTGTGGCTGTGCTTATGTCTTTTGCTATGTATCTAATGCTTAAGAAGAAGGTATTAGTTCTTGTTTTTGTAATTAGCATCATTTTGGCGTGGAAGTTAGGAAACCAATATAAGAAGTTATTGATCTTGGTATTAATAATGAGTCTCATTCCTCTAGGGAAAAATATTGTCCATATATATGAACATCAAAAACCAATGCCCTGGGCATCTCTTCCTGATGCTATTGCAGATGTTCGTTTTGTTCATAAACCAAATATATACCTCATTCAGCCGGACGGATATGTGGGGCGAACTGCTATGCGTGAAGCGCCCTATGAATTAGAAAATCCGCTTTACCCCTGGCTTGAGGAGAAAGGTTTTACCCTTTATGACGATTTTAGAAGTAATTATCCTGCGAGCCTTACTTCCAATTCCTCCATGTTTTCCATGAAGCAGCACCGATTTAATAACATGCTGTTTCCTTCAATCGAAATGCCAAATGCCCGGAATTTTATTTCCGGAACCAGTTCCGCTCTAGAGATTTTGAAATCAAATGGATATCGCACATTTTTTATAGTGGAGGATGAGTATTTTCAACAAAATCGTCCTGAGCCGGGATATGATTTTTATAATATTAA
This sequence comes from Flavobacteriaceae bacterium, assembly GCA_035654795.1. Lineage (GTDB taxonomy): Bacteria > Bacteroidota > Bacteroidia > Flavobacteriales > Flavobacteriaceae > JAAYLC01. The sequence goes on from DASRWC010000011.1 coordinate 33,918, forward strand.
TTTTAAGGAAATACCTTATTTCAGTGATGACAACAGCGTGAAGAAAGATGTCTTTGCCGACTTAAAAAACGCCATGAAAATAAATGTCGGAGAAGCACCAAAATTCTTTTTTGTTGAAAAATTACTACCTCATCACATACATTTTATTGGAACGAAAGAAGAAGAACGTCAGAGGTATCTGGAGCGCATCCGTGAGGTCAATGAATGGATAAAAGAGACAACGCTGTATATTCAAGAGAACGATCCAACAGCACTTGTTATTTTTCTTGCCGACCACGGAGGTTGGGTGGATTTAGGAAGTTATCCGGAGATGTTTTCCATAACAAATAAAAGGCAACTAACTTCAATTTTTTCCACCCTTGCTGCCATTAAATGGAACGGATATCTTCATGACCAAAAAGATCAGGAACTGCGAAGCAATGTAAATTTATTCCGTGTTCTTTTTTCTGTTCTGAGCGATGAGGATAAATATTTAAAATATCTGGAAGACAATTCGAGTTATAACTTAAAAACGGGCACCTTTTCCAATTCTGTACGGGCTGTTTTAGATGACCACGGAAATGTGATAGCGAAGTAATATGAAAACCATCGAAGTCAAAAAATATGATGCCAATCTAAAGGAGTCTTGGGATTCCTTTGTTGATAAAGCAAAAAATGCTACTTTTTTGTTTCGTCGAGACTTTATGGATTATCATAAACATCGTTTTGAAGACTATTCTTTAATGGTCTTTGAAGGGAAAAAGTTGATGGCGGTTTTGCCTGCCAATATTGTAGGGAATTCTGTTTTTTCGCATCAAGGACTTTCCTATGGCGGATTGGTTTTGCAACGGGAAGTGTATTTCTCTCAGGTGGTGGACATTTTTCGTGCTGTTCTTCTGTTTCTGGAAAATGATCGAAAAGAAAATTTGCACCTAAAGTTGTTGCCTCACATTTATCATAAAGTCCCTTCAGAGGAAATCGAATACCTCCTATTTATATTGAAGGCGAAGTTGGAAAGATGCGATACCGCTGCGGTGATTGATTATAGGCATCGGTTGGAAATAAAATCTTCAAATAGGCTACGCGGAATAAAAAAAGCAATAAAAAATAAGTTGCAAATCAAAGAAGAGGTCAATTTCGAAGATTTTTGGTCAGAAGTTCTCATTCCAAATTTAAAAAGAGCACATCGCGCTTCTCCCGTTCACACAGTGGAAGAAATTGATAAATTAAGAAAAAACTTTCCTGAGAATATCAGACAGTTTAACGTCTATTCAGGTACTGAAATTTTGGGAGGAACAACTATTTTTGAAACCAATGAAGTGGCTCATGTACAATACATATCGGCTACCGAGGCAGGACGAAATATGGGAGCCTTGGATCTCCTTTATGAAGTTTTGATTGACAATTTTTCACAAAAAAAATATTTTACTTTCGGGATTTCCAATGAAGATCAGGGACAAAAAGTCAATAAAGGACTTTTGCATTGGAAAGAAACTTTTGGGGCACGCACCGTAACCCATTCCTTTTATAAAGTTGAAACAAAAAATCATCCACTTCTTAATGCCATTTACGTATGATTCCTTTCCTGGATTTAAAAAGTATCAATAATCGATTTGAGAAAGAGTTTAATGACAGGCTCAGAAGATTTTTTGCCTCCGGGCACTATATACTGGGAAATGAGGTGCGTCTGTTTGAAACTAATTTTGCCCGTTATTGCGGTGTGCAGCATTGCATAGGTGTCGGAAACGGATTGGATGCACTCCGTCTGATTCTGGAAGGTTATAAAATTTTGGGCAAATTAAAGGCCGGAGATCGTGTATTGATAGCTGCCAACACCTTTATTGCAACGATTCTCGCCGTAAAACAAGCCGGACTTCAACCGATTCTGGTAGATGCTGATGAGCGAACCTTTAATTTTGATATGGAAAAACTGCGGGAGAAATTAACTCCGGAAGTTAAAGCTATCATGGCGGTGCATCTTTATGGACAATTAGCGCCAATGGAATCTATTTTAGAAATGGCCCGAGAACATGACCTGTTGGTTATTGAAGATGCGGCGCAAGCTCATGGAGCAGAAGACATCCACGGAAAACGTGCGGGAAATTTGGGAAATGCTGCCGGATTCAGTTTTTACCCGGGGAAAAACTTAGGTGCTCTGGGAGATGGAGGAGCTGTAACTACAAATGATGATGCTTTGGCAGAAGTGATTTCAAAACTTAGAAACTACGGAAGCATTCGCAAATATGAAAATGAATTTGTCGGATTCAATTCAAGGTTAGATGAGATTCAAGCTGTTTTTCTGAATGTGAAATTGCCATTGCTTGATGCAGATAATGCACGAAGACGGGAGATAGCCAAACGCTATCTAAGGGAGATCAAAAACCATAAAATTGTTCTACCTTCTTTTGGCGGAGGAAAAGGGCATGTTTTTCATCTATTTGTGGTACGGGTTCAGAAACGTCAGGATTTTATGGAACATTTAGATCGGAAAAATATCGGTCATCTTATTCATTATCCAATTCCGCCACATCAACAAAAAGCCTTGAATGAATTTTCCACCCAACACTTTCCTGCTACAGAGAAAATTCATCAAGAAGTAATTAGCCTACCCATTAGTCCGATAATGACACCGGCTGATGTTACTCGGGTTATAGAAGCAGTAAATTCTTTTTAAAAAACGACTAGTGAAACTTCCCGCCTTCATACGAAACAATTTGTTGTTAAAAATGACCTCATTAAATGCGGGCGTTATTGCGGTGAGGCTGGTAATTTCGCTTTTTGTGCAGCGGCTGTTGGCGCAAATGGTCGGGGAGGCAGGGATTGCCAAAATCGGGTCGCTACGAAATCTCCTGGAAATGTTGGGATCCTTTGCTTCTGTAGGAGTTTTTAGTGGTGTCGTAAAATACGTTGCTCAATATCAAGAAGATAAAGAGCAACTTCAAAAGCTTTTTTCCACTTCCACCGTTTTTGTTCTCTTTGGATCCCTCACTGTTTTTTGTGTTTTATTTTTCGGATCAGAATACTTCAGTCGTACCATCTTCGAAACTGAAGATTTTGTTTACCTCATAAAATTGCTGGCCATTGTAGTTCCATTTATCGGAATTTATAGGTTATATAACGGGGTAGTCAACGGGTTGTCGAGGTATAAAAGACTCGCGAGTATCGATTTGTTCAGTTATATCGTCAGTTCGGTTTTGACCGTGATATTGCTTTTAACGCACAATCTTGACGGGGCAATGGTAGCTATTGCGATAACTCCGGTTTTCCAATTTTTAGTTTTGCTTTTTATTTTCGGAAAAGTTCTGAAAGAATATGTTCAATTCTCTCAATTATCTTTTAAAATCCCAATGGCAAAAGAGCTATTGGCTTTTTCTTTAATGTCTTTCTTTTCAACCGTTTTATTGAATTATGTAGAGATTGATATTAGGATAATGATTCAGAACCGAATCCATATAGACGATGCAGGAATCTGGACTGCAATGACCAATATTTCCAAAAACTATATGGTATTTTCGCAAGCGGTTTTTTCCTTATATGTACTACCAAAATTTGCCGGAATTTTTACCCGCCATGAGTTCAAAAAAGAATTGCTAAGCATCTACAAAACCCTCCTTCCTCTTTTTGGAGTGGGGATGATTCTGGTGTATGTATTGAGAGATGTTGTTATTCAAATTATTTACCCTGATTTTACAGAAATGGCTCCATTATTCAAATGGCAACTTCTGGGAGACTTTGTTCGGCTGGCGTCTCTTGTTTTGGGTTATCAGTTTTTAGCAAAAAGGCTGGTTCGGAATTTCATTTTTACCGAAATTTTATCCTTGGCACTTTTTTATGGATTCTCCTACTACCTAACAGGCATCTATGGCGTGGAAGGTGTTGTAATGGCTCATTTTTTTAGATATCTAATATACTTTGTTGTGGTGCTGGTTTTGGTGCTTCGCTATTTTAGAAAAAACAAAATATTATTATAAGACCAACAACATCAGGAAGAATAACAAATAGTTTAAATATTTCCCGGATCAATTTCTGACCGGGCTATACTTTTTGCAAATTCAAAATTTTCGTATTTTTGAAGCATGAAAAACTTTGTCGCCATACTTCTATCTACCCTTATCCTTACTCAAGGGGCGGGACTTGGTGTAGGCGACATTTTACTTTTTGGCCGGCTTCTGGAACACGCTCAGTGCCATTCAGAAAATTATGGAGATGATTTTTTGACATTTTTAGCAGAACATTACGGGCCGTTGTATTCAGAGCATAAAGATGCACACGGAGAGGATGATTCCCATCATAAACACCTTCCTTTTCATCATGACCAATGTCATCATTCCATTGCAGAAGTAATCGTTTATTCTTATGAATTCCCGATTGAGCGTGCGTATTTACCAATTATTTCTGACTCCAATTTCTTTTATCTGGATTTACATTCTTCCTTTGAAAAGACACCGCTTTTCCAACCTCCCAAAATTGCATAACATACTTGGTTTTTACTTTGTATAGAGCAAAGTATTCTTCAATCTTCTTTTCTAAAGATTGAAAGTCAATTATTTATTCAGATTTCATTTAAGAAATCAACCTAATTTATGTTATGCTTTCAAAAATTATTCGGTTTAGTATAAACCACAAATTGATTATAGGGCTTTTTACCCTGGCATTGATCGGAGTTGGAATTTATGCACTAACTCAAATTACGATTGGTGCCGTTCCCGATGTCACTAATAATCAGGTTCAAGTAATCACAACTTCCAAAAATCTTTCCACTCAAGATATGGAGCAATATGTTACATATCCTATTGAGCTGGAAATGGTCAATCTTCCCGGAGTGAAAGAAATTCGCTCCATAACCCGTTTCGGTTTGTCTGTTGTTACCATTGTTTTTCATGACAACATGGGAACTTACTTGCCTCGTCAATTGATAGCTGAAAAGATTCTTTCAGCTTCTGAGCATATTCCCGAAGGATTTGGTACTCCTGAAATGGCACCAATAACAACAGGACTCGGAGAAATATATCAATATACCCTAGAGGTTGAGCCCGAATTTAAAAACAAATATTCTGATATGGACTTACGTACCATTCAGGATTGGATTGTAAAACGCCAGCTCTCGGGTATTCCGGGTGTAGTTGAAATAAATACATGGGGTGGGCATTTAAAACAATATGAAGTGGCTATTCGCACCAATCGGTTAAACGCTATGAATATAACCATTCAGGATGTTTACACCGCCCTTGAAAAAAACAACAGCCTATCCGGCGGCGGATATATCGAACGCGAGAATCAGGCGTATTTTATTCGAGGAGAAGGATTGGTGAAAACGCTGGAAGATATCGAAAACATCGTTGTTAAAAACAACAACGGAATTCCGGTTTTTATCAGAGATGTGGCCCATGTCCATTTCGGATCTGCTGTTCGTTTTGGAGCCGTTACAGGGAACGGAGAAGGAGAAAAAGTAATGGGCCAAATCTTGATGCTAAAAGATGGCGATTCACACAAAATTATCAATGATATTAAAAAACGGGTGGAATTAATTTCAGAGAATCTGCCTGAAGGAGTATATATCAACCCTTTTCTGGAAAGAAGTGAACTCCTAGACAAAACTACTTCTACAGTTGCAGAAAATTTGATATTGGGGATCTTGATTGTAATTTTTGTGGTTGTTCTTCTTTTTGGAAATCTACGTTCAGGATTTGTTGTTGCCTCTGTTATTCCATTATCACTTCTCTTTACGCTCTCCATGATGTATCTTTTTAATCTGGATGCCAACTTAATGAGTATGGGGGCCATAGATTTTGGAATCATCATTGACGGAGCAGTTATTATCGTAGAATTTGTCGCCTTTCAAATTGCAAAAAATTCAGCTTCACTCAATGCTCTACCGCCTCAAGAAAAACAGGCTGCAAAAGATGCCATTACCGAAGAAAGTGCAACCACAATGATGAATGCGGCTGTTTTTGGCCAGTTGATTATTCTGATTGTATTCATACCCATTTTGTCCTTAGGTGGAGTAGAAGGAAAGATGTTTCGTCCCATGGCCTTAACTTTCAGCTTTGCACTTGTTGGCGCAATGATTCTTTGTTTTACATACGTCCCTATGGCCGCTGCTTTGTTTTTGAAACCCAACAAAAAAGAGAAGAGAAACTTTTCAGACAGACTTATGGATAAAATCAGAAATTGGTATGACCCTGTAATCCGTAAGGCTTTAAGAGCCAAAAAACTCGTCCTCGCTGTGGCAGCAGGTATTCTTGTGGCTACGACATTTTTATTTTCCGGTATGGGATCAGAATTCGTTCCGCAGCTAGACGAAGGAGATTTCGTGATTCAGCCTGTATTAAGAACCGGAACTTCGTTAAGCAATACTATTGAAATTACAACTCAGATAGAGAAAATCCTTTTAGAAAACTTTCCCGAAGTCGATCAGGTGGTGAGCAGAATTGGAGCTGCAGAAGTGCCTACAGATCCAATGGCTATGGAAGAAAGCGATATTGTGATTAACCTAAAACCAAAGAAAGAATGGACCTCGGCGAAAACAAAAAATGAGCTTGCAGATAAATTTAAGGAAGCCCTGGAGGTAATCCCGGGAATGGATGTAGAGTTTACTCAGCCAATAGAAATGCGGTTTAACGAACTTATTACCGGAGTGCGTGCAGATATTGCAATCAAAATCTTCGGAGAAGATATGGAGTTTCTTGCCGAGAAAGCGAACGAAATCAAAAACTTAATTGAAGATGTTGAAGGAGCCGACGATATTATTGTTGAAAAAGTTATTGGACTTCCGGAAATGCGAGTTGCCTTTGACAGAGCAAAAATTGCCCGCTTCGGATTGAACACTGCCGATTTAAATGATATTATCGCAATGGGTTTTGCAGGAAAAACCGCCGGAAGTATTTTTGAAGGAGAAAGGCGTTATGATATCGTGCTCAGGCTTGATGAGGATAGTAGAAAAGACATCTCAAGTCTTGAGAATCTTTATGTAGATACACCTTCAGGCGGAAAAGTTCCTCTTCGTGAGCTCGCAGAAATTACTTACGCTAAGGGGGCTGCCAAAATTTCGCGAGACGATACAAAACGACGTATTGTAGTAGGTGTAAATGTGCGTAGCCGGGATCTACAAAGTGTGGTGGACGATGTCCGGAAAAGAATTCATGACAACATCCATCTTCCTGCAGGATACACCATAGAATACGGCGGACAATTTGAGAATTTACAATCGGCCAAGCTTCGATTGTTTATTGCTGTTCCCGTGGCACTGGTTCTCATTTTTATCCTTCTCTATTTTGCCTTTCATTCGGTTAAAAAAGCTTTAATCATCTATGCGGTAATTCCTCTTGCTGCTGTGGGAGGTGTGCTTCTCTTGTGGCTTCGAGATATGCCCTTTAGTATTTCTGCCGGAGTAGGATTTATTGCTTTATTTGGAATTGCAGTGCTGAACGGAATTGTGCTATTAGAACATTTTAAAGAGCTGAAAGCTTCGGGACTGACAGATCCTGAAGAATTAATTATAACAGGAACAAAAGATCGATTACGAGCGGTTATCCTTACAGCCTCTGCTGCTGCTCTGGGATTCTTGCCTATGGCTGTTTCAGGAAGTGCAGGGGCGGAAGTGCAAAGACCTCTCGCCACAGTGGTTATTGGAGGACTTGTGAGTGCTACCATTTTGACCCTCGTGGTGCTTCCCGTGTTATATTCCATCTACGAAGGCGGCGGTTTTAAGGGGAAGCATAAAAATAGTAGAGTGAATAAAAAATTCATTTCAGTGGTTCTACTCCTTCTGTGTTTCAGCGGATATCAAGTTGTCAATGCACAAGAACAATCGCTGGAAGATCTTCAATTTTTGGCTCGTAAAAATAACCTGGGTTTAAAAGCTTTGGGTATAGAACGTGACGAAGCCAAAGCGCTCATTGGGTCTGCTTTTTCATTGGACAAAACAGAGTTGTTCTATGAATATGACGAAAACAATATTGCTCCAAATAATTTACCGCTGAGAGTGTGGGGAATCGCTCAGGATTTTTCATTTCCAACGGTATATTTCGCCGAGCGAAAGGTTCTGAAACAACAACATATGCTTCAAAACAGCTTGTTTGAATTGAAATCTTTTATTCTTGATGGACAGGTAGCTGCGGCTTATTATCAGTTTTTGTATCAGAAAAACAAGGAAGATGTTTACGTGAAACTTGATAGTCTCTATCAAAATTTTTCAAAGGCAGCCGACAGACGATTTGAGTTAGGTGAAACCAATTACCTGGAAAAAATAACTGCCAGAGCCAAACAACGCGAACTTCAGGCAGAATTATCTGCAAGTTCGGAAGAGGTCATTTTAGCTCTGGAGAAATTAAAAATCTTGACACAATCTGATGGTCCCATAAAACCGAAGGTAAAAGTTTTGGAGCGAATATTATTGGATACCTTAATGACCACAACACATCCGGGAAGCGTCCTTTATAAGAATCAAAACGAATTGTTCCGATACCGAAGCAATCTTGAGAAACAACAATTACTTCCGGATTTTTCAATTTCCTATGGGATGGGAAGCAATCCCTCTCTGAATGAAAATCTTTACTCCTATCAAATCGGATTAAAAATCCCTCTGTTTTTTGGAGGAAAAGCTTCAAAAATAAAAGCAGCGCGTGTGGCTCAAGAAGCATCTGAAGTGCAGGCGGCAGATTTCGAGACGCAACTTTCGTCAAGGAGAAGACAACTTTTAAACGAATTGAGGAAATATGAAGAATCGCTTGCTTATTATGATGAAGAAGGAAAAGAACTTTCAGAACAGATATTACGTACAGCTACAGGAAGTTTTCAAAATGGAGAAATAGATTTCTTTCAGTACATCCAAAGTCTGGAAAACGTGTATTCCATTGAACTTCGCCGGCTAGAGAACCTTAATAATTACAACCAAACCATAATTGCCCTTACCTATATAAATCTATAATAAGAAGATGAAAAATTTTTTATATATCGTTTTTGCTTTATTGCTTGTCAATTGCGGAAAACAACAAACTGCTGAAGAGTTGACCCCACACGGGAAAGATGTAGATGAAGAGATTATTGTTGTGACCAAAGCTCAATTTTTATCGGCTAAGATGACGCTTGGAACTTTTGAAGAGAAGCCTTTTGCAGAATTTGTTCGCGCAAACGGGATAATCAATGTTCCTCCTCAAAACCGAGCTATAATCAGTGCATTTGCCGGAGGGTTTGTAAAAGATCTGCCGGTTCAAGTGGGAGCTGCCATAGCCAAAGGACAACGTATCGTCACTCTTGAAAATCCGGAATTTATAGTACTCCAGCAACAGTATGTAGAACTTGCCGAACAATTGAACTACTTAAAATCTGAATATGAACGGCAGCAGGTCATGTTAAACGAGAAAATAACGTCGCAGAAAAGTTTTTTAAAATCTGAAAGTGATTACAAATCTGCTCTGGCCAGAGTGAACAGTTTGAAAAAGAATCTGGAGATGTTGAATATAAGTCCGACTGCTGCAGCAAATGGACTTATCACTTCAAATGCGGGTATTTCCAGCCCAATTTCCGGGTATGTTACCAATGTTTGGGTTATTCGTGGCGCCTATGTTTCTCCCTCAGATCCTGTGATGGAGGTGGTCAATACAGATGAAATTCTTCTAGAGCTGAAAGTTTTTGAAAAAGATTTAATGCAGGTCGAAAAGGAACAAGAAATTCTTTTTCGAATTCCTGAAGTTTCTAAAGAAATTTTTCACGGAACAGTTACGTTGATAGGAACCTCAATCGATTCCAATTCCAGAATGGCCACGGTTTTAGGAAAGATCCGCAATAAAGAGAATTATAACTTTTCTACCGGAATGTTTGTAGAAGCTGATATTGTTACTTCGGAAATAACCTATAATGCCATCCCGGAAAATGCAGTGGTAGAATTTGAAGGAGAAAATTACGTTTTGGTTTTACAGAAGGAAGAAAATGATTCCTATCAATTTTTACCGATGAAAGTCACTGTTGGTGCCTCTTATAAAGGCTATGTGATTATTGAAAATGACAAGGATTTTGGTCCCGATGCAAAAATCTTAACAAAAGGAGGCTTTGTATTGCTTAAAGAAGGCGGCGGGGACCACTAATTTTTCGTAAATAAAAATTTGATGTTTAAAAATGCCCGAAGATCCGGCTGTTGATATGGATTTCTCTCATCAACAGCCGGTTTTTTTATAATCTCAATTGAAGATAACCTTTTTGCTGAAGACGTAATGCATCGGTAAATGCATTTTCCACCACTTCCATACGTTCAGGAATGTCAGTTTTTTTAAGTCCTAGTTTCTGCATAGACAGTTTGCAAACAGCCAATTCTACCTTGTATTTCATAGCATAATCTCTGAAAGTTTGTAGCTTGTCGTCATTTAATTCTCGTAATGCCGGACCATAAAAAACGATGCGGAAATGTCCGTCTCGAAATTCAGATGTGGCTACTTGCATTACAGCATCTGCCATATTGAGATCTGACATAAGTATCACATAATCCGTTGTCGCACTTTTTTCCTGGGCAAATATTCCAAGATTCATTAGCAGCAAACAGAAGAATAAAATCTTTCTCATATTGCCATTTTTAAAGAGTGAGACTTAAGAAACCTTTATTCTGCATTTGCAGATCATGCAAAACAGCATTGTCAATAATTTTAACGGTATCTTCAAAAGGAGATGAATCTACCTTAAAGGCTTTTAAAGAATAACCGCAAATAAGCAAATTCACCTTATGATCTCCCGCATTCTTAATCATCTCTTCAATTTCTGTCGGTTTTATATCTTTTACCGCATCACCATAAATTACTAAATCAAATTGACCGAACTCTTTTTCTTTTCCGGCCAGGGTTTTGGCGGTCATAAAAATTGAGGGAAGTTGTTCTAAATTCTTTGTGAGAACAACATAATTAAATGTCTTTTCGTTTTCTACAGAAACGGTTTGCGCAGAGAGCATTTTTACTTGAGCATTTCCTGAGATGCATACCAAAAAGAACAACAATGTGCTGATAAAGGTTTTCATATATCTATTGAGTTTAATAATAATTTTCGAAGATACTAATAGTATTTAAACCACAAGGATTGACCAAAACGGTTTTTGAGCTGATTTAAATCATTTTCAAAGACCTGAGAAAAGAATATATTTGATTCTTCAAAAAGTAAATTAAAAATCAACCCAAAATCCTTATCCATGATTAAAAAAATATTAGTTCCGACAGATTTTTCCAAATCCTCAGAAAATGCGCTGGAGGTGGCAGCGGCCATTGCTAAACATCACGATGCTGAAATCATTCTTCTTCATATGATGGGTCTTGCTGACGGTATGGCAACAAAAAGTGATCAGCAAGAAGTTTTTAAAGCTTTATATTTCATGCGCTATGCCGAGCAACAATTTCAAAAATTGATGGAGAAAGAATACCTGCAAGGTGTTCAGATAACTGATACTGTTCACAACTATGTAAATTTTAGCGAGATCAACACGGTATCCAGAGAGGTGGGCGCACATCTTATAGTTATGGGATCACACGGGGCAACCGGATTAAAAGAAGTTTTTGTGGGAAGTAACACAGAAAAAGTGGTACGCACATCAGATGTTCCTGTACTTGTAATTAAACATCAAACAACCAATTTCACCCCAAAATTGGGAGTTTTTGCTTGTGATTTTCAATCTGCGGCCGTAGGACCCTACAAACGAGCCAAAAGAATGTTTGAACTTCTCGGTCTTGAGATGCAACTTCTATATATCAATCTGGCAGGAGATTTTAGAAGCACACGTGAAATTGAAAAACGAATTATTAAGTTCTTGACCGATGCCGGCGAGGACAATCCGGTAATGACTGCAAATAAAGTTATTCAATATAACGACTACTCCGTAGAAGCCGGAATTTTCGCTTACAGTCAAGTAGCAAATGCCGATTTGATTGCCTTACCCACAGCAGGACGTCAAGGATTAGCACATTTCTTCTCCGGAAGTATTGGAGAAGACGTAGTGAATCATTCAGATTTACCGGTGATGACTTTCCGCGTTTAAATGTTTGTTTAATGGTGAAAAAAACCGTCTCAGTTCATAACCGGAGGCGGTTTTTTTATGCAGAGCTCACAAGCTTTGATGGCTAACACGTCTTCTTCCCTAATAGATTTCCAAAGAAACAAAACTCTATAGGAAATCTAACTCTAAGCGATAATGGAAGGAGAGCGTAAATACTTAATTTTTCTCTACCATCGGCATTTCCAAAAGTTTTTATAATTCATCAAAAGAACCTGCTTTACCTTTAATTTTCTGACTATTATCCCGAAAAAAGCGTATTTTTGCACCCTCAAAAAATTTAAGGAGCTTTCCTATATGAAAATTAAAAACATCGCCATTATCGCCCACGTTGACCACGGGAAAACAACCCTTGTGGACAAGATCATGAACTTTTGTAAAAAATCAGGATATGATGCTGCTGAAGAAGCGCATCTGGATAACGAAGATCTGGAACGGGAACGCGGGATAACCATTACGGCAAAAAACGTATCGGTTACGTATAAAGGCACTAAAATCAACATCATCGATACTCCCGGTCACGCCGATTTTGGAGGCGAAGTAGAGCGTGTGTTGAATATGGCAGACGGGGTACTGCTTTTGGTTGATGCGTTTGAAGGTCCTATGCCGCAAACACGTTTTGTACTTCAAAAAGCATTAGCACTCGGTAAAAAACCTTGTGTGGTAATTAACAAAGTAGATAAAGAAAATTGTACCCCTGATGAGGTCCATGAAGCCGTATTTGATTTAATGTTTGATTTGGGAGCGGAAGAGTGGCAGCTGGATTTTCCGGCTGTTTACGGTTCGGCTAAGCAAATGTGGATGAGTGAAGACTGGAGAAAACCTACAGATTCTCTAGAGCCGCTTCTGGATATGGTTCTTGAGCATATTCCTTCGCCCAAGGTGGAAGAAGGAAGCGTGCAAATGCTCATTACATCGCTCGATTATTCTTCCTATACCGGAAGGATAGCTATTGGCAGACTTCAACGCGGAACTTTAAAAGAAGGAATGCCTATTTCCTTAGTTAAACGAGACGGAACCATTGTGAAATCTCGCATTAAGGAACTTCACACCTTTGAAGGAATGGGACGCAAAAAAGTTTCTCAGGTTGAAGCCGGCGATATTTGCGCGCTAGTTGGTCTTGAAAGTTTTGACATTGGAGATACGGTTGCCGATGCCAATGAACCCGAAGCACTGGCTACAATTGCCATTGACGAACCCACAATGAGCATGCTTTTTACCATTAATGATTCGCCTTTTTTCGGAAAAGACGGAAAGTATGTAACATCGCGCCACATTAAAGAACGTCTGGAAAAAGAACTTGAAAAAAACCTGGCGCTGCGAGTGGAGGAGACAGATAGTGCCGATAAGTTTATGGTTTATGGGCGCGGGGTGCTCCATCTTTCAGTATTGATTGAAACCATGCGTCGTGAAGGTTATGAAGTACAAATTGGGCAGCCACAAGTTATCATTAAGGAAATTGACGGTGTAGAATGTGAGCCTGTAGAAGAAATGACCATAGATCTTCCGGAAGAGGTGAGCGGTACAGCCATTAATATGGTGACCATAAGAAAAGGGGAGATGATCAGCATGGAAAATAAAGGCGAACGTATGGTTTGTAAATTCATCATACCTTCCCGTGGAATCATCGGCCTTCGAAATCAGATTTTGACTGCTACTGCCGGAGAAGCTATAATGACCCATAGATTCCTGGAATATCAACCAATGAAAGGAGGAATTCCGCAAAGACAGAACGGAAGCTTGGTATCCATGGAAACCGGAACTGCCATTCCGTATTCTATCGATAAACTTCAGGAACGCGGACGTTTTTTTGTAGATCCGGGAGAAGAAATTTATGAAGGACAAGTGATTGGAGAAAACAGCAGGCATGAAGACATGGTGGTGAACGTTACCAAAACAAAAAAGCTGACCAACGTGAGAGCTTCCGGTTCTGATGATAAAGCCCGTATTGTTCCGGCAATAAAATTTTCATTGGAAGAAGCCCTGGAATATATTCAGAAAGACGAATATGTAGAGGTAACTCCGAAAAATCTGCGTCTGAGAAAAATTCTACTAAAAGAAACCGATAGAAAACGAAGCAAATAATTGCTCTTTAAATAAATTATTAAAAGTTGAGGTTCGGTTACCGGACCTCATGCTTTTTTAGTTTCTTTGTAACTTCTTCTTTTTAAGGGAGAAACTAAACCGGATAATTATGTACTTTCTTTATTTTGATCCCGGACTCGGAGCTATGATTGTTCAGGCTGTGGTAGCGGCAGCGGCGGGGGTATTGCTTTTTTCTAAAAACGTGATGTACAAGGTAAAATCGATTTTGGGGCTAACCAAAAAAGAAGATAACTTGTATGATTCGATTGATATAGAAGAAAAAGATACCAAAACTCATGATAAAGACTGATACAGCCCACGAGGCCTCCTTTCGAGATCCTTCGGGTTTTATGTTTTATGACGGGCATGTTTTAAGACGTGCCATTTTACCTGTTTATTTTTCTCAATATCAGAAACTGAAGGAAAGCGGTTTTTTCGATACGCTCATTTCTCAGGGATTACTAATTCCGCACGATGAAACTTCTGTTTCCGAATCACAAATTGTTATCACTCCCGAACCCATTCCTTTTATTACCAATCCTTACGAATGGAGTTTTGAACAATATAAACATGCGGCACTGCATACTTTAAAGATTCATAAATATGCCCTTTCCAAAGGCTTTATTCTGAAGGATGCATCTGCCTATAATGTTACTTTTCATAAAGGAAAACCTGTATTTATAGACACACTTTCTTTTGATTTCTATGAAGAAGGGACGCCTTGGCGGGCCTATAAACAATTTATAACCCATTTTTTCGGTCCTTTGGTTTTAGCAAAATATCACGGAATCGAAATTTTTAAAATGATGCAAACGCACATAGACGGAATTCCGGTGGGTTTGATTGCTTCTTTGCTTCCGCGAAAAACAAAGTTTAATTCCACGCTGTTTACCAATATCCATTTGCTTGCAAAAATGGAACGAAAGCACAGTGAAGACTATAAAGGTGAAACCAAAGTTGCCCGACTTTCAAAGAAAGCCCAAGAGAATATTGTGGATAGTCTTTTCCAATATATCCGAAATTTATCGCTGAACGAAAAGAGCGAGTGGGGGGATTACTATTCTAAAACCAATTATGAAGAAGCAGCTTTTGAAGCGAAGAAGAAGTTGATTCGGAAATGGATTTTACCCGTTGCACCTCAAAAATTAATTGATGTGGGTGGAAATGATGGAACGTTTGCAAGAACCGTAATCGATGCTGTTCCACATATAATAGTTACCGATATTGATGCAAATGCAGTGGCGCAAAATTATAAACGAGCGTTGGATAACAGAGAAGAGAATATGCTGCCATTTGTTTGCGATGTGCTTCAGCCTGCGCCGGGGATTGGGTTTAATAATACCGAAAGGAGTTCGTTAATGAGCAGATTAACGGACTATGCGCCCGATGTCACCATGGCGCTCGCGCTAATTCATCATATTACGCTTTCGGGAAATGTTCCATTCGCAAAATCGGCAGACTTTTTTGCGTCGTTCTCGAAACATCTGATTATTGAGTTTCCAACACGTGAAGATTCTTGGGTTACTTCTTTATTGGTACGAAAAAGAGAGTTCATTAACCACTTCGATTTCTACAATGAAATTGAATTTGAAAAGGCTTTTTCAGCAGTGTTTACATTAGTTGAAAAAGAGCAGATTTCCGGTACCCAACGCATTCTCTATCACTTCCTGAAAAAATAGAAGAAACTAAACAAATTTCTTATGCTCTTCGGGAAATTCGAAGGAGATAAATATACCTTACAGCCAGTCCTGCAAGAAGCGGAATGATTCCGACAGAGAATTTCTGAACTCCTGTAATCCAATGGATAATCAGTAGGCTCAGAAATATCACTAACATTGAAACATATTTCCGGAATCCGCCTGAAATACCAGGTCTTGAAGCAGCGATCACGGCAAAGACAGATAGCGGAAATGCCCAAAGCATGTTATAATTATACGCTGCGGCGCTATGGTCTGTAGCAACCCACAAGAGGAATAGAAAAATTCCGAATAGTCCGGTAATCAAGAAAATTGAAACATCCAGCCACCGACTGCGTTTCTCTTTTTTGATATCCATCACTGTAATTCCTATGATAAGCAGTCCCAGAATTCCAAAAATAAATAATGGTGAGGTGAAAAAAGAAGATTCTTTTGGTTGCGGATTGTTATCAAACAAAGTTCTTTCTTTTTTGACCAAGGATTCGGGACCATCGTTGTGGTAAATAACTGCATTTTCGGCACTCAAATAAACATATTCCGGAAGGAATTGATATTCCTCCGGCGTTGCATCTTTATCAATCGGTGCGCCGAGAGCCAAGTCTATTCCGAGACTTCCCCATGAATTCTGATTTACGTGATTATGGATATGTTCCCGAAATGTGTAAATACTATCGATATAATCATAATTGTACTCAAGCCGATCACCAAGTGTGACTTTCAAAACATCGCGGATTTTTGTCGCGCAGTTGTCATAGAAATAATCGTACCTATATTGCTTATTCTCCGGTCGTGCGTTGATCCACAGAAAATCGGAAACCGCTTGTTTCTCTTCTTTGGTAAGATTTAGTATCTGCTCTTTTATCCATCGGTTTTCGGCGACATAATTCTGATAAAAATCGTGATAATAGGCTACTCCCAACTCATAGAGCATGGTTCCTTGTGCAAAACGGAGGTAAAAATGTGGCTGATTAAAATCGTAAACGCCGTAATTAAAAACCACATCTACCCCTGAAAGAGAATCTTTTACACGAAACGCACTGTGTCCGAATTTGTCATACAGTTCTTTCCCCGGACCTATGGTAAGAATGCTAACCTCCGCGGCGTCTGAAAGAGCACCAAATTGTGCGTGTGACACAAGACCTACACTGAAAAGTATATAAAGAAGAAATTTTTTCAATTTGAGAAATTAAGCCGCAAAGGTAAGAAATACAAAAATGAGTTGTATGGCACGAAAAGCAGGAGCTCTCAAAACTATTGGAATTAAAACTTAATCCCGATGAAAAGACCAAGAAAAACGGCAGCAATTCCGAAAATTAAACTTGCTAAAATATAGAGTATGATAGCGGAATATTCGCCCGATTTTAGAAGGGTATAATTTTCATAAGCAAAAGCAGAAAAAGTCGTAAAACCTCCGCAAAATCCCGTTACCAAAAGCAGGTGTAATTTGTTCTGGGAATCACCCTGTTTGAGTAGAACTGCAATTAGAACTCCAATCAAAAAGGATCCTAAAATATTTACTGACAAGGTTCCGAGAGTGTTGAAGTCCGGAAACTTCTTAGCAACAATTTGTCCTACCCCATAACGTAATCCGCTACCAATACCTCCTCCCAATATTACAAGAAGTAGGTTTTGCATTAGATTCCTTCTAGGGTTTCTATTTCTTTTTCTTTGATCGGCAGGTATATTTCAGTTACCCAGGCTGCCGGATTAAGATTGTCATCTTCGCCGACACTGAATATTTCGAAAATTTTTCGATCCGGATTTTCCTTATAGCCGTTTTCTCTCATAAAAGCTCGTGCATCGGAGTAGGCTTCCTCAACATGTTGATAATTGCCTTTTAAGGTGACCTTTACGGCACTCACGGGTTCAAAAAAACCGGCCACAACCGGACTTTCATCGGGAGTTATTACTTGTTCACGAACGGGGATGCCGGCCGAGAAAATAATGTTTTTATTGGCAGGATCGATTTCATTATAAATCAACAAAGGCTGTCCCGATAGCCGTATATTATTGTCTTCCGTAAACTTCTGTACCTGCCGGAACATTGGAATCATCTTTTGATGGACTTCCTTAGATTTTGCTACGGATGAAACAAACATATAGTAACCGCCGCCATAATGTGTAATTCCGTCCACGTTTATACTGTAAAGTTGCATGTCCTCCTTAACCACTCGTTCAAGAGCCGTTAGAGACAGTTCTTTGTTGTTTCTCCAGGAACTTTCAAAATCTTTTTTGACAAGAGCAAAATAGATTTTGTCCATCAAACTGTGTTTCCCACTAAAGATCCAATGTACATTGGTTTGATTTTGTTCTGATTCAAAAAGCCATTTCATGACAGCCTTTCTTTCACCAAAAAACGTATGGTATGTTATTTCCTGCTCAATTTCTGAGTTCGGAATCACGCGTGTGGTAACGAGATCTCCTTTTTCATTACCACTCCAATGGATTGAAGCACCTTCCCCCGTAGATTTTTCGGCCTTACTGAAATGAAGTTCTGATGGATTGGTCCACGGGCCCCAAGTTTCCCAGCTTTCCAAACTATTTACCTTTTCAAAAACAACAGGCAGGGGAGCGTCTATTACTTTAGTGTTTTCAATGGTAAATGACCCTTCTTGTGTTCCAAAATAAATAGCACTTCCTATAAATACCAAAAGGAGAAGAAAAAAGAGGTATTTTACGATTTTCATAATTAGAGTGGGGTTGGGGGTTGTAATTGATGGCTAAGATATATAAAATTCGTGAAGTCTATTAAATTTCTACAATTAACCCCACAATATAAGAAGCTGTCTTAAGAATAAATTTTTTTACATTTGTTCGAATTCAAAAATCAACTAAAAATATGAAAAAAACAGTCTTAATAGGTCTGACTGTCGGCACTTTTGTGTTTTATTCCTGTAAAAACAATAAAATGGCTGAACCTGCTGAAACAGCGGTAGTGGAAACGGAAAACACTTCCGAATTTCATTATACAGTAGATCAATTTGCAGATTTGCGCGTGTTGCGCTATGACATTCCCGGGTGGGACAAGTTAACGCTTAAAGAGCAAACCCTTGTTTATTATCTGGTTCAGGCAGGACTTGAAGGAAGAGATATCATGTGGGATCAAAACTATCGTCATAATCTCACGATTAGAAAAGCATTGGAAAATATTTATCAAAACTATAAAGGAGATAAAAATACAGATGACTGGAAAAGCTTTGAGATTTATTTGAAGCGCGTTTGGTTCAGTAACGGAATCCATCATCATTATTCTTCAGATAAAATAAAACCGGATTTCTCGGCAGAATTTTTGAAACAATTATTGGCCGATACCGGAACAATCTTGGAAGGAGAAGCTTTCGAAGTAATCTTTAATGACAAGGATACGAAAAAAGTGAATCTTTCTCCAAAGGCGGATAATGCGAAGCAGAGTGCCGTAAACTTCTATGGACCTGATATCACAAACAAAGATGTGCAAACGTTCTATGCCAAGATGAAATCCCCAAATCCGGAAAAACCTTTATCTTTTGGATTGAACTCTCAGTTGGTAAAAGAGAATGGAGTAGTAAAGGAAAGAGTATATAAATCCGGTGGTCTTTATGGTTCTGCCATTGATAAAATCATCGGCTGGCTTGAAAAAGCTCAAGGAGTAGCGGAAAATCAAAAGCAAGCCGACGCTCTTGGACTTCTTATAGAATATTACCGAAGCGGAGACCTTCAAAAATGGGATGATTACAATGTAGCATGGACAGCAGCCACAGAGGGAAATATTGATTATATAAACGGATTTATTGAGGTGTATAATGATCCTCTCGGATATAAGGGATCTTATGAGACTATAGTGCAAATTAAAGATTTTGATATGTCTCAGCGTATGGCGGTACTCTCAGAAAACGCACAATGGTTTGAAGATAATTCCCCATTGATGAATGAACATAAGAGAGAAAACGTGGTAGGAGTTTCTTATAAAGTGGTTAACGTTGCCGGGGAAGCCGGAGATGCGTCACCTACTACACCAATTGGAGTGAATTTACCAAATGCCGATTGGATCCGCGCAGCAGTAGGGAGTAAATCTGTTTCTTTAGGAAATATTATCGACGCATATAATAATGCAGGATCGGAAGGTAGATTAAGAGAATTTTCTCACAGCGATGAAGTTTATGAACGTGCTAAAAAGTATGGAGAAATTGCAGATAAATTGCATACAGCTTTACACGAAGTCATTGGCCACGCATCAGGAAGATTGAATCCCGGTGTGGGAGAACCCAAAGAAACTCTTAGAAATTATGCTTCCACTTTAGAAGAAGGCCGGGCAGATCTTCTAGGATTATACTATTTGTATTCTCCTAAACTTCAGGAGCTTGGATTGGTGGATAATTGGAAAGAAGTAGGAATGGCTGCTTATGACAATTACATCAAAAACGGGCAGATGACCCAACTTATCAGGCTCAATTTAGGAGATGATATTGAGCAGGCACATATGAGAAACCGCCAATGGGTTTCCGGCTGGGTCTATGATAAAGGGAAAGCAGATAACGTAATTGAGAAAGTGAAAATAAATGGGAAAACTTTCTTTAAAATCAATGATTATGAAAAGTTGCATGAGTTATTTGGGCAGTTGTTGAGAGAGACTCAACGCATAAAGTCTGAAGGAGATTATAAAGCCGCTCATGACTTAGTTGAAACCTACGGAGTGAAAGTAGATCAGGAAGTTCACAAAGAAGTTCTTGAACGAAATAAACAATTTGAAGCTGCGCCGTATAGCGGTTTTGTCAATCCTGTAATTGTTCCGAAGATGAATGATAAAGGAGAAATTGAAAGTTTCACCATTGAACAGCCTAAGACTTTTGAAGAGCAAATGCTTTTTTATTCCAAAAATTACAGCAACCTGCCAGAAAAAAATTAACCCCACGGCAGAGACTGCTTTCAAAAAATTAACGGTTAAGTCTTATAGAAAACCGGCAGAAAATCCCGTCCTTTCGGGATTTTCTGCTTTTTATCCTTCCTAACGAATGAACAACAAAATCACGTATGCCGGCCGGTGATACCGTGCAAAAATGAGTTCTGACAAAGATGATTGAATCTGTCGCTGTTTGCTAAAGAATTTGTCGTACAAACTGCTCCCATTTCCTAAATTTTTCTTCTGACATTACTTTTTCCATTTTCACCTGCCCACCTTTCTTTTTTTGGTGACCGTTCCATTCGTGGAATACTTGTGGAGGGACAGTGGTAACTAAAACATCTTTAAGGGCTTTGGATCGTGCCACTTTATAGTTCTTGTTTGCTTCCATCAGCGCTTTATCCAAAGACTGCGAAAGATGATCTGAATCAACTTCGCCTTCTACTCCCAGATACCAATGATGTATATAGTCTCCGTCTTTTTTAACGGCTGCCAGTGTAAATTCAGGAATTTTAATATCGAATTTTTCTTCCATTTCCATAAGTGCAACTTCCATTTTATTTACTGAAAGCTGAGATCCTACCACGTTTAAGAAAAATTTGGTTCGTCCTGTTATTATGATTTCTGCCCGTTCTTTATCGGTAAATTTTATGGTGTCTCCAATTAAGTATCTCCAGGCACCTGAGACGGTACTGATAATTAATACATAATCTTTTCCTTCCTCTACTTCCTCCAGAGTAAGTGCCGGTGCATCTTGTGATAACGATCCATCATCCAGTATGTATTCAGGCTTAAAAGGAACGAACTCAAAATAAATACCATTATCCGTGATCAGCTGCATTGATGTTGTTTCAGGTCTGTTTTGCAATGCCAGGAATCCTTCTGAGGCTAAATAGGTATCTAAAATGGTTATGGGGTGTGCAAGAAGCTCTTCATAGCTCTTTTTATATGGTGCAAAGGCAACACCGCCTGTGGCATATGCTTGTAAATTGGGCCAAATTTGGTGAATATTTTCTACCTCGTGATAGGCTATCACCCGTTTCAGCATTAACTCAATCCACGAGGGGATGCCGCTTAGAGCGCCAATGTCCCAGTTTTTTGCATGTTTAGCTATGGATTCTACACGTTCATCCCAATCATCGATGAGGGCAATTTCTTCTCCCGGTTTATAAAATCCGCGAAACCAAAAAGGAATGCGACTGGCGCTTATGCCACTTATTTCCCCTTCCAAAAACTGTCCGTTTTCGTCAAGTTTGGTGCTACTCCCGAGCATCATGATTTCTTTTTCAAAAAAATCGGAAGGCATATCAAAATTGGCCATGGCAGCAACCTGCTTGATCCCGGCGTTTTGTATAGCATCAATCATTTCCTCGGTCACCGGGATTTTTTTTGAGGTTTTGCCGGTGGTGCCGCTGCTTCTGGCAAAATAATGAGGCACCCCGGGCCAAGTCACATCTTTTATGCCTTTTTGTGTTTGACACCACCATTGAGTTTCCATCTTATGATAATCAAAATAGGGTATGCGCTCTGCAAAGGCTCTTTGAATGTCAGCGGCCTCAAGTATGTCATAAAATCCATAGTATTTTCCGAAAGCCGTGTCCTTCGCTTTGTCAAGAAGTTCTTTTAAAACATCTTTCTGTGCCTCTAATGGATTGATTTCTGAAGAAAGCGCTTCTTTTACGTCGATTGCTGCTTTGATGATTGATCCAAGGATTGCCATAAGTTTTGATTTATTTGTTGAATCTACATTTTTTGAGTTTTTTCCGAAAGGCGTTTAAATGAAGTTTAACAATTGCAGTTTTATGTCTGTCCGTATCTTTACGAAAAAAAAGAAGATGGATCAGAAAGAATCGGTTCGACTAAATAAAGCAATCAGCGATAGTGGATATTGCTCCAGACGTGAGGCTGATGTTTTGATAGAAAAAGGTCGTGTCACTTTAAATGGAAAACAGGCTGTTTTAGGAGATCGTGTCTATCCTGAAGATGAAGTAAAAATTGACGGAAAGCCCATAAAGGAAAATACAAACGAGGTTTATATTATCCTTAATAAGCCGGTGGGCATCACCTGTACTACCGATACGCGTTTTGAAGGGAATGTTATTGATTTTATAAATCATCCCGAACGGATTTTTCCTGTAGGAAGGCTGGATAAGCCAAGTGAAGGTTTATTGTTGCTCACAAACGACGGAAATATCGTCAACAAAATTCTTCGTGCGGGAAATGCTCATGAGAAGGAATATATCGTTAAGGTCAATAGACCCATAACTGATGATTTTATAAAAAGGATGGGAGCCGGTGTTCCTATTCTCGATACAGTAACAAAACGTTGCAAAGTTGAACAAATCAGCCGTTTCGAATTCCGAATCATTCTTATTCAAGGCTTGAACCGACAGATTAGACGAATGTGTGAGTATCTGGATTATGAAGTTGTTGAGTTGAAGCGAATTAGATTGATGAACCTGACTTTAGATAATCTTGCAGTAGGAGAGTGGCGAAATCTAACAGTGAAAGAGTTACAGATTTTAAAGGATTCCGTAAAAGACAGTGACGGTCGCCCAACGGCTCCAAAAGCATTGAAACAAACTAAAAATAAGAAAACACTTCCTATAGAAAGAAGTGGAGACAAGAGAGATTACTCTTCAGGAAAGATGCGCAGACGCCGTGGGAAATAAAAAAACCACACGCCGATTGAGTAGCGTGCGGTCATTTTCAACTAACTAACCAAATTAAATTTCAATTATGAAATCTCAACCATTCTTTTAAGTACTTTTTCTTCTACTTTTGGAAGTTTCAGCTTAAGTACTCCGTTCTCATAATTTGCCTGAATTTCATCTGTATTGATGTTTTCAGGAAGTTTGAAAGAACGTATAAATTTTGAAAAGTTAAATTCTTTTCTTCTAATTTTCACGTCTACTTGCTCTTCTGATTCTGTGTTAGCATCCACTTCTGTATTTGCTTCGTTTTTCTCAGAATCAATTACTTCTGTTTTACCGGCACTAATTTTTAAAAGATCTTTTTCAACTTCAACGGAAAAGTCTTCTTTCTTTAAACCCGGTGCCGCAATTTCGAGTACAAAGCTATCAGAATTTTCCAAAATATTCACCGCAGGAACATTAAAAGTTTCCCAATTGCGAGGAAGATCAATTTTGCTGTCAAAGAACAAGCTGTCTAAAAGTTTAGGCAACCATACGTCATTTCTATTAACTGTTTTCATATCGTTTTATTGTTTTAGTTTCAAATTATTTTTACTACTAAATAACAAAAACAATTCCACCTCAATTACAACGACTTTTTGGCAGCAAAATCCTTTTTCTGCCTGACTTTTTGACAAAGAACTTCTAAATGACTGTGCAAATAGAAATAATTTTTGAAAAAAGAAAGCTTCGGAATTTCTTCCGAAGCTGGATTCTTTCTATGAGTTTATCTATGCAAGAACTTCTTTCACCTTGTCGGCAGCTTCCTGGAACTCAACGGCACTGTGTACATCCAAACCGCTTTCATCAATCATTTTCTTTGCAATATCTGCATTCGTTCCTTGAAGTCTGACAATAATAGGAACATTGATGTTCCCAATGTTTTTGTAGGCGTCAATCACTCCTTGCGCCACGCGATCACAACGCACAATTCCTCCAAAAATATTTATTAGGATGGCTTTTACGTTTGGATCTTTTAAAATAAGATGGAAAGCAGCCTCTACACGTTCCGCATCAGCTGTTCCCCCCACGTCTAGAAAGTTGGCAGGCTCTCCTCCGGCTTGTTTGATTAAATCCATGGTAGCCATTGCGAGTCCGGCACCGTTTACCATACAACCTACGTTTCCATCCAGATCTACATAGTTAAGACCTTTTTCTCCGGCTTCTACTTCAATAGGATTTTCTTCCCTTTTGTCTCTCATAGCTTGATAATCTTTATGACGGAACAGTGCGTTATCGTCTATGGTTACCTTGGCGTCAACAGCAATGATTTTATCATCACTGGTTTTTAACACCGGGTTGATTTCAAAAAGGGATGAATCAGATTCGGTATAGGCTTTATAAAGCGCTTTTACGAATTTCACCATTTCTTTGTATGCAGTACCTGAAAGACCAAGGTTGAAAGCAATACGTTGTGCTTGGAAGTTTGCTAATCCTACAGCGGGATCGATTTCTTCGGTAAAAATAAGATGAGGAGTCTCTTCGGCTACAGTTTCAATATCCATTCCTCCTTCAGTGGAGTACATAATCATGTTTCTGCCGGTGCTTCTATTTAACAGTACGCTCATATAGAATTCCGCAGTTTCGCTTTCTCCCGGATAGTATACATCTTCTGCTACCAATACTTGATGCACTTTCTTTCCTTCGGCTGAAGTTTGGGGTGTTATCAAGTTCATACCGATAATTTGAGAAGCAATATTTTTAACGTCGTCAAGGTTTTTGGCCAGTTTTACTCCGCCACCTTTTCCACGTCCTCCGGCATGAACCTGTGCTTTGATTACATGCCATCCGGTTCCGGTTTGCTCAGTTAATTTCTTGGCTGCTTCTACGGCTTCTTCGGGGGTTGTTGCAACAATTCCTCGTTGTACTTGAACGCCAAAGCTGCTCAATATTTCTTTTCCTTGATATTCGTGTAAGTTCATAATAAGAGTTTGAAATTCCTGCCTTCCGGCGTTAGAAAATGATTATTGGAATGCAAAAATAACAAATGTTCAACGATTGGGCTAAGATTTTTTAACATGAGCAGCGAATTAAGCAGACATAATTAACGAAAGTTGAATCATTGAAATTAGATGACATTTTTGGCGGAATAGAAAAATTACACTTTTCTAACAATTGGCAAGAGTGATTAAAATTTTTTCAAAAAGGAGAGCATAAAAATATTTTTTTAAATAGTTTCCTATTCCATTTATAAGATTATCTTTACCGCTTATTTCAATTTATATTTATTATTACAATGCACAAAGGAAAAGTAAAATTCTTCAACGCCACAAAAGGATTCGGTTTTATAGTTGAAGATGGAGCCAACAAAGAACATTTTGTACACGTTACAGGATTAGTGGATGAAATCCGCGAAGGTGACGAAGTAGAATTTGATCTTAAAGAAGGAAAAAAAGGATTAAACGCCGTGAACGTGAGAGTTCTGTAGTTATATACGATCTTTTTAAAGTCAAGTCCCGCCATGTGCGGGATTTTTTGATTTTTGACCGAATTAAAGTTTCGCAACTTCTTCTTTGGCGCTGTTAAATTCAGTAATTATAGCTCTTACTATTTGAGATGCCGGCTTTATATCATGAATTAATCCGGCTACCTGACCAATTTCGAGTTCCCCTTCTTCTAAATTGCCCTCAAACATACCAAGTTTTGCCCTTGCCCGACCGAGATGCTGTACAAGTTGATCGCGTGTTGGATTAGTGGCATACAGTTCCATAACACTGTCAAAAAACTTATTTCGAAGTAGGCGAACAGGAGCCAATTCTTTTAATGTGAGATAGGTATCACCGTCTTCCGCTTCAATAACGGCCTTTTTGAAATTGGGATGTGCGGAACTTTCTTCAGAAGCTACAAACCGACTCCCAATCTGTACGCCATCTGCACCAAGAACCATGGCTGCTAACATTCCGCGTCCGGTGGCAATTCCTCCGGCCGCAATTAAAGGAATACTGATTTTTTCTTTGACCATTGGAATTAAGGTAAAAGTAGTAGTTTCCTCCCGACCGTTGTGCCCTCCTGCTTCAAACCCTTCAGCTACAATGGCGTCCACTCCTGCTTCCTGTGCTTTAAGAGCAAATTTTACACTACTTACAACATGCACCACTGTAATTCCGTGCGCTTTCAATTTTGAAGTAAAAGTTTTGGGATTTCCTGCCGAGGTAAAGACAATTTTAACTCCTTCCTTAATAATGATATCTATTATCTCTTCAATATTAGGGTAGAGCATCGGAACGTTTACACCGAAAGGTTTGTCTGTTGCTTTTTTACACTTTTGGATGTGTTCTAAAAGTACATGCGGATACATGGAGCCGGCGCCAAGAAGACCTAATCCGCCTGCGTTTGCTACGGCACTTGCCAGACGCCATCCGCTGTTCCAAATCATTCCGGCTTGAATGATGGGATATTCAATGTCGAAAAGTTCAGTAATTCGGGTTTTCACTATTTTTTAATTATTTTAAAGCTCGTGGTTTTATTTTCAGAAGTTATGGATACTAAATAGACTCCGGAATTTAGCGAGCTAATATCCACACTGTTAGCAGTAGGTGAAATCTGCTGCTGCATAAGTTTTTGTCCTAAAATGTTATATAGAGCGAGTTGAGCGACTGTTTTGTTATTTGGAAAAGAAACAAAAAATCTCGATTCTACAGGATTGGGATAAATGGCAAAAAGCTGTTGTTGCATCTGCACTTCAATTCCAAGTTGCTCTACTCTTGCCAGTGCATCACCAAAATCAGGTATTCCATAACCCATTTCATCTGTCGGAGAGGAATATAGACTAGATGACTCTCGTATAATTTGCATGATAACGTTATTTTTTAGATGTGGTGCGGCTTGCCATAAAGAGGCCACTGCTCCTGCGATAATAGGTCCGCTAAATGATGTTCCATTTGAAAAAGAAACGCTTCCGTATTCATTTATGATCGCTGCACTCTCTCCTTGAGCCATAACATCAGGCTTAATCCTGCCGTCATAGGTCGGGCCATGAGAACTGAACCATGCCCGCGTTCCGTCTGAATCTACAGCTCCCACTGTGAAGGATCCCAGAGCATCTGCCGGACTGGTAATATAACCGAAACGGGAACCCTCATTTCCCGCGGAGACAACGTTTAGCATACCTTTTTCAAAAGCAATATTAGACCCTCGGGCTCCCAATGTTGTATGACCGTCTAGATCAGCGTATTGATAATTGTAGGCCGGAACATCAAAATCCAAATATCCCAGAGAAGTATTTGTTACAAAAACGCCCAGACTGTCTGCACGTTCTAGAGCTTCAACCCACCATGCTTCTTCCACCGGAGATTCTTGTCTGCCATCTTCAGTAATAAATAAATAGTAAGATGCCTTAGGAGCCGTTCCAACATATTCCCCATCAATAAACGCCGCGGCAGTGCTTAAGGTAGCCGCACCATGGCTTCCGGTTCCACGCGGATTTTCAGTGCGATCCACAAAATCATAATACCCTAATAACCTACCTTGGTTTCGCATTTGAAGATAGGCTCTGTTTTGAAGAACATTGGGATAACCATTGTCCATAAAAGCTATTGTTATTCCCTGTCCGTCATAATTTTCTTCATGAAGAGCGTTGACTTGAATCATCTCAACCTGATTCCCGGCGTATCCATAATTATAATTAGTTCTGTGTTCCGTCTCAACCTCAAATTTGTCTCTTAAAGGTTTTGGCTGAAATCTTCTGTTGAGACTCCTGTCCAAAAACTCAATTTCCCTTACATATGACAAATTTGCCAGGCTGTTGATTGCAGAAATACTTCCCCGAACGTAAACCGCATTTAACCATTTTGACTTGGCCAATACGGTAATGCCGCTTCTTGCGGCAATAGCCGCCTTATAAGTCTCATTTACAGGAACATCTCTTTCGTCTATCAGAATGTTATGCAACGCTTTTCTGTCTAATGATTTCTGAGACAGAATGGTAATGGGATTTGCCAATGCGTCTGCCACATTTGGTTTGTCTGTAAAGTAAATCAAAGCATCGTTTTGCTGTGCAAGACTACTTACTGATACAAGAATTGCGATGACGAATAGAATTGGTTTCATATGTTATGATTTAGGAAATTACCCCGCTTCCCAATAATTCCGAATCCCGATACCAGGCAACAAACTGCCCCTCGGTTATTGCAGATTGAGGATTTTCAAAGATAACATATAGGCCTGAAACAGTTTGGTATAAAACAGCTTTTTCTAAAGGCTGTCTATAGCGAATGCGCGCCATTATATTCATTTCTTCACCTTCCTTCAATCGTAAATCTTCCCGAATCCAATGAACTTCCTCATTTTTCACGAAGAGACCCTTGCGGTATAATCCAGGATGGTTTTTTCCTTGACCCGTATATATAATATTATTTTCCACATCGGTGTCTAACACAAAAAGCGGCTCTTTTGTGCCACCAACAGCAAGCCCTTTTCTTTGACCTATGGTAAAATAATGCGCACCGTGATGCATACCTACTTCTTTCCCGTCTTGTAGGGAATATTCAAATTTTGCCGAATAATGTCGAAGCATGTCTTCTTGAGAATAGAAATCCGGGACACCTACATCATATCTATCAAGTTCAGCAGGCACTTCGATGATCACTCCGTCTTTTGGTGCGAGTTTTTGTTGAAGAAATTCGGGAAGCCTTACTTTCCCAATAAAACAGAGCCCTTGAGAGTCTCGTTTCTCGGCGGTAACCAATTGTTGCTGAGAAGCTATTTCTCTTACTTCAGACTTCATATATTCTCCAATTGGAAAAAGTGTTTTTGACAATTGATCTTGCGAGAGCTGACAAAGAAAATAGGATTGATCTTTATGCGGATCCTTTCCTGCCAATAATCTGTAAATTTCTTTTCCGTCTTTTTCTATAACTGCTTTACGACAGTAATGCCCGGTAGCAACGTAATCAGCACCAAGCCCGAGAGCAATTTTCAAGAAAACATCAAACTTGATTTCACGATTGCACAGAACATCGGGATTTGGTGTGCGACCCATCTCATATTCCCGAAACATATAATCTACGATACGTTCTTTATATTCCTCTGATAAATCTACTGTCTGAAAGGGAATATTTAGTTTCTGAGCTACCAGCATGGCATCATTGCTGTCATCAAGCCACGGACATTCTTTGGAAATTGTAACGGAATCGTCATGCCAGTTTTTCATAAAAAGACCAATAACCTCATATCCTTGCTCTTTTAGGAGATATGCGGCCACACTGGAATCCACACCGCCACTCAATCCTACAACTACTCTTTTCTTTTTTTCCATGCTTAAAAAACTCATTTTTCCTTCAACTTATGAATTTAGAAGAAGGATTCGATAAACCTTACAAAATTAAAAGATTTAATTAATGCTTCGGGAATTGCTCTTCCCTTACCTCTCCGTTTTCATAATAGCGCCACTTGCCATCTTTCATTCCCTGCTTATACTGACCTTCAATGAGTTTTTTTCCCTTAGTATCATAATAAACAGCCGGGCCATGAAGCTTCCCGTTCTTGTAAAATAATTTTCTTAAAAGAACTCCTTCTGAAGAATAATATTTTTCTTCCCCTTCTTGGATCCCGTTTTTGTAATATTGCTCCTCAGCAATTTTTCCATCAGGATAAAACGTTCTTTTTAGTCCGTGTAATTTGTCTCTCTCATAATTCTCTTCCGTCATAATCGAAGAGGCATTTTTATGGTAGTATATCCACTTTCCTATATGGATTTTGCCGTCCATTTTTCCTTCGCTGATAAGCTTTCCGTTGTCAAAAAACTTGACTTCCGCAATATCATTTTTCGGATTAAAAGATTTAATGACATTGGGAGTGTTGCCACAGTCTTCGCAGTAAAATCGGAATTCACCAATTTCTTTGCCGTGATGGAATTTGCCTTCGTAGCGTAGCTGTGGTTTTTTCGTGTTTGGGTAATATTGCTTCCAAATGCCATGTCTGCGTCCTTCAGAGTCAAACTGATTGATGTTTTCCTGAGCACGGAGAGAGGGCACGGCAAAAGCTAGAATAAAAAGGAAAAAAACTAAATTCTTTTTCATCTACTTGCTAATTTTACTCCATTGACGACGATTCTCTTTTATGTAGAGAAATAATGGTTATTTCTTTCGTTGCTGCTGCTGTTTTTGCTGTTCTGCCTGTTCCATAATTTCAGCCATTTTCCGCTGGAATCTGTTTTGTTTTTTGGGCTGTGCTTTCTTGTGTTCAATTTTTGCAAGAACTTTATCTTCGTCAATAATCACATGTTTTATAACAAGCATGATGCCAATGGTAATTAAATTGGAGACGAAGTAATAAAGCGAAAGTCCACTCGCATAGTTGTTAAAGAAAATCAACATAAACAACGGAGACAAATACATAATGAACTTCATATTTGGCATCCCGGGTTGTTGCTGTTGTTGCATACTTTGTCCGGTAGTCATCATCATGTAAACGAAAATAGCAAGAGAAGCCAATATGGGGAACAAGCTGATATGATCGCCATAAAAAGGAACGTGGAAAGGCAAATCAACAATGGTATCATAACTCGACAAGTCATCTGCCCAAAGAAATTTTTTCTGACGCAAATCAAATGCCGAAGGGAAGAACGTGAAGAGTGCATAAAACACCGGAATCTGCAATAAAGCCGGAAGGCATCCTTGAAGTGGACTGGCACCGGCAGACGATTGCAATTTCATGGTCTCTTGCTGTATCTTCATTTGGTTTCCTTCATATTTCTTCCGAATCTCATCAATCTCCGGTTTTAAGATTTTCATTTTGGCTTGTGCCAGATACTGTTTATACTGTACCGGAGAAAGCAGAAGTTTTACCAATATGGTGAGCACGATAATGGCAATCCCTGCCGGAAGAAAATCGCTCAGAAATCCAAAAACAGGTATAATGACATACTTATTAATCCATCCGAAAATTCCCCAACCTAATGGCATAGCCTTATCTAAATTTCGACCATATTTTCTGAAAATTTTATAATCGGTAGGACCGTAATACATGTTCATGTCATAGGCCAGACGCCCATTTTTCGCCTCTAAAAGAATTTTGGCATCATACTTCTTTGTGTAAACGGTGTCTATTTCTTCATCTTTCACCAAGTTATTGGAAGAAAAGGTTACTTCCTTAAAAGGCGTATCCGTTAAGAGCATAGAGCTGAAAAAGTGCTGGCGGAAATTCATCCAGCTCACATCTTGTCTAACTTTTGAATCTTGTCCGGTTGGAGAAAGTTTTGAATGTTTATTCCCTTCATATTCATAAGTGAGACGGGAGTAGCGATTTTCGTATGAGATGCTCTTCGCGTGGCGGTATCCGGTTAATTCCCAATTCAATTCCATGGGTTGCGATGTATCCAGAATGCCTTCAAGACCTTGGCTGTTAATTCCGAAGTCCATCATGTATTCTCCCGGATGCAAGGTGTATCGGTATTCAATAAAAGCATTATCCGATGTCTTTAATCTCATGGAAAGAATCTTATCCTCTCCGTTTTGAGAAAGCTGTGGCTCAAAGTACAGGTCGGCCGTATTAAGCATTCTGTTCTCAGCAGAAAAACGCAGATTTAATCCGGCGTTTCCGTCCCGAATGAGATACACCGGTAAAGAATCATATTGCGTATGTTTTTTTAACCTGGCTTCAGTTATATATCCTCCTTTGTTGCTGACTTTCAAGTAAAGTACATCATTCTCCAAAACGGTTTCGGCATCAACGGCAGATGGCAACATTCCGGAATAGGCGAAAGATCCCAGTCTGTTTTTTAACTGCTCAATAGCCAGAGAATCGTTGCTGCTTGTAGCGGCCATTTGTGCTGTAGCTTCGCTTAACGAAACGTCTGTTGTTTTGTGCTGTTCGGCTTGCGCTGCTGCAGCTTCTTTTTTTGCTTTTTCTGCTTGAATTTCTTCTTCGGAAGGCTTGTTGAGGAATAACATCCAGATCAAAATTCCGCTGATTAATACAAAACCGATTAATGAATTCTTGTCAAATTGTTTTTGCTCCATATCGCGTTGCGCGTTTATATGTTTAAAGATCCTTTTTCAGGATAGAGTTTAAAATAAAAAGTTTTTCTTTAGTTGATTTCTTTTGTGGTTTTTGCGTGTTCGTGAACAGCTTTAACGAAAGCTACAAATAGCGGATGTGGTTGTGCTACAGTGCTTTTATATTCCGGATGATATTGAACTCCCATAAACCATGGATGATCGGGTATTTCAACAATCTCCACCAGTTTGCTTTCCGGATTGACTCCCGACGCCATCATGCCGTGAGTTTCAAATTTTTCAAGATAATCGTTGTTAAATTCAAAACGGTGACGGTGGCGTTCTTCAATTTCTTCTGTTTGGTAAACTTTATATGCCAGACTGTCTTTTTTTAACACGCACTTCCAGGCTCCGAGTCTCATAGTGCCGCCAAGGGCAGTAATGCTTTTTTGTTCCTCCATAAGATTTACAACCGGATCGGGTGTGAGAGGATCGAGCTCCGTGCTATTGGCATCTTTCAAATTCAAAACATTCCTTGCAAACTCAATAACAGCAAGTTGCATACCAAGGCAAATTCCAAGAAAAGGGAGATTATTAGTACGCGCATATTTTACTGCTGCCATTTTTCCTTCGATACCGCGCTCGCCAAATCCCGGAGCTACCAATATTCCATCCAGTTTTGACAGCTTTGCACCAATAGTTTTGGCATTAATATGTTCGGAATGGATGAATTCTAATTTTACACGAACCTCGTTTTCGGCCCCCGCATGAATAAAAGCTTCCAGAATGGATTTATAGCTGTCCTGAAGTTCAACATACTTTCCAATAAGACCAATTCGAACTTCTGCCTTCGGGTTTTTGTGGCGTTGTAAAAATTCGTTCCAGTGGGTGAGATCCGGTTCTTTGGTAGCCGTTAGATTCAATTTTTTCAGAGTTACAGTATCCAACCCTTCCTCTAGCATCATATTTGGAACATCATAAATGGTAGAGGCATCAATGGATTGTATAACTGCTTCTTTTTTAACATTACAAAAAAGAGCGAGTTTTTTTCGTAAATCGTCAGATAATTCATGCTCAGTTCGACAAACCAGAATATCGGCTCGGATACCACTTTCCATCAAGGTTTTGACTGAATGCTGTGTGGGTTTGGTTTTTAATTCTCCTGCAGCCGAAAGGTAGGGAACAAAGGTGAGGTGAATCACCAGAGCATTATCATCTCCAAGTTCCCATTTCATTTGACGCACGGCTTCTATATAAGGGAGTGATTCAATATCTCCCACAGTTCCACCGATTTCTGTAATCACAATATCATAATCCCCGGTCTTACCTAGAATCTGGATGCGTTCTTTGATTTCATTCGTAATATGCGGTACGACCTGTACTGTTTTTCCCAAAAACTCTCCTCTTCTTTCTTTTTCTATAACGCTTTGGTAAATGCGTCCTGTAGTTACATTGTTGGCTTGAGAAGTAGGTGAATTCAGAAAACGCTCATAATGACCTAAGTCTAAATCTGTTTCCGCTCCGTCTTCGGTAACATAACATTCTCCATGCTCATAAGGATTTAAGGTGCCCGGATCAATATTGATGTAGGGATCCAACTTCTGAATGGTTACCCGAAAACCTCTTGCTTGAAGAAGTTTTGCCAAGGATGCAGCGATGATTCCTTTTCCTAAGGATGAAGAAACTCCGCCCGTAACAAATATATATTTAATGTCGTCCATAAAGACTGTGGTGAGATTTTGTTTACGGGATGCAAAGGTACATTTTTATTGTGGAAGCGAAAGAAAATCGCGAATTGAAATAGACGAAGAAATACTTGTATTTATTTCCGGATTAACGGACGCAACAGCGGTTCTAAGCCGTTAATTTTAATTTCGAGCATTTCTTGCATCATTCTTCCCAATTTTCCGGGAGGAAATCCTTTTTGTCTGAACCATAAATAATAAAATTCGGGCACATCTATCAGTCGCCAATTTTTATACTTTCCAAAAGGCATTCTGTAGTTTGCCAATTCAATAAGGGCTTCGTTATTGCTTCCACTTGTCATAAAGCATCAGTTGTTTGGCAATATACGCTTCCCAAAAAGCTTCTTTTTTTACATTTTGAGAATGATCGGTTTCTGCATCAAATCGGCGTTGCATAGACTTCCGTTGTTGCTCAACTTTGTTATAGATGGTATGGATTTCGTTTTTGATGTTTTTAGTGAATCTTTTTTCACTTAATCGCTTTCTTAGAATTCTGGCGTGCAGTTCCGAGATGTCAAAATGCGCTTGTTCATGACGTAAAATATGATCATCTGCTAAGTGAGGGAAGTACCACGACTCAGAAGGGTTGAAAAAACTCGAGATGGTGAATGTTACTTCTATTTCGCCGTTATTCATGGTATAAGAGTAACCAAATTCCACTCCTGTGTTGGTGATGGCGGCAAAAGGTGAATTGGATTCGGGAGTTCCTCTAAAGTCAGACCATTGCAACTTCCTTGACTCGTGCCACAGAATTCGTTGCTCCGCTTGTGGAAGGCAAACAAAGAGCAGTAAGGTCAAGATAAGTTTCATGAGCAGACATATTCTTTAGAAACAACTAATTATCCCCAGTTAAAGATGATATTTTTTTCCATCTCAGGGTGAAGACTTTGCAGAACCGGGCAAGATCTTCCGGTGTTTTCGAGTATTTTACGAGAACGCTCATCGATACCGGCAGGAAAATGAAGCACAACATCTACACGAGAAATCCGTCGCGGATTGGCAGCCATCGTTTTGGTCACCTCGGCGGTGGTCCCATCCATATTAACACCCATTTCTGCGGCTTTAATGCCCATAACCGTGATCATACAATTTGCAAGTCCGGTAGCCACGGTGTCAGTAGGAGAGAAGGCTTCTCCTTTTCCATGATTGTCCACGGGGGCATCGGTTATGTATTTATTTCCGGACCGGAGATGCTCGTTCTCCGTACGAAGATTTCCTAAATAAGTTACTTTTGAAGTGGTCATTCTACAACATCTAATTTTAAATTCTCATTATATTTCAGAATATAGGCCGCTTGATTTGAATATCCGTTTGTCCCTCCTTTTTCATACCGAAACTTGTTTTCAACATATACCGTTTCGCTTGCCGAGTTTGCCGTTTGATACAAATCTTTTTCTGCAGCAAGGCGAAGGATAACATCATAAGTCACGTCAAAACCGCGAGTAACATATCGGTTTGGCCATACCCCGTATTTGCTCTTATACCGCTTAAAAAATTCAGTATTCTCTTCTGAGTCTGTGTTCTTATTTACCGAAGGAAAAGTAAAATTTAATTTGGCTAGTTTTGAATTTGAAACTTCATGCCATTCATAAGCCTCGTTTTTATCTAAGGTAAAAAGGCGGATGTCATTGCTGTTTGCCATATTTGACAAAACATTGACTACACTGCTTACAAGTATGGGTTTATCAGAGGCCAGTACGATCCAGTTTTCACGGCTATTGTCGATTTGCGGTTGAATGTCAGAGTCGCGCACATAGTTGTTTCTCACCACAATTATTTTTGTGGCTGGTAAAGAGGAAGTAACTGTTTCAGATAATTTCTGATGTTTCGCATCGGTCAAAAAGATAATGTTTTTGTTGTTTCCATGTCTTTTCAGATAATGAATCATCACTTCCCGCAAAACGCCGGAAGTAGGCAGGGATTGAAAAAGATTGGAACTCATTTCCAGTTCTCTGTTGCTAAGCGGCGAGAAAACCGGAATATTATTTTTTTCCAATACCTGAGCCGTTTTTTCTACATTACGCTGAAGTAATGGACCAATCACGGCATCTGTAGAATTAAAGTTGTTTCCGGATAGAATTCCGTTCACTTTATTCTCATTTTGTCCGGTATCAAATACATGAATATTGATTGAAATTCCTTTTTCTTTGGCAAATTCTGCAGCCATAAGGGCTCCGCTATAAAAATCTAAGGCTACCCGCAGGGTGGGATCTCGTTTTATTAATTCTTCCCCATTCTGAATAGAATCCTCCGCTATTCGAAAGGGTAACATGAGCGCCAGATTTTTGGTTCGTTTATTATCAATCTTTTTTTCGAGATCAACAATTTTTACTTCTTCTTTTGAAACTCCCTTATTGCTTGTAGGAATTTTTAAAATCATCCCTTCCTTAAGTCCCTCTTTAGCATAAGGATTCAATGCGATAATTTCCTCTTCAGAAAGTCCGAATTTTACCTTCAATCTGTAAAAACCTTCTTTAGCTTTCACTTCATATAATTCAAAATTATCTGGATCCACTTCTCCTTGTTCTACTACCTTTTTAGATGGAACAATGATTTTCGCACCAATTTGAAGTTCGTCTTTGATGTGCGGATTCAGATCTTCCAATTCGGCAATAGTGATACCAAATTTTCGAGCAATACCATATTTTGTTTCCTTGGGTTCCACAGTATATTCCATTGTTCCCGGAGGGGTATGGCTGGAGCTGCCGGTTTTTTCTTTATGTGAAATCTCTGTAGAAGAATGAGGAATAAGGATAATTTCACCTTTTCTTACGCCACGAGAATTTAAATCAGGATTAACTCTTTTCAGATCATCTGCGCTTATGTTGTAATCACGAGCTATTCCAAAGACGGTTTCCTTTGCCTTTACTTTGTGTTCTCTGAGCCCAAGGGGATTTACGGATTTCCCTGATTCAAATTTTGAAGCCGGCAAAATTAAGATGCTGTTTGCTTTAATTCCATTTTTTGAATCGGGATTTAAATTGTAAATAATTGATTCGGAAATTCCACGATCTCGGGCAATACTAGCCACGGTTTCTCCTTTCCGGACAGCGTAGCTTTCATAGGAAGTGGGTTGTGCAGTAGAACCACAGCTGATAGTAAAAAAAACAACCAAACAGAGGTATAATGAATACTTCAAAGCAATAAAAAATTGATATTTAAATTGAGTTCCTGCCATAATAGTTCAAATTTTATTCCCATTCAATGGTAGCAGGCGGTTTCGAGCTAATGTCATAGACCACTCTATTAACGCCATTTACTTCATTTATTATTTTATTACTAACGTCTTGCAAAAATTCATAGGGTAGCGGAATAATATCTGCCGTCATTCCGTCAACCGAATTTACGGCTCTCAATGCCACCACTCGCTCATAAGTCCTTTCGTCTCCTGAAACTCCTACACTGTTTATGGGTAAAAGAATGGCTCCTGCCTGCCAAACGTTGTCATATAAATTCCATTCTCTCAATTGGTTAATGAAAATTGCATCCACTTCTTGCAAAATACGAACTTTTTCGGCAGTAATATCTCCTAAAATTCGAATAGCCAGACCGGGTCCGGGGAATGGGTGCCGCCCGAGAAGATCGGGATGAATTCCCAATTCTTTGCCCACACGGCGCACTTCATCCTTAAAAAGCATTCTCAAAGGCTCCACAATTGACAGTTTCATAAAATCCGGCAATCCTCCCACGTTATGATGACTTTTAACGGCTACAGATTTTCCGTCGGCGGAAACGCTTTCTACAACATCGGGATAAATGGTTCCTTGCGCCAGCCATTTTACATCAGAAATTTGATGAGCTTCGTCATCAAAAACTTCAATAAATGTCCGACCGATAATTTTACGTTTTTCTTCAGGATCGCTCACGTCTTTTAAAGCAGTCAGAAAACGCTCTGAGGCATCCACACCTTTTACATTCAAGCCCATGTCTTTGTACTGATGCAGCACATTTTCAAATTCATTCTTCCGTAGCAATCCATGATTCACGAAGATGCAGAAAAGGTTTTTTCCTATTGCCTTATTTAAGATTACCGCCGTGACCGTAGAATCTACTCCTCCGCTCAATCCTAAAACGACTTTGTCATTTTGAAGGTCTTCTTTCAATTTTTTTATAGAGTTATCTACAAACGCTTGTGGAGTCCAAGTAGGCACTATATTAGCAATGTTTATCAGGAAGTTCTCGATTATTTTTTTCCCCTGGGTGGTGTGATGTACTTCAGGATGAAATTGAAACCCGAAAGTGTTTTCGTTTGATAATTGAAATGCAGCTATTTCTCCTTCTACTGATTGTGCTAAGACCTGAGCTGATGCCGGTAGTGCCTTTATTTTATCTCCTAGGCTGTACCATACCTGAAAATTGTCGTTGAGATCTTGAAAAATTTTATTGGTTTGATCCACTTTTTGTAGGTGCGTTTTTCGATATTCTCTTTTTTCGGCTTTAGCAATTTCACCTTCGGCCATGTGTGCAAGGAGTTGCGCACCATAACCAATTCCAAGCACCGGAATCTTGGTCAAGAATGACGAAAGTTGTGCTATGGGTGCATTTTCGGAATGTACTGATGCAGAGCTCCCCGAGAGAATAACAGCTTGATAGTTTTCCGGATTTTCAGGCAGGTTGTGGTAAGGATGTATTTCACAAAATACATTTAGCTCCCTCACTCTTCGAGCAATTAGTTGGGTGTATTGCGAACCAAAATCTAAAATAAGAACAGTGTTTTGCATAAAGCGGATTTTATACTTGTAGGAATAGATAGTTTATAAGAAAAATATTTTAAAATTCATTTCCAGGGGGTTCAACTTGTCTTTCAGTCTTTCGAGAAAGTCATGGCCGTATTCCAAATAATATTCGGAAAAATTATCCATTCTTTCTTGAAGTGACTGATTTGGAAATAGTTCTTCCTGAATCTGAATAACGCGTTCAATTTCGTCTAAAAATTTTCTTTTTTGTGCTTTTAAAAGTCGCCTCTCCAGTTTGTCTAAACCATTTAATTGTTTTTTTTCCTGCGCCTTTACTGCACCTAAGAAAGATTTATCCGTTTGTTCTGCAATTTTATAAAGGTCTGTGAATTGCTTTTGAAGAAAATCTTTCTGAGGAGAAAAATCAATAGGAATTGGAGAGAGTTCTTTGGCTCTTTTAGACCGAAGTTCGTTTTCCGGAAGAAATAATTCTTCCGGACTCACATCTAACTTTTGCATTTTCTTAGCCCATTTTTCCGAGATCAACAGCGCAGAATTTCTCAAAAGCAACATAGGGAAAGTAACTCCCACTGCATCAAAATAATCTTTTAGCTGAAACCAGTATGCCAGCTCACCTCCACCGCCTATATAGCAGAGATTTGGAAGAATAACTTCTTGATAAAGTGGTCTTAAAAGTGCATTGGGAGAAAAATGTTCGGGATAATTTTGAAGTTCCTCCAGAATCTCGCCCTCGGTAAAACGGATGTCGGTGTTCAAAACTCGAAAAATATGATCCTCCAAAACGATCCGCTCGCGCAGGTTGTTTTTTAAATAAAACAAATTTATCTCCCTCGGGTGTACCTGTTCCGGATATCCTTTGGAAACAAGGTTTTGCGTGGTCCGGGAGATGATGTGATGGCTTAATTGACGGGTTAAGTCTTCTTTCATATACGGCGAAAAACAGTTTTTTAATTCACTGTCATTCCCATCTATGATTACCAGACCATAAGTGCGAAATAATTGATTGGCCAAATATCGGGTGGCGTCGGCAAGATTTTTATTCTTGACATAAGCGTCAAAAAATAAGGCGGTCAATTTTTTCCCGTTTTCGCTTTCACCGAACGCCTTTTTAAGAGAAGCTGCAAGCGAAGCCATTCCTGCTGTATCCAATTCACCCACCGCTCCTGAGGTCTCTCTTTTCCACTCGATTCTTTGCTTTTTAAAGAAAAAATGGTTGATTTCTTCAAAATCATGATCTTCAGTAGCCATCCAATAGACCGGCACAAAATGAAAACCGGGATATTCTTTTCGAAGATCTTCACAAATGTTGATCACAGAAAAAATCTTATACAAGAAGTAAAGCGGACCTGTGAAAATGTTGAGCTGATGTCCGGTGGTGACAGTAAAGGTGGTGACTTCCTTTAACAATCCAATATTACTAAGAGTCGATTGCGAAAGGGAATTATCGCCATATTGATACATTATCCTTTTTGCCAGAAGCCGTCGTGTTCTTACCGGAAAATTCTTTT
Organism: Flavobacteriaceae bacterium; assembly: GCA_035654795.1. GTDB lineage: Bacteria > Bacteroidota > Bacteroidia > Flavobacteriales > Flavobacteriaceae > JAAYLC01. The sequence continues at coordinate 74,162 of DASRWC010000011.1, forward strand.
GTTTTTCATTTATCTGTGCTTCAAAGGACTGAATGGCAGGGAATCTATGGTAAAAGGACTTGAGGCGTTCGTTTTCTTCCAGATAATCGCAAATGAGTTTGGAAAAATAACCTGTGTCTTTATAGGAAAGGCTTTGGATGGACATAGATGCTATGAAAAATCAGACAAAAATAATTCTTTTGGATGGCCCGCGGCTCTAAATATACGTTAATCTTAAAAATGAGAGAAACATGAGAGGTTCTGATGTTCCGTGACGGTCAATTTAAAATCTTTCTTTAGTTTTAGAGCCTATTTTTATGCACTTCCCATGACCAAAAAATTTTCCTTTCTGTTTCTTTTTTTATCCTTCACTTTTTATGCACAACTTCAATCTCCTTCTGACTTTTTAGGATATGAATTAGGCACTGAATTTACACGTCACGCAGAGGTAGTGGCCTATTTTGAACACGTTGCAAAGGAAAGTCCAAATGTAATCTACAAAGACTATGGAAAAACTTATGAACGTAGGAGATTGACTTATGCTATTGTTTCTTCTCAGGAAAATCTTCAACATCTGGAAGCCATTCGAACAGATAATCTGAAGAATGCCGGGTTAATATCAGGGACTTCTCAACCGGAAAAAACGATTGTATGGCTCAGTTATAACGTTCATGGAAATGAAGCATCATGTAGTGAAGCGGCTATGAATACCGTGTATAAATTGATAACTGAACATCCGGAATATTTAAAAGATGTGATTGTCATTATGGATCCGGGAGTAAACCCCGATGGGCGAGATCGATATGTAAATTGGTACAATCAAATACGCGCCATTCCTTACAATGCCTCTCAGGATGCAGCCGAACATCATGAACCATGGCCGGCAGGAAGACCAAATCATTATCTTTTTGATTTAAACAGAGATTGGGTGTGGGCAAGCCAAATTGAAACACAGCAACGGTTAAAAATATACAACCAATGGATGCCTCACATTCACGTAGATTTTCATGAGCAGTTTATCAACAATCCATACTACTTTGCACCGGGAGCAGAGCCTTATCACGAAATGCTAACTCCATGGCAACGCGATTTTCAACACACGATCGGGAAGAATAATGCTAAATATTTTGATCTGAATGGATGGCTTTATTTCACACGGGAGAGTTTTGATCTACTTTACCCAAGTTACGGAGATACTTACCCATTGTTCAATGGCGCCATTGGAATGACGTACGAACAAGCAGGACATGGAATGGCAGGACTGGGAATAATAAATGATGAAGATATCGAACTTACGCTTGTTGATCGGATAGCACATCATACCACTACCGGACTCTCAACTATAGAAGTTGCGTCTAAAAATGTAGAAAGATTAAATGATGAGTTTAGAGCTTTTTTCAAAAACGATAAACTCAAGTACAAAAGTTTTATTCTTCAAGGAAATCCCGATCATATCAAAGCTTTAACAGAGATTTTGGACCGTCAGGAGATTAAATACGGTTTTCTAAGTAAAGGAAAAGTGAAAGGTTTCAACTATAAAACCGGAAAAAACGGAACCATTGATGTTCTGAATGCACTGGTTATTGATACCGATCAACCTAAAGGAAAAATGGTTCATGTTCTTTTTGAACCACAGACGCATCTCACTACTCCTTTAACTTATGATATCACGGCCTGGAGCCTGCCTTATGCTTTTGGTTTAGACGGAATTGCAAGCACCACAAAAGTTTCTGCTAATGATTCGTCTGAAATTTATTCAGAAATTCAACCCGATGCGCGGGCTGCCGGTTATATTTCCAAGTGGAATAGTGTTCAGGATGCACAATTTTTGACGGCATTGCTTCAAAACGGAATAAAGGTTCGTTTTTCTGAAAATGAATTGAGCTTCGGAGGGAATGAATTCGGGAGGGGAAGTTTGATTATCACCAGAAGTGATAATAAAACAAATGAAAATTTTGACCAACAATTAATTCAAATCGCAAATAAATATAAGCGGAAATTATATGCTTCTCCTACAAGTTATGCGGATGTGCTAACCGATTTTGGATCGCAATATGTGCATTTACTCAAAAATAAAAAGGTAGCTATATTAATGGGTGAAGGGATTTCTTCTCTGAACTACGGACAGTTGTGGCACTTCTTTGAAAAGGAATTAAAATATCCATTTACAGCTATTAACACCCGAAATATCAATCAAATTCATTGGACGGATTATGATGTGTTGATTTTGCCCGATGGAAATTATACTTTCGTGACTGAAGAAGTATTTGCCGATATAGATCGATGGATAGCAGGAGGGGGCAGAGTAATCGCTCTGCAAAATGCCTTGAGTTTATTTAATGAAAAGGATGGATTTGAACTTCAAAAAAACAATGTGGATGAAGACGACGAAGGTGAAAAAAGTAAAGAGGGCAATCTTACGCCTTATGCTGAACGGGAAATGCACGGAACTAAGAATTTTATCACCGGAAGTATTTTTAAAATAAAGTTAGACACCACACATCCTTTAGCTTTTGGTTTGAATGAAGATTATTATTCTTTGAAATTGGGCAGTGATTCCTATAAATTTTTGAAAGAAGGGTATAATGTAGGATATATCAAAGGTGACGCTCAGGTTGTATCGGGTTTTGCCGGAGAGGATGCGAAAGAGAAACTAAAAAATTCCATTGTTTTTGCCGAAGCGAAAAAAGGCAAAGGCAGTGTGATATATTTGGTAGATGATGTGCTTTTTAGAACATTTTGGCAAAACGGAAAGCTGATTCTGGTAAATAGTGTGTTTATGACACCTAAAGATTTTTAATTGTCAGAATCGGTTATCCGAGGTGGTTATTCTGAATACCGAATACAAACATTCTTCTTCTCCGTAAAAAATTCCAAAGCATCAAATCCGCCTTCGCGGCCCACGCCGCTTGCTTTTACACCGCCAAAAGGTGTGCGTAAGTCGCGGTTCAGCCAAGTGTTAACCCACACAATTCCGGCTTCTAGTTTTTTAGATATCCGCATCGCCTTGTCAATGTTTGTCGTCCAAACGGTGGAGGAGAGGCCGTATTTTACAGAATTTGCCATTTCTAATACTTCTTCTTCAGCTTCGAAAGGCATAATCGTTACCACCGGACCGAAAATCTCTTCCTGATTGGTTCGGCAATAGGCATCGTTGATTTCGATGATAGTGGGCTGTAAATAATAACCGTTTTCCAATCCTTCAGGTTTTATACGCTCTCCGCCGGTAAGAACTTTTCCGCCTTCCGTTTTGGCCAATTCGATGTAGGACATTACTTTCTCAAGATGTGCCTTGGAAACCATAGCACCAATATTGGTTTCAGAATCAAATGGATTTCCCACTTTTAATGCTTTCGTTCGCGCAATAAAATCTTTTTTGAACTTTTCATAGATAGGTTTCTCCACAAATATTCGACTTCCGCAAAGGCATATTTGACCTTGATTGGAGAAAGAGGATTTTAAAGTTACTGCCAGCATTTTATCGTAATCACAATCTGCGAAAATGATGTTCGGATTTTTTCCGCCTAATTCTAAAGACAACTTTTTGAACATTGGTGCAGCTGTGCGGGCAATGTGCTGACCTGTTACCGTTCCGCCGGTAAATGAAATGGCCTTGATATCGGGATGCGAAACAATCGCTTCTCCGGCTTTAGGACCAAGTCCGTGAATAATATTCAAAACTCCTTTTGGAAGTCCGGCTTTATTACAGATTTCGCCAAGCAGAAAGGCTGTCATCGGCGTAATCTCGGAAGGTTTTGCCACTACTGTATTTCCTGTTGCCAGAGCCGGCGCAATTTTCCATGAGAAGAGGTAGAGCGGAAGATTCCAGGGAGAAATGCAACCCACAACTCCCAAAGGTTCGCGCAATGTAAAGTTTATTGTGCTCAGTCCTGTGCTTTCGTGAGCCTCACTTCCAAATTGGGTAATGGCATTGGCATAAAAACGAAAGTTGGCAGAACCCCGTGGAATATCTACAGTTTTGGATAAGGATAAAGGTTTCCCGTTGTCGCGGGTTTCTGCTTCAGCCAGTCGTTCCAGATTTTCTTCAATTAAATCGGCTATGCGCATTAATATGCTACTCCGTTTTTCTATCGTGGTATTAGACCATTCCGGAAACGCATTTTTAGCCGCTTCATAAGCGTTGGCTACATCCCGCTCATCCGAATCGGCGATTTGTGAATATACCGTGCCGGTCATCGGTTCGTAATTGTCTAACCAATTTCCGGAGATCGGTTCTACATATTCGCCGTTGATGAAATTCTTGATTTTTACAGGATGTTCCATAGTTTTATTTCTTTAAAGGCGCATAAGCCGTCGCTTTTATCTCCACTACCAAATGTGGATGCGGGAGTTGGTGGACGGCAACAGTGGTTCGCGTCGGACCGGTTTCACTGTTGAAATATTCTTTGTAAACTTCATTGTATCCGGCGAAATCGTTCATATTCACCAAAAAACTTTGAACTTCTACCAAATCTGCCAGAGTTGCCCCTTCGGCGGCGAGATAGTCTTTAATGTTTTCAATAACTGCACGAGTCTGTTCCCGAATATCAAGTTCGATAGTACCCATTTCGTCGATAACGCGGACTCCGGCGAAGGTGTTGTCTTTTCTGCGCGAACTTGTTCCGCTAACGAAGACAAAATCTCCCGCGCGTTTTACATGTGGATAAGCGCCGCGAGGCTTCGCCTTTCCTTCAACTAATTTTCCTTTGTTTTCCATTATAAATTAAAAATCTTTTTCGGTGTATTTTAAATAATCAGGTCCTTCATCTTCGAGAATTTCAGTAGTTCGTTCTTTGACCAAATCTAGTTTTTCTTTTAAAGATAAAGAATCGTTTAATTCATTCTTATATATCATAGTCAGTATGGCGGTATCTTGAGCACGACCTTGCGCAAGGGCTTGGGCGTAAGGAATATTTTCTCTGAAAGTTACCAAAGAATATTTACTGTTATATTCATCGGGAAATTCTGTTTCAAAGGCAATTTCGAGTTTTCGTTTTGCTTGAAAAATCGGAAGTCCGGTGTGGGCTTTCATTTCTTCAAAATTATCTAACGATAAATCGCAAATGGCTTCTGCATTTTTTATTCGAGCGTTTTGGAACGTTTCAAAAATAGTTGCCCAAACATCCTGTCCTTTGTCAATTTCTGATTTATGCTCCGAAAGCACTTCCATAAATGCTGCGACATCTTCAAAACTCGAATTCATTCCTTGTGCATAAAAAGGAACCATTGCATGTGCCGCGTCGCCCATTATCAACACTTTTCCGCTATGATGCCAGGGCGAACATTTGATTGTGCCTAAATTTCCGATTGGATTATGGAAAAACTGCTCCATCAGATTCGGAATTAATTCTAAAACATCAGGGAATTCTTTGCTGAAAAAATCTTCTACTTTTTCGGGAGAAGATAAGGTTTCGAAAGAATAAGGTTCGCCTTTATGCGGCAAAAA
>DASRWC010000012.1:0-29746 GCA_035654795.1 Flavobacteriaceae bacterium
TACGGTTCCCGGAGTACGCGGAACTGAAAAATGCTTAATTCGGAAAGTAGGTCTGCGTTATCTGGTAGACCTTCATGCTGAAGTTGACGGAGAATTAACTGTGAAAAAAGGTCATAAAATAGCTCATGATTTAAAGGACACGTTGATGCATAAATTGCCACAACTCGCCGATGTGCTTATTCACATTGAACCGGAAGATTTATAAATAAAGAAAAAACGCCACGGATTTCCGCAGCGTTCTCCATACACTTAATCTTAACGATCTTGTGTTATTACATATCAACTTCGTCTTTCACGACAAGTCGGAATCCTTCTCCATGAATGTTAACTATTTCCACACCGTCATCTTTGCTCAGATATTTTCGAAGTTTGGCAATATAAACGTCCATACTTCTTGACGTGAAATAGTTGTCATCTCTCCATATTTTAGTTAATGCAAGCTCTCTGGGCATCAAATCATTTTTGTGGAGCGCGAGAAGTCTTAATAGTTCGTTTTCTTTTGGTGATAGTTTGATAGGATCCTCATCTTTATAAGTCAAGAATCTAAGTTTTGAATTCAAGAAGAAATTTCCGATTTCAAACTCAAATTGCTTGCTGTCAGCAATAGAATCAGTAGCTTTTCTTTGAATGATAGCTTTAATTTTCATTAAAAGAACTTCTGAGTCGAAAGGTTTGTTTAAATAATCATCTGCACCTACTTTATAGCCTTTCAGTACATCTTCCTTCATTGCTTTGGCTGTAAGAAAAATGATGGGGATATCTTCGTTTTTATCACGAATTTCTTTTGCCAGCGTAAAACCGTCTTTATATGGCATCATCACGTCTAGGATGCAAAGATCAAAATCATCTTTTTTGAACTTTTCAAAGCCTTCCATTCCATTTTTGGCATGGGTGACGGTATAATCGTTCATCGCCAGATAATCCTTCAGGACAGTTCCGAAATTCGGGTCATCTTCTACAAGAAGAATCTTTTTGTTTTCTGTTTCCATAATTTAGATATTAAGATATTAAGTGTAATTTTAAAATGAATGTACTTCCCTTTCCTTTTTCGCTTTCTACATATATTTCTCCTCCGTGATCATCCACAATGCTTTTTACATAAGCAAGTCCTAAACCATGCCCTTTGACGTTATGGATATCTCCGGTATGCTCACGATAAAATTTTTCAAAAATTCGCTTTTGTACTGCTTTACTCATACCGGCTCCCTGGTCTCTAATTTTGAGGATAATGTTATCCTTAACATTTTCCGTGTAAATATCAATTTTAGGTTCTTTCTCCGAGTATTTTACAGCATTGTCTAGAATATTCACAATAACATTGGTGAGATGTGTTTTATTCCCTAAAACTGAATTTCGAAGTGCTCCGAAATGGGTTTTAATATATCCTCCTTCATTTTCAACAATTAACATTAGATGCTTTACGGCATCCTCTGCTACCTCTTTTAGATTAACCGGCTCTTTTGGCAGATCTAGCTCATTTTTTTCGAGTTTAGAAATTCGTAATACATTTTCTACTTGTGCATGCATTCTATGGCTTTCATCCCGAATCATATTTAAATATCTTTCCAAAAACTCTCTATTATCCTTTACCTTGGGATTTTTTAAAGAATCTAAAGCCAAATTAATCGTGGCAATAGGTGTTTTAAATTCGTGCGTCATGTTGTTTATAAAATCACTCTTGATCTGCGAAATCTGCCGTTGTTGAGTGATTTGATAAATAGCACTCCCATATGCCAAAATGATTATGGCTGTAAAGACTAAAGAGAGTACAACCATTCCCAAAATCTCTTTAAATAGCATCTCTCTCTTATCGGGAAAGTCAACATACAGTTCATAATTTCTTTTGGAATCATTTAAAAAAAGAGGAACTATATAAGTGCTTTCATTGTGGGTCTCATAATTCGCAGAGCGTACTTTAGTTTCTATTCTATTGCTATGCACTGCAAATTCAAAATCTGAATCCAGACCATTTTCCGCTAATTCATCCTCAAGCAGCTTTTGTATCTCATCGGCACTGATACGATTATAAATTGGAATCAAAGAAGAAATTTCTCCAATAAAATCTTCAAACTGTTTCCGTTCATAATCTTTTAAACGCGTAAATGACTCTACTTTCGTTTCGGTAACCGGGTTTCCATCTAATCCGGAGGTTATTGTGGTCTTGGTTTTCTTATTCGTCAATTTTTTGAATTGTACGCTATCTCTGCCGGTATCAAAAATATTTGCAGAAAATTTGTAATCCTGTTCTAAGAGTCCGTCTGTAAAAATGTGAGTTTCGTTGGAGGCTTTGTCTCTTGAACGATAAGCAAGCTCGGTAATGGTTACATTATTCGGGAGGGTAACACTATCAAGTTGGGCACTGTATATTTGATAATAAGTCTCCACTTCTTTGAGTTGAATTTTTTTAGATACTGAAAGAAGTACTTGTCTTACATTAATGGTAAATTGATCCTGTTTGGTTTTGTAAGCGTCAGAAATCCAATACAGCTGTACGAAAACAATCCCCAACAACGAAATGCTCATCAATGCAATGAGAAGTACGAATAATTTTTTATTCATATCCCAAAAATATCATTTTAACATTTAGAAGTTTTGTGCTTTAACCAAAAGTTAACAAAATGAAGACGCTAACAATCGGCATCTAGAAGAATGTGGAGATTCTTAACTTTTATTAATGTTTCTGTCTGATGAAGATTTTCGATAATATAATCGGCCAATGCTTTTTTTTGTTCTTCCGGCCACTGATTTCTCATTCGTGCCATTACTTGTTCGCGGGTAACATTGTCCCGTTGCATCACACGCAGAATCCGTTCTTCTTCAGGAGCTGTCACTAAAATTACTGCATCGCAGAATTGATAACTTCCGCTCTCAAATAGGATGGCTGCTTCTTTTAAAACGTATGGACTTTTTTGACGAGAAACCCATTCTTTGAAGTGAGCCGCTACCTCGGGATGAATTATTTGATTTACCTTTTCGAGAATTTTTTTATCGCTAAAGATAATCTCTGCAAGTTTTTTCCTATCAAGTTTCCCTTCCTTGTATAATTCGTTCCCTAAAAGATTGGTCAATCCGGTCTTGATAGTTTCAGAGGTATCATTTAATTTTTTAGCCTCATCATCAGCATAATAAACAGGAACTCCCAGTTCTTCAAACATGCGAGCCACTGTGGTTTTACCACTTCCGATTCCACCGGTCAGTCCAATAATCTTCATTTAATTCTTAAAGATGAAATAATCAATTTTTTTTGGATCAAGAGAAATGTTAACTGCCTTCTCCGGTTTTTTTACTAATTCGGGTAGCATAAAGTTCTGATCGGCATTTCGCTTTGCAAAATCGCATATCAGCTTGAAGTTTTTAGCACTGACTTCTTTGAAATCGTCGATGGAAATATCAAAAGTCACAGTTACGTGAGCCGGAACTAATTTCAATTCCATGCCCGGCGGTAAATTTATTATTTCCACAGGCAACGTAAACTGCTCTTGAGAAAACTCAGAAACATCCCATTGCAGGAGAACATTTTCAGGATTAACAGCCACAGCTTCTACGGGAGGCAAGGCAATCCCTACTTGCTCAGAAATATTTCGATGAACATCTCTAAGAGTCAGTACTTGGGTAAAAATGGAATCTATTTTTTCCACATCAGCCTGTGGCCCGGCAATAACCACAGAATCGGGAATGGTTTCCATATTTTCAACACCTTTAAAGCCATTTCTAAAATCAATATCGGTTTTTGCAACTACTTTAACCTTCTTTAGAATAACCGGATCCAGTTTCACTATCAGAGGATCAGGATTCAGATTTCTTACTTCCAAATATTTGTTAAACTGAGCTTCTAATTGCTGTAAAATTTCATTTTTTGGAACGGCAAAGCTGTCTCGTTCTTTGGTATAAAATTTATCGATTTCAATATCTAACACGGGTCTTTTAAACTTATAAAAGAGAATTTCAAAACCATTTGCCGTAAGATCATAAGTTATTTTCTTAGCATTGTTGCTACTTAGAACAGCGGTTTCAGGAAGGTTTTGATACCTGATATCGGCTTGCATGGAAGAAGTAAATTCTCTACTAAATTTTGTCAATACCCAAAACACGCCGGCTATTCCCAGGAAAAACAGAAACCGTTTTATTTTTTGATTCGAGTATCTTTTTAGTAGTTTGGTCATGAACTATTCTTAATGAGCTAAAATTACTCAAAAAATAAAAATGGAAAACGCTCTTTGGGGTCTTTGCCAAATAAATGAATGGCAACAAAGGATTTTATATATGCTGCACCATATCCAAAAAACTGAACAAAAAGAGCTATCAGAGATAAAAAGCCAATATATAGGTTTTGGTTTTTTATAGAAGAATCAACCAAAACTGCAATAAGATAGCATACTAGAGGCAAAATGAACAATGGATTTAAGAAAGACAGGATTACCGAAAATAATGTTCCAAGCATAAAAAGTGATGGAAACCAGAATGTCAATTTAGCCGATTCCGGATGCCATAAATTTAATATGGGTCTAACCAAACCGAATTTTTTCACCTGGTGGTAAAATTTACCCCATGAAATTCGTCGTTTATGATAAACAAAGGCATCCTTTATCATTGCACTTTTAAATCCCATCTTCCATAGCCTCTGTGTTAGGTCTGGATCTTCTCCTGGGTGAATTTTTCCAAATCCACCCGATTTTTCGAAGGCATTCTTAGAGATCCCCATATTGAAACTGCGAGGTTCAAATCGTTGGATGGCCTTACTACCTCCGCGTATCCCACCGGTAGTGAAAAAGGACGTCATTACATAATTAATGGCTTTTTGCAATGGAGTAAAACTTTGATGTGCAGCATCAGGCCCTCCAAAGAAATCGATCGGAGAAGCCTTTAGCATACGATCAACAACAGAAAGGTAATGGGGCGGCAGTAAACAATCGGAATCAAGAATAATAAAATAATTTCCTTTAGCTCTTCTCATTCCGAAATTTCGAGAATCACCAGGACCTGAATTTGGTTTCTTGTAATATGAAATTTGGAGTTGTGAAAATTCCTTAACCACATCCGCGGCTTCCAAAGTTGATCCATCTTCAACAATAACGATTTCAAATGTTGAGTCAAAATTAAGATCACACATGGAATTGAGAAGTTCCCGAATTTCTTCCGGCCTGTTATACACAGGAATAATAAAAGAATAATACATCATTTTATATCCAATTGTTCTAAAATAGCATGACGCTTAATTTTTCCTGTCTCTGTGTAAATAAATGTGGGTAAGGAATAGATTTTTTTCGGACGTTCAAAAGGATGCAATGCGTTGAAAGATTCTTCTATAGAGCTAGTAGATTCCGTGGATTCTACAATTAAAATAACTCTTTCTCCCAATGCGGGGTCTTTTTCAGAGGCTATAAAAAATGGTACATCAATTTTATTACTTAGTTTTCTTTCCAAACTTTCGGGATATATTTTGACACCTCCACTGTTGATTACATTGTCCAATCTTCCTAAATAGATAAATTCGCGATCCGAAATTAACCGCACCACATCATTTGTTTCAATTGGAACATCAGAAATTTTAGGAGCAGTTATAATTAAACAGTCGTCTTTATCCTGCCTTAATCTCACTCCCGGTAGAGCTTGATAAATTTCACTTCTTCCTGATCCGTTTATAGCGCGTACCGCAATGTGGCTTATGGTCTCTGTCATTCCATAAGTAGCGAAAACAGTGCTCTCGCATTTTTGGAGGCGGTTTTCCAATTCTGTAGAAACAATCCCACCGCCAATTATGATTTTTTTTGCTTTATCCAGGTGATCAATGGAATGAAACAGCTGATAAGGAACCATAGCGGTAAAATCATAAGAATTGTGCACGGCTTCAAGCGGATTTTTTGAAGGTGTTACAACGTCTATACTCCATCCTCCCACCATAGCTCTCGCCATCATCATCTTTCCTCCAATGTATTGAGTGGACATGCAGAGAAGCGCGGTAGATCCGGGATTGAGCTCAAAAATTTCTATAGTGGCCTGTGCACTGTTTCTCACATTTTCCTTATTTAATAAAATCTGCTTCGGTCTTCCCGTTGATCCTGAAGTGTGGGCAGTGATATGTGAAGAATCATTTAACCATTCTAAAATGAATCCGCTTGCTTCAAGTTTTTCTGTTGAAGTGCCGGACACAGCCAAATCTTCGCAATAAGCAATTAGCTCATTTTTGGAGGAGAATGTCTTGCCGCAAAATTTGAACTGTGGGTGTAAAAAATTTAAGGTCATTGATCATTCTCTTTTTTTACTATGGGTTCTCGAACCTTTCCAAACAACTTTTCTTGCCAGTTACTCCATTTATATTTGCGGGAAAACAAGAGCAAGATCAAAGGATAAATAACAAAAACCGGAAATAATACATCTGCGCCTGCAGTCGGTTCTGAGATATCTTTTAAGATAGAGGGTGTTTTGAAAACGGTCCAATCAGCGGTAACTAAAATTGCACCGATTAAATTATTTGCTGCGTGGTATCCCAATGCCAATTCCATACCCTCGTCCATCAATGTCATAATTCCTAAAAGAAATCCGGTTCCTATATAGTAAATCATTATAACCGGTCCCACTTTCATGACTTCGGGGTTAAAAAAGTGGAGCCCTCCGAAAATTACAGATGTGATAATTAAGGGAAGCCATCGATTTCCGACATTTACGCCTATTCCCTGCATGAGATATCCTCTGAACAAATACTCCTCAAAACTTGTTTGAATCGGAATCATAACGAGGGCGATTAAAAAAAGACCAACAAAAGGAGCAAGCTCAAATTGCACAATAAAATCATTCGGATTTTGAAAATATGCAACACCTGTAATGACAATATTTAGAGCCGCTACAATTCCAAATGCAAAAAATATTCTCCGCCAATCCACCTTTTTTCTCGCGGTAGTGAGAGTCTTGAATTTTTGTCTGTGAAAGAACCGCACCACCAAATAAAGTACTCCCATACCAATAGCAAAACTTAGGAGCATAAGGAACAGTGTCAAATTTGGATCAAGAATACTTAATAACGTATTCTGATCTCGAATGTCTGTCATATTTCCTTGAACTGTATAAATTTTGAAGGCAACAACTATCATTAACGGAATTGCCCCCAATTGACTTCCCAGGAAAGCTATTAGAGCTCCCGCCAAATAACGCCACCATTCATGAAGGGAACGGAATGCTTGTTCTATGTACATGGATTAAAATTTTTTTCGAAAAATGAGGTCTCCCATTTTTTATTCTTGTTGTAGTATAAGGATCCTTGAAAAACTTCCAACGGAGAATCCATGTTATTAGTATAAAGACTTCCCGTGCCCAAGCCTTGTGGCATAAGCACATTTTTGGAATAGGTATACTGGGCTATTGCATTAAGGCCAACATTACTCTCCAAAGCTGATGTTATCCACCATCCGCTATTTCTTTTTTCTATCTCTTCAATCCAAAAATCACAGTGGTGAAATCCTCCAATTAAGGATGGCTTCAGGATAATATATTGAGGTTGTATGGTATCCAAAAGCTCGTTTTTTCGCTCTTTGCTAACAACTCCGATTAGCTCTTCATCCAGCGCAATGGGTATGGGTGTGTTTTCGCACAACTGAGCCATCTCTTGCCATTGACCGGCTTTAATGGGCTGTTCTATGGAGTGAATATCCAGATCTGATAATCTTTTTAATTTTTCCGATGCTTCTATGACTGAAAATGCGCCGTTCGCATCTACCCTCAAAGTTACTTCCTTGGAAGAATATTCTCTTCTAATGGATTTAAGAAGTTCATATTCGGTTTCAAAATCGATGGCTCCCACTTTCATTTTTACGGTAGTAAATCCGTCCTCCAATTTTTTGGCAATCTGATTTGCCATAAATTGTTTATCGCCCATCCATACAAGTCCATTTATTGGAATCCCTTGATTTTCTGAAGTAAATGAAGAAGGATAAAGTAAAAATGGATTTGGAGAACTTAATGATCTAAAGGCAGTTTCCAGCCCCATTCGGATCGATGGAAACTCATCAGTTTCCTTAAGCAAGGCGTCCTCCCCTATTTTGATGTTGTTACAGATCCAAGACAATTTTTCTTCATAATCAGGACGATCATCAACTGACAGCCCTCTTAACAGTCCGCATTCGCCTATCCCAAATTTCTCATTATCCTTCAAAATCAAAAAGAAACTCTCCTTTTCTCTAAGCACTCCTCTAGAGGTGCCGCCCGGAATTTTGAATTGAAGTACATGTCTCTTGTATGTTGCTTTCATCTACTCTTTTAACATTAGGGGTTAAAGATAATTTTAAAACCAGCTCCCCCCAAAGAATAAAATAGAAAACAAAAATGTACAAAGAGCCACTTTCTTTAATTCGGGATCCAGGAGTGGTGCGGAGTTATTCCGATAGACGAACTTCAGGTGAAGAAGTAAAGGTGCAAAGGCGAATAGAGGAAGAAAAGACAACTGATGACGATAGATGAGAATGAAATATATCACGGCACTCACAAATGCTGCCAGAATAAGACCATAATGATATTTCTTTATTTTCCCCGGCCCCAATTTTACAGCCAGTGTTATTTTATTTGCTTTTGCATCTGCCTCTCTGTCTCGCATGTTGTTAAGATTTAAAACTCCGGTACTCAGAAAACCAATAACTAGAGCAGGCAAAATGATATAAGAATCAATATTTTTTGTAAATAGGAAATAGGATCCCAACACGCTCAAAAGGCCGAAAAATATAAAGACGAATATATCTCCCAACGCTCTATACCCATATGCGAAACGACCAACAGTGTATGTTATGGCTGCAATGATTGCTGCTATTCCCAGCAGCAAAAAAATGGTGGAATGCAGGATGTTTTCATTTCTAAAGGTTACATAAATTAACCATCCCGCAAAAACGAATGTAACGATGGAAGTGATTATTATTCCTTTCTTCATTTCTGGTGGACTTATTATTCCACTCTGCACGGCGCGCATGGGTCCTACTCGCTCGTGATTATCTGTACCTTTTGCACTGTCTCCATAATCATTGGCAAAATTTGATAAAATTTGAAGCCCTAAAGTGGTGAGAATCGCGAGTACGAAAATATTCCACGAGAAAAGACCATGCAAATTGGCAGCTGCTGCACCTGTTATTATTCCCGAAACTGATAACGGGAGCGTGCGAAGTCTAGCTGCAGAAATCCAAGCACGTAATTTTAGCATTGGTAAAAGAATATAAAAAGAGCCAAAAATACAGTATAAAAGCAGTTCCGGCAATTATTTAAAAAATTGTTACATTAGCCGGAAATTTAGTTTTTTCCACTATGAATATAAACATCGCCTTATTGATTCTACGTGTTAGTTTTAGTGCCATGTTACTTCTTCTTCACGGAGTGCCGAAAGTAAAAAATCTGATGTCTGATAATATCCAATTTGTGAATATTTTCGGGATGGGAGAAGCTATTTCTTTAATATTAGCCACCTTGGCCGAAGTTGTTCTTCCAATTCTCATCATTATCGGTTATAAAACAAGAATTGCAGCTATTCCTATAGTCTTGGTCATGATTGTTGCAGCTTTTGTTTATCATGCTAATGATCCTATCAGTGTAAAAGAAAAACCGCTGATATTTCTTTTCGGATTCTTGACCATAGCCATTGCAGGTGCAGGAAAATTTTCTATTGACAAAAAATAATTTCATTCGCGGAAGAAAATCATCTTCCTAAAATTCCCAAAATTAACTCTTTATACAGATCTTCGTTGGAGATATTCACCGCTCCGACTCCTTTTGATTTGTTGTCAATTGTGCGGATAACATCAATAGCGGCACTGGCGTTTTTCATTGAAAAATTCCCGGCTGCAATATCATACTCCTTCATGTAAAAATGTGGTACTCCCATCGCCTTGGCTGCCTCCGCTTTATTAGGACTGGCGTGATAAAGTAAAATTTTTGAAAAATAGCTATATAATATCCCTAAGGTCATTACCACCGGATTGTTTTTGGGATTCTGAGAGAAGTATTGGACTATGGCAAAGGCTTTTTTTACGTCTCTGTTTCCCAATGCTTTTTGAAGTTCAAAATTGTTGAAATCTTTACTGATGCCAATATTATCTTCCACAATCTTGTCTGTTATTTGCTCTCCCGGTTTCAATATAAGTTGAAGTTTTTCAAGCTCATTATTCACCTTTCCCAAATCATTTCCGAGGAATTCTACCAGCATCTGGGAAGCTTTCGGCGTAATGGTGAAGCCTCTCGAGGCAAGAACACTTCGGATCCATTCAGCTACTTGTGTTTCAGCCAATTTTTTGGTATCCATCACCACTCCGGTTTTTTCTATAACCTTTGGAAGTTTTTTCCGCTTGTCATATGATTTGTGTTTATGACAAAGAACTAAAACGGTGGAAGGTTGGGGTTTTTCTGCATATTCCACGAGGTCATCCAGCATGCGAGATAAATCCTGGGCCTCTTTTACGATAATGACTTGTTTCTCTGCGCCTAAGGGATATCTTTTACAATTGCTAATGATGTCTTCCACAGTCACATCTCTTCCGTATAAAATCATCTGATTAAACCCTTTTTCGGCATCTGTCAAGACATGATCTTCAATATATTTGGACACCACGTCTATATAAAATGGTTCTTCCCCCATCAATAAATAGATAGGAGCTATCTTTTTTGCATCAATATCGCGGCAGATTTTTTTTACTTTATCAAGTGACATAAGATCATTTCAAACTTAAGAGAATTTAAAAAAAAGGAGTTTTTAGATATATATAAATTGAAGCATCTTTGTGGTATGCAGCAACTGAATTTTCCAACTTATCCCTTTCGGGTCAAAAATAGCGAAAACCGTAACTTCATTTTTGACTCCATTCGAAAAAAGTTTATTGTACTCACTCCGGAGGAATGGGTGAGGCAACATACCGTTCAATATCTGATTCAAGAAAAAAATTATCCTACAGGTCTTATAAACGTGGAAAGACAACTGCTATTGAATAATATTCCCAAGCGTTACGATGTTGTTGTATACAATTCAGATGGTAGTGTATGGATGATTGTGGAGTGCAAGGCTCCTCAGGTTCAAATTACGCAAGACACATTTGATCAAATAGCGAGATATAATATGGCTCTAAATTCCAGATTCCTGTTGGTTACAAACGGTCTCCACCACTATAGTTGCAGAATGGATTACGAAGAAAACAAATATGTTTTTTTGAAGGACATTCCCGTTCATCCCAATTCGAAAGATAAATGAAAATAGCCGTTGTAATTCTCAACTGGAATGGAAAAGAACTTTTAGAGAAATTTCTTCCATCGGTAATAACGAATTCTCCTGAAGCCACCATTTATGTAGCAGATAATGCCTCTACAGATGATTCGATTGCATTTGTAAAAAATCGGTATCCTGAGATTCAAATTATCAGAAATCATGAAAATGGCGGCTACGCCAAAGGATACAACGACGCATTAAAACAAGTTGATGCAGACATCTTTGTATTACTAAATAGTGATGTGGAGGTAACTAAAAATTGGATACACCCCATTCTATCGGCTTTTGAAGAAAATCCTGATATGGCAGCCGCACAACCCAAAATTTTAGATTTTAATAAAAAAGACACCTTTGAATATGCAGGAGCAGCGGGAGGGTTTATTGATAAATATGCCTTTCCGTATTGTCGTGGGCGGATTTTTGATACCTTGGAAAAAGATGTAGGTCAATATGATGATAACGCACAAATCTTTTGGGCATCGGGAGCTTGTTTATTTATTCGTTCAAAAGATTTTTGGGAAGTAAACGGTTTTGATGAAGATTATTTTGCACACCAAGAAGAAATTGACTTGTGCTGGCGCCTGAATGCCCGAGGAAGAAAAGTTTATTGTATTGGAGCATCTAAAGTGTACCACGTAGGCGGAGGCACTTTAAATTCAACCAGCCCACAAAAAGCATTTTTAAACTATAGGAATTCTCTCTTTAATTTGTATAAGAACAGAAAGAACCAGATTTTTGGCACGCTTTTAGTCAGGCTGATTTTAGACGGAGTCTCGGGAATATTTTATCTTTTAAAAGGTAAACCTGCTTTCACGTGGCAAATCATACGATCACATTTTTCATTTTATTTAAACTTACCCGGGATGAGCAAAAAAAGAAAAAATGAGGCCTCCGGACATGTTTATTTTAATGTTCAAAATATTCCTTATCAATATTTTATAAAAAAAACAAGATATTTTAACGATTTATAAGAAAACGATTTTAAAATATTGTTAATCGAAAGTAAGTTGCCGAGTAAATTGATACTTTTGGTCTCGAATTCTCCGTAAATAACGAATTTAATTAGCCTTAACTATGAAAAAACTATTCATTTTAATTTTATGCTCTGGTGTAGTTTTAACTTCTTGTGTTTCAAAAAAGAAATATGCTGATTTAGAAGCACAATACAGCAACACGAAAGACTTGCTAAATAGTTGCACTGTGAAGTTGAACGCTTGTGAGACTGACCGTTCAGTAGCTACTGCAAGAGCGAAAGAACTAGAAGAACGCTTAGCTGATCTTCGACAAACAAACGCTGACTTGATTGAAAGTTCAAAGGCATTAACGATGCTTACTTCTAAGGGAGCAACAAACCTTGAAAAGTCTCTTGAAAGCCTAAAAGAAAAAGACTTAAAAATTAATCGTCTTCAAGATGCACTTAATAAGAAAGATAGCGTCACTCTTGCTCTGGTATCCAGTTTGAAAAAAGAAGTTGGAATGAACGATCCGGATATTCAGGTGAGTGTTGAAAAAGGAGTTGTTTACATCTCTCTATCAGATAAAGTTCTATTCCAAACAGGAAAATATGAACTCTCCGGGCGTGCAAAAGAAATTCTCGGAAAAGTGGCAACTGTTATTAATGGCAAACCGGACTTTGAAGCAATGGTTGAAGGTCATACCGATAACGTACCATATAGAGGAAGTGGGGTAATCCAGGACAACTGGGATTTAAGTGTGAAACGTGCCACCAGTGTGGTAAGAGCATTGCAAGATTTAGGCGTTAGTCCTAACAGATTAGTTGCTGCCGGTAGAGGAGAATATGATCCACTTGTGCCAAACACCACTGCCGAAAATAGGTCAACAAACAGACGTACACGTATTTTGGTACTTCCGAAAATTGATCAATTCTATGATATGATTGAAAAAGAAATGAAAGACCTTGAGAAAAAAGGATAATCAATTTCTTTCAAATTCATTAAAACCCAATCCGCGCGATTGGGTTTTTTTGATTAAACTCTTTGTATATTGTGCCTCCAAAACATCTACTTATGGAGAACTTTGAAACAAATTGGACACAAGAAGAGTTGCAAGCATATATGTTCCTTTATTGTGCTCATGCTGATTTTGTAGTTACTGAAGAAGAAAAAGATTTCATCAAATCAAGAATTGGGAAAGATGACTATAAAGCAATTCAGAAAGAATTTAACCAGGATAATGATTATCAGCGAATACAAAAAATAGATCACACTATATCTCGATTCAATTATTCAAAGGAAGAAATAGAACAACTGCTTCAAAACATCAAAAATCTCTTTCTGTCGGATGGAGAAATGGATATTTTAGAACAGAATATCTTCAGAGGTTTACAGCATTTATTAAAAACCGATTCCCTATAATTCTAAATTTCCTTTACCTTCTCTGATTACCAAAGGTTCACCGCTTGTTAAATCTATAACCGTGGAAGCTATATTGCCTCCATAACCTCCGTCTATTACCAAATCCACCAGCTTATCCCATTTCTCTAAGATTAATTCGGGATCTGTGGTATATTCAATTACTTCATCATCATCCTTAATAGAAGTAGAAATGATAGGGTTTCCCAATTCGCGGACAATAGCTTGGACGATGCTATTATCAGGAACACGTATACCAACTTCTTTTTTCTTTTTAAAAACCGTTGGCAAATTGTTGTTCCCCGGGAGAATAAACGTATAAGGACCCGGAAGATTTCTTTTTAACAACTTAAAGGTTCCGGAATCGATTTGCCTCACATAATCACTAAGGTTGCTCAGACTTTCGCATACAAAAGAAAAATTTGCTTTTTCCAGTTTCACGCCTCTCAACTGTGCTACTCGCTCCATTGCACGATTATTGGTAATGTCACATCCTAAGGCATAAACCGTATCACTTGGATAAATTATAACTCCACCATCTCTTAAAACTTCCACCACTCGCTTTATAGCTCTCGGGTTTGGATTGTCTTCATAAATCTTGATGAATTCCGCCATTTTTATTTTTTTTCCTAATGTAATAGATATTTTCTAAAATAATGCCATTAATCTTGTAGAAAGTTATTCCTCGATCACTTCTAATTTTGCGAATCGAAGGATGAGTTTTTTTAATCCTCCGTTGTCAAATAAAATCTCAGCCTGGGTATCAGGACCGGAACCATCCATTCGTAACACTTTTCCTTTACCAAACTTCAAGTGCGTGACAACGGATCCTTCTTTTAAATTCATGTCACCCGGATTAAATTTGGCCGTTGATGTATTTAAAGGTTTTAATTTTCTTAGTTTTTGTAACTGAGCTTCTGTGGGACCTTTTGGTGGAGTTCCTTGAATTGGTTTTCGAAGCCGTAATTTACTATGATCAACTTCCTCAAAAATATCAGCATCTATAAGAGGTTTATATCGAGAATCGGCTATAGGTGTCAGGTAATCCACATATTGTTCATCAATTTCATCGATGAAGCGTGAAGGTTCAGCATCAACAAGTTTTCCCCATCTGTATCTAGATTGAACATAGCTTAGATAAGCTTTTTTTTCAGCTCTCGTTAGTGCAACATAAAAAAGCCGGCGCTCCTCTTCCAGTTCACTTCTTGTATTGAGGTTCATGGAACTTGGAAATAAGCCCTCCTCCATTCCCACAATATATACCACGGGAAATTCTAATCCTTTGGCTAAATGTACCGTCATTAACGCCACTTTATTGTCATCGCCCTTATCAGAATCCATATCTGTAGCCAGAGCCACATCCTCCATATATGTAGCCAAACTTGAGGAAGAACCTTCTATCTGGTTTTGCTCTTCTACAAAGTCTCGCATCCCATTTAAAAGTTCTTCAATATTCTCAATTCGAGCAATCCCTTCCGGCGTTCCATCCTTCTTGAGTTCTTGTAAAAGTCCTGATTTTTTGGCAACGTGTTCAGCCATCTGAAATGCATCATAGTTTTCATTAAGTACCTGGAAACTTTCGATCATGGTCACAAAATCCGTTAAACGGTGCTTTAAGGTAGCTCCCAGACGGATGTTAACGCCATTGATGTTTTTCATAACTTCAAAAATGGACTGATCATATTGATTAGCTGCTACAATCAATTTGTCTATTGTGGTCTCCCCTATTCCTCTGGCGGGATAATTTATGACTCGTTTTATTGCTTCTTCGTCTTTTGGGTTCAGAATAAGTCTGAGATAAGCCAGAATATCTTTAATTTCTTTGCGTTGGTAGAAACTTAATCCTCCATAAATACGGTATGGTATGTCTTTTTTTCGAAGAGCATCTTCAATAGCTCGACTCTGAGCATTTGTTCGATACAGTACCGCAAAATCTTTATCTTTCATTTGATACTGCATTTTGTTCTCAAAAATCGAACTTGCTACAAATCTACCTTCATCTCCATCGGTAACCGTTCTGTTGATCTTGATTTTACTTCCTTCGTCATTGGCTGTCCATACTACTTTTTCGAGTCTCGTTTTGTTTTGTTCTATAACATTATTGGCAGCATTTACAATGTTTTTTGTTGAGCGATAATTTTGTTCTAAACGATAGACCTTGACATCATCATAATCTTTCTGAAAATTGAGGATGTTATTAATGTTTGCACCTCTAAAGGCATAAATACTCTGAGCGTCATCACCCACTACACAAATATTCTGAAAACGGTCTGACAATGCTCTTACGATTAGATACTGACTGTGATTTGTATCTTGGTACTCATCTACAAGAATGTATCTGAATCTATCTTGGTATTTTGCTAAAACATCAGGAAAACGAGATAGAAGCTCGTTGGTTTTCAACAATAAATCATCAAAATCCATAGCCCCTGCTTTGAAACATCTTTCTACGTA
Organism: Flavobacteriaceae bacterium; assembly: GCA_035654795.1. Classification (GTDB taxonomy): domain Bacteria; phylum Bacteroidota; class Bacteroidia; order Flavobacteriales; family Flavobacteriaceae; genus JAAYLC01. Next base: position 16,051 of record DASRWC010000012.1, read on the forward strand.
TTGTTTATAAATTTCCCCCAGTCTTGGAATTTTAGCCATGGCATCGGCCTCAAGAAGTTCAGGATTATTAAAATAGGATTTAACTGTGATGAGGTTATTCTTATAGCTTGATATTCGCGAATAAATCTGTTTATACTTGTAAATATCCTTATCCAGGTGAAGATCTTTAATAATAGCGCGTATGACACTTTGCGAATCCTGAGTATCGTAAATGGTGAAATTTGAAGGATAACCTAATTTATCTGCTTCAATTCTTAGAATTTTTGCAAAAACACTATGAAAAGTCCCCATCCATAGGTTCTTTGCCTCTCCCTGACCTACAATTTTACCTATTCTGCTTTTCATTTCGCGTGCAGCCTTATTTGTAAACGTAAGCGCCAAAATATTAAACGGATCTACTCCTTTTGACATCAGGTAGGCAATGCGATAGGTCAAAACTCTTGTTTTCCCGGAGCCCGCACCGGCAATAACTATCAATGGTCCGTCTGTTTGAAGCACCGGAGCTAACTGTGCTTCGTTCAGTTCCTTTAAATATGATTCCACGATCTTCTGCGTTCTATTTGATTATTACACTCTTTCTATTCTTCAGCCGAGTGTTTTTGTTATCTGCAAATTTCGGAAATATACTTAAAACAAAGAAGACAGACACTTTTATAGACCCCTCCAAAATCAGAAAATAAAAAACTGCTGCCTCTAAACTAGAAACAGCAGTAAAAAACAATCATCACATCTTATCCTTAAAAAACAATCCCTCTTTTTTCTTTAAGTTTTAAAACACTTGTTCTTCTTGTTTTTTGCTAATCAAACAATTCTTAAACCCAATCTTTTGTGGTACTTGTAGATTAGTATTCAATAGAGAAAAAGGTAAACAAGGTTTTTTATCGTTTCAATCTTTTGCGGTTTAAAATAACTCCCCCTGCAACTAGTACCCCAAATATTCCTATAATTAAAAAAGGAGTGGCTTTGGACTTGGGAGGAATAAGTGCAGCAGTATCACCACTCACAATAAAGCCTGCCCAGTAATAAGGATGTTTTAAAGATTCATCTGTGGCATTTGCGATGTAAAGTTCTTTCGCAAGTTGAAGCGCTTCATTCTTAGATTTCCCTTTCTTGAGATTGGCATAAAATTCTGTCATAATTTCTGACGTTTGTTTGTCAGGAACAGGCCAAAGACTCATTATGGTACTTTTTACCCCGGCGTAAGTAAAGGCACGTGATAGACTCTGAATGCCTTCTCCTTCTTTAAGTTCTCCTGCACCGGTGCTACAGGCGCTTAAAACTGCTAAATGAGCAGGAATCCTCAACTTATACAATTCATTTAAATAAAGAGGTTCTTCACCTTCAAAAATCAAGTGAGACAAGTTGGGATCTTCCTCATCAACGCTGGCATGCATAGCGAGATGAAGAATATCATAATTTCCCGAATTCTTTATAAAATTTTCTTTAGTTGCCTGATCGTCTAAAAATAACTTTGAAGAAAATATGGCGCTGATTTTTTTTACCTCATCCTTAGCTCCTTTAAGATCATATATCTTCCCTCCATTTCTCTGAGCCAATTCGCTATTGATTCCGGCAGCATAAGTGGGTGCAAATGCAGCTAAGTTTCCTGTAAAGCGTTCTTTTATAGTACGCTGAATTTCAAAGAGCTTCAAAGAATAAGAGTAGCTAATTGGGAAATCTGATAATAAATATGTACCCTCGGGAGAAATTAAAGCCTCAAAAGGAAGATTTGCCAGAAAACCATCCGGGACGATTATGGTGTTCTTCTTTTTGGGTAACTGTAAAGGTTCTATCAAAATAGAATATAGTTGTTTTGAATCAGCAATGTAACCCGAATCTAAACTTTTTAGCTTCTGAAGAAAATGGCCGAGAAGTTCCTTTATTTCCGGACCGGTTGCGGGTAATCGCACCAGTATTAAATCGTCAGGCGTGGTGACATAGGCATAAGCGGAAACTTCAGTAATTACATATTTTATAATTATGTCATTTGAAGATAATTTTTCTTGAATATTCTTGATGTCAAAATCTTCTCGTGAAAACTGGAAAAACGAATTATCATAATCTTTCAATTCATTTTGGACCACTTCATACTCTTTCTCTGCCTTTTTTAAATCTGATCTCAAATTTTTCACAGATTGTCCATCAGTGTCCTTTGAGATTTTTAGAGCCAGTTTCTGTTGTATTTGCTCTAAGGAGTCCAAACGGTTCTGAAGGGCTAAAGATTTCGCGTCCGGGATTGTCCGATTAGACAGGAAATTGGACCACAAATAGTCAGATTGATTGATTTCAATGCGTGCCACAACCTCACTGTCATGGGCCTTCAATTCCATGGCAGCAGAAAGTAAACCGTTGTTTATTTTGCTTACATACTTATATAGTTGATCGGTGAATTCACCCCCCCGATATAATCTTGAAAAAATAACAGATGCCAGATAATAGTTTTCATAAGCTCGTTTGAGCATTGCTTGTCTATCCCTAATCTTGGAAGCCTTCATATAAACGTCGGCAGATTCTAGAAGATTTGATAATGAAGGAAATTCGGCATTGGACACGTCATTATGATAAAATTCATATTCTTCTTCTAACACCGGAATTGCCCGGTCCAGATCCTCTTTTGCAACATATGCCATTGCCAGGTTATGAAGCAGCGTTTGAGCTTGGTTAAAAAAACCGATGTTCTTGTGCTCAAGAGCTTTTTTCGAATAGAAAACAGCATCATCCCATTGATTATACAGTGTTCCTAAATTACTTAACATCCAGAGAGCCTGCATTTCTCCGAAAGTAAAATCCTGTTTTTGACAGAATTCTAATCCCCTTAAATAGTAACTTTTTGATTTTTTGTAGAACTCAAGATTTGTTTTACTTCCTAATTTTTGAAACATTGAACCGGTCTCCAGGTAATACTTCATGATTTCATTCTGCTCATATTGAATATATCGCACCTTTGGATCAACGGTTTTCATGAATTCTGCAAAAATACTTTCTGCTCTACGGATATCTGCATTAGCATGAGCTTCTTGCAAATCGATGTAGTAGAAAATTGTTTTAGCGGGATTTAAATTTGGATAATCATTATGAAAACCATTGGCAAAATTCGGGTTGTGCAAATTGACTTCATAATACCCTTTAATTTTAGAGTAGATTTCAGTCATTTTCTTTCTATCTCCATAGTACTTATAGCTTTGGTAATTTCCGCTGTACTGTTGTAATAACACAAAGGGATCTTTAGGTTGAATGGTTTCGAAAATATCTAAAGCCTCATCTGCATATTTCAGCAATTCCGGATAATTATTTATATATGAATAAGTTATAGACAACTGTCTTGCCACATTAGCTGTTTCCATGGAATACCTACCATAAAGATCTTTAGCCTTTTCATAGCTCTTCTCAAACACCGCTAAAGCTTGGTTGTATTCTCGGTAATATAATAGACCCTTTCCCCTCTCAAGCATAACAAAGAATACATCATCTTTTCTGTCCGGCAAGTCTTCAGATTCAACCATATCATATAGCAGAGCAATACTGACGAAGGCTTCTTCTAAATGACCAGATGAAATTAGAAATCTAAAATTCTCCAGTTCCGCATCAAATTTTTCTTTGATGGAAATGTTTTTCAATTCTCGCATCAGGGCTACGCCTTCTGTAAGAAATTTATAAGCATCATCATCTAATTCTGCTATTTCATATTGTGCAAAAGCCAATCGAAATTTCTGGTAATTTATTTTTTCAGATTCAGATTTAGAAATGGATTTCAGGATCTCTTTTCGAAGAGCAATTTCCTCTTCAAATTTTCCTTCCGTCGAAAGTTTATCTGCCAAAGCTTCCGGAGACTGGGAAAAAACAAATTGGACAAATAAAAACAAGAGTAAATGGGGGGCTCTCATATTTTTAAAAGTTTAAGAGAGACAAATTTAGTTAAGATTTAGGAATATCTTAAGAGACAGTAAGGGTTTGACAAAAACCCAAAGCTTTTTTAATAGAATTTTGTGAAGCTATTGGTAGGTTTAAGACGATTTTTGTGAAAGAAAAACAACTAATTTTTAAGGATGTTTACCTTCCTTAAAGATGAATACTAACTATCGTAGATTTGGATCAAAGGATTGATTTATTAAAGCATAAGGATCAGAAAGTTATTGCGCAGGTGTACGAGGAATACAGGAATGGTTTTTTTCTTTTTGCAAGAAGATACCCTTTAGATGATTCGAAGATTCTAGATGTTTACCAAGATGCAATTGTCGCGCTTTGCGAAAATGCTCAAAAAGGATTGCTAGATTCCCTTACCGGTTCGCTTAAAACATATCTTTTTTCAATAGGAAAATATATGATTTACAGTGAAATCAAGAAGCAGGGAAAAAATGTCAATTTTGAAGAGATTCAAAATATTCTACCTGAATGGGAAGAATATTCTGAAGACGAGTTGAACGAAAATATCAAGAAGCTAAGAGAAGGGTTTGCCGGATTGGGCGAGAAATGTCGGGAGATATTGAAACTCTTTTATTATGAAGAGAAAAACCTGGATGAAATCACAGATCTAATGCAATATGATAATAAAGATGTTACCAAAAGTCAAAAATCTAGGTGTTTGAGGCAATTAAAACAAATTATTAAAGACAAGAATGGATAAAGAGACATTAATAAATAAATATTTTGAACAGCACTTAACTGCTGAAGAAAAGACCACTTTTTTCCATTTGATGGAAACAGATGCTGAATTTGCTTCGGAAGTAAAATTTCAAGAAGATCTAAAGAAAGCTATTACTCTTGAATCCCGAGATGCCTTAAAAAAACAGCTGCGCCAAATAGAAGAAAACAGAAGACCATCTTCAAAAAGGCAATGGATTTATATTGCGGCAACAATAGCTTTGGTTATTGGATTAGCAACACTTTTTTTCACTAGTCAACCCTCAAACGAACAACTTTTCGCAAGTTACTATGAACCTTTCCCAAATGTAGTAGAACCTATAGTTCGAAATTCGGGAAATTCTTCTATGAAAACCGATGCATTTTTTGCCTATGAAAATCAGAAATATGAAGAAGCTGCAGCTCTATTTGATCGGTTAATTGCTGAAACCGGAGAGGATTACGCTTTCTTTTATGGCGCTGTCTCTCATTTATCAAATAACGAAGCTTCTAATGCCATCAACTTGTTGTCTTCTCATGAATTTCATTCTGACTTTAAAGATAAGGCACCATGGTTTCTTGCCTTGGCATATTTAAGAGCAAACAAGAATGATGAAGCCAAACTTATATTGCAAGACATTATCGAATCAAAAAAGTTCAATTCACACCAAGCTCAAACTCTCCTCGATGTACTTCAAAAGCAATAATACAGGGGAAGGATTTTAGGCTTTTTTTGAGAAACCATTTTGCAGTACCTACTATATTTTAAATACCTTTACTAAAAAAACATATAAATGGAAGGTATTTTGTCTTTCTTAAGTCAAATCCCGTGGTGGGGTTGGATATTGATAATAACGGTTTTAGTTGCTATTCGTGATATTTTTTTCAATAGGTATCATACCATAACTCATAATTTTCCTGTTGTTGGTCATTTCCGATATATGCTTGAAAGCATTGGTCCCGAGTTACGTCAGTATATTGTAGCCAACAATAGAGAAGAACTTCCTTTTAACCGGATTGAGCGTAGCTGGATATATGCCTCTTCAAAGAATGAGAATAATTATAAAGGATTTGGTACTGACAGGGATATCTATAAACCCAATTATATTTTTATCAATAATGCCCTGATTCCGTTTCAGATTCAAAAAGACAATCCCAATTATAAGGATCCGTATTTTCTTCCTTGTGCCAAGCTAATGGGACAGTATAACAAAAGAAGGAGACTCTATAGGCCGGCCTCTGTTATAAATGTTTCAGCTATGAGTTTTGGGTCGTTATCGGCTCGTGCTGTTGAATCTTTAAATAGAGGGTGCGCTATGGCCTATTGCTATCATAATACCGGAGAAGGCGGGCTCTCGCCCTATCATAAAACAGGAGCAGATGTGATTTTTCACATTGGTACCGGTTATTTTGGAGTTAGAGATGATGAAGGCCGGTTTAATATGGAGAAGTTGGTTAAGCTTGTAGAAGAGAATCCCTTTGTAAGAGCCATTGAAGTCAAACTTTCTCAGGGCGCAAAGCCCGGAAAAGGTGGAGTCTTGCCGGCAAGTAAGATAACAAGAGAGATATCTGAAATTCGTCATGTTCCCATGGGCAAAGATGTCTTATCGCCACCGAATCACTCAGCTTTTCATGATGTTCGTAGCATGATTGATTTTATTGAAGATATTGCAGAGGCTACCGGTCTTCCGGTTGGAATAAAGTCTGCCGTGGGAAGACTTGGAGAATGGGAAGAGCTTGCAAAAGTGATGAAAGAAACCGGAAAAGGACCTGATTTTATAACAATAGACGGTGGAGAAGGCGGTACAGGGGCTGCGCCACCGAGTTTTGCCGATCACGTTTCGTTACCATGGATTTATGGATTTGCAGAAGTTTATAAAATTTTCAAAAAACATAATATTACTGATCGGGTGGTATTCATCGGGAGTGGAAAATTGGGTCTCCCCGCAGCAGCAGCTATGGCTTTTTCTATGGGGGCTGACTTAGTCAATGTAGCTCGTGAAGCTATGATGAGCATAGGGTGTATCCAAGCACAACTTTGTCATACCAATAGATGCCCCAGTGGTGTGGCTACACAAAGTAAATGGTTGCAACGTGGAATTGACGTACAGGATAAGTCGGTGAGGGCACATTTTTACTTTAAAAACTTTAGAAAAGAACTGGTAGAAATGACACATGCTTGTGGCTATGAACATCCATGTCAATTCACCATGGACGATGTGGATCTTACTGTAGGCGATAAAAACCTGATCAAAACTTTAGCACAATCCTTTATGTATCACAAAACAGTGGTTCCTTTTGAAAGTATGAAAGCCCTATCAGAATGTCCGCATTTAGGAGGAAATTATCTTAAAGATGAAGCCAAGAAAGAAGCAAAGGCAATGAAAAAAAGGAATCTCGTTCGGTATTGAATCCAATTTTTATTCTTGCTATTCCACAATTTAGTAGTCCCTGAGTATCATTTTTGTACTTTTTGTAAACAGAAAATATCTTAACCAAACTACATTAATCTCTTTTCTTAATAACATTTCTTCAACTAACAAACTATGAAAAGAACTACTACTCTTATTTTTTCATTTCTATTAGCATTTCTTCCATTTTTCTCTATCAAAGGACAAACATTACAAGAAGTCGCAGAGATTGTTAAAAATTATAACCTTACGGAAATTAATCAATTATCTGTTGATTTAGCGAAAAGAAGCTTATCTGAAAAAGAAGAAGCAATTTCTTTTGCGAAAGCAAAGGGATTGCCCATTTCTTTTACTACCGAAGATGGTGGTTTGGCTGAGATCCAACGAATCCTTCCCAACGGCACACCTATATATTATCGAACTTTCAATAAGGACGCAGCACGTTCTACACGCACGAACCATTTAAATTCGGGAGGATCCACAGGATTCAATTTAGATGGAGAAAATATGAAAGCCTATGTCTGGGACGGCGGTCATCCTCTTACCACTCACCAAGAATATAAAGATTCAAATGGAAATACTCGAGTTTTCATTTCAGATGCAGCTAATCCATCTCTTCATCCACATGCCGCACACGTGGTGGGAACAATAACTGCCAAGGGAGTTCAGCCTCAAGCTAAGGGTATGGCTCCCAAATCAAAAGTTTTTGCTTATGAATGGAATATGGATGTAAGTGAAGCCACTTTAGCCGCAGCTAGTGGAATGTTAATTTCCAACCATTCATATGGTTATGATTCAAGTACACTAAACAATCTCACTGATGCCTGGATATTTGGTGCTTATGATACTAATGCCCGATCATGGGATCAACTGTTGAGCTCTGCTGAATACTACTTAATGGTTGTTGCCGCAGGTAATGATGGAAGCAGAACAAATTTTAATAAATCCCCGTTGGTCATGGGTTATGATATGCTCACGGGCCATGCCACATCCAAAAATAATCTCGTGGTAGCCAATGCCAATGATGCTCTGGTTGATAATGCCGGAAATTTGATTTCCGTTACACTTCAAACCACAAGCAGTCCTGGACCGACAGATGATTTGCGAATTAAACCGGATATTACCGGTAACGGTGCCGACGTCTATTCTACCTTTGCCTCCGGTAACTCAGCTTATGGGATTTCTTCCGGAACCTCAATGGCCTCCCCTAATATTAGCGGAACCCTCCTTCTGCTTCAAGAACATGCTCAGAAAACATCCGGAAACTATTTAAAAGCTGCTTCCTTAAAAGGATTAGCACTGCACACCGCTGATGATGCAGGACCTCCGGGTCCCGATGCGAAATGGGGATGGGGTCTTCTCAATGCCAAACGAGCAGCAGAAGCTATTTCTGCCAATGGCACTAATGCTATCCTATCAGAGACTACTCTAAATCAAGGGCAAACGATAACTATGGAGGTTACTTCAGATGGTTTGAACATGTTGCAAGCTTCAATTTCTTGGACTGATAAACCCGGACAAGCTATAACTGCAGGTCCGGCTAATGTTAATACGCCCGTTCTGATAAACGATCTCGATATTCGCATTTCCAAAGATGGAGTAACTTATTATCCATGGAAATTGACATCTGCAACAACAAATTCGCAAACATCCGATAATAGCGTTGACCCTTATGAACGCATTGACATACTCAATGCCACTGGTACCTATACCATCACTATTAGTCATAAAGGTAATTTAAGTGGAGGCAGTCAGAATTTCACTCTTATCGTAACAGGGATCGTGCCTAATTGCGAAGTTGCAGAAATACCTCAAAATATTGTAGTTGATAACATTACACATGCAGAAGCCCGCATTTCCTGGACCGGCGATGAATCTTTTTTCGACATAAAATACAGACCTGTTGGAGAATCTGTATGGATCGATAATTCTTCCATAATCGGAAATACACTAGAACTTTCAGATTTGATGTCTGATTTAACTTATGAAGCACAGATAAGAAGTAAGTGCTCTGCCGGTGTCGTTTCGGAATATGGTGCTATTTTTAATTTTAGCACCCTTCCTCAACCCGACAATCTGGATTGCAATCAAGGAACAGAGAGTAGTGATTCTTATCAAGGTATAAACATTAAAGACAACCTAGTAGCCAATGATTTTATAGTAACAGCGGGAAGCGCGCTTGAGATAAAAACTATTGAAGTGAATGTTTTTGTTCCGTCTAACGCTTCTCCTGAAATACCGAAATTTAATGTAGCAGTGTATAATGATTTTGGAAACAAACCTGGTGGTTCGCCCTTCATTTCCTTGAACAACATTACACCTACCCATGGTGAATTTTTAGAACAATTTTCAAGTCACACGCTTTATCGAATATTTATACCTGTAGATATTATCGTCCATGGGGGAATGAACGGATCTACCTATTGGCTTCAACTTACAGATCCTGTTAATCAGAGTTTAATGGAGATAAGTTCCGTGCTTTATGGAAGTCCGTATCATGTATGGGATGGATCTGACTGGGTTCCTGAAATAGGTAATTTTGATGGTGTATGGAAGTTGCGCTGCGAGACCATACCTCCACCATGTCCTTTCAATATTTCGGGGAATGTGGAACCAATCACAAGAGTTCAATTCGCCGGCATCGATAATTCTTCAAGCGCAACTATTGACGGCTCGCCGGCTCTGGAAAATTTTACACATCTTGTAGGTGAAGTCCACCCCGGAGAACAACTCCCAATTACTTTAAAAGGAAATACAGACGGAAATTATGTCAACTACTTTACCGTGTGGGTGGATTGGAATCAAAATGGGATTTGGAGCGAAGATGAACGATACGAACTGGGGTATATCATTAACTCTACCGGATTGGATTCAAAAAATATTCAGAGTATGATTACAGTACCCACGAATGCAAAATCAGGATCAACCTTAATGCGAATCATAAAATCTTATGGGGAGTCCCCTCTTAATCCTTGCGCCATTTATAATTATGGACAAGCCGAAGATTATACTATTCATGTTTCTGAAGATCCCGGATTTGTATATGAAAATGGAAGTTGGATACCGGCAAACCCGAATGGTATATCGACATCTTCAGATAATATTACCATAATCAATGGTACGGCAGTATTCAATACTGACATCAGTGCCAAAAACATAGTGATACATCCTAACGCAACTTTGGAAGTTGAAAATGTTCTTCGTCTTTATGGAAATTTAAATATTGACGGAAATCTTGTATTTAAGAGCAATTCGACAAGAAACGGCGAGCTTGCTTATCTTCGATCTTCCTCTCAAATCAATGGAGAAGCCACTGTTGAAAGATATTTTCAATCTATCAGATCATACAGAATGGTTAGTAGCTCTGTTACCACCTCCACCTCTATTCATACAAATTGGCAAGAAGGAGCCACGGGTAATGATGACAATCCATTTCCCGGTTATGGAACTCACATTACCGGCACTACCATAGATCAAACCAACGGTTTTGATGCTACTCAAACCGGAAATCCATCCATGTGGACTGTAGATCTTGTAGCACAACAATTTGTGCCAATTTCAAACACTGATGTAAACACGCTATCTGCCGGCGAATCCTTTTTAATGTACATCCGAGGTGATAGAAGCATGGATTTAAACTCAAATAGCTCGTCAGGTTCCACCACATTGCGTGCGAAAGGAAGCTTGCATAAAGGAAATTACAGTGAAACTTTCTCAACTTCAACCGCGGGACAATTTGTCATGTTCGGAAATCCTTATCAAAGTTCTGTTGATATCAATCGTGTTTTTTCAGAATCTACCAATGTCTCTCCCGGTTATTACTTTGTATATGATCCATCTCAAGGGAATTATGGCGGATATGTTTCCGTCCTTCTCCCGTCCGGAACAAACGTTCTAAATTCAACAGCCAATCAATATTTGCAACCGGGACAAGCAGCTCAATTTGCTACTAGCACAAACGGCCCTGCAACAATTAAATTCACTGAAAACACTAAAACACCCGGTCACCATAATAACACAAATAGTATAAATGAAATTTCAGAAGATTACTTAACAGTCAAATTATATAAAACAAGCGCTTATTTAGAAGGGAAAACTCCCCACGATGGGTTGGGAATTTTCTTTGGAAACCAATTTGATAATCGAGTAACCTCTGAAGATGTTCCAAAACCTTTAAATTTCAAAGAAAATCTAAGTCTGGAACGCGATGATATCCTTCTAAGTGCCGAATTTCGATCACTCCCGGAAACAGATGAAGTACATCAATTGAACATTTCGGGATATACTACCGAAAATTATACTTTTTCTTTTGGTATGGAGGGTTTGGAAAACACTGAGTTCTATCTTGTAGATACTTATACCGGAAGCTTGACTGAGATTGAAAATCTTACAACCTATGACTTTGTTGTTGACCCAAATATTTCCGAAAGTAAGGCTTCTGATCGATTTTTCATCCAACAACAACTTGTTCTCGCAAACCCCGATCACGGAACAACAGCGCAGATTAAATTATTTCCTAATCCTGTAAATGAAGGAAATATCTTTATCTCTGCTCCCGGTTATAGTGGAATTGACATTGAAATTGAGATTTTGGATATCTTAGGTCACACCCTTTATTCCTCAATTAAATCAACTACAGATGGATTAATCAGCATTCCTTTAGTGGAAGCTATATCTTCCGGAGTTTACCATATTGTGATAACGACACCAAATGATAAGAAAGTTTTTAAATTGATTAGAAAATAAATAGTTATATTTGAAAATCGAAGACAGATGGCAATTTTTAGATTTTTTCCTGATTTTTTTGGCAAAAACAGAATTTAATCTTTATGTTTGTAAGACGGTCTTCCTTTTTCGAAAGACATACAACCAACTGAAAACCGAATTTTAATAAACAGATTATGAAAATGAAATTTACTCAAAAAATCGCCTTCTTAAGTGTTTTGTTTGTATTTCTTGCAGTCGCTTCCTATGCCCAAATAGGATTACCGGGTGACGGTGATCCATCCGGTCCTGGTGACGTGCCAATTAACGGCTTAATTGCCTTAGGACTTGCAGCCGGAGCAGCACTAGGTTTACGCAGGAAATTGAAAAAATAAAAACCTTTTTTATAAAATCTTACAGAGCTCCTCGGAGCTCTTTTGTGGTTTCCCTTATTCAAATATCGGGTTCACTTGGATTGCTTTTGGGTTTTTCTTCCGAATCTAAAAAACAACAGAAGAAATACTATCGCAAAACCTACTCCTGCCGTGCCAAAAAATGCATCTACGATATCCTTTGTATTGAGTAGAGACAAAAACATTTCGTAGATAAAATTCAAGCCTACGATTAAACACGCCACGTAGAACACATAGGAAAATTTAATTCCCATCATACTCCAGATGAAACCAATGGTCATCATCAAAATGAAGCTCAAGGAAAAATTGGATATGTGCGAATAGAATGAAGGCATCATCCGTTCGAAAAATTCAAATCGGAAAATGCCCTCTTTTCTTCCTGCAAACAAGACGTAACTTAGAACAATAAGAAAAAGAAACAGCAATGCCTCCCATAGCTTGGGTGGGTATTTTATTGATTTCTTGAAACTCATATCTCCGCAATTTTTCAACCTATAAAATTTAAAATCCGAATTTAAGTTATTATAGTCTATCCTTCCGCCTGTAAGCCAGATAAAATACCTGTGGCAAAACGGTGAGCGATAGAAGCATGCAGATAATCAAGCCGCCCACAATCATAATTGCTAAAGGTTTCTGAATTTCTGAACCCATACCGGTTGATAGCGCTGCCGGCAAAAGTCCTAATGACCCCATAAGCGCAATCATCACAATGGGTCGGATGCGACTGTAAACGCCTTCAGATATTGCTTTTTTCAAAGGCATTTTTCGCATGTTTTCTTTCATTACGGCTATTAGAATGATACTGTTAATCGTATTCACTCCGAATAAAATAATGAATCCGATTCCCGCCGAAATTCCGAAAATAGTTTGCGTTACCCACAGTGAAATAAAGCCGCCGATAAAAGCATAAGGAATTGTGCTCGCGGCAATCAAGGTATCTTTTATTGTTCCGAAATTGAAGTACAGCAAGAAGAGAATCAGTAACAGAACTGCCGGCACGATGACCGCAAGTTGTTTGCTGGCTCTTTCTTTACTCTCAAATTCTCCTGCCCACACTACTTTGTGTTTCGACGGAATGTGTACTTCTTCCGCTACTTTCTTTTTTGCTTCGGCAATGGTGCTTCCCAAATCCCGCCCTTCGATACTAAAACCGACAGCGATATACCGACTACTCCCTTCGCGGTAAATAAAGGTTGGACCGGTAATGTAACTAATAGTAGAAATTTCCTTCAACGGAACTTTTTGACCACCCGCCGCGGGAATCAGAATATCTCCTATTTTCTCGTCACTGTCGCGATATTGTTTTTCGAAACGAATCCGCACATCAAACATTCTTTCACCTTCATAAAAAGTAGTCGCTGCCCTTCCCCCTATCGCCATTTCCACCACCGCTTGTGCATCGGCGATATCGACTCCATATCGGGCTAATTTATTATCATGTAACTGAATTCGCAACTCCGGCAACCCGATATTTCGGTAAACGTTTAAGTCTTCGACGCCGCGTACATCCTTGATGGCTTCGGCTACTTGGTCGGCGTATTCTTCAAG
>DASRWC010000013.1:0-4268 GCA_035654795.1 Flavobacteriaceae bacterium
AAGGCATAAGTAACTCCTACGCCAAGAGCTTCGCGAATTTGGAACCCTTGCACGGCGTTGTCGTCATAGATTGCTTGGAAAGTAAAATTGGTAGTGATGTAATCGTTTACTTTCATGTTTAGGTTCATCGTGTAATCCACATCAACATTTTGAGGGTCTTCAAGATAGTTTGAATATAAGTTCAGGATGTTTTCCATGCTCACGTTCTTCATCAGATTGACTTTCGCGTAAGCAGATAAGGAGGCTCCAAATTCGAAACGGGATGATTTGTTTGCATCAACTCCGAAATATTTGTGCTCGTTATAAGCATCTACCGCTCCGGGAATGCTTTCATCAACCTCGGTGAACTTCTTGTCCACAAAAACAAATTTCGCAGTTGCAGGCGCGATATTCACGTATAAATTATCATTTTTCTTCCACAACATACCCGGACCGAATTGTAAATAGGCAGGTGAGAAAATATGAGTGGTTTCTGTTCTGTAATTTGGATCTTCCTGAGGCAGATCTTTAGTGAATTCGTAACCCTTGGCTACTTGAGTTTTGAAGTTCAGGAAGAACGAGTAAAACCATTCGCTATCTTGTACCTGATGCCCCACGATTGAGTTTAGCTCCAGACGGTCATTGGTTTTTCTTGAATATTTGTCGTCTTTATTTTTGGTAATCCCGTAATCCACCAGTAAACGGTTGTCCCAAGTGAGTTTATCTTTGCGATAATTGAAGTCATAATTCAATTTCAAGTTTCCGGAGATGTTGGATGTTCCCCCTCCCGTCCATTCGTGATTGAAAGCCGATTGATTTAGAAGTAAAGAAACATTTCCTCCGGTTTTCCATCCGTTCAGGGAATCTGCGTCTTTTTCCTGAGCGAACATAAAAATTGGAGCGATAACGGCGATCGCCAATAGAATTTGTTTATTCATAATAATTTGTCTTATATCGGGCCGCAAAAGTATTAATATGATTAGCAATGCCGTGATAGATAAACAATAATTTAACGATTTCAGAATTTATCAACTCAAAGTCAGCCAAGTATGAGAGATCCTGAAAGTCTCTAAATTCAGTTTAATCATACAATTTTAAATGTTTATATTTGGAAATTTTTAACATACATGTCATGAATGCCCAATTCATTCGTTTCAAAACGATTTTCATTCTTCTTTTCACAATGTTGACTTTTTCCTGCTCCAAGGAAGATGAGCTTGACGCCGGCTTGCAAGTGTCAACTACGGATGTTGAATTTACGGTAAATGAGTATCCTGAACCCGGACAGGAAATAGGAACCGTTCCGGGATCCGGAAACCGGGGGGCGGTTACATTCTCGATTATAGAACAGTCTGTAGAGGGTGCCTTCGCTATAGAAACCAGTACCGGAAAATTAAAGGTGGAAGATCCACTGGTTTTTATTTATAATAAAAACTCTTTTTTAATCGCAAAAATTAAGGTTGCGAATGGAAGCATGTTTGAAATCGCGAACGTAAAAGTTATCATAAACAAACTCGGAATAGAAAAATGGCACGAAGGAAACGTTTTTTTAAATTCACAAAATGCCATAGATGAATTTGGACATGAAGGGTATAGTCATATTAATGGTGATCTTTTGATTGGCAGTGACTTCTATAATGATATTCACGATACGGGATCTCTTTTGGCTCTTGAAAAAGTAACGGGGAGTGTTCATATCTGGAACTGCTCTCATCTTGCAGTTTTGGACGGGTTCCAGAACGTTTCTGAAATTGGTGGGGGTCTATATTTTGGATCCAATCCTGAGTTGGAAAAAATTGAAGGATTTAATCAGGTTTCTCAATTGGATTTCATCGTTCTGGAAGAGAACTGGAAACTAAAGAACATCCAAGGTTTTGACCGGCTTTCAGAAGTTAAACATTTTGAATGCTATGATCTTCACATTCCGGATTTTAACACATTTTCATCGCTAAAGAAGGTTACGCACCTGACTATTTATTATTGTCCGAACATAAAATCCTTGGAAGGTTTATCCGGATTAGATGAAATAGAAGAGACAATTTATATTTCGTCAAATGATCTTTTAGAGAATATTGATGCGCTATCCAATATAAGATCATCATTAAAAAAAATGACTATTTCAGGAAATTCATCATTGAAGAACATAAACGGTTTTGCCAATATTGGAGTGAGTGAGTATGTGACAATCGAAGACAATGAGCGATTGGAAAATGTAGATGGCCTTTCGAACATCCGAGAATTGATGGGCATAACCATCCGGAAGAATAATTTCTTACACAATTTGAATGGACTCTCAGGCTTGACCAAGATTGGATCTAGTGGAATTCTCATTCACTATAACAACCTTTTAGAAGATCTTCAACCTCTTTCAGCATTGGAGCATATAGAAGGAACCTTATCCGTACGTAATAATGTAATGCTTAAAGATTTCTGCGGACTTCAAAGTAGTTTGATAAGCAGTACTCCCTCCGGTTTTGAAATTAATGGGAACGCATATAATCCTTCTTTGGAAGATATCAGAAACGGGAACTGTGCCCTTTAACTAAATCTTTTAAATATGAACGTTCAAAAACTAATACTTGCTTTTTTTATTGTGGTGGGAGCAACAATCACCTCTTGTTCAAAAGATGATACGGTTGCAGTAGAAACAAAGATCATTCCCTATGATTTTGAGGCTATCGTTGATGAAATGCCGCCAATGGGGTATGAAATCGGGCAGTTACTTGCAAGTACCAACAGAGGAACTCTCACTTATACACTTTTAGAACAAAGTGCCCATGAGGCTATCGCCGTAGATGGGGCGACCGGAAAACTTACTGTTTCCAATCCTGCGAAATTTGTTTATGAACTCAACCCAATTATAACGGCTACAACAAGAGTAAGTAATGACCAAGTGAGTGAGGAAATTAAAATAACGCTAACCCTTACCAAAGCAGTTAATAAAAAGGTTTACAACGGAACGATCAATCTTCGAAGCCAGGAAGATGTAAATGCATTTGGGTCAGAAGACTATACTCATATTTCAGGAACTTTGAATATCGGGAAGTTTCTGGATGGGGAGCTATCAGACATACACGATCTTTCTCCACTCACGTCATTAGAATATATCGGAAAGAATCTGATAGTTGGTTTAAATCCTGAATTGACCAACTTGAACGGATTGGATAATCTGACTCATATTTCGAGTATGATTTTCATTTCATCAAATAAACAATTGCGATCCATCCAAAATCTTAAAAATGTACCGGGCCATTACTTGACCCTCTTTATTGAGAATAATGAAGCTTTAGAGAACCTTAACGGGCTTGAAAAACTTGAAACGCTCACAGGGCTTCGCATTTTGGACAACCCTGTCTTGAGGAATATTAATGGCCTGATCGGTGTGAAACAGGGTGGTGAAGTAAGAATTACAAATAATCCGCAGCTCATTGATTTTTCAGGGCTTGAAAACATGGAAAGTGCAATGGGGGGTATCTATATTCAGAAAAATGAATCTCTGACAAATATTGATGCATTGATAGGTCTCAAATATGTAAAGGAAACAATAATGATCACCAATAATAGCTCTTTGGTACAAATCGATGGACTGAGAAATATTCAGGAATGGGGGCAATCGGTCAAGATTATTGGGAATGATGCCTTACAAAATATAAATTCTCTCGAGTTCCTTCAAATTGCAAATAGTGTTGAGATAAGCAACAATTCATCGTTAACAGATATTATAGGTTTAAGCAATTTAATCAATGCCCGATTTCTGTATATAGACAATAATCCCGGCTTACAAAGTATTTCTCCCCTTACAAACCTTAGAGCTGCAGGATTCTTAAGCATTTCGGGTAATACCCACCTCATCGATTTAACCGGATTAGCCGGACTGAAAACACTTTCGGATCGATTAAAAATTAATTTTAATCCTTCACTTCTTACCCTGGCAGGTTTAGAACAATTGACATCAGTATCCGGAAAATTCGAAATCAAATCGAATCTGGCACTTACTGATTTTTGCGCGTTGTCTCCTGATTTAATAGAAAATGGTATAGCAGGTCAGTACGATGTTCGTGAAAACGCCTTCAATCCGAGTAAATCCGACTTAATCAACGGAAATTGCAGGCTGTAATTGGAAATTTTCTAAGAAAAATAATGCCCAAGAAAAGTGTTTACTTTCTTTTCTTATACAGCGGCACCGATGAACAAGCCTCACCATACATAATGCTTCGTGCAACGGCTTGCAGTTTCTGAGAAAGAAGAACAAAGGCCGTTTCAGGAATGGGTTTGTGAGCGCAACCTTT
>DASRWC010000014.1:0-3333 GCA_035654795.1 Flavobacteriaceae bacterium
ACGCAACCAGGCCCGCCGCATACTCAGTGTCCCCTTTGGAAAGATCGTTCCAGACGATGACCATGGCGATGCAACGGGCAAGACCGATCAGAATCAAGCCGACCATGTACTCGGGATAACCCCGCAGGAAAATGATCGCCAACACGAACATAAGGAGCGGCCCGATGACCCAGTTCTGCACCAAGGACAAACCCAATACTTTCACGTTGCGGAACACATGGCCCAGTTCCTCGTATCGCACTTTCGCCAGCGGCGGATACATCATCAGGATCAAACCGATGGCAATGGGAATGGAGGTGGTGCCGACCTGTAAAGCATTCAAGTAGTCCACCATGTTGGGAAACAGGTAGCCGCATTTGCCTGGTTGGCGATTATTTTTCCTAACGCGGCGATTATCAGGCTCTTCGCAAGTTTTATAGAAGTCCTTTCTGGCCCCTACACGCCTCTTTTATTCCCCCACACAAGGGTATGCAATTGCGGGAGCACTTTCACATTTTTCAATTCCTCATCGGCCATCACCGTATCAATCAGCGCTTCATATTTCTTCAACAAATGATGAACAAGCTTCGTTTGATCCGTCGTTGCAATATCGTCATTTCCTACCTGCAAGAAAAAGGGAACGCCCGGATAGCGCAAGTGCACTTCCTTGGCAAACCCGTAGTCTTTCTCATCAAACACAACCACTTTCAGAGAAACTTGTTGGCTCCCCTTTCGATTTTCAAGTTTCTCCAATATTTCCGTAAGCACCGTAAAATCCGTTTTCATCCCGGAACTTGGCGGTTTTGGGGAAATCGTCACTTGATCTACATCGTACAGCCAATCTTGCCATCTGCTTCCTTGGGTTTCAACGCCGATGTTCATTCCGTTGTCCTTTAATATCCGCACCAGCGAATCCAGATTTCGAATTAATACCGGATTTCCTCCTGATATGGTCACGAAAGAAAAGCCCTTTCCGCCAATTCTCTTCAATTCATTCCAAATCTCTTCCGCTGTCATTTGCTTAATCAAACTTTTACCGCTGCCATCCCAAGTAAAGGCAGAATCGCACCAGGAACAGGAATAGTCACAGCCTGCCGTGCGAACAAACATCGTCTTTTGCCCGATGACCATCCCTTCCCCTTGAATGGTCGGTCCAAAAATCTCGATGACGGGGATTTTACTCATCTTCCATCCACTCCCGTCTAGCTTCTGCATAACTTGTAGGAGTCTCATAGAGTCGAATAAATTCCACCCGCGCCCCGTCAAAACTTTTCTCCGGCAACGCTTCCGCCAATTTTTCATAAATCCAAACGACCATATTCTCAGCCGTTGTGTTCATCGGGGGCAACGTTTCATTTAAATAACGATGATCCAAATAGATTTCTATTTTTTCTTTCCAGATTTTTTTAAGATCGGCAAAATCAATCACCAATCCTCGGTCGTCCGGATACCCGCTGACGCCCAGCACCACTTTGTATGTATGGCCATGGAGATTTTTACATTTCCCTTCATAAGCATGTAAATGATGAGCTGCGTCAAAAGTAAATTCCTTGCTGACGAGCACACGCTTCGAGTGATATCTCAATTGGTCTCTTTGAATATCTTCATCTAGTTTTTGAAGCTTATCAACAATTCTAAAATCTAACATGTGAAGCACCCTTTCTAGAACGTAAATACTCATCAAGACCTCTTTTTCTCAACTTACATGCTGGACATTCTCCACAGCCATCTGCAATGATTCCGTTATAGCAAGTCAATGTATTGTTTCGTACAAAATCAAGCACACCTAATTGGTCTGCCAGTTCCCATGTTTGTGCTTTCGTTAACCACATGAGCGGCGTATGAATGACAAACGTATCATCCATCGCTAAATTCATTGTTACATTCAACGATTTGATAAAAACATCACGGCAATCAGGATAGCCACTAAAATCCGTTTCACATACGCCTGTTACGATATGCTTTGCTCCTACTTGGCTAGCTAACACCCCTGCAAAGGAAAGGAATAGCAAATTGCGCCCCGGCACAAAGGTAGAAGGAAGCTCGCCATCTTTCCCTTCCTCAACTTCGATATCATCCCGTGTTAGTGCGTTTGGAGCTAGCTGATTTAAAAGGGACATATCAAGAATGTGATGCTTTACCCCTACTTCCTTTGCGATTTCCTTTGCACATTCAATTTCTAATCGATGTCTTTGACCATAATCAAAGGTCACAGCTTCCACTTCTTTAAACTGTTCTTTTGCCCAAAACAAACAAGTCGTGCTGTCTTGTCCACCACTAAATACGACGATTGCTTTTTCTTCTTTTAATATCATTAAAGACACTCCTTCATAAAGAAAAAAACAGCATCCTAAGAAAGAAATGCTGTATCTTCTTAGTTTTTTATAGAGGGTAGCTAAGAACCTCTGTTATTCATTTATCGATTATCCACTTTTTCTGGATATAAATCATGATTCATTAAACGGTAATTTGCCAATTCTTCATATTTTGTTCCAGGTCTTCCGTAGTTGCACCATGGATCGATGGAAATTCCCCCGCGCGGAGTAAATTTCCCCCACACTTCAATATATCTTGGATCTAATAATTCAATTAAATCATTCATAATGATATTTACGCAGTCTTCATGAAAATCCCCATGGTTACGGAAACTGAATAAATATATCTTGAGGGATTTGCTTTCGACTAATTTTTTGTCTGGAATATAGGAAATATAAATCGTGGCAAAGTCCGGCTGGCCAGTAAGCGGACAAAGGCTTGTAAACTCAGGACAATTAAACTTCACAAAATAGTCCCGATCAGAATGCAGATTATTCACCGCTTCCAACACTTCCGGCGCATACTTTGTTGGATAATTCGTTTTCTGATTTCCTAATAAGGTTAAATCTTTGAGACCATCTTCCAATTTGCGACTAGACATAAAAAAACCTCCTTGCAAAATGTATCCCAACATTTTCAAGAGAGGTAAACCCAATTCATTCTATCAAAACTGATGAAATATTATTGTTTCATAGTTTTTTATAGAGGGTTATGCTATGAACCTCTCCCGTTCTAGTCGGGTATTCAACTTTACTTAGTAATATTATAGAATATAGTGAAAAAGGTCAAATTTTTTTAGAAAGTTTATTAAAAAAACAATGAGATAATCAATGGATTGCCATTTCAAATCTTACTTATCCCTCTACTGATTCGCTTAAAGCCGCGCAATTTTCCTATCTCCTCCTCAAAACGGAGGAACGCAAGATCTTTCGCTTTTGCTTCAATCATAATATCTGCAGATTTTCCGAGATCCTTTAAGGCTTTAATTAATGGAAAAGTAAAATCCATATCAACATAATCGGCGTGTGCCCGTAACAT
>DASRWC010000015.1:0-2542 GCA_035654795.1 Flavobacteriaceae bacterium
TTGTTTTTCGCCTTCTTGAATGTAGGTGTTAACTTCGGAAGTGTCGAGTTCGGAGACATTGATATTCATGCCACCTCCTGGATTGGCAAGGTTTACAACCGCCATAGCGATAAACATTGCGCCAAAGGTTGTCAGTTGGAAGTAAACCATAGATTTGACACCCAATTTCCCTACTTTTTTGATATCCTCCATGCCAGCAATACCCAGCACAATGCTACAGAAAATCAACGGTGCGATGATCATCTTGATTAATTTGAGAAACCCATCACCAAATGGTTTTAGTGCAATACCGAGCTCAGGATAAAAATGGCCTAACGCCACACCGATAAGAATAGCTATAATTACTTGGAAATAAAGCAGGCTGAAAAGTTTTTTCATGCAGAGTTTAATTTGTGCATTTGATTAGCATTCGGCGCAAACCTAAATAAATTCATTATAATATGCAATTTAATTGCGCATAATATAGAATGGATTTATTTCGCTCTCCTCTGCCATCAAGGGCTATTTTATAGAGGAAATATATATAAAAAAGTCAAAAACAAACTTCAAAACCTTACCTTTGTTCTCACTATGGAATCAAGACTTTATAATCCATTTATTGCTTTTAAATTCGACAATCGGGCGTGCTTTTTGACAGGAGAATCGCTGCAATCTGCAGATGAGCAAATCCAAGTTTTTCCAGTTTGGATGATGCGTGCTTTTGATCTGGAGGAAAAACCGTTCAAGATGTTGGATGAAAACATCGTGACCTATAAATCACTGAAATTGCCTTGTTCTATTAGAGTTGCTCAGTCATTTGAAGAAGTGGAGGGAGAAGTAGAAGAAGCAATGAAAGCAGGGTATAAAGAAGTAAAGAATCTTCCTGAACAGCTGTTGTTTCAATGGGTAGGGAAAATCTTGTATGGTATTGTTTTTAACGAGATACAAGCGGGGATTAGGCAAGCGGTAGGCAGTGGAGAGGAAATAAATTTTTCCCAGGCGTTAGTGCATAAATTTCGGAACCTACATTTTATGTTACAATCGCTTGTGCTGCCGATGGAATTTGAACATATCAATCCGTTTCATATACAAGTATTTCCGGTAGATAATTCGCCCGAGACTTTCTTATATCGGGATGAGATTAATACGTTGATTTTTTCTTTACGGATGAAGGATTTTGCTGTTATAGCCACTTTACAGGACAATGGCACAAATGCTATTTATCATGAAGATATTTTGAATAAAATAAAAGAACATATTTTACATCCCATACAATTCGAAGAAGTCTGTGCCCGGTATTTTTATTCCGCATATTTGTTTAATCGTCTTCCGGAGTATACTTATATGGAAACTCCCGAAAAGATTTACATAGAACCGATGCCCTTAAATGATTGGACATTGAAACCTATTTTCGATAATTGGCAGGTCAAAACATATGGGCAGGTATTAGAGAATTTTTGGAAGCCTTGGGGTTATACGCTTTTTGAAATTATCAAAGATCCGGAAAAACCTATGACATTTCTCTTCGATAGCGAGGGTGGATTTCCAGAAACAGTTGATTTGCCAAAAGCCTAATTTTTATGTAATTTTAAGTAAACAAACAAAGGAGGAGTCATGAGGTATTGGTTGTTTGCTATTTTATTAAGCTTGACATTCGGAATGTTATCTGCGCAATCGTCCAGAGATTCTCTCATAGTCTATGATGTAGATACGTATGCGCAGTTTGAAGGAGGAGTTGCTGGATGGAACCGTTTCGTGCGGGAAAACCTTGATATTCGAGATCTTGTTAATTCGGTAGATAGTACAACATACGTAGATTATGGGCTTAAACAAACCGCCATAATGGAATTTACAGTATGTGAAAACGGAATTGTGTGTGATATCGAAATTGTGAATAAGAATAAAATAAGTCCGGAATTCGCTGAAAAAGCGTTGCGTGTGATGGAAAAATCTCCAAAATGGACGCCGGCATCAAAAAATGGAAACCCTGTTCGCACCCGATTTAAGCAGTCTATTGTTGCTGTTCTATAACTATAATCGACTATCTATTCTTATTTAGTTTCTTTGTAGTAGAAATTATCCGCCAATCTTTCAGTGTTTTGCGTTTTGTAGGGTCGAAAAAGGAAGAAAACTGTTGGAGTGTATTGTTAAAGTTTCTACCTTTGCACCACTCCGCGAGGGAGGGCGTCCTGTTCACAGGATATGTGGAAAGGGGATAGGTGAAAAAAAGAAAATATTTTTTTTTGTTATTCCGAAAAACATCCCTACCTTTGCAGTCCCTTCGGGAACGAGGGGTACAGAAACAGAAGATCGACGGCCTATTTGGTCGGCAGATATAAATGCCAAAGCGCGAAGCGGCGGCGAGAGAAGTTCTTTAAGATATATGATCATGTAGCGCAGCAGGAGTCCTTTAGAGGGACGGGAGCTGTAAGAGATTACAATTTTTTCGGTCCGGGCCGTACAGTATACAATTACTGACGATCCGGTCATATAAGATGACCGGGGTCAATTTACATTTTTACAATGGAGAGTTTGATCCTGGCTCAGGATGAACGCTAGCGGC
>DASRWC010000016.1:0-8378 GCA_035654795.1 Flavobacteriaceae bacterium
GATTGGATTATGGAAAAACTGCTCCATCAGATTCGGAATTAATTCTAAAACATCAGGGAATTCTTTGCTGAAAAAATCTTCTACTTTTTCGGGAGAAGATAAGGTTTCGAAAGAATAAGGTTCGCCTTTATGCGGCAAAAACAGGGTGACCGTAAAACTGCCGTCTAAATTTGGAAGTGCAATGAGCATATACTCTCCCCGCGGCCAAATGTGCAGCGCATTTTTGAAAATCTTGTATTCCTTTTCGGGCGCTGCTAAAATTTCTAATTCTTTATAGCCATGGCTTAACCATTGATGCGAAATATTGAACAGAAACAAAGGGTCATGAATCATTCCTGCACGAACAGCCGAGCCGGCACCGTCAGTTCCGAAAATAATATCGGCTTCAATTGTGATTTCTTCTTTCGTATTGAACTCACGGAATTTGGCGGAAGGTTTTTCAAAATCAACTTCCAAACATTCGTGATTGAAAATTGTCTTCACATTGGAGTGCTTATCAATTTCATTTAGCAATAACTTGTTCAATCCGGGACGCGACACCGAGTTGATGTGTTCTTCGCGACCGCTGTACGGACTCAAAAACGTTTTTCCGGACGACTTTTGATGAATCATTCTTCCTGTCATCGGAATCAATAATTCTTCTACGGCATTCTCAATTCCGGCCAACTTTAAGCTTCGTAATCCGCGGTTGCTTAATGCTAAATTGATTGAGCGACCGGCATCGAGCGTTACTTTTCGCAAATCGGGGCGTTTTTCGACTAAGGTTACATTAAAACCTTCTTGTGCCAATCTTAAAGTAAGCAGACTGCCACAGAGTCCGGCGCCAATTACAAGTACATTTTTCATTAATTTTTTATTTATTCTTCTTCCAGAATTGCTTTCAATTTTTGCGTGAAGCGGAAGACATCTTCAAAGTTATTATAAAGTGGAGCAGGAGCAATGCGAATGACATCCGGTTCGCGCCAATCGCTGATGACACCGGATTCTGTGAGTTTATCAAACAAGCGTTTATCTGCGTTTTTTACCTGAATCGAAAGCTGTGCGCCCCGTTCTTCAGGATTTTCCGGAGTGATGATAGAAATCCGGGAGGTGCTTATTTCTTTCAGCAATTTCTCAAGATATCCGGTGAGTTTAACCGACTTTGCACGTAGATTTTCCATTCCTGCTTCATCGAAAATATCCAAGGAAGCACGAATGGCGGCCATAGATAATATGGGCGGATTGCTCAACTGCCAGCCTTCTGCGCCGGGAATGACATCAAAATCATCCCGCATCTGAAAACGTGTTTTCTTGTTGTGTCCCCACCAACCTGAAAATCTTTTTAGTTCCCTATTGTTGGCGTAGCGCTCGTGTACAAAGCAACCCCCGAGACTTCCCGGACCGCTGTTCAAATACTTATAAGTACACCACACGGCAAAATCTGCTCCCGAGTCGTGGAGATTGGGCAAAATATTACCTGCCCCGTGTGCCAAATCGAATCCGACTTTGCATCCGTATTTGTGACCGAGTTCAGTAATTTTTTTCAGCGGAAAAGATTGTCCTGTGTAGTAATTGGTGCTTCCTATCATCAGCAAAGCAATCTTGTCACCTTCTTTTTTCAGTATTTCTTCCAAGTCTTCCAATCGGCATAAATTCTCGCCTGCTCTCGGTTTCCATTCAATCAAACCGTCTTTCGGATTGATATCATGAAACTTAAGCTGACTCTCCACTGCATATTTATCACTTGGGAAAGCATCGCTCTCGATAACAATTTTGTATCGCTCTTTAGTGGGATTATAGAATGAAATCATCATCAGATGCAAATTGCTTGTGAGCGTGTTCATAATCACCACTTCCAAAGGTTTTGCACCTACGATTTTTGCCATTTTTTCTGTCAGAAACTCGTGGTAAGGCAGCCAAGGATGTTTCCCTTCTGTATGACCGTCAACCCCATATTTTGACCAGTCATCAAGTTCTTCCTGAAGATAGTCTTTTACATTTTTGGGTTGGAGTCCGAGTGAATTTCCGCAGAGATAAATGAGTTCGGTGCCTTCGGAACCTTTCGGAAAATGAAACTTGGTTCTAAAATGGGATAAGGAATCTTTTTTGTCTTGCTCTTGAGCGTATTCGAGAGAATTGAATTGCATTTTGATAAAATGGTTTCTCACAAAAGTACTTAGATTTTAAAAAATACGGAGCACGTTTAAAGGTAGAGATTTTGAACCTATAGTTTTCAATTTATTAAACCGTCTGAGGATTAAATTATTTTTCTCTAATTTTATAGATGAAAATCAGAAAAAGAAAAATTATGAATGTAATTGACAACAAAGAAAAGCAACGATTTGAAGCGGAAGTTGACGGAAAAATAGCTTTTGTAGAATATTCGGTTGAGCCGGATGTGTTATCTCTTAACCATACTAATGTACCTGAGGAATTGGGCGGCAGAGGAATAGCAAGTGAAATGGTTGAGGCGGTTTTGATGCAGGCCGAATTGAGAGGTTATAAAGTAAAACCTAATTGTTCGTTCGTTGCGAAATACATACAAAGACATCCGGAATGGCAGTCAATTGTAGCATCTTAAAAAAGAAACAGGCTCGAAAAACGAGCCTGTTTCTTATAGTGGGGGGATTTTCCCTAAACTCTTCGTCCGGTTGCTAATCTCCATAATACACCGATAATGGCAAGAACCAGAAGAATGTGTATAAATGCACCAAGATTGAATACAAATGCGCCAAGTAACCAACCGATTACCATAATTACTACTATTAACCAAATTAAATCGCTCATAACTTTTATTTTTTGTTGTTTAGTACAACTAAATTACATGGTTGAGTGATGTTTTAATTGCCGTTTAACGGTAGTTTAAAAAAAGTTTATTTTATTCTGTTAATTTTATGACTTAAATATCTATAAAAGAACTATTTGTTGCCGTTATTCTTCAAAAGTTCAGGATATTTTTCTGCGAATTTTTGTTTTCTTTTGTGGGAAACATTGATGATGTACGGATTATCCGGATTGTTTCTTTCATAATCCTGATGATAATCTTCAGCAATATAGAATTTCTGAAACGGAAGAACTTGAGCAGCTACCTTTTTACCTCCTAATTTCAGATTAATTGCAGCAATCTTGCTGTCAATCAATTTCTTCTCTTCTGCATTTCTGTAGAAAACTATAGAACGATAGGATGTTCCTCTATCAGGACCTTGTCCATTTACTTGCGTCACATCCTGCGATCCGAAATAAACATCTAAAAGCGTGGAAAAACTTACAATCACCGGATTGTAAATTACTTCCACGGTTTCGGCATGATCTCCATGATTTTGATAAGTAGGGTTTTTCATTTTCCCGCCACTATATCCTGAATTCACCTCCTTTACACCAATGACCGATTCATAAATACCTTCCACACACCAAAAACATCCGCTGGCGAAATAGGCGCGCTCATATCCGTCCTGACTCTCTTCATGCACAGGATTTTGAGTTTGCTGTGCGATTCGTTCCGCTTCTTTATTGGCTTCATTGGAATTGGTACAGCCAAATGAAAAAAACATTATAAAAGTTATCCATAAGAATTTCATAAGTCGGTTTTATTTTAAACTTACAAAATTATTTATGGAGGCATTTTTATTTAACGTGTCTTAGCCTTTTTTGAAGGTAATTCTTAAACTATAAAACAAATTAAAAGGTAAAAAATCCGTTCACTAAGATTGGAAAGCATAAAAAAACCTCCACATTTTGCGGAGGCTTCTATAAAATTAATGGAGGGATTTTATTTTAATTTAGCGAATAGCTTCTCCATTTTCTCACGCTCTTCCGTTGCGAGAGCCGGATCTACAAGAATTCTTCCGCTGTGCTCGTCTGTAATGATTTTCTTGCGCCCTGCGATTTCCATTTGAACCTGAGGGGGGATGGTGAAGAAAGAACCGGCAGAGGCACCACGCTCAATGGGAACAACGGCCAATCCGTTCTTTACACTTTTCCGGATTCGTTTATAAGCTTTTGCAAGACGCGGCTCGATAGAAGCTTCAAACTTTTTAGATTCCTCTATTAGGGCATTCTCTTCTTTTTCAGTTTCTTCAAGAATGGCACCTAATTCTTGTTTTTTGTGAGACAAGTGTTCGTTACGCTCTTGGTAACGTTCTTGTGTTTCTTCTATAACTTGTTTTTTATGCTCGATCTGAGCACGGAATTCGCGAATATGTTTTTCGGCTAACTGGATTTCTAGTTCTTGATACTCAATTTCTTTGCTTAATGAATTAAATTCGCGGTTATTCCGGATGTTGTCTTGTTGTTCTGAATATTTTTTTATTAACGATTTCGCTTCTTCAATGTTGTTTTTTTTCTCGTTAATTTGATTTTCTAAAACTTCCAATTCGCCATTGAGTTTTTCTAGCCGGGCATCCATTCCCGCCACTTCATCTTCAAGATCGCGTACTTCCAGAGGAAGTTCACCGCGCATACTGCGGATTTCGTCTATTCTTGAATCAATGAGCTGCAGGTCATAAAGCGCTCTCAACTTCTCTTCAACGGTAATTTCGGTTTTTGCTGCCATAGATGTATTTAATAATAGCTAATGGGATTGGTATTGATATCGGAAATCATTATATTATCGTCCGATAAAGCAGGTGCAAAATTAATCATTTTTTTTGTAAGGAACGCATGTAAAAGTTCTTTTGTGTATTGTTCACTTTCATAGTGTCCGATATCAACTAAAAGTATTCTTCCTTCAGCCCTAAAAAAGTCGTGATATTTAAAATCTGCCGATACAAAAGCATCTGCTCCGGCAGCAATAGCAGCTTCTATTGCAAAGCTTCCGCTTCCTCCCAGAACAGCTATTTTTTGAATGGGTTTGTCCGGTATTTCTGAATGACGAATGCCTTCAGCTTTCATGGTAGTTTTTAAAAGTTCCAGAAATGCAAGGGGAGCCATGGGTTTAGCAAAAAATCCAATCATTCCCATACCAATATGTTGGTTGGTATTTTCTAAAGTGGTTATTTCATAGGCCACTTCTTCATAAGGATGTGCTGTAAACAAAGCTTTTAAAATTGCGTTCTCTCGATGTTTCGGAAAAGTGATGCCTAACTGAATTTCCGGTTCAAAATGCGTAATTCCTTTTTCCCCAATTACCGGGTTAGAATCATCATTTCCTTTAAAACTTCCTTCTCCGCGGATATTGAAACTACAATGATCGTAATTGCCGATAGAACCTCCGCCGGCATTGAAAATGGCAGATCGAACTTTTTCTGCCGATTCAACGGGTACAAAAGTTATCAGCTTTTTGATGGTGTTTTTCTGTGGAATCAAAATCTGTCGGTTTTCCAGATTCAGTTTAGTGCAAATCATGTCATTCACTCCATTCCAAGAATTATCAAGTGCAGTATGATTGGAGTAGATGGCGATATCATTTTTGATGGCTTTTTGAACCACGCGTTCCACATAAGTTCTTCCGGTAATTTTTTTCAAACCTGCAAAAATTATAGGATGGAAGCTGATGATGAGGTTGCATTCTTTTTCAATGGCTTCATCCACCACGGCTTCAAGAGTATCAAGGGTGACGAGAATGCCTTTCACCTCCATTTCAGGATCACCAACCAGCAAGCCTACATTGTCAAAATCTTCAGCATAGGCAAGGGGAGATAATTCAGAAAAAAGATTCGTTATATCTTTAACCTTCATTTTCTTTTTTCGGGTAAAGATAAGGCTTTACAAAATTTCGGTTATGCATCAAAAAAACGATTTTACTATCTTCGTTGCATGAAATCTCTTCGAAAACTTCTGCTTCCGTTTTCTGTTCTATACGGTCTTGTGACCGCTGTGCGAAACAAACTTTTTGATTTTGGAATTCTTAAAAGTACGAGGTTTTCATTACCGGTAATTGTTGTCGGGAATCTTTCAACCGGCGGCACCGGAAAGTCTCCAATGGTTGAATATCTTATCAGAAACCTCAAAAACGATTATAAAATAGGTGTGGTAAGCCGCGGATATGGTCGGAAAACAAAAGGATTTTTAGAAGTTCTTCCTTCAAATACCGCTATGGAAGTGGGCGACGAACCTCTGCAGATAAAAAAGAAATTCCCCGAGGTGATAGTGGCGGTTTCTGAAAAACGAGCCGTCGGAATCGAAAAAATAAGAAAAAACACCGGAGTTATCCTTCTTGACGACGCTTTTCAGCACCGGAGTGTAAAACCGGGATACTCCATTCTACTCACTTCCTACACTGATTTATATTCGGATGATTTTATACTTCCTGCCGGAAATTTGCGCGAATCATCAAGAGGAGCCTCTCGGGCAGATTGTATTGTGGTGACTAAATGTCCTAAACTGACTGAATCTGAAATGGATGGTGTTGAAAAAAGGTTGAATCCGAAAATCGGGCAAGACGTATTTTTCTCTCTTATCTCCTATGGTGAAAAGATAATGAGTGCAAATGGTGCGGAAGCCTTGGAGTTTCTATCAACCAAAACATTTTTGTTGGTTACCGGAATTGCGAATCCGACACCCCTTGTAGATTATCTCCATTCTAAAAATTTAAAATTCACCCACCGCTCGTTTCCTGATCACCATCATTTTTCTGAGCCGGAATTAAAAGAACTCGATGCTCAAAATATCATTCTCACTACGGAAAAAGATTATGTGCGACTGCAACCTTTTCTGAAAAACGCTCTATTGTATTACTTACCGATCGAGGTATCATTTTTGAGAGATGAGAAGAAGTTTTTGTCCGGTGTGAGAGATGCTATTCAAAAATATAATTAAGAATTCATTCCATTTCTTATGACCATAAAATCCCTTGAGGATGTTGACTTCAACCGCATTGTTTCGGCGTTCCTTCGTGCTTTTTCAGATTATGATGTGATTTTTTCTGCAGAGGACATTTACGAAATGTGCAAAAGACGCGGATTTGATCCGGCTCTGTCTTTTGCTGCTTTTGATAAAGATGAAATTGTGGCTTTTACGCTGAATGGAAAAGGTAGCTTTAACGGAAAAGAAATGGCCTATGACACAGGCACGGCTACGGTAAAGGAATATAGAGGACGCGGATTAGCAGCTCAAATTTTCAAACATTCTATTCCGTTTTTAAAAGATACAGGTATTACTCATTATATATTGGAGGTACTCCAACACAATATTCCCGCGATCTCTATTTATGAAAATGTTGGATTTAAAATAACTCGCGAGTTTAATTATTTTTCTTGGAAAGAAGGGATGATGCGTAATGAAATCAACAACAGCCGGAAACAATGGGATGTTCGGGAAATTTCCCTTCCTTCTCAAGTTGAGGTCCAAAATTTTTGGGATTTTAATCCTTCTTGGCAGAACGGATTTGAATCAGTAGAGCGGTCACGGGAGCGATTTGTTTCACTCGCCGTGTATGCTGATGAAATGTTGGTGGGTTATGCCATTTTTGAACCTGCATCGGGAGATATTACGCAACTCGCCGTTCATCCCAATTTTAGAAGGGAAGGAATAGCTTCATACCTCCTTTCTGAAATGGAGAAACGAAATCAATCGGGAAAATTTAAGGTGATTAATACAGAAACTTCCTGCACCTCCATTACCGGTTTTCTAGAATCAAAAGGAATTGCACCTGCCGGACAGCAGTACGAGATGATGAAAGAATTATAATGAACTTGGATGGATTAAGATTTTAATTAGAAACTCGTTATTATTCAAAAGGCTGATTTTAGATATTTTAATCTGTCGACCGTTTTTTTTTCTACTTCTTATTTTTTGGAATAAGAAAATCGATTTAAGGGTTCCAATATTCAGAAATCTTTCCGAACAGTAGGAACGGATAATTTGGATAACTATGAAAATAACTCAGGAAAACCTCAACAAACTCTTGATAAAGGAAAAAGATGAATCTGTTATTCTTGGATTACTGTTGGAGTTTGGGCGGTTAAAATTAAAATTGGAAAATATTTTAGATGAATCTTGGTACACCCAAAAAGCAGGCGAAAATCTATCTTCAAGATTGGAAGAAATCGCCTTGGAATACGCTTCCATTAGAAAACTGTTTAATCGCTCTTCAATCGATGATTTAATATCCGAACTTGCTGAGGCAAAAAGGAAACAGCACAAACATGAGCAGATGGAATCCGGCTTTATTAAAATTACGCTCACGAGCGAAAATAAAAGGCGGATACAGTTTGTAAACGAACTCATTGGCCTAAAAAGCAAGACTTCCCGTCTTGACCACTTGCAATTTTATATGGAAAACCCGGACGAATTTTTGATTTTTATCCACTAAGCCATGTGCTCAATCAAATCCAGAATTCGTGAAGAATACCCATATTCATTGTCATACCACGCTATAACTTTTACCATTTTTCCGATTACGGAAGTCATTTCTGCGTCAAAAACACAGGAATATCGATTTCCAACAATGTCGATGGAAA
>DASRWC010000017.1:0-2945 GCA_035654795.1 Flavobacteriaceae bacterium
ACGATCCGCATCCGCACATTAAAGGAAAAGTAGCTGTATAAAAGATGAAAGGAAATTATTTTATATTCTTCGTTGTCGTTGCTGTAGCATTTGTTATAACCGGATTGAATTTTGAAAATCTCGGTTATGATGAAAACAAAAATGAATATTTACTTCTTTTAATGGTGCTTATGGTCGGGCTCATCTATATCTTTAGAAGAAATAAAAGATAAAGCTCATTAAACCACTTCTTCATCTTTAACAAACCCTTACAGATAAATAGCATTAATATCCATTATTTTTAAAGAAGAATCAATTTAGAAATATATGGAAGTCGCTACCCTTGAAACTTTTTTCTTAGAAACGAGAGAAAAGACTGAAGAAATATGCAAACCTTTAGAGATTGAAGATTATGTGGTTCAACCCATTGTGGATGTTTCTCCCCCAAAATGGCATCTAGGACATACATCCTGGTTTTTTGAAGAATTCATCTTAAAGCCCTTCAAAAAAGAATACAAAATCTTTAATGAAGACTTCGCTTACGTTTTCAACAGCTATTACGAAACAGTCGGAAAACGAGTTCTAAGAACAGATCGCGGAAATCTTTCGCGCCCCGGCGTTGCGAAGATTTATGACTATCGGCATTATGTTACGGAAAATATGCGGGAACTCTTGGAAGCCGGAATTTCGGAAGAAATTGAAGCCATACTCCTCGTTGGGATTCATCACGAAAAACAACATCAGGAATTATTAGTCACAGATATAAAATACATCCTCGGGCACAATCCGCTTTTCCCTAAATACAACGATACTTTCCAAGAAAATCCGATTCAGTCAATGTCGCAAGAATGGATTGCTATAAAAGAAGGGATTTACGAAATCGGACATAAAGAATCTGACGGATTCAGTTATGACAACGAACTTGGAAGACATAAAGTTTATCTCCAACCCTATCAGATTTCCAACCGGCTTGTCACTAATGGTGAATTTCTCGAATTCATAAATGCAGGCGGATACAACGATTTCAATTTCTGGCATGCAGAAGGTTTGGATTGGATTAAAACCAATCATGTTACCAAGCCGATGTACTGGCACAAAATCGATGGAGATTGGCATCAATACACACTTCAAGGTTTAAAGAAGTTGGATTTGGAAGCTTCTCTTTCGCACATTGCATATTACGAAGCATTTGCCTTTTCCCAATGGAAAGGCTGCCGATTGCCCACCGAATTTGAATGGGAAGCCGCTCAGGGATATTTTGATTGGGGAACACGATGGGAATGGACAGAAAGTGCTTATCTGCCTTATCCGAATTATGTAAAACCACCGGGCGCGATCGGTGAATACAACGGAAAATTCATGGTCAATCAGAAAGTGCTGCGAGGCGGATCGGTTGCCACACCTGAAAATCATACAAGACATACTTACAGAAATTTCTTTCAGCCTTACCTGCGTTGGCAGTTTACCGGAATTCGATTGGCAAAATGATTTGATATGAAGACAGAAACTAATACCATTCGTTCCGAAGCTTTTAAAAAGGAAGTTCGAAAAGGTCTAACAGATTTCCCAAAACATCTGAGCTCGAAGTACTTCTATGATAAAAAAGGCGACAAGCTTTTTCAAGACATCATGGCTATGCCTGCCTATTACCTCACAGACTGCGAGTTGGAAATCATATCGGAGCATAAACGAGCCATTGCCGAGCTGTTTCGTGATAAGCAAAATGGCTTGGATTTGGTTGAACTCGGTGCAGGAGACGGAAAGAAGACGAAAGTGCTGTTGGATTATATGTCCAAAAAAAACTTCAATTTTGTTTATAAACCGATTGACATCAGCGAAAATGTACTCGAATTGCTTACCGGATCTCTGGCGTCCGAAATGCCGTTACTCACGGTAAAACCTGTTGTGGGAGAATATTTTGAAGTCTTGGAACGTATTAAAAATCTGAATAAAAGAAAGAAGGTCATCATGATCCTGGGCAGTAACATCGGGAATCTATTACATCCCCAAGCGATTGATTTCCTTCAAAAATTGCATGATGTTATGACTGCCGATGATTTATTGTTTATCGGAATGGATCAGAAGAAAAACCCGGAAACCATTCTGGCTGCGTATAACGACCCCGAGGGAATTACTGAAGCGTTCAATAAGAATGTACTTGTAAGGATTAACTCAGAATTGGGAGGGAATTTTGACATTAAGAAATTCAGACATTGGGAAGTCTATAATCCGGAAACCGGGACCGCAAAAAGTTATCTCGTTGCCGCAGAAGCGATGGACGTTACGATTGAAGCGCTTGATCTAAGAATACATTTTGAACAATGGGAAACCATTCACACGGAAATTTCTCAAAAATATGATGACCAGACAGTAGAATGGATGGCCCAACAAGCCAACTTAGAAATTGTACAAACCTTTTCGGATAGCAGATCTTACTTTAAGAATTATGTTTTCAGAAAGCAATAGTTAGTTGGTCTTATTATCGAAACTTCATAACCTTTAATAATCCTGAGCCTGATTTAAAATGCGCAGAACAATAATACTCTTTTCGTCAACAAAAAAATGAATCGAATATTTGAATCGCGCTAAATGCCCAATTCTCACATCCCGATACCTAACCTGATATTGGAAAGGATTTTCTTGAATCTGAGTCAATTCCGCGTGAAATTCAGTCTTGAATTTATCCGCTATTTCGAGCGCTTCAAAATAACATAAAATGGTATGCAATTCAATTTCAGCTTCCGCCGAAAATTCTAAATTATATTCCATACTTTTTTCTAATTTCAGCATATGGAATAGTTTTCAACTCCCCTTTTTCATAGCGTTCCAGCATCTCATCCATCATCCGTTTATATTCTTCCGAAGGCTCGCTGAGCTCTAGGGCTCTATCCTCGATCATGTATTCAAGATAATTCTTCAGAGAACGTTTTTGGTTTTTTGCTTCTTTTTCTAAGATTTCTATAGCC
>DASRWC010000018.1:0-12062 GCA_035654795.1 Flavobacteriaceae bacterium
AATGTGTGACGCTGTCAGTTCCAATTTTTCGGCATCCATAGTCACTTCAGCTTTCGTTTTTAGATATTCAGGAGTAAAACCTTCTTTTCCAAGAATCATACTGAGTGCCATAGCAAAGCATCCGGCATGAGCAGCCGCGATAAGCTCATCGGGATTTGTTCCTTTTTCGCCTTCAAAGCGTGTTTTAAAAGTATAAGGTGTATCCAGCAATACGCCACTGCCGGTGCACATAATTCCGTTTCCTTCTTTTAATGACCCGTTCCAAACGGCTTTTCCAATGTGTTTCATAGTATAAAGATGTTAGATATTAGATGTCAGATATTAGATTTTTGTTATTTAGAATCAACAAGCTGACGCAATTTGTATTAAAAATATTTTTCCTTCTGTTTTTCCGTGTTCCGTGCTCTGTGTTCCCTGCTCGGTTCTTCCGATTTCAATTTCAATTTCGATTTCGAAGCCGCCTACTCTTCCACCACTTTCTCCACTCGTTTTACAGAATCTGAAGTACTTAAACTTAGCCGTACCAAGCTGTCTTCCTGAGCGTTTAAATCGTGGGGGACGCCTCCTTCAAGGGCAATCATATCTCCTTTTTTTAATTGCTGAATTTCTCCGCGAATGCCAAAATCAATGGCACCTTCAAAAACCTGAACCACAATAGGAAACGGTGTTTGGTGTTCTTTCATTATTTGCCCTTTTCTAAAGGCAATTCTGATTTCTTTACCGGCGTCGGTATTTAACATTACTTGCACCGTCGGTCGCTCATCGTGATACATAATATCTTTTGTAAAAGAAGCTAATTTCATAGGTTAAATTTTATCTTATTTAGAATGATTCAAAATTAAATAATCTTTTTCAGACTTTCGACCATTTAAGACAAAATTGTCAGAATTAGAATTTGGAGCTAAAAAAACCGAATGAATTTAAAACTCATCCGGTTTTTTATTTTTTATGCATCAAGGTTGCAATCTTCTACATCCTTGACTTTTCCATAATAAGTTTCTCTGTATTTGTGAATGGTTTTAAAAGGGATATTCAAAAACGTCTTCTGAATATAGACGACATTTGCTGAAAGTCTTCCCATTTTTTTACCAAATCTGTTTTCTGTTTTTGTTGTTCGTTTTACCGAAATCGGATTAAACATTTTTTATTTATTTGATTTATAATTATTTACAAAGAAACAAAACACGATCCGGAGCATCAAAATAATGCCGTTAATCTTGGGTTAAGTTTTTCTTAATCGATTTTTCTTACTTTTTTCTCCCATTTCCAAGCAGAAGCCAGGGCGTCTTCCATGGTGCGTTCGGTTTTCCAGCCCAGAACATCATTCGCTTTTTTGGTATCGGCATAAACGGCAATCACATCTCCCGGACGGCGACCTACTATTTTGTAATTCAGCTTTTCACCGGTTGTTTTCTGAAAAGCATTAACTACTTCCAAAACCGAACTTCCACGACCTGTTCCAAGATTAAAGACTTCGTAATTGGATTCGTTTTTATTTTCCAATAAACGCTGTAACGCCACAACGTGCGCTTTTGCCAGATCCACCACGTGAATATAATCTCGGATACAGCTTCCGTCTTCCGTTGGATAATCGTCACCAAAAACCGAAAGAATTTCACGAACTCCGGCCGCCGTCTGTGTAATAAACGGAACTAAATTTTGCGGAACTCCAATGGGTAACTCTCCAATTTCAGCAGATTCGTGTGCGCCTACAGGGTTGAAATAGCGCAGTGCTATGGTTTTTAGATTGGAAACAGCGCACGTATCTCTTAATATTTCCTCGCTGATTTGCTTTGTATTTCCATAAGGAGAAGTCGCTTCTTTCACAGGTGCTGATTCCGTTATAGGTAGCGAATCCGGTTCGCCATAAACGGTGCACGATGAACTGAAAATAAAGTTATCAATTCGTCGCGCCACGCATTCCTGAAGCAGATACACGAGTGTATTCAGATTGTTTTCATAATACAAAAGCGGATTTTCCACACTCTCCCCTACGGCTTTACTCGCCGCAAAATGGATGATTCCTTCTATATCTTCATTTTCCTTGAAAAAATCAGTAACCGAATTCTTCTCTCGTAAATCTAATTTTACAAATTGCAGTTTTTTGCCTGTTATTTTGGTAATACGATCCAGAACATCAATGGACGAATTGGAAAGATTGTCAATAATTACAGGTTCAAACCCTGCATTTACGAGTTCGACAACGGTGTGAGATCCGATATATCCCAAACCGCCGGTAACTAAGATTTTTTTCATAATTGGTTGGTTGATTTATTTAGTTGTTTACGAATTCCAAAACGGTTTTAGTAATAAATTCAATTTGCTCATCATCCAATTCGGTATGCATCGGCAATGAAATAACTTCCTTCACGAGCTGATTGGTTACTTCAAAATCTTCTTCTCTGTAGCGTTCATCACGATATGCTTTTTGCAAGTGTAGCGGAATCGGATAATACACGCCACAAGGAATTCCTTTTTCAGTCAAATGATTCACTAAAGCATCCCGATCTACATCTTTTAGTTTCAAGGTATATTGATGAAAAACGTGGCAGTTGCAATCGTTATAAGCTTTACCGTTGCAGGTTTCACATTGAGAAGGTGTGATAATGCGTTCATTTCCTTTAAAGGCATCGGTATATTTTTGTGCGGCCGTTCTTCTGGTTTTGTTGTAGGCATCCAAATGCGGCAATTTCGCTTGGAGTACCACAGCTTGAATAGAATCCAAACGGCTGTTTACACCCACGACATCGTGGTGATAGCGCACGTACATGCCGTGATTTACAATTCCGCGAATAATATGCGCCAGCTCGTCATCATTGGTGAAAATCGCACCGCCGTCTCCGTAACATCCTAAGTTTTTTGAAGGAAAAAATGATGTTGAAGCCACATGACCAATAGTTCCGGTTTTCTTTTTTGTTCCGTTTTTATAAATATAGTCAGCACCAATTCCCTGCGCATTGTCCTCAATAACATACAAGTTGTGTTCCTTGGCTATTTTCATAATTTCTTCCATATTGGCCGCCAAACCGAACAAATGGACAGGAACAATTGCTTTGGTTTTTTGAGTTATCGCCCGCTTGATTGCTTCCACATCAATATTAAAAGTAACCGGATCCACATCTACCAGCACGGGAGTAAGTTGTAACAAAGCAATAACTTCAACCGTTGCGGCGAAAGTAAAATCAGCGGTTATTACTTCATCGCCGGGTTTCAATCCCAATCCCATCATTGCAATTTGAAGCGCATCAGTTCCGTTTGCACAAGGAATTACATGTTTTACTCCGAGATATTCCTCCAGATTTTTCTGAAAATTATGAACCGCCGGTCCGTTTATAAAAGTTGTAGTATCAATAACTTCCTGTATTCCACGATCTACCTCATCTTTAATTCTATCATATTGCCCTTTAAGATCGACCATTTGTATTTTTCTCATAGCTTAAGATTTTGAAGTGGCAAAAGTACAAAAACACGTTGTTTCTGCTCAGATACCCACATTAATATCCTATGATTTTGCGTAATTTTGACAGCATGAAAAGCCTTTATGACCTAATCGTCGGTCTCGTTTCCTTCTTTCTAAAGATAGTCGGATTATTCAATGAAAAAATAAAAGCTTTCGTTGAAGGTCGTCGTGATGTGTTTGACAGGCTGAAAGAAAATATCGGAAACTCCAAAACTATTTGGTTTCACTGTGCTTCTCTCGGCGAATTTGAGCAGGCAGTTCCTGTTATTGAGAAAGTTAGGCAGCTTTATCCAAATTTGGAAATTCTAATTTCTTTCTTCTCCCCTTCCGGATTTGAAATCAAAAAAAACACCCCTCTTGCGCATTTGGTGGTTTATTTACCTCTTGATACCAAAGCAAATGCACAGAAATTTATCGCAAATGCAAATCCTGCTCTTGTGTTTTTCGTGAAATATGAATTTTGGCCGAATTATTTACATGAACTTCGTCAAAACCGAATTCCCACCTATCTTATTTCCGGAGTTTTTCGGAAGAATCAGTTATTTTTTAAGCCATTCGGCGGTTTTATGAGAGATTCTTTAAAAGCATTTACTCACTTTTTTGTGCAAAATGAAGAATCATTAAAACTGATTAATTCCCTTGGATATTCAAATGCCACCATTAGCGGCGACACCCGATTTGATCGTGTAACGGAACAATTGAGTCGTGACAATCATTTAGATTTTGCAGAAAAATTCAAAAATAACAGGCTTTGCATTGTATTCGGAAGCACTTGGCCGGAAGATGAAGAACTCTTTATTTCGTTTCTGAATTCCAAACCGAATGATGTCTGCTTTATCATAGCTCCTCATAAAATCGAGAAGGAAAAAATCCAAAGCTTCCAACAGAAATTGGAAGTCGGTTCAATATTGCATTCTGAAATCGGAAACCGTAATCTTAAGGATTTTGATGTATTGATTATTGACTGCATCGGATTGTTATCACGACTTTATTTCTATGCCGACATTGCTTTCGTTGGTGGAGCTGCCGGAAAAACAGGATTACACAACATTCTTGAACCGGCTACGTTTGGTGTTCCGGTTGTTATTGGAAAGAATTTTTCTGAATTTCCTGAAGCGCAAGAATTATTGGACAAAGGCGGGTTATTTTCAGTAGAAACAAAGAATGAAGCATACGACCTTCTCTCCCGCCTTTCAAAAGACAAAACCTTCCGGAATGCAGCAGGAGCCATTTCAAAAGAATATATCTCCGGCAACACAGGTGCTACCGAAAAAATTATAACTGCTATATCTCAAAAAACGTCTCTCAAATCGGATTTTCGTCATATTTAAGCAAAAGAAAATCTCCTATTTTTGCTTGTTAATGGTTAAAAATAATATGATGCGGTCGTTAACACCTGTCCTTTCATTTCTGATTATTCTTGGAGCGGTTTTCCTTAGCTTCTACACTCTAATGCCTTCTTCCAATGAAGAAAAATATGTTCCGCCTTCAGAGTTTTCGGTTGACAGGGCCATGACTCCATTACTAGAAATCACAAAAAAACCTCATTACACGGGATCTGACGCACATGAGGAGGTTCGTTCTATTATTATAAAAGAACTTCACAAAGCAGGCCTGGAACCTCATATTCAAGAAGGATTCAGCTTAAACTCCGCTTCCAAGACTCTTGCAAAACCAGTTAATATTGTAGCCAAATTTCCCGGCACTAATCCCGGAAAATCGGTACTTCTCCTGTCACATTATGACAGTGCTTTGGTCCCTTCTTTTGGTGCGGCCGATGCAGCCAGCGGTGTGGTGACTATTCTGGAAAGTGTTCGAGCCTATCTTGCATCGGGCGCACGGCCTAGGAATGACATCATTGTTCTTTTCACAGACGCAGAAGAATTTGGACTTGACGGGGCCAGGCTATTTGTTGAGGAGCATCCTTGGGCGAAGAATGTAGCAGTTGCGCTGAATTTTGAAGCCCGAGGAACATCGGGACCCGGCAATATGATATTGGAAACCAACGGCGGAAATGCTGAATTGCTAAAACATTTTCTTGCCGCAAACCCAAAATATCCAGTAGCCTCTTCCTTAATGTATAGTGTCTATAAAATGCTGCCCAATGATACTGACTCCACCATTCTCAGAGAGGAAGGAGATATAGATGGCTATTTTTTCGCTTTTATAGACAATCATTTTCACTACCATACTGCCTTAGACACCTATTATAATCTGGATCGCAACTCGCTAATGCATCAAGGGAGTTACCTACTCCCTCTCTTACATCATTTTGCAGACGCTGATCTTTCGAATCTGAAATCGGGAAAAGACCATGTTTATTTTAATTTTCCTTTTGCAGGAATTATCAATTATCCTTTTCATTGGGTGATTCCTATGGTGGTAATTGCCGGCGTTGTTTTCGTTGTCTTGATGGCAGTCGGATTCCGTAGAAAAAAGATCTATCGGAAGGCTGTGACCAAAGGATTTTTAGTTTTTACAGCATGTCTGATTTTGACGGGGCTCGTCGGATATTTTGGATGGAAGTTAATAGGAATACTCTATCCTTCGTATGCAGAAATCCAGCAAGGTTTCCCTTATAACGGTCATTGGTACATCGCCTTTTTTGTTTCTCTTAGCATTGCAGTCGTCACTTTCATTTTGGGACGAGGGACTGTTCAAAAAGAGGACGTTTCTTCTTTTTTGGTAGCGCCACTTTTCTATTGGCTCGTTTTAAATGCTCTTTTAGCTATTTATCTTAAAGGAGCCGGATATTTTATCATCCCTGTTTTCTTTGCACTCGCCGCATTCCGAATCAGTTTTTTCCAAAATCCTCCTGTTCTTCTTTTTACGTTACTCGCCATTCCCGCTTTGGTAATTTTTTCGCCACTCATTCAGTTTTTTCCGGTGGGTCTCGGTTTGAAAATGGTTTTTATAAGCTGCTTATTTACAACCCTCCTACTCGGGATGATTTGGCCGGTATGGGCAACTTTTAACAAAAGACGCTGGATTTCCAAAGCAGCCGCCATTATAGCGTTCGGATTTTTTATAACTGCTCATTTTTCAAGTAATTTTAATGATATCCGAAAAAAACCTAACAGTCTCGTTTATTTTGAAGATGCCGACAAAGCAACAGCTTATTGGACAACATACGATAACAAACGCGACAGTTGGAACTCTCAACGCATTCCGACCGATACAGACAATTTCCCTTTTGAATCGCCATACAGCAAATACGGAATCGTGTATCAATCCTATTCAGAAACTTCTGCTGCAGGTTTCGAAAAAGCCAATGTTGCCATTAGTGTTGATACTGTGATTGACGGTGAAAGGCATTTAAAATTCTCGATCCAACCCCAACGAAGAATTAATTTCCTGGAATTACAGACAGAAAATCTGCCAAAAGTATCTTCCCTTTCTTTTAATGGACATACTATGGAACTTGATTCTCTTCCGAAGGAATATCGAGGAACCGCAAATAATGCATTAATACGCTACTTAGTTCCTCATTCACAGGAGCCGTTGGACGTTTCCATTCAGTATATTGCAGAAGACAACCTATCTCTCAAAATTCTGGAATATTCTTTTGATCTTATGGAGCAAGAAAAACTTGATGTTCCGCCACGTGAAACATGGATGATGCCGAAACCTTTCGTTTTGACAGATGCTGTTGTCGTGAAGCAGGAAGTACTTTTTTAAAGTAAGCCGCCCTCGATGGGGCGGCTTACTTTTAGTCATTAGAAGATTGAAATATTAAAAAGAATATCCCACAGAAACCTGAATAACACCGTTTTTAGAGCTTTCATCATTTTCTTTGGAAATATTGGTTAATCCAAGATTATAACGCGCCCCAAAAAATACTCCCATATCAAGTCGATAAGCTGCACCGACCCCAAAAGAAAGATCGAAACCGGAGAACTGATCTTTGATGTCGACAGTTTCAGAAGAACTCTCTTCTATTGTCATTCCTCCGATATTTCCTTTAACACTTACATCTGCGTCGGCCTTGGCAGACATCAAAAAGCCAAGTTGAGGTCCTGCCACTAACGAGAATCCTTCAGCTACATAATATTTGGCCATAATAGGAATATTTATGTAGTTCAATTTCATTTTCATCTCAAAGTTGCTTTCTATAGTACCTCCCATATAAGATTCGGTTTCTGATTCGCTATATTTTCACCCTGTGCGGAATACAAAATTTCAGGCTGGACAGAAAAAGTTTCAGTAATAGGAATTTCCACAACACCTCCCAGATGGAAACTAGTGAACATATCGGGTTTGGGATCGGCATCCTTAATGATGAGATTGCTGAGGTTGACCCCTGCCTTGGCACCAAGACGAATTTCCTGGGCCTGAGTAGTAGTAATAAAAAGACCAAAAAGACTTCCTAAAAGTAAAATTTACTTCATAAAAATAATTGATTAGTGATTGATTATTAAGGAGCGAAAAATTAAAAAACCGCCGAATTGGCGGTTTTTTTCAGATTTTATAAGGAGAATTCTACTCCTAAATTGACTGAACTTGCAGTAACTCCATCAAGTGATACACCTGAATAAGATACAACAGCTCCGATGTTTCCGAAGTTATACCCTACTTTTGGTTTGAAGTAAAGACCACCGTCGTTTCCGCTTGGTGCCAATCCGATTCCATACCCTAAATCAATTCCAATGA
Organism: Flavobacteriaceae bacterium; assembly: GCA_035654795.1. Lineage (GTDB taxonomy): Bacteria > Bacteroidota > Bacteroidia > Flavobacteriales > Flavobacteriaceae > JAAYLC01. The sequence goes on from DASRWC010000018.1 coordinate 8,111, forward strand.
AAAATGCATCCATTGAGTAACGGGCAGTACCTCCGATTGGTAGGAACATTGCATCTTCCATCTCAATCTCCATTGTTCCGAAATAAGGAATTTCTTCTTTAAATGTTTTACCGCTATACCACATCAAAGATGCCATTGGTCCAACTTGGAAACCTTCTCCAACTTCGAATAAATATTGGAAGTCCGCTCCGGCTCCAAACCCGTACATGTCAGCCCAATCGCCCATTGGCAATGAAACGAAAGCACCAATTTTCATGTTGTTTTCCTGAGCAGATAATGTTGTTGTTGAGAATCCGAAAATTGCAAGAGCAGCAATCATTAAAAATTTTTTCATAATTTTTTTTATTTAATGGTTAATGATCCAAAATTAACATTTTTTTTGAAAATCACCCATTAACTGTTATTTTTTTTAAATCTGCGTTGAATCTATTGAATATCAAATTACCCCAAAACATCATCATAAATGTAAATCCTTGTTAAATAGCAATATATACAACCGAATCCTCCTGTTTTTATCTTAGATTCACTTTAAAAAAATCGCATGAAATTAGAACCTATATGGCGAATTGCTGCAAAATGCCATGAATATCCGTCGTTAAAAGAGCACATTTCGGTAGATGTCGCCATTATTGGAGGCGGAATAACCGGAATAACAACGGCACAACTTCTGAAAAAACACGGATTCAGCGTGGCAATTTTAGAGTCGCGAAACATCGCTCAGGGCACCACCGGTCAAAGTACAGGTAATCTTTATGCGCTAACTGAATATCGGTTAAAGGAATTGACTTCTACTTATGATCTTGAAACCATTCAGCAAGTCATCCTTGCCCGCTTGGAGGCTTTGGAACAAATTCGAAATACCGTTGATAATTTTGGGTTAGATTGCGAATTGCACAATCGCAACATGTATCTGTTTACGACATCAGACAAATACAATATAGAAGAGGAACGATCGATAGCCGATAAGCTTGGCATTCCGACCGAAGATCTTTCCGACCAACATTTCTCTTTCAACTATACATCCGGTCTGGTTCTTCACAATCAGGCTCAGTTGAATCCGCTCACCTATGTACAAGAGCTCGCAAAACATATTGAAGACGGCGGCGTTCGGATATACGAAAAAACCTGTGTAGAAGAAATTTCTGAAGCAGATGGGTATGTTATTTTGAAAGGGGCCGATTTTGAGGTAAAAGCCAAATATGCCATTCATGCGACCCATACACCGAAAGGTCTTCAAATTCCGTATCATACCACTTTGGGACCCTATCGCGAATATGGAATTGCCGTAAAATTGCGGTCAGGAAATTATCCCGATGGAATTTATTGGGGTCATTTCGGAAGCCAAAAATATTCAGTTCGATCTTACGAGCGAGACAATGATAAGTATTTGATCTGTGTAGGAAGTATGCACAAGGTAGGCCAGGCCGATGATAACCGCCAAAATATTGACGAATTGAGCGAATTTGTGAGTCGGCACTTTGATGTAGCTTCTGTAGCATACGCGTGGGGCGGTCAAAATTATAAACCTGCCGACAAGCTTCCTTATATAGGAGTGTTAAAATCCGGATCAAAGCAATTTGTGGCAACCGGATTTTCAACCGATGGGTTAATTTACGGAACAGTTTCGGCTAAAATCATAAGTGACGAAATTGCCGGAATCAGAAATAAGTTCTCAGAAATATTCAAAGCCAATCGCCATCAACCCTTGAAAGCAGCAAAGGAATTTGTAAAAGAAAATGCGGACGTTGCCGAGAAATTAATTGGCGATTACTTTAAAAAGGGTGAATACCTTGAAATAAACGAATTACTTCCCGATGAAGGCAAACTGATTCAGCGGGAAGATGGAAAATATGCTGTTTATAAAGATGTACAAGGAAAAGTGACCGTGCTCTCTCCCATTTGTCCGCATATGAAATGCACGGTGCATTGGAATAAAGCCGAGAAAACTTGGGACTGCCCATGCCACGGAAGCAGGTTTGATACTGAAGGACGTGTAATTGAAGGACCTTCCTTAGATGGGTTGACACCAATTCACGAGACCGAAGGCTAAAGCTAGATACTATGAAACCTTAAAAAGCTTTTGCATTTCTTTATCCAAGTCCTCTTTGGATTCGGGTGAAATTAAGTCGCCTAAGATTTTGAATGTTTTATGAGGCGTTTTTATCCTATAATCGCCAATTGATTTTGTTACATCCAGAATATCTTTTCTCGGAATAATGCGTTTACCGAAGGCCTCATAAATAATAATTTCATTCTTGGGAAGAACAACATAAGGATATTTCCGTTGTCTATAATAATTATAGGCGTAGAGAACAGCAACTCCAAGCCAAGCATAACCGAAAAATTGATTATCCCTCCCAAAATACAGGAAGCTTCCAAAAAAAATCAATCCGGCAACAACGAATATCAAATTGAAGTTGATTCTACTTTTCTTGTATCGAATCTCTAAAACATCCATAATGTGAATAACTATCTTTGTGCACGGCAAAAGTAGTATTTAAAAAAATTGCTGCATTCTTCTAATGACGAAAGATTATAATCCGAAAACACTGGCTGTAAAGCTTCATTTGAAAGCAGAAAAACTCATAAAGAAGGGGCACCCGTGGGTTTTTTCGGAAAGTATAGAGAAAATCAATAAAGAAGGTCAAGCCGGGGATATTGCAATTCTCTTTGATCAGCGGCAGAATAAAGTTTATGGAGTTGGACTTTATGATCCTGCTTCTCCCATTCGCATCAAGATGATTCATCACGATGGCCCCGCAAAAATTGACGAATATTTTTTTGAACGGAAAATTTCCACAGCTTTAGAACTTCGAAAAACGTTATTTAAAAACACCAATGCGTTTCGTTTGTTATATGGCGAAAACGATGGATTTCCGGGTTTAGTTGTTGACGTGTATGATAAAGTAGGAGTTCTAAAATTATATTCACCGGTCTGGTTTCCATATTTGGGAATGATAATTCCGAAAATTGTGGAATTCGGAAAGCTTAAAGCTCTTATACTACGTCTCAGCAGGAATCTTCAAAAGAATGATTTTGGCTTTTCAGAAGGAAGTATTCTGTTTGGAGAGTTAGAAGATTCGAATGTGCAATTCCATGAATACGGAGTAAATTTTCAAACCGATGTCATCGCCGGACATAAAACCGGATTTTTTCTTGACCATCGACAAAATCGTCACAGAATCGGACAACTATCCAAAAACAAATCTGTACTGGATGTTTTCTCCTATTCCGGCGGATTCTCAGTTCACGCTTTGGCCGGCGGAGCGCGTGAGGTTACAAGTATAGATTTTAGTTCTCACGCATTAGAATTGGCTAAAACGAATGCATCACTAAATACACATCACGGAAAACATGAAGCACTTGTAGGAGATGCTTTTGTAATTCTTCGTGATTTAATTCGGCAGAAAATGAAATTTGATATAGTTGTCATTGATCCGCCGTCATTTGCAAAAAGCTCAACTGAAGTAGAAATTGCAAAGAAAAAATATGCAGAACTCGCTGAGTTGGGCGTGCAATTGACAAGCAAGGGCGGAATTCTTTTATTGGCATCCTGTTCATCAAGAGTAACCACTGAGGAATTTTATGAGATTCATAAGGCACTCTTCAAAAAACTGAAAGTGAACTACGAAACCATCAATTATACAGCACACGACATCGATCATCCCGTTACTTTTGATGAAGGAGCCTATTTGAAATCGGCTTATTACAGAATATTTTAACCTCTGTTCTTTTCTTCCAGAAGTCGGTCAATCTTGGTTTCCAAGCTGTCTATTTTGGAAGTGAGATCTTTGACCTTCAGTTCTAAATCATCATTATTATCAGCAACCATGGCATCTACAAATATAGAGTTGACCAAAGAAAGCCCGAGGATTCCGCCAATCATTAAAAGGGCACTAAAATAGAACTTCGTGAAAAAAGCAAAAGTCTCATTCGTTCTTGAGGCAATTAA
>DASRWC010000019.1:0-84914 GCA_035654795.1 Flavobacteriaceae bacterium
GCTTTTGAGATTTTCCAAAAAAGGACACACTGCCTTCTTCATTGATTCGTTCGCGTTTGGTTGTGATTCGGTCATCGCGGCCAAGACTTAGAGTGAGCGTATCTTCCGTGGAATTCGGATTGATGTAGGAGCTTCCGGCGAAATTATTGTCGATTATCAGATTCGCTTCTCCGGGCAACAGATTGTATTGCTGCCAATCGGAAACTTTTGCAATTAAGAAAGCAGATTCATCCAATCGGGGAGCCATGAAATAAGTATAAGTTGCCGGCAACTCATAACTTGTGAGTTGAACTGCCTGCGGTTTTTGATTGGAATATATATCGTAAGGTACATTGACAACAAAGGAAGTGGACAATTGACTTTCTTCAACAACGGCCATGTCATCGTTCATTTCTCGATTTGCAGGCGCTGATTTCATGGAATATCCCTGAACAACAACTTCCATCTGCTGGCGTACAGGTTCTTGAAAACTTATCCACCACGGATTCAACTCCGGTGCATTGTTATTCCGCCTCGGATTTCCGCTTGAAAATGAAAGTTTTACCTGCTTCCAATCTATTCCCGTACTTTGGGAAACATTTGCTTTGTAAACTAACTGAACAGGTTTATCCAGATTATCAACCCGGATTTCATAAAAAGGAGTCCACGAAACATTGGATGCAAAATAATCGATATTGAAATTGGCTTTCGTTGCCTGTGCCGCATTCAGACGCACTACAAGCTGACCGGCATTGCGACCATTCCCGCCGGCTTCGTTTAATTGCTTTTGAAGATTATCCACTTTCTTGCGTTGCTCATTCTCTTTTTCTTTAAGCAAAATAATATTGGCTGAAAGCGTTTTATATTCTTCCCGATAATATTTGATCATCGCTGTCAGACTCGCCGGAGTCACACCCGATTGACCGCCAAAACTTTTATTGGATTCCAAAAGTGCGAACGCACTTTCTTCAGCTTTTCTCGCATTGGTCATTCCGTTTAAGATAGTCTGTGCATCATCAAATTTCTTTTTTAATTCTTTGTACTGCGTACTTTCATTTTCTCCGGAAACCAGATAATCCCGCTCAAAAGAAACAGAAAGAATGGTGATAGCCTTGTTATCTGAGTTAATCCGTACACTTTTGGGGTCAATATTTTGAGCTACCTGATTGATAACGACTTCAGAATTTCCCTTCGGAAGCGAAATTTGATTCGCAGTGTGATGCAAACTTGCGCCGTATCCAAAAATGGTGGCACTTTCTAAAGTTGCATTTGTTTCAAAGATTTCCTGGCTGTAAGTTGAAGTAATAAATCCGATAAATAACAATGACAGAAGATTTATCGGGTGACGAAAGATTTTCATAATGAATAAAGTTTAGCGTTAATTTTCAACTTCTGTGCCAATAAGAATAACGAAAATAACGTCACTCTAATTAACTCTCTTTTCTCTTTGTGAAAGATTTACAATTTATTCAGCGAAAATGCTGTATCTTTGCCACTTAATTCAAAAAACCGCCTCCTTTATTTTCATTAAGGTCATTTCCATACCGATTCAGAAGGGCTTTCAGACTTCATTTGCGGCGGTACAACAAGTAAAATATGACATTTAAATCTTTGGGACTTTCAGAAGTCCTATTAAAAGCAATTGCCGAGAAAGGTTATGAAACTCCTTCTGCAATTCAACAAAAAGCAATACCCGTAATTTTAGAAAGGAAAGATGTTCTTGCCTCGGCCCAAACAGGCAGTGGGAAGACAGCAGGATTTGCTTTACCAATAATTGAAATTTTAAATCAAAATCTGCCTTCCCGAAAGACAGTGCGCGCTCTGATATTGACTCCCACACGCGAACTCGCCGCTCAAGTGGGCGACGAATTTAAGGAATACAGCGAGTTTACAAATATTAAATCCACTGTCATTTTTGGCGGTGTAGGCCCCAATCCGCAAATCTCAAAACTTCGGAAAGGAGTTGATGTTTTGGTAGCAACTCCCGGCCGACTTTTAGACCTTCACAGCCAGAATGCGCTTTCTTTGTCACAGATTGAAATTCTGGTTTTAGACGAAGCAGACCGAATGTTGGATATGGGCTTTCTGCGCGACATTAAGAAAATTCTTGCGCTCCTTCCAAAACGAAGACAAAACCTGTTGTTCTCGGCTACCTTTTCCAAAGAAATCAAAGCTCTGGCACAGGAATTTCTACATCAACCCGTTCTTGTGGAAGCTACTCCGGAAAATACCACGGTGGAGCGAATCAATCAAACCATTTTCCGAGTCGATAAAAACAGAAAAACCGATTTGCTGATAAAACTGATTCAGGACGGCAATTGGAATCAAGTGCTGGTTTTTGCTCGAACAAAGCACGGCTCCAACAGGTTGAGCAAACAATTGGAGAAAGCAAAAATCATCTCTGATGCCATTCACGGAAATAAAAGCCAATCAGCTCGGATAAAGGCACTTGCAGATTTTAAGGACGGAAAAATTCGTGTTTTGGTTGCTACCGATATAGCTGCTCGTGGTTTGGACATCCCATTATTGCCGCAGGTTGTAAATTACGAACTGCCTAATGTTCCCGAAGATTACGTGCATCGCATTGGCCGAACAGGTCGTGCCGGCGCCAGCGGAGAAGCATTTTCATTGGTGAGTCTGGATGAAGTAGCTTATTTGCGAGCCATTGAAAAACTCACAGGAGAAAATCTAAAACCGAAAATTGTGGCTGATTTTGAACCCACCGAAACTCGCTCTCAAATTGCAGCAGCAGAAGCAGAAAAACAGGCACAAAAGACACAACAAATAAAGCAACGACAGGAAGCTGCAAAAAATAAAACAAACCAGTCTCATCCGGTTAAAAAGAAGAACCATAAGTCTTCGCCAAATCGCCAACAAGCGAGATAAGAAAAGATTAATCAAAAATTAACCGTCCCCGATAAAGTTCTTCAACTTCCACTATTGGCGGACGGTTTTTTGAGATAACATCTCCAATGGAAACAATTTTTCCCTTTAAAGAAAGTTGCGGATTTACAATCATTGGTCCCGTACTTCGATGGAAAAAGGAAAGTTCGTCAACTATTAAATCTTCCGAATACACCCGACAATCTCCTGAATAGAGTCCAAAATTTGCCTTAGATGCTTTTCCTGAAAGAAAAAAGGCCGACCTGCCGTTTGCAACAATTTCCAGGTTTTCTACATCGAGATTCATATGGAAATCCCCATCAGTATGATAATCGCCGGCAGCGTCTTCGGAGATCAATCGCAAAGAAGGGAATTTCAGCAGTCCGACACTTTCCACGCCATAGCCCGTACTGCTTCGTATTTCCGAAACATGCGGAACAGTTACATATATTTCTACATTTCCATAATCGCGTATCCAGTTGCAGGTATTTTCATTTCGGATTTTCAGAAGACCTTCCTTAACGGAAAGATGAACATTAGGAAGTAAATTTTTTCCGGTTTTCACTACCACTTTTTGCATTTCTCCCTGTTCGACAAAAAGTTTCGTTTGCTCCCAAACCAAAATTTTTTCAAAAGGCGGAAGCGGAATTTCCTGTTCAATACTAGTACCGGAAGTTTGTATGCAGTTCCATCCCTTATCAGAATTGCATCCGAAGAAAATCACAAAACAAAAAAGAGCTATGTATTTTTTCATAATCGATAGCCTATTCCAAATTCAACTGCCTCTGCTTTTGCCCAGTGAGCCTTCACACCAACTGATGCATATAGGTTGTCACCCATCAAATATCTTTTGATTCCGAGCCGGTTATAAATCCGATTTTCATAATCGAATGGATAATACACATAATATCCAAGTTGGGCGATCATGGCTACCCGATTAAATCGCCATTCGTGTCCCACAAAAACCCCAACTCGTTTATAGTCTTCATTTCCCGACAAACCGTCTTCAGGATATGCTACCGAACGATATTCGATATAATCTTTTAGAAACGGCATCACAAAAAAGTCAACTCCGGCCTGAAATGTACTTTTGTAATTGATGCGTTTATCAGCAAAAGCAGAAAAAATATAAAACGGCCGGCGACCAATGCCGATAACATCACTTTCATTGGCACCACTTCGGAATTCAAAAGAGAAACAAATTGGTTCTGCATAAGTTCTACTCAATGAATCATTTTCAAATCGGTATTCCGGAAAATTTTCCGAATCAAAAATATAATTCACCCCGGCATTTAAAGCGACTGTATTTGTGCTTTTATTCGGGGCTTTCAAGTTGCCATTGCTATAGTGAAAGATTGTCATCCCTATTTGAAATCCGAAACCGTTCCATATGTTTTCGCGAATGTAATTTCCTCTAAAAAAGGTTGCAGCCATTAAATGGGATCCGTAGGCATTATTCTGGTAATTTCTTTGGCTGTCGTAAGGATTCGATGCATAACCAATACCTTGCCCGACTCCCAAAACCAAGTGACGATTGAGTAGATACCAATTGATGTGGCTATAAACCCCCACAACTTCTCCCAGGTGTTTATTTTGCATATTTTGGAACACAGCAGAAAAACCCCAGTCAGGATAATTATAGCGCCGCTCCCATTCTTTGACTCCAAATGACTTAAAATTGAACGCTACATGAAAACCTGTGGGATGATCGGTGATAAGATGTTGTATTTCAGGGTTGTGCTCCCATATATTTCCGTAAAAAAAATCGGCTTCAACACTCAAAGGAGTCTTGGCTTCCTCTTGTGATGATGTAGAAAAAGAAAAAAAAAGCGCAACAAAAGAAAAGTAGAATGTTCTCATTTTTAATGTTGCGAATATAGCGAAGAAAGAGGTTTCATTTTGTCGATTCTCAACTGTCATTTTACGCATGACCGGCAAATTTGATCAGCTCTTTATGTGAGTGCGACAATTACGATTTCAGCAGGTTGAGCCTCTCCGGATAAAATAAAGAATATACGGATTGTCATCGTTTTACTCCATTTTTAAGTTAATGTCAAATGCGTAACTGTAATCAATAAACGAGTTAGACTCTTTATTTTGTAACCAACCTCTCTCCTGATGACTATAATCGATGATTTCTTTTGTTGTCATTGAACCAAAGTACTGCAAAACATTCTCGATAATCGCTGTTTCCTGCTCTGAGAGAAGATCTTTTTCATGAGATTCATTTTTATATCGAACAAATTGGACACCTGTCATTCCGGATTCAAAAAGAACCTCCTTCATAGCTATTTCATCATTTTCATTTAGGTACTCATATATCCCTTGGTAATGATATGGGACAGGTCCCAATTGGATGGCCTGATATCTTAGCCCGGTAATTGAATAGCCGGTTTTTTTGTAGGAGAGGAAATCGGAATAAAAGAGCAACTTGTTCATCTTCGTTTTAAATGGTTCCATCTTATTCGAAAAAAACCTTATCAGGTAAGCCAATTTATTAAAATTAGGACGGCGAAATCCTGAATAAACATTGGCTTCCTCATTCCCTGAAAAATATCTCATCAAAAAAGATTCATCCTGATGTTGTGATTTCTCTTCACGCAGCCTCTTGATATTACTGATAATTTTTCTTTTTTCGTTCTCTGAAATGGTGGCATTTTCAACCATGTTTTGAAAAAAAAGGGAGTCTGCCGCCGCTTTAATTAAATTTGAATTCGCTACACTTGGAATATCACCGGCTTCATATTGTCGATAACTGTTAATGCCGAAACCCAAAATTTCTGACATCTTTTTTGCTGAAACACCATATTTCGAGCGAATTTCTTCAATCTCTTCAGGAAATAAAATTCCATATTTCTCTCTGTATTGATTATGCAGTTGTGTCATATTCAAATCGTCCAATGCAGTAGTCGTAAAACTTTCTCCACTGTCCTCACAGAACAAGGAATGAAAAATTATCTCAAATTCTTCCTTCCTGAATTGAAGCTTCTTCGGCTCTATTATCAGAACCATTTCTTTTCCGGTAATGGGACTCCTCATAATTTATTTGAAAGGATATTTTAAAGGATAATCTGATAAGTGGAAAGAGATACATATTACACTTGTACCTTCTTTTCCTAAAGTGATTTTTATGTAGACCTCCTTATTCCTGATTATTTTGCCAAAAACCCACATTTCAGAACTTCCATAAAAAGCCTCTTGCAGAGGTCCTTGGCAATAATCCTCATAACTCAGGTCTAATAATACATGCTCACGAAATTTTGCCGTAATCTCAAGAGCAGCTAAAGTCTCTATATTCTTATCTCTATTCAGGAAAAGAACATCCCAAACTTTCATTTTCTGCTTAAAAACCGTCAGAAATAACTGAACCTCTGATTTCTTATCCATTGGAAATCTATCGCAAATATAACAAACATTAAAATCACTTTAAAGTTTAATAATGATAATATTTTACACTTATCTAAACTTTAAGATTCAAAAAGGCAAATTTCTCAAATCAACATTTCCTCCGGAGAAAATAACCCCCACTTTTTTGTTCCTAAACTTATCCTTTTCCCGGATTACGGCAGCAAGAGCCACGGCGCTACTGGGTTCAATGATGATTTTCATCCGTTCCCAGACATCTTTCATGGTATTGACAATTTCTTGTTCTTCTACCCGAATAATTTCAGAAACAAATTCTTTTATTATGGGGAAATTTTCGTTCCCGAGAAAGGTGCGGAGTCCGTCAGCAATAGTATTAGCAGATTTATTGTATTCAATCTGACCCCATAGAAGGCTTCTAAAAGCATCATCGGCCGCAAATGGTTCTGCGCCCATGGTTTTACAATTTTTTCCGAAATATTTTACTGCCAGAGAAGTTCCTGCAATAAGTCCTCCGCCCCCAACAGGCGCAATAATGATATCCAAATCTGATTTCTGAAAAAGAAACTCCATTCCTGCTGATGCATTTCCGAGAATCACTTTTCGGTTATTGGAAGGATGAATGAATGTTGCGCCATATTCAATTCGGATTCGTTCGGCCTCTTTTTCTCGAGCCAGTGCAAAATTTTCAGTTTCGAAAATGATTCCGCCGTATTCCCTCACTGCAGCTTTTTTTACGTCGGGAGCGTTTTTTGGCATCGCAATGTAAGCAGGGATTTTCAGGAGTTTTGCCGCCAACGACAAGGCTTGTGCAAAATTTCCTGAAGAATGCGTTACAACTCCCCTTTTTTTCTGCTCAGCAGAAAGTTGTAATAAAGCAAACATGGCACCACGCATTTTGAAAGCTCCCATTTTCTGGAAGTTTTCGCATTTAAAATAAATTTCAGCGCCGGTCAGATTATTAAAATAGACTGAAGTTAATACAGGAGTGGCGTGCACAAAAGGCTTCACACTTTTATACGCAAACTCTACTTCAGCTTTGGTTGGAATCATAAATGCCTGTTATCAGTGAATTTTTGTGCCGTTTAAAGTAATGGAATAAGTTACGTTTACCGACGCCTCCATCGTTATGGATACCGAGCAATATTTCTCAAAACTCAACTCAGCAGCACGAATGGCTTTTGCCGAATCGATCTCTCCTTCTAAAATTAAATGAACGTGAATCGCTTTAAAAGGTTTGGCTTCGCGAACTTCCATTCGGTCACCTTCCACTTCCATTTTATAAGAAGTGATTATCTGCCGCTGTTTTTTTAGAATAGAAACCACATCAATAGCACTGCATCCACCAACTGCCATTAGCAATAATTCCATCGGACTCGCACCCTTGGCATTGGGTTCTGAAATATTATCTATCAAAACGGGAGCATCTTTAACTCCCTTGGCTTCAAATAAAAAATCGTCATTAATTCGATCTAAGGTCACTTTCATTTCTTAATTTTTTTCAACGTAAGTTTTAACTTCATGCAAATCCAATCCGCCATAATTCCCGCTACTCATAAACAACAAGGTTGAATCTTTGAAATTTTGGGTGTACAAGTATGTCATTAAGTCGGCCGGATTGGTGAAGACAACAATATCTTCACGGTCAAAAGCCTCCTCAATTTGTTCTTGTTTTATAGCTTCCAGTTGTTTGATCATCACTGCTTTTGGTGAATAAAAAACTATTGCTTTATCCGCTGCATCCAGCGTTCCGCGATATTCTTTTAAAAATCCCGGGCTTAGACTACTGTATGTATGAAGTTCCAGAACAGCTATCAATTTCCTATTCGGATATTGGGCTTTAACAGCTCTCGTGGTGGCATCAACTTTGCTCGGGGAATGGGCGTAATCCTTATAAGCCACGGAATTTGATGTTTCTGCAATTTTCTCTAATCGTTTTCCTGCTCCTTTAAAAGTAGAACTCGCTTCGTAAAAATCATCGGCATCAATGCCCATTAACTGACAAACCCAGCGTGCACCTTCAAGATTATTTAAATTGTGTTTTCCGAAAATTTCCAAAGGCATATTTCCTTCCGGCGTTGCTAATAATGTTTTTCCATTTTCAATAATGTACTGCGGCGTTTGATAAGGATATTTTTTTATTGGATTTTCTGCAGCTGCCACAAGAGCTTTTACTTCCGCGTCTTCTTCATTGTAAACAAGTGCACCGCCGTCAGTGATTTGGTTGATGAAAATTCGAAACTGATCTACATATTCATCAAAAGTGGGAAAAACATTGACGTGGTCCCAGGCAATTCCGCTCAATAGAGCAATGTTGGGTTTGTATAAATGAAATTTAGGCCGACGATCGATAGGTGAAGAAAGATATTCATCGCCTTCGATAACCATAAAATCGGTATCGTCAGAAATTTGAACCATGGTATCAAAACCTTCTAATTGAGCACCAACCATATAATCTACATCTTTTCCATGATAGTTCATCACGTGCAGAATCATGGAAGTGATGGTAGTTTTTCCGTGAGAACCGCCAATTACTACCCTGGTTTTATTTTTGGACTGCTCATAAAGAAATTCCGGATAACTGTAGATTTTTAATCCGAGCTCTTTTGCTTTTAATAGTTCCGGATTGTCGGCTTTCGCATGCATTCCGAGTATCACGGCATCGATATCTGAAGTGATTTTTTCCTGATGCCAGCCTTCTGCTTCAGGAAGAATCCCTGCTCTTGCCAATCTACTTTTAGAGGGTTCAAAAATCTCGTCGTCACTTCCGGTAATGGTATCTCCTTTTTTATGCAATGCCAGCGCAAGATTATGCATCGCACTTCCGCCAATGGCTATAAAATGAATTCTCATTTTCATTTATTTCAAAATTGAAGTGTAAAGATAGTCTAAAGCAGAAAAAAGAATAATCAAAGTAACAAAGGAAACACGCGATTCTGTTTCAAATATTGTTGCCTTCTGCGAATCCGGAACCAAACTTTCTTTCAGCTTCCTTGGAGACAGCGTCGGCTTTTTTGTTTTGATTCTGCCTTTTGTAATATTTCACAAGGGTACGGAAGGTATGAACAGATTGTCCTATATTATTTGCCTTCACATAAGCTTTTTCCGCTTCGGAATAATGGTGATAGAATTCTGCAATTTTACCCAATGCCAGATAACCGTCAACTTTTGAAATTTTACTTAATTGTTTGGCAAAAAATCTTGCCTTTTCCTCTCCACCTCCTAGAATGAATGGAAGCTGCAAATTATATTCCACCAGAGCCCAATGGGCGTCAATATGATTCGGATTTAAACGAATGGCCTCTTCAAATTCTTGGCGAATCCGGCTGTAATTCATTAAAGCATACCACCGATTGTCGGAAGCTTTCATTCCCATGGCTCCTCCATATTTATAATGGTATTCCGCATTATCGGGAAAATTGTTTGATAAAGCACTGTATATTGAGATCGCAGTATCCCAATTTCCAAGATGCGCCTCAATATCTCCTAAATATTCCCGAGTCTTTAAGTGATTGGGTTCAAACTCTAGATGTTTTTGAAAAAGAATTCTTGCATCTTTATAATTTCCGGCTTCAAATTGTTTTTCTGCTTGATTGAAAAAACCTTGAGCAAGGCTTCCTAAATGGGAAAATAGAAGGACCAAGCAAAGGTAATTTGACATACTCTATTTTTTTGGCGGATAGTTTCTCAAAAGTTCGGCAATGAGTCTTTCGTAATATCTATGCAGTTGACTGTCAGTAATGCCATTCGTAATTCTTCCTGTAATCCTTCCTTGCCAGATCAGTTCATCTTTTTCTTTGTCAACAAAGTCCAAAACAAATTCTTGAACAGTAGCTCCGGTTTTATAATAATCGGCACCTAAATGATCAAAAGATTCTTGAGATTCTATTACGTAAAAATTCACCAAAAAATCTGCGGCAGGATCTTGTTTAAAGTTTCGAGTTTGTAATAGAAGATCAAGAGTTTCCATAACTATTTCGTCTTCAAACTCATCTAATCCTGATGAAATAGTTGGATAGAAATAGTAGGTTTGATAACGGGTGAAATCTGTTTTTTCATCAAACTTCACGTCCACCAGAGGGGCACAAGAAGCAATAGTAAGGACAAGACCTAGCCAAATCAGAAGACGAATCATAGTTTTTATTTTCATTCCTTCCAAATGAACAGAATTTTCAGTAAAAACAATTCTTGTTTAGAACAACTTTAATAAGATTTTATTCTTCTTCGGAAGGATCAAAGGGATAGAATTCTTCTTGCTTCGGATTGAGTAGTTCCCATAATTTATCCTTTAGTTCCATCAGCCCTTTTTGCGCTACGGCAGAAATAAAAAGATAGGCTACATCTTTAAAATCTTCGTCAAGATGAGCTTTCATTTCCGATTTTAGTTCCTCATCAAGCATATCCGATTTACTGATTGCCACGAGTCTGTCTTTATCCAGAAGTTGCGGATTGTATCGGCGCAGTTCGTCCACCAAAATATCATATTGCTCCTTAATATCAGGTGCATCGGCAGGGATTAGAAACAACAACACCGAGTTTCTTTCGATATGACGCAAAAATCTATGACCAATTCCTCGTCCTTCTGCCGCACCCTCAATAATTCCCGGAATATCCGCCATCACGAAAGTCTGGAAATCACGATAATTCACAATTCCCAAGTTTGGTTTGAGAGTTGTGAATTCATAGTCGGCAATCTTTGGTTTAGCTGCGGTGATAACGGAAAGCAAGGTTGATTTTCCGGCATTAGGGAACCCAACAAGTCCCACATCGGCTAAAATCTTTAGCTCAATAATAATATCTCGATCTACCCCTTCCTCTCCCGGCTGGGCATATCTGGGTGTCTGGTTTGTGGCACTCTTAAAGTGCATATTCCCCAATCCACCTCGACCGCCTTTTACAATAATTTGTTCCTGCCCGTCTTCGGTGAGTTCGAAAAGAATTTCCTCCGTTTCTTTATCTCGAATTACAGTGCCAAGAGGCACTTCAATATAAATATCGGCACCGTCTGCACCGGTACTTCCTTGTTTACCGCCGGGGTGACCATGTTCTGCACGAAAGTGTCTTTTAAATTTTAAGTGATACAGCGTCCACAGATTTCGGTTTGCTTTGATAATTACGTGACCCCCACGCCCTCCATCTCCACCATCAGGACCTCCTTTTGGCACATATTTTTCCCTACGTAAATGCTTGCTTCCCGCTCCTCCTTTTCCGGATGCGACATAAACTTTTACATAATCAACAAAATTCCCTTCAGTCACAGTTTCAAAATTTCTTCTTAAGCTTAGAAATGGTTTTATAATTGGTCTATTACCGCGCTCAAGCGCTCTGTAATTTCTTCAATACTACCCACACCTTCTACGCCGTAATATTTGTTTTTCTTTTGGTAATAATCCTTTAAAACCGCGGTTTCATTATAGTAAACTTTGATTCTGTTTCGGATGATGTTTTCATCGGCATCATCAGTTCTACCGCTTGTTTTGCCTCGATTCAGTAACCTCTCTACCAAAACCTCATCATCAACTTCCAGCGCGATCATGGCATCAATCCCTGAATCTTTATCGTCCATTAAATGTCCTAAAGCATCTGCTTGAGCTTCTGTGCGTGGAAATCCGTCGAAAATAAAACCGTTTGCATCCGGATTTTTATCCACTTCTGCGCTAAGCATATCAATGGTTATTTCATCGGGAACCAATTTACCTTTATCCATAAAAGATTTGGCTAATTTTCCAAGTTCTGTTTGATTCTTGATATTGTATCGGAAAACATCACCGGTTGAAATGTGGACAAGATTGTATTTTTGTTTTAGAATATCAGCTTGCGTGCCCTTTCCGGCACCCGGAGGCCCGAATAGAATAATATTGGTCATTGAATCAGAAATGAATTAAAAAAAAAATGAAGCTGTAAAAGTACTAAAATTTTAAGGAGTGAAGACCGGAAAAAAGACTCCATTTCTGATAAAACCTTCGTTTTACAAAAAATGCTATACGTCCCTTTGTTTTTCAATTTCTTCTTTAATAAAGGCAGACGGAATTCTTCCCATCTCTTCTTTAAATGCCTTAGTGAAACTGCTTTGAGAAACAAAACCACTTACTTCAGCCAAATAACTTACTTTGTAAGTCAGGTATTGTGGATCTGCCTGTATCTTATAGACGATATGAGGAATTCTTAAACTATTAATATAGGAGTTGAAAGTTTTGTTCTTTTCTGAATTTATAATAGTAGAGAGATAACGTGTATTGGTATCTAAAATTTTAGCCAATTTGCCGATGCGCATATTCTTATCCAAAAACAATGTTGATTTTTCGAAGTCTTGACTAATTTGAATTGCCTTTTGAGGGTTTGAATAAACAAGAGAATTTGCTTCCTGAAGAAGTCCGGAGTTTTCAGACTACTGGGCCAGTGTCACGGAAGAAACCATCCACAGAAGAATGAAAAGAAGATATTCACAAGTCTTCATATCTTTTGCTTATCAAGATTAAAGATACTATTTGCACGCCGGAAAGTCTCAAGAATCCATCAACTTATACAACCTCTCAATGGCCTCCTTCACTTCATCTATTCCCATATTTTGACTTTTTCGTATGTACTCTTTACCTTCAAAATAGACCAATAAGGTAGGCGCGGTGTAAACACCAAAAACAGAAGTCAGCTCCGGTTGATCATTCAGATTTATGGTCTGAAATTCCATTTTTGGAAAATGGATTTCGATCATCTCCCTGATTTTCGGTTTCAATGTGGTACAAACACTGCAATTTTCTGTAGAAAAAAAGAATACCACCATTTGCCTGTCCTTAAGCATTTCTGAAAAACCTTGAAATCCGTCTATTTTGTCCATAACTCTGAAATTCACAAAAATAAGTTACTACGATTAAAATTTTATATGTTTCAAAAAAGTTATTCTATCTCTTTTCACTTCCGATCTCAGTGCCGGATTAATTTCATGACAGAATTTATAGTTCCAAAAAATTTTAGACATTTCTATATCCCGTCTATTGATGTCACAGATACTCTCCCCTATTCTCTATCTTTGTGCATCAAAAATTAATATTATGATGAACCATTTTTCTTCTTCATTCAAACTCGGAATCCTGGGCGGCGGGCAACTGGGAAAAATGATGCTTTATGAAACCCGTAAATGGGATATCCATACCCACGTTTTAGACCCATCTACAGAGGCGCCGTCTCGCATGGCCTGTAATTATTTTGAACAAGGAGATTTAATGGATTTTGAAACTGTGTATAATTTCGGGAAAAATGTTGACGTTCTAACTTTTGAGATAGAAAGTGTAAACATACAAGCCTTAGAGAAGTTGGAAAATGAAGGAGTTAAAGTATTTCCCGGTGCCAAAACTCTAAGAAAAATTCAAGATAAAGGCATTCAAAAACAATTTTACGTTGACCACCACATTCCCACCTCACCTTTTAAACGCTATGAGGATAAAGATGCCTTGAATGACGCGGTATTTCATAAAAAACTTCACCTTCCTGTTGTGTGGAAAAGTTGCACGGGAGGATATGACGGACGTGGAGTGGCTATAATTCGTCGTGAAGAAGATATCATTCCTCTGCCGGACACTCCATGTATCATTGAACAATTCATTCCGTTTAAAAATGAGTTGGCCGTAATTGTTGCCCGTAATCCGAGCGGAGAGGTGAAAACATACCCGGTTGTAGAAATGGAATTTCATCCGGAAGCAAATCAGGTGGAATATGTTATTTGTCCCGCACGTATAGATGATACTGTAGCAAACAAAGCCAGAGAAGTTGCTCGGAAAGTTTCAGAGAGCTTTGAACATGTTGGGCTTCTGGCTGTTGAAATGTTTCAAACAGAAAATGATGAAATTATCGTGAATGAAGTTGCACCGAGACCGCACAACAGTGGTCATTACAGCATTGAAGCTTCTTATACCAATCAATTTGAACAACATCTACGCGCCATTCTTAATCTACCACTAGGGAACACAGACAGTAAGGTCAGCGGAATTATGGTGAATCTGGTTGGTGAAGAAGGATATCAAGGTCCTGTGAAATATGAAAACATAGAAAAAATCTTAGGAATGCCCGGGGTGACGCCTCATATTTACGGCAAAAAAGAAACTCGTCCTTTTCGAAAAATGGGACACGTTACCATTGTAAACAAAAATCCCGATGAAGCACGACGTATAGCCGAAAAAGTAAAAAAGGAAATAAGAGTTATAAGTGACAATTAAGACACCCAAACAAAAATAGAAATGAAAAAAGTAGGAATAATTATGGGTAGTACTAGCGATTTACCCATTATGCAAGAAGCAATTGATGTATTAAATGAATTGGGAATTCCATGGGAAGTGGACATTGTTTCCGCACATCGCACTCCTGAAAAAATGTTTGATTATGGAAAAAATGCTCATTATCGTGACATTGCCGTAATTATTGCAGGTGCCGGTGGAGCTGCACATCTTCCGGGAATGATTGCTTCCCTTTCTCCACTTCCGGTTATTGGTGTCCCTGTAAAATCCAGAAATTCAATTGACGGCTGGGACAGTGTGCTTTCCATACTTCAGATGCCGGCAGGTGTTCCTGTAGCAACGGTTGCCCTGGATGGTGCAAAAAATGCAGGAATATTGGCTGCTCAAATTATGAGTACATCAAATGAGGATATCCTAGAAAAAATCATCGATTACAAGCAAAATCTAAAAGCCAAAGTTGAAGAAGGCGCAAAAAATGTTCAGCATGAACTTAAAAAATAATCCACTTTTAGTAAAGTTTGATACCGCTCCTTTTGGAGCGATAAAAAACGAACATTTTCTTCCGGCAATTACTATGCTCATTGAGGAAACCCGGGAGGAAATTGATAGCATTGCCAATAATCCCGATCTCCCCACTTTTGAAAACACAATTGAAGCTCTGGAGTTTTCAGGAGAACAACTTGATCGTGTCACTTCCATTTTTTTCAATTTAAACAGCGCTGAGACCAATCCCGAAATTCAAAAAATTGCACAAGAAGTATCACCCTTACTAACAGAATTGAGAAATGATATACTTCTTAATGAATCGCTTTTTGAAAGGGTGAAATCTGTTTATGAAAACAAATCCGGTCTGCCCCTCACCTCCGAGCAGAAGATGTTGCTGAACAGAAAGTACAAATCATTTTCAAGAAATGGAGCAAATCTTACAGAAGATCAAAAACGAGAACTTCGGAAAATAGATACGGAACTCTCCAAGTTAAGCCTTTCATTTGGAGAAAATGTTTTGGCAGAAACGAATAGGTTTGAGTTACAAATCACCGATGAATCTGAACTGAATGGACTTCCGGAAGGTGTTATTGAAGCGGCAAAGTTATTAGCGGAAGAACGTGAAAAAGAAGGATGGATTTTCACCTTGGATTATCCCAGCTACCTTCCGTTTATGACCTATGCAGACAATCGAGATCTTCGAAAAAAGATGGCTATAGCCTTCGGAGCCAAAGGATTCCAACAAGACGAGCTGGACAATCAGAAAATCGTTTTAAAAATTGTACAGCTTCGCCACAAGCGAGCAAATTTACTGGGATATCAGTCTCACGCTCACTTCGTTTTAGAAGAACGCATGGCTAAAACTCCGGCTACCGTTCTAGATTTTCTAAATGATTTGTTGGAAAAAGCTAAACCTGCTGCTTTAGAAGAATTTAAAGAGTTAACTGCTTTTGCAAAAAAATTAGATAACATTGATCGTCTGGAGAAATGGGATAGTGCCTATTATTCAGAAAAATTGAAACAAGAACGATTTGATCTGGATGATGAAAAATTAAAACCGTACTTTGAGTTAAGAAATGTTGTTAACGGTGTTTTTCAAGTTTCAAAAAAACTTTTCGGATTGAATTTCAAGGAAATCGAGACGATAGAAAAATATCATCCTGACGTTCGAACGTATGAAGTAACCGACGAAAAAGGAGATTTTAAAGCATTTTTATATGCTGATTTTCATCCGAGGGCGGGAAAAAGAAATGGTGCATGGATGACATCCTACAAGAATCAACAAAAGAAGAATGGCAAAAATGAAAGACCTCACATCTCGATAGTTTGCAATTTCACGAAACCGACTGCTACTAAACCTTCGTTGCTCACCTTTAATGAAGTGACCACTCTTTTTCACGAATTTGGTCACGCGCTTCACGGCATGCTGGCAAATACTACATATCCTAGTTTATCAGGAACCGGAGTGTATTGGGATTTTGTAGAGCTTCCAAGTCAGATTCTTGAAAACTGGTGTTATGAGGAAGAGGCGCTCAGGCTTTTCGCAAGACATTTCCAAACAGATGAATTAATTCCTATGGAATACGTAGAAAAAATCAGAGAGAGCTCCAATTTCCAAGAAGGAATGGCTACGATTCGACAATTGAGTTTCGGGTTTTTAGATATGGCGTGGCACCATACAGATCCGTCTGATATCTCAGATGTAAAAGCTTATGAGCTGGCAGCTTTTCGGGAAACACAACTATATCCTGACGTTGCCAATAACTGTATGAGTACGTCTTTTTCTCATATTTTTCAAGGCGGCTATTCCTCAGGATATTACAGCTATAAATGGGCTGAGGTTCTAGATGCCGATGCCTTTGAACTCTTTAAAGAAAAAGGTGTCTTCAATAAAGAAGTTGCTGAAAATTTCAAGGAAAATATTCTTTCAAAAGGAGGAACAGAAGAACCTATGGTACTCTTTGAACGATTCCGAGGACATCGACCGGACAACACAGCACTTTTAAAGCGAGCCGGATTGATTTAAAAAGTGCTCCCAAAAAACGATAACGAAAGCCGTTTTATTTTTCTAAAAACGGCTTTCCTTTTATCTTTTATTTTTTCTTTCTTCGAATCTGGAAAGTTCCGAAAGCACTATATTTTTATGACTTCAAATCTTGCTGCTTTTGGTATCTCAAATTGGAAGTCATTCAAAGATGATCCGGTTTATTTGATTTTTTTGAAACCTAAAGTGCTAATTATCAAAGTCCTTTCTTTCTAAAAATAAAAATCGCTTCCGGTAATTAGAAGCGATTTTGAATTAATTGGTTAGTTAAGTATAATTACTTTTTTCTAGAAAAATTCTCGAAGACTTTATTGTTCTTATCGAAGGAGAATTTGACTGCTTTTGGAGTGTCCAATTGATACTCATTGGCAGGTAATCCTTTTGGAGAAGTGCCGTCTATTGCAAACTTCATAACTGTTTTTCTGTTGGAATTATGACTTTCATCTTCCGGAGTTAATGTTCCGTAGTGAGGATTGACTCCCTCAGTTGGATTTATAAGCACTCCGTTATAGTGTGCAATAACCGTATAACTTGTATTGCTGCTTACATCGCAATTTGACCACAGGTCAACCTCCACCAAATATTCTCCATTCTCAACAATCACATTCGGATCGTCATCGGGATAAGCATAAGTTATATTTTCATTATTGATATGATCCAAATAGCAGGCGGCATTACTATCTACGTCAAGCTCTCCTCCATTAGAAGATCGGCTCGATCCATAATAAATCCGTGTTCCATTGGGCTCAGTCAAATGTAGATCTACATCATTTTCTTGATCCCACTGCACACTCACTTGAAGTTTTCCTGTTCCGGCATGCAAAAGATTAACTTCCATGAACTGGAAAGGACCGAAATTTCCTTGTCCGTCTCCCACTCCAATAGCAAGGGTAAAGCTTTCTTGTAGCTGTTGACTTACTATCATACGCACATCGGCTTCCATCATTGCATTTCCGCCGCGAGGAGATCCTTGACTTGTCATAGGGATAATGAAATATCCGTCTTGATTTTTCACCCCAACAATTACTTCCCGTGCACCCTCATTCCCGGTGACCTTTATCGTATTCGTACCACCAGCCAAAACGGTGGAATTTCCTGAAACATTGGTTATTTCAAGAGTTGATGAATTTGAGCCGGGTAATGCTTTTCCTGAAAAATCGCCTCCGTTTACATCAAAATAGTTACGTGAGAAATCTTGTCGACTGATTCCATCATTATTGTCATTACTCTTGTCTTTACTACAAGATGCCAATGTTGCTCCAACAAATAATACTGCTACAGCATATTTTCCGAGCTTTAGAAGTGTCTGATTTTTTCTTTTCATGTGTTTTGGTTTTTAATTCTTGCCTCGACGATGTTCAAATTCAAAAATGACAATTAAACATCCGTCTATTTTTAGTTGGTATAAAATGAATGGAAAGGTAAACAAAAAAAAAACAAAAGCTCAAACCAAATTTAAAATATCAATATTTTTCGGATCGCCCGAAAACCGGTAGAAGTCTTAAATTCAATTAAATATATCCCACTGGCAAGTGTATCAAGATGAATATTGCTTTCTTTAGGTTCAGGAGAAAAAGATTGAACTTTTTGCCCTGTAGCATTTAAAATGTTAATCCGGTCTATGATCCAATTGTCGGCGATAGAGTAGAAAAGTTCTCTTCCTCGCTGGTATATTGTTACCGAAGGAGAATTAAATTGAGTGGTATTCATAATCTGGGGTTTTGCCGCTTCCACAATAAACTGTAGCCCCAACTTTGCAAATTTAGCAGCATGCTCTCCGGTTTCAAGAACAGAAAAAATATCATTGGCGGTATGAATAAAAGGATTGTCCTCCCCCATTGCGGCCTCAAATGGCATTGATGCAGAATAACCGTTTGCCGCCCAGCTAGCATGATCGGAACATCCGTATCCACATTCTGAATAATTATATGAGAATGAATGATCTCCGGAGCTGTTATAGTGATCCATTAGTTGCGTTAAATATAAATTCAAATCACTGCTTGTATAATAATCTGTCATGATGTAAACATCATCTGAGGAGCCATTATATCCGGTCATATCAAATTGAACATAGGCAAGCACATTTTTATTGTTTTGTTTGTAATGTTGTGCAATTTCTCCGGAGCCAACGAGTCCAATTTCTTCAGCAGCAAAAGCCATAACTTCCACGGTGCGAGAGGGAATAAAATTCTTTTCTAAAAGAACGCGTACCATTTCGTTTAACGATGCAATACCTGAAGCATTATCATCAGCTCCCGGAGCAACACTGGGATTCCAGGTAGTAGAATCAATATGACCTCCTACAATCACATACTCATCAGCGTTATTTGCGCCATCTATGGTCAAAATTACAGAGGGCATTGGCGTGTTCTGGTGCTCATATATCCTGGTGTGTATATCCGTTCTTCCGGTTGCTGCTATCCAGTTGTCCCACTTCATTTTTTGATCTAATACCGCCTGCCGAGCTTGAGGTTTTGAATGATGGCGTGTTCCGTAATTCTGAAGTTCAATTATATTTTGTTCAATATTTTCAACACTTATCAGGTCTAAGCACTCGTTTACAAAGGCTGTTTCCGTGATGGTAAAATCAATAGCAGCAGGCCTATTGCCGGATAATTGAACTGCTTCTATTGCGTTATCAATGCTCGGCATAAAAATATAATTGGACCCATGAGTTTTAACCTCCTTTTTAATAATTTCGGCAATTTCCGTAGTCATTTTAACGGCGCAAACCGTATTCTCCGTTGCAATAATTTCAATACCTTCAGGAAATCTCAAGACATATTTCTCGGCTGAATTTTGATCCATGGTGGCAAAAAAATGATCTTGTTGAGCCTGACAAGGAAGAATATAAATGGTTGAAAAAAGTAGAAGGGTAAATAATTTTCTCATGATGAATTTTATTAAAAGAGTAAATTTAATGGATTTGAGAATCTCTAGTTGCAATCAAATGCGATTTTTTGAGAAAATATTAAAGATTGGATAAAATCCACGACTCTTCAATAAAATCCGGTATATCTTCACTAAATTTGAGATAAAACTAATCAACTTTGACAACTCTTAATCCGGAAAAATGGGTAGATCGATATGCAGATTACCTCTACAATTATGCAATTGTGAGGGTAAATGATCATATTGTAGCTCAAGATATCGTATCGGAAACATTTTTATCAGGGTTAAGAGGTCGGAAAACTTTCCAAGGAAAATCTTCAGAACGCACATGGCTTATTTCAATATTAAAAAGAAAGGTCATAGACTATTACCGCAAGCTTAACACTCAAAAAGAACGTGCAGAAATATCTGTTTCATACCAAGATCCGGAGATGGAAGGAGACTGGATAGAGGAAAACGTACCTGACTTACAAGCACAAGCCGCAGATGAATTGATTGAAAATGAAGAATTGCGTTTGGCCATTTTAGAATGTTTGGATCAATTAAATGAAAATCAAGCCCGTATCTTTAAAATGAAGAGTATTGAAGGATTAGATACCGAAACAATTTGTAAAGAACTCAATATAACTCCGTCTAATCTATGGGTGATCCTACACAGAGCCCGCAAGAATATGATGGAGTGTCTCGAAAAAAATTGGTTTAAATAAAAATTTTTATGAAGTTCCCCCGATGCGAAAAAACTACTAGTTTGTGCGACAAAAGAGAATACAAAGAGGCCAATTGGAGAGAAATCTTCCTGATCCAACTGCACACGCTTTATTGCAAAGAGTGTCGAACTTATTCAAAAAAATCTGAACATTTTCATCGTGTTCTTCAGGATTCCGCCCTCCAACATCTTTCACCAGATCAAAAACAAGTTCTCAAACAACAAATTGAGCGAGAAATGCAACATGTTAATCAACCCAAATCATAATTACGTATAAAAGCCACCAAATAGCGGGTAGTCCTTCCACAGCGAAAGAAGCAAAATACCGCGACTGGTTTTCAGACGATTTTATGATGGCAATTCCAAGAAGGAATAAAAAAAACAGGAGGCTGTATAAATGGTGTTCTGAAAATTCGTCTTTCAAGGCTTCCAGGAAAATGATAATCCCCATCACGCCCCATCCCATACGTTTGGTGGTTTGAATTCCAAGCTGTTGAGGCAAGGTAATCAAGGCCGGAGCATCCTTAGAATAATCCCGAATCTCAAAAGGGATCATTAATAACACCACAATCAAAAAACGCTGAATAAAAGTTAGAAGATAATCTGACTTGTATAATAAATTCTCTTCGATTTCTAAGGGCAATACCACCGTCACCCCGGCCCACACTAAAGCAACAACAAAAACTTTTATACCTGAAACATTTCTCAAATTCTTATTGCGAATAACCGGAATGGCATATAAAAAAGTAATAAGCATCAATAAACTGAACGTTACAACCGACAGATATTGAAGTTTAAATAAATAAAGAGAAACCCAAACGATCAAGCTTCCACCTAAAACAACCAAAAATGAACTCCTCTTTGAATCTAATAAATGCAGAATACCGGCCGGATGCAGCACAAAATTGTACCCAACCATGGCACAAACAAAGACAAAGACATAAAACCAAAGTGAAAGATGCAACTGAAATTCAAGGGCGGTTATGGCACTAAAAGCAGTAACTGCTATAGAAACATGTATTTGACTTCTGATATAAAAATCCAAAAAGCATCGAAAATATTTCATGAAACTAAAGGTAATTTATTCCTTTTTCTCCTTCCTCAAATTTTTCTAAAGAATCCTTCCGATACTGAAAATCACACCTATAAATCGACTTAAAAATCGTATTTTTGCACCCAATCATTTTTCACTTGGTTTGACCGGAAATAATGATGTCAGAAATTGATATAAACTCCAAAAATCCTAAGAAAGGACAAAACTTATGAATACTGATTCTTTTGCTTTACGTCATATTGGTCCACGTGAATCGGATCTCACTGAAATGTTAGACACTGTCGGTGTTTCATCTATGGATCAATTGATTTATGAAACCGTGCCGGATGATATTTTACTCAAAAAGGCATTGAAACTGGATACTGCCATGAGTGAACAAGAATATCTTGAACACATCACGGAGCTATCTTCAAAAAATAAAGTTTTCAAAACTTATATTGGCCTAGGTTATCATCAAGCAATAACACCACCGGTGATTCAACGGAATATTTTTGAAAATCCGGGATGGTACACCGCCTACACTCCTTATCAGGCAGAAATTGCCCAAGGACGATTGGAGGCGTTGTTAAATTTTCAAACGGTCATCACTGATCTAACCGGAATGGAATTGGCAAATGCTTCTTTACTTGATGAATCCACTGCAGCTGCTGAGGCTATGGCTCTTCTTTTTGCAGTGAGAGAAAAAGATAAGAAGAAAAATAATGCTGCCAAATTCTTCGTATCTGAAGAAATTCTTCCCCAGACCTTGTCTGTTTTACAAACTCGTTCTGAGCCTATTGGTATAGAATTAGTTATCGGCAATCATGAGACCTTCGACTTTGGCGAAGATTATTTTGGAGCACTCCTTCAATATCCGGGAAAAACCGGTAAAGTTTCCAATTATAAAGCATTCGTTCAGAAAGCAAATGACTCCGGAATTAAAGTAGCTGTTGCTGCCGATATTCTCAGTTTGGTGATGCTCGAGGCTCCGGGACATTTTGGAGTGGATGTAGTTGTTGGGACCACCCAACGGTTTGGAATTCCTTTGGGATATGGCGGTCCACATGCTGCTTTTTTTGCTACCAAAGAAGAATATAAACGAAACATTCCGGGTAGAATTATCGGTGTTACAAAAGACGCCAATGGCGAGCGAGCGCTTCGTATGGCACTACAGACCCGTGAACAACACATTAAGAGAGACAAGGCCACTTCAAACATTTGTACTGCTCAAGTGCTTCTTGCAGTAATGGCAGGGATGTATGCCGTTTATCATGGACCTGAAGGATTGAAATACATTGCACAAAAAGTTCATAGAAGTGCCGTAACACTAGCAAAAGAATTGAAGAAACTAGGTTTTGAGCAATTAAATGAAGTTTATTTTGATACCATTCTAGTAAAAACAGATGCAAGTAAAATAAAATTTCTAGCCGAAGCCAGAGAGGTCAATTTCTATTATCCAAATGCTGATACGGTTTCCATTTCAATCAACGAGGCCACAACCGTAAAAGACCTGAATAAAATACTTGCCATTTTTGCAGATGCCGTAAAAACTGACTTTGTAAAAATCAGCGAATTGGAATCTGCCGATATTATTCCGGAAGATCTGCGACGACAAACAACTTTCCTTGAACAGGAGGTGTTTAACCGATATCACAGTGAAACCGAGTTGATGCGATACATTAAAAAATTGGAACGCAAAGACCTATCTCTAAACCATTCAATGATTTCATTAGGATCTTGCACCATGAAGCTGAATGCCGCTGCCGAAATGTTACCATTGAGCGATCCTATGTGGGGAAATATCCACCCATTTGTTCCCGTGGATCAGGCCGAAGGATACCATACGGTTCTTAGAAAATTGGAGAAGCAGTTAAGTGAAATCACAGGATTTGCCGCAACCTCTCTTCAGCCAAATTCAGGCGCACAAGGTGAGTTTGCAGGACTTATGGTTATTCGGGCCTATCACGAATCTCGTGGAGACCATCACCGAGATATCTGCTTGATTCCCGCGTCTGCACACGGAACAAACCCTGCCAGTGCAGTTATGGCAGGAATGAAAGTTGTGGTAGTTAAATCCACAGATGAAGGAAATATTGATGTGGAGGATTTACGCGAAAAAGCGGTCAAACACAAGGATAATCTTTCTTGTATAATGATTACATATCCTTCCACTCACGGGGTATATGAAGCTTCTATTCGCGAAATAACCGGCATAATTCATGAAAATGGAGGACAAGTTTACATGGACGGAGCTAATATGAATGCTCAAGTGGGATTGACCAATCCCGGAGCTATTGGAGCCGATGTTTGCCACTTAAACCTTCATAAAACCTTCGCAATTCCTCATGGAGGAGGAGGTCCGGGAGTTGGTCCTATCTGTGTTGCTGAGCAACTAGTACCTTTCTTACCCGGAAATCCGGTAATAACTACCGGTGGAGACCAAGCAATCACAGCAATTTCCTCTGCACCTTTCGGAAGCTCATTGGTGTGCTTAATTTCTTATGCATACATCTCCATGTTAGGAGTGAACGGATTGAAAAAAGCGACACAATACGCTATACTAAATGCCAACTATATCAAGGAAAGATTAAGCGGTCATTATGAAGTACTTTATACCGGAGAACGAGGACGTGCAGCTCACGAAATGATCATTGATTGTCGTCCTTTTAAAGAAAAAGGAATTGAAGTAGTTGATATTGCAAAAAGGCTTATGGACTATGGTTTTCATGCACCTACAGTCTCTTTCCCCGTGGCAGGAACATTAATGATTGAGCCTACAGAAAGTGAGAGTAAATATGCACTGGATCAGTTTTGTGATGCTATGATTTCTATCCGAAAAGAAATTGCTGCAGCAGTAAAAGATGATCCGAATAGTGCTTTAAAAAATGCACCTCATACGCTGGCCATGGTAACAGCAGATAAATGGGACTTCCCATACAGCCGACAAGAAGCAGCTTTCCCAATGGACTACCTTCAGGAAAATAAATTCTGGCCGTCTGTTCGTCGTGTGGACGATGCTTTTGGAGATAGAAATCTCATTTGCACTTGCGATCCTATCGAAGCTTATATGGAAGCATAATTTAAAAATCTCCTATAAAATAACTCGGTCCGTCTTTCAAGTTTAGACGAACCGAGTTTTTTGTTGTAGTAGTTTGGAATATAAACGCTGCCTTTTTTTACGTATGAAGGGAAATAATATACATTAAGAAGAAAGAACGTACCCACAAAAATCAGATCCAAATCTTTAAACTAATGAACATAAAAAACCTCTCCCGTTAAAAATTAGGAGAGGTTTTTATTTAAAGAAGTTCGTTAGGCTTATGACTCAAGCACAGGCTCTTCCTCTTTCTTTTTCAAAAATTCATCAAGATTCTTTCCTTTTGCCGTGTCATACATAATCGGCGTAGCAACAAAGATTGAAGAATATGTTCCTGCCACGATACCAACAATAATTGCGAAAAGTAATCCTCGAATAGATTCTGCACCGAAGAAGAACATACATAACAATACGATCAATGTAGTGAAAGAGGTGTTTAACGTTCTTCCCAGAGTGCTGTTCAGTGCAAGGTTAATGGTTCTACCCATTTTCCAATTAGGATGATCTGCAAAATATTCACGAATCCTGTCAAAAATAATAACGGTATCGTTTACTGAATATCCTACTACCGTCAGAATCGCAGCGATAAAGGATTGGTCAATTTCCATATTAAACGGCATAAAGCTATAGGTCAATGAGAATATTCCCATCACCAGGATAACGTCGTGGATAATGGATACAACTGCTCCAAGTCCAAATTGCCATTTTCTGAAACGCAATAGAATGTAGAGGAACATCGCAGCCATTGCACCAAGAACCGCCCAAAGAGAATCTCGTTTAATGTTATCTGCAATAGTTGGACTCACTTTATAAGATTCCATTTTTCCGATAGTTTTTCCGGCTCGGTCTTCCGAAAACCGCTCAAAAGTCATGTCAGACGGATAATAAGACGCAAGAGATTCGAAGAGCATTTTCTCGATTTCTTCGTCAACCTCCGTTCCGGTTTCCTCGACCTTATATTTTGTGGTGATTTTTAACTGATTATTTCCTCCATAGGTTTTAGCCTCAGCACTTCCAAAAGTCTCAATCAAGTTGTTTTGAACTTCGTTGGAATTTACGTCCTGAGCAAATCGGACGGTGTAAGTTCTACCTCCTACGAAATCCACACCTTGATTAAGACCTACTGTAGCTAAAGAGATGATGCTCACTAACATCAAAATTCCCGAGAAGATGTAGGCAATCTTACGTTTCGCAAGGAATTGGATATTTACGTTTCTGAACATATTCTTTGAGAATCCGGTAGCACATGGAAGTGATCTTCCTTTTTCACAGTAGGACTCAATGAATAATCTTGTAATAAAAATTGCCGTAAATAAAGATGTTGCAATACCAATTAATAATGTAGTAGCAAACCCTTGAATAGGACCGGTTCCAAAAATCAAAAGAATAAATCCGGTAAGTGCCGTGGTGATGTTGGCATCAAGAATAGAAGAAAGCGCGTTTGAAAATCCGTCCTTATTGGCATCTTTTTGCGATTTTCCTTTAGCAAGTTCCTCACGTATCCTTTCAAAAATCAGTACGTTGGCATCCACCGCCATACCAATAGTTAAAACGATACCCGCGATACCGGGAAGTGAAAGTACTGCTCCAATTCCGGCAAGAATTCCGAAAATGAAAAGAATATTTGCCACAAGAGCGATGTCTGCAAATAATCCTGCTCTTCCATAATAAAGAATCATCCAGAATACCACACCTACAAAGGCAATAATAAACGAAATCATTCCACTATTGATTGCTTCCTGTCCCAAAGTTGGTCCTACTACTTCAGCTTGCACTATCTCTGCTGAAGCAGGAAGTTTTCCTGCACGCAATACGTTTGCCAAATCCTGACCTTCTTTTACGGTAAAGTCTCCGGAAATCTGGCTTCGTCCGCCCGAAATTGCCCCAGTGGTAACTCCGGGTGCTGAGTAAACAATGTCATCTAGAACTATAGCAATTTGGCTTCCGTTTTGATAGGCCTCACCAGTCATTTGCTCCCAAATTTTGGCACCACGACCGTTCATTTGCATAGAAACGACCACACGACTCATTTGGTCATACTCTTGACTCGCATCGGTTACTACCGAACCTCCTAGTGGCGGCGTATTGTCTCGATTTCCTTTTAATGCGTAAAGTGAAGTAGTTTCTTCTCCTCTTCGTTGTTTGTCTGAAACAGGAAGTCCCCATACAAATTTTGCGAATCGCAATTCTGCCGGAAGTAGAGAACGTATTTGAGGATTTCTCAAATAGCTGTTAATTTCAGCAGTATCCTTCAATCTGAAATTAGCTATTACAGGGCCACCTTGATATCCGGGAGACACCATTTTTGCGAGAATGGGATGTGCGGTATCATCTTCCATATCTCCTTTTTCAACATCCTCACCTCCTAAAAGTTTACTGATGTCGTCTTCTTCAGTATCTGTTTCAGCCACTTCTTCACCTTCCGGAGTTTCAACAACATCCTCGGTAACTTCTGTTTCTGTTTTTGTTTCTACTTTTTTTCCGGATTTTGCCATAGCAATTTCACCGGCCTTTTCGTCAGCTGCTTGAAGGAAACCGGCTATTTCTTCAAATTTATAAACGTCCCAGAATTCTAACTGAGCGGTACTTTGAAGAAGTTTCTTAACACGGTCCACATCCTTCGCTCCGGGAAGTTCTACAAGAATTCTACCTGATTTCCCTAGACGTTGAATATTGGGCTGTGTAACTCCAAATTTGTCAATACGCTTTCTCAATACCTCAAAGGCAGAAGTAATCGACTCATCAATTTTTCTCTCAATGATTGGTTTTACCTGAGAGTTGGTCATGTTTGGATTGATGTTGTCTTCCAGATTTTTATTAAAGAAAATATCAGGCGACGCCAAGTTATTTTCTCCCGGAAGTTCGTCAAATGCTCTAAAAAACGACTCAAGATAAGTTTCTTGCGAAGTTTTTTGAAGTTCTGTAGCACGCTCTAGAGCTTGGTTAAAGGCCGGATCTTTAGTATTGTTGGCAAGATTCCGAAGAATGTCTTTCACGGAAACTTCAAGAATTACGTTAATCCCTCCTTTAAGGTCAAGACCTTTGTTTAATTCTTTTTCTGTAGCAGTATTATAATCGATTCCCAAGAATACGGGTTCATGCCCTAGAGAATCCAGATAACGGGCTTCTGCAGCCTCGCGTTTTTCGGGTTGGTCTGCCGGATATTTACTCTCGGCAAAAGACCGAGCGTCTCGTTCTACTTTGTTGGCAACAAATGTAAAGGAGAGCTGATAGATACTTACCAAACCGAACAACACGGCAAACGTGGTAATAAGTCCTTTGTTTTGCATTAGTTATAAATTAATTTTTGGTCAGATTTTTAAAAGGCGCAAATATATGTTTTGCGGTCTTATCTGACAATTTTGATGGATAATATATTGAATGAAGTGTGAGGAAAACCTCTTATAAAAGAATCAATTATGCCCAAGGCCCTGCCCTGACTTCAGGAAAAGCATAATAAACCGATTCGTGAGTATGAACCGGAAGAATAAAAGTGACATTTTCAATTTTCGGAACAGGAAGAATCCACTTTTCAACCAAGGTCGCAAACACTAAAGGAAGTTTAGGTTTTACATATTGGTCAGGCACAGATTTCACCTCCACCAAAATTCCTTGAAGCGAATTTTCAAAGAGGTCACTATCTTGAATCTTAACTATTTCGAGTTTGTAGGAATGTTTTTCATTCGGAATTTGTGTGGGAATACCGGAAGGCAAATTGGGTACTGCTACCCCATCTTTCAGCAAATCTTTTATGTGATAGACTTCAAGAGAACTGAAATATAGAATTTTGAAAACACCCTTCTCAGTTTGAATAACTTGAACTTGGGTAATCCCGATGTCATTTAAACGACGGGTGATGTTTTGGATGAGTTCCGAAGCTCCTGATTCACCCGGTAAATTTTCTTGAAATTCCAGCACAATCTCCTGATTCGGACTGTTTGCAGGATGCTCCATCCGTCCGCCTAAAACAAGCAGAAAAAATAATGCAGATATGTGCCAAAAAAATTTCACGCGCCAAAGATAGGAAAATCTTGAAATTGAAGGAAGTCATTGAAATTTGTCCTAATAAAAAAAGACCGTATCACTACAGTCTTTTTCTAAAACTTCCTTAACTCATTGAAGCTCTGCCCTTTTATAAAAAAGTTCTAAAATTCTATTTCAAAATACAAACTACTCTGCTGATGCGAATCTGTCACATCTTCGCCTTTAATCACATCACCATAATTATTGTTGAGTTTCATATTTATCCTCCAGAAACCTGTCATGGTCAGAGATAATTTTCCTTTATAAGTCTTGGAAACTGAATCATAACGCAAATCTTCATTGTTGGGTGAAGAATGGTTTCCCATAGACGGCATTCGAGGGTCAATGTTTATGGAGAAATCTTGAACAACACTAAAATTCATCATATCGTCCATCTTATAAAGCGACGCCTCCATATTATTTATGGCTACCTTGGGAGCTTTGGGTTCTTTTAAAGCAAGAACATAACGAACCTCATCACTTCCGGTGAAACTCTGCACCTTCACATCTCTCAAGGGATTGGTTACTGCTATTTTTTCTATGAGTTCATAAGTTGTTCCATCTATAATATATGAGAGATGAAGTTCCCAAAAATGATGTTCATCACCCGCCATTTGAAACACTATGAAACCTTTGTATAAATTGTTTTCAACATAAAGATTTCCGTGCGGCGCCCCGTGAACCATACTGCCCATTTGCATCACAGGCTCCCATTGCGCATTCACGTCTGTGCGCGAAACATTATTAGACTTATCTAAAAATCGAAGGTACAACTCATTGTAACCTGTTTCGATTCGTTGATTTTCTGAATACACTTCAATAACATGCGTATCACGGTCAAAAGTGTAAATTTTATTGAGCTCTAATGCCGGATTTGTATTGTTTTCTCCTTCATCTTTGGAGCAGCTTGTAATGATAAACCCGATTAATAATAAGCTGATGATATATTTTAAGTTCATTTGTATTTGATTTTAGTTTATTGAATAAGAAATGGTTACATAAAAGTTTCTACCCATTCTTGGAATTGAGTTCCAATCGGCGTAAGAAACATAATAGGTGTCAAAAAGATTTTCTACACCTGTTTTTAAATATAAATCGTTGTCTTTCAGAATAAATCTTTTTCCGATATTAATTCCTGCCAGTGCATACGCAGGTACTCCCTCTTCTCCGTATGAAGCAGCAAATGCTCTGTGAGCTCCGGCACCTTCAGCAAAAATTGAAGCTGAGAAATGATTTTTGTAAAAATCCAGAGCTGCCCGATAATTCACAGGACTTATAAGAGGAAGGTTGTTGTTGTCGTGGTCTTTTCCGTATTGATAAGAAATTCGGCCATTAAAAGTGAGATGGTGTGTGAATGCGTATTTTCCGGACACTGAAAAGTTCATAAGTCGAACATAATCGAGATTCCGATAAACTTTTACGCCGGCAGCTCCAATTGTCATGGCACTCAGTTCAGGACGTACTTCACCAATGATATAGTCGGTTATATGAAAAACTTTTCCTTCAAGAGTAATGTCAAAGAGAGGTCTTTTGTAGGTTGCCGAGATATTGACGTCATAAGACGCTTCAGTTTTCAAAGTCGGATTCCCTATATAATCGTATTTGTCGAAACTGTTGAATAAGTAAAATCCAAATCCTTCAGAAACCGATGGCGCACGTTCTCCATAAGAAACACCTCCTTCCAAGTGGAAGTCATTCAGCATCTTATGATATTGCACCGAAGCACTTTTCAAGAACCTTGTCTTTTCGGCATTCATTTCCGGATAAAAAATTGTAAGGCTATTCCGTCCAAACTCATCCGCAACACGGTTTTTATGAACGCTTAAACGTGCGGAAAGTTTGATAAAATTGGCGCCGACGGCAATTCTATCTTCTGAAAAAATCCCTACATTTTCAGTGCGCACATCGGGCCAAGTAAGCATAAACATGGGTATCTCTCCGGGATTGGGTGCGTACATCGTCATCTCTGCATAGGAGCGGTTGTGATAGCCATCAAGCTTAAACAGAAATGCATGCTTTCCCATTTGCGCGCCGGCTTGGGAGTAAAACCCGAATGTTTCACTTTCTCCGGGCATATCCATCCTCACCGGCACATCCGGACGCTTGCTGTCATCCATAACGTGTTTTATGGTGTTGAAATAAAATTTGCTTTCCCATTTATTGAAAGTCCCAAAGAGGGTGTCTTGCAAAAAACTTGCAGACGCAATAACCGCACGCGCCAGAGAAACATCCATAGGCAAGGCAGGGTACCCAACATCTACTGCTTCGTCAAGAATCAAACTGCCCAAAATGGTTTGTGAATCAGACACTCTCAGCCCGCTGTTAACAGAAATGTTGAATTTTTCAAACTGGGAAAACTCCACTTCTTTACCTCCTCCGGCTTTGTAGTTTCCGGCTTTCCTGTAGAGCCCATCGGCTGAAAAAAAGAATTTTTGCTGAGCATAGTTCACGCCACCATTGAAAATTCGTAAACTGCTATTGGTCTCAAACGAACTTCCAAGGTTTCCGCTCCATCCTTTTTTTCTAAAGTTAGGATGACTGAGTTTCAGATTTATAGCGCCACCAATAGTATTTCCGAAAGCAGCTCCGCCTTGACCCGATGAAATTTCGATAGTTTCCAGATTGGAAACATCAACATAGGAGGTCACAGGGTCCATTTTATCGGTACAGGCACCAAAAATCTGCATTCCATCTATGGTAACAGCCAACCTCTCTGAGGTCATTCCGTTCATAGCGGGCTCCCAAGCATAGCTCCCTCTCTTAATCATAGAAACGTTTCGTGACGATTCCAGATATTGGTCAAGTCCTGAGAGGGGCTTTTTGTTTTGATGATGATTCAATTGTTTTCGTGAGGAGACCACAATAACCTCACTAAGATTTACCGGCTGCACACTGTCCTGAGGCTGTTCTTGTGCTTGTATGGAAAAACCGCACACCATAAACACCCCCGTCATTGCCGGCAGCAACTGAGAAAAATTTTTCATACTACTTTCTTTTTGTAATGACACAGATTTCCGGTTCATTGAAGATTTAGGAAAGAATCCCAATGAACCTGTTAGAGTCGATTAAGAAAGTGACAGTTGCGGAGGTTGTATTAAAGGCTGTGAAGTGATGGATCGGTAAAAATCCGAAGAAAAATAAAAAACGGCTTCCTCTATTTCTTCAGAGAAAACTCCGAATGAAAACGGAATTACTTCTTCAGAAATAAGATTAAAAGAAATTTCGGTTTGAAAAGATTTTTGAAACGGATTGTCCTCCTGATCTCCATTCTCCTTAGCAAGTTGTTTCCCGAGATAACATTTTCCGTTACATTCCATCTCAGGAATATCTCGGTTTTCACAGAGTGTACTAACAATAAAATCGTACTTCAAAGCATATTCCATTACCGGCCAAAGTGGTTTTAGCAACATCAGAAATGAAAGAATGAGTAACGATTTTTTCATAGCGCAAATATAACCACTTCTACTATTTATGAAAATGATTTTTGTCAGCTAAAATGACGTCAATCGCGCGGGAGTCGATGAACTTCAACAACTTCGACAGGTTTTTGTCTTTTCAAAAGTTGTAAACTTTTTTATGTTGATAAATTTTTATAACCCTGACAAACAGGGAAATAACTATAAAAACTTGTGAACATTGGAATCTACTCCTCTTTTTAAATGTACAATTTTAATACCTTTGCTTTTCGCACATGAAAATGTCTAACTTCCAAAAAACGTGTTCAGTATGCCAACAAAAACCCTCCACTCCACCCCTACCATCTACTCCCAAGATGAAGCTTTTGAAGCCTCGGTTGATTATTTTAAAGGTGATGACCTCGCCGCCCGCGTATGGGTAAATAAATACGCTCTTAAAGATTCCGATGGGAATATCTATGAAAAAACACCGGACGACATGCACCGCCGAATTGCAAGAGAAATTGCAAGAATCGAGCAACGTTACCCAAATCCGCTGTCGGAGGAAGAAATTTATGAGACTATCAAAGATTTCAAATACATCGTCCCTCAAGGCAGCCCAATGGCGGGTATCGGAAATCCTTTCCAAATTGCTTCACTCTCCAACTGTTTTGTAATAGGAAACGATGGCGACTCCGATTCATACGGTGGTATTATGAAGATAGACCAAGAACAGGTTCAATTGATGAAAAGACGTGGAGGTGTTGGGCATGATTTGTCTCATATCCGCCCAAAAGGTTCTCCGGTAAAGAATTCAGCACTCACCTCCACCGGAATTGTTCCTTTTATGGAGCGTTATTCCAATTCCACTCGAGAAGTTGCGCAAGATGGCCGTCGTGGAGCTTTGATGCTTTCCGTTTCTATAAACCATCCAGATGCAGAGCAATTTATCGATGCTAAAATGGAACAAGGAAAGGTAACAGGCGCAAACGTATCGGTGCGAATAGATGACGCCTTTATGCAAGCGGTGAAAGAAGATACTACCTACGAACAGAAATACCCTGTTTTTAGTCAGAATCCGAAATATTCAAAAGAAATCGATGCGCGTAAACTGTGGAAAAAAATTGTTCACAATGCTTGGAAATCTGCAGAACCGGGAATCCTTTTTTGGGACACCATCATTAAAGAATCTGTCCCGGATTGCTATGCTGATCTAGGTTATAAGACAGTTTCAACAAATCCTTGTGGAGAAATTCCTCTCTGCCCCTATGATTCGTGCCGGCTTTTAGCAATAAATCTCTTTTCTTATGTAGAGAATCCATTTACTTCTGAAGCATCCTTCAATTATGAACTATTTGAAAAGCATTTAAATATTGCTCAGCGAATTATGGATGACATCATTGATTTGGAACTTGAGAAAATCGATGCTATTCTCGCTAAGATTGATGCTGATCCACAATCGGATGAAATCAAAGCTGTAGAAAGAAATCTATGGCTCAATATTCAGAAAAAAGCTCTTGAAGGAAGACGTACAGGGATCGGGATTACGGCGGAAGGTGATATGCTTGCAGCTCTCGGCATCCAATATGGAAGTGATGCCGGCACAGAATTTTCAGTAGATATCCACAAAAGATTGGCCATTGCCGCTTATAGAGCGTCTGTACATACCGCCAAAGAACGAGGAGCATTTAAAATTTTCGATTCGGAAAGAGAAAAGAACAATCCTTTTATTCTGCGTCTAAAGGAGGCCGACGAGCAACTCTATTACGAAATGCTTGAATATGGAAGAAGAAATATAGCCTTACTCACTATCGCACCTACCGGTACAACAAGTTTAATGACTCAAACCACTTCAGGAATCGAACCCGTATTTCTTCCGGTTTATAAAAGAAGAAGAAAAGTGAATCCGAATGACAAGGATGTTCGAATAGATTTTGTAGATGAAGTGGGAGACAGCTGGGAAGAATATGTAGTTTTTCACCACCGATTTAAACAATGGATGGAGGTAAACGGGTATGACACGAGTAAAAATTACTCCCAAGACGAACTGGATAAACTAGTGAAAAAATCACCCTATTATAAAGCAACTTCAAACGATGTAGATTGGCTGAATAAGGTGAGAATGCAGGGAGCAGTTCAGAAATGGGTAGACCACTCTATTTCGGTTACCATCAATTTGCCTAATGATGTGAGTGAAGATCTTGTAGGCGAATTATATCTGGAAGCGTGGCGTGTGGGATGTAAGGGAGTGACTGTTTACAGAGACGGATCAAGATCGGGAGTATTGATTTCTAATGACGAGAAAAAAGAGGAAGAGCAACAAGATACGCTCACAGCCTTCCCTACCAAGAGACCTGAAAAACTGGATGCTGATGTGGTTCGATTCCAGAACAACAAAGACAAATGGATAGCTTTTATCGGTTTAATTGACGGAAAACCTTATGAAATCTTCACCGGTTTTGCAGATGACGAAGACGGAATCTTAATACCGCGCTGGGTAAATGAAGGTGTAATCATTAAGAATCGGAATGAAGACGGAAGCTCTCGATATGATTTTCAGTATAAAAACAAAAGAGGATACAAAACAACCATCGAAGGGCTTTCCTATAAATTCAATCCTGAATTTTGGAACTATGCAAAATTGATTTCCAGTACACTTCGTCATGGTATGCCTATTGAGAAAGTAGTTGATTTAATCAACAGTCTTCAACTCGATACCGAAAGCATCAATACCTGGAAGAACGGAGTGGCGCGCGCACTAAAACGGTATATAGAAGATGGCACGGAAGTTAAAAAACAAAAATGTGAAAGCTGTGGCGGCACTTCTTTGGTTTATCAAGAAGGATGTCTTACCTGTAAGAATTGCGGTTCTTCGAAATGCGGATAGATGATATGTACAATGAATAAATAGTTAAAGGAGGAAGCTGTTCGGAAGAGCAGCTTTTTCTTTAGGACTCTCTGTCGAACCGGCTACAACAAAAAAACCGCTTCAAAATAGAAACGGTTTTTGTCTTTAAAGCAAGAACTATCTATTGTTCTAAAAGTGCGTTTACGTTGCGAATGGCCTCGGCGCTTTCTTTCATTTTAGATTTTTCGGCGTCATTGAGTTCAATTTCAACGATTTCTTCAATTCCATTTCTTCCTAAGATCACCGGAACGCCAATACAGATATCTTTCATTCCGTACTCTCCATCAAGCATTACCGAACAAGGGAACATTTTCTTTTGATCGCAAGCGATGGCTTGAACCATAGCAGACACCGCTGCTCCGGGAGCGTACCATGCGGAAGTTCCTAAAAGCTTGGTTAAGGTTGCTCCCCCCACTTTGGTATCTTCCAAAACTTGGTTTAATCTATCTTCTGAAACGAATTTCGAAACCGGGATACTGTTACGAGTAGCCAGACGTGTTAAAGGAATCATTCCGGTGTCACTGTGCATCCCAATTACCATTCCATCCACATCACTGATAGGCGCACCCAAAGCTTCTGCAAGACGGTATTTGAAACGGGCACTGTCCAGCGCTCCTCCCATTCCAATTATTCTATTTTTTGGCAATCCTGAAGTTTGATGAACAAGATAAGCCATGGTATCCATAGGATTACTTACAACAATAATGATGGTATCGGGAGAGTATTTTACAAGATTGGCGGAAACTTCCTTTACAATTCCGGCATTAATACCGATAAGTTCCTCGCGAGTCATTCCGGGTTTTCTGGGAATTCCGCTGGTAATCACACAAACGTCACTTCCTGCAGTTTTAGAATAATCGTTGGTTACCCCTGTAATTTTGGTGTCAAACCCGTTCAAAGAAGCTGTTTGCATTAAGTCCATTGCTTTTCCCTCTGCAAAACCTTCTTTAATGTCCACCAGCACCACCTCGCTTGCAAAATTCTTGATGGCGATGTATTCGGCGCAACTTGCACCCACGGCACCCGCCCCCACTATTGTTACTTTCATTATAAAATTTTTATATGTTATTAAAAATGATTGAAATAACTTCAGCAAAATGCAATTTTATCGGAAAAATGTTTTTGAAGAAGTTGTACAAAAATACCAATAAGTCTTAAAAAAGCAGCATTATTTTGACAGAAAAGCGGGCTGAACAACGGATGCCAAAATAAAAAAAACCGGAGCTAAAATTACGATCTCCGGTTTTTCTACTTTTACTAAAAGAAGCTAATTAAGCATCAATGTGCGCGTAAATAGCATTTTTTTCTATAAATTCTCGTCTTGGTGGAACTTCGTCTCCCATTAACATCGAAAAGATTCGGTCTGCTTCAGTTCCATTTTCAATGGTGACCCGGCGCAATGTTCTATGTTCAGGATTCATGGTAGTGTCCCATAACTGCTCGGCATTCATTTCTCCAAGTCCTTTATATCGCTGAATAGTAGCACCCCCTCCAAGTTCCGCGTTTATTTCATCTCTTTCTTTATCACTCCACGCATAAACACGTTTTGCACCTTTCTTCAATAAATAAAGTGGTGGAGTAGCAATATACACATGCCCTCCTTCTATCAGTTCACGCATATATCTAAAGAAGAAAGTAAGAATAAGTGTTGAAATGTGGCTACCATCAACATCCGCGTCACACATAATCACTACTTTGTGGTATCTTAATTTATCAAGATTGAGAGCTTTGCTATCCTCCTCCGTTCCAATTGTTACACCGAGGGCGGTATAAATATTTTTAATTTCTTCATTTTCAAAGACTTTATGATGCATTGCCTTCTCAACATTCAGAATTTTACCGCGCAAGGGCAAAATAGCTTGAAACGCCCTGTCTCTACCTTGCTTAGCAGTTCCTCCAGCCGAGTCCCCCTCCACAAGAAACACTTCGCATTTCTCCGGATCCTGTTCAGAACAATCTGAGAGTTTTCCGGGCAATCCACCTCCACTCATTACCGTCTTTCGCTGCACCATTTCTCGAGCTTTCCGAGCAGCATGTCGTGCTTGTGCTGCAAGAATCACTTTCTGAACAATTATTCTGGCATCATTCGGATGCTCCTCCAGATAATTTTCAAGCATTTCAGAAACTGCCTGACTTACCGCCGCAGTTACTTCACGGTTTCCTAATTTTGTTTTGGTTTGACCTTCAAATTGAGGTTCCTGAACCTTTACAGAAATAATAGCTGTGAGACCTTCTCTGAAATCATCCCCTGCAATTTCAAATTTTAATTTATCCAACATTCCTGAAGAGTCTGCATATTTCTTCAAGGTTCGTGTCAATCCCGCTCGGAAACCTGATAAATGAGTTCCTCCTTCGTGGGTATTGATATTATTTACATAAGAATGAAGATTTTCTGTAAAAGAGGTGTTATATACCATTGCTACTTCCACCGGAATATCACTCTTTTCCCCTTCCATGAAAATGACATTGGAAATAAGCGGCTCCCGATTCCCATCCAAGAATCGAATGAACTCCTTCAATCCTTCATCACTAAAAAAGGTTTCAGAAACAAAATTTCCTTCCTTATCCGTTTCACGTTTGTCTGTAAGTTTTATGGTAATCCCTTTATTCAAATAAGCAAGCTCCCGTAGTCGCCCGGCCAAGGTATCATAATTGAATTCCGTTGTCTGCTTGAAGATATCTGAATCCGGTTTAAACGTAACTTTTGTTCCGCGATCTTCTGTCTCGCCGATAGTTTTTACGGGATAATCTGCTTTTCCTCGTGCATATTCCTGCTGCCAGATCTTTCCATCACGATAAACAGTGGCTGTGAGATGCTCTGAAAGCGCGTTAACAACCGAGACCCCCACTCCGTGAAGACCTCCGGAAACCTTATATGAATCCTTATCAAATTTACCTCCCGCTCCAATTTTAGTCATAACAACTTCAAGAGCAGAGACACCTTCTTTTTTATGAATATCTACCGGAATTCCCCGACCATTATCCCTAACAGTTATTGAATTATCTTCATTTATTGCAACTTCAATAGTATCGCAATAGCCGGCCATGGCCTCATCAATAGAGTTATCTACAACTTCATAGACCAAATGATGCAATCCTCTGGGGCCCACATCGCCAATATACATAGAGGGACGCATGCGTACGTGCTCCATCCCCTCTAGGGCCTGAATTTGGTCGGCACCATAGCTTGCTTGTGATCGTTCTTGATTCATAAATTTTATTAAAATGTTTTGGGTCAAAAAATAACATACAAATATACGGAATCTATGGGGAAATCAGGGTCTTTCATCAAACGCATCTTTCAACTTATTAACAAAATAAAATGTCAAACTCATACGTTTTAGGTACCACACAAATGTTTAAGTAAAAAAAGAAACTTACCCTTTTCCAATTAAACTAACTTGTCTTTTTTATGTCCT
The DNA here is from genome assembly GCA_035654795.1 of Flavobacteriaceae bacterium. Taxonomy (GTDB): domain Bacteria; phylum Bacteroidota; class Bacteroidia; order Flavobacteriales; family Flavobacteriaceae; genus JAAYLC01. The sequence continues at coordinate 38,457 of DASRWC010000019.1, forward strand.
ATTTTTGAATAACCCGATTTAAGAGATCATGAACTATTACATCTTATTATTTCTCTTTTTAATTTCGACCAATAGCTTTTCTCAACAATTTCCACCGATGGATGTTTCTCCTATGGATCTGGCTGTTGCACGACACAAAAAAGATGGACCTCCGGTAGCGAGAGTCATATACAGCAGACCACAAAAAAAGGACAGGAAGATTTTCGGAGCTCTTGTTCCCTATGGAAAAGTATGGAGAACCGGCGCCAATGAAGCTACAGAATTGGATCTTTATGAAGCAATGTACCTTGGAAACACATGCTTAGACCCGGGCACTTATACCCTCTACACGATCCCTAATGAAAAAGAGTGGACTATAATTATTAATGCAGATACTGATGTTTGGGGTGCTTTTAGCTATAAAAAGGAAAAAGATCTTGTTCGTATAAATGTTCCCGTCCACCAAGCCGCGGCACCTATTGAAGCTTTGTCAATGATTTTTCAAGATTCCAAAAAAGGCGTTACGCTTTTAATAGGCTGGGATAATGTGTATGTAGAAATCCCTTTTAAACATGCCAATCCACATTAGAAAACACTAAGGGATATTCAAGTATTTATGGGTCTGTAACGATACTTTCCATTGGGGATTTTGCATAACATAATCTACTATTAACGGCATCATCTTGTCCCGCTTGCTCCATTCGGGCTGTAGGTATAAATAACAGTTGTCATTAACTTTGGACGCCTGCTCTTCTGCAAAACGAAAATCATCTTTATTAAAAATGATCATTTTCAATTCATTTGCCTTTTTATAAACACTCTCAGTAGGAAGTTTTCTTTTCTTTGGAGACAAGCAGATCCAATCCCAAGAGCCCGATAAATTATAGGCACCGGAGGTTTCAATGTTTGTTGTAAAACCCGCTGACTGCAACTGCTCGGTTAAGGGCCCCATATTATACATCAAAGGTTCACCCCCGGTCACTACCACCAGCTTTGATCTACCGGAGGCTTCTTTGGCATTTCTCACTAATTCTCCGATTGCTTTGGGAGGGTGCAGCAATGCGTCCCAACTTTCCTTCACATCACACCAATGGCATCCCACATCACAACCTCCCACACGAATAAAATATGCAGCGGTTCCTTTATGAAATCCCTCCCCCTGAATGGTGTAAAATTCTTCCATTAAGGGCAACATTAAGCCCCTTTCAATCTCTGATTGTACTTCAATTTTCATAACTGCAAAAATACCACTTTTTGCACTACAAATTCGGGAGATATTCCCTTGCTTTTTTCCTGGAATTGGAACTATAATTTTATTTTTTTGGAAATCTTAGAATGGTTGACTATTTGTTACTTTTGCACCAAAATATGAACAAGAAGATTATTAAAATACCCATCGTTAGGATGAAAAAAACTTTACTTCTAGCTACACTTGTTGCACTTGCTTTTGTTCAATGCAAAAAAAAAGATGATCCCTTCTTAATAAAAGAAGGTGCTATCGGGAAACTTTCTTCTGAAACCAGAGTCAAGCAACTGGATTCAATTTTTGCAATGGATTCCATAGTTAAAACAAGTGCATCACCAAATGCCCTCGAAACTCAAGGTGAAGTGGAAATTTATGAAAAAGGCGGAAAGCGGTTGCTATTTCTTTCTCCAAAGGACTATAACGATCCAAACTCTACTATTTCCGATGTTTTGATTTATGATGTACGATATAAGACGGAAAAAGGCCTAACTGCAGATAATACTTTCAAAGATTTTAAAGACAACTACAAGATTAAACATATTGAGCGCATCATTAACGGAGCCATGATTTTTTTTGAAGACACTGACATTTATCTCACTATTGATGCAAAATACCTGACTCCCGAAGCAAAAAATAATACAGAAGAAAAACTTGAAGCAACGGATATTGTAGATAATGCACCTATAAAATATTTTCGATTGGATTGGGATAAATAACAATCCGGCAGACTGTAGTTAGTCTACTAAGTTTTTGTTAAGCGCCGTTTTAATATGTCAGATTTGATTTAATTTTAGATCTGCCGTTTAAGACGGTTTTTTATTTTATCTTTTTACTAATTATAAACGAAAGAATTAAGATCATGCCTGATAATCGAATAAAAAATGAAAAACAATATGAGGCCTTACGTGAAAAGGGGTATAGTAAAGAAAAATCTGCCCGTATCGCAAATACTCCCAACGCCGGAAAGAAAGGAGGTCACGCCAAGAGATATGAAGATCGGAATAAAAAAGATATTTATGAAGAAGCAAGAAAGGCTGATATTAAAGGACGCTCTAAAATGTCTAAAGAACAATTAATCCACGCATTAAGAAACAACTAAAAATTTGAGGACACGTTCCGCATGAATAAAGATCAGCACAACTACATCCCCACTCAGATAATCCGCCAAATTTTCATAATTTTTGTAATCCTCATTTTGGCGGGTCTTATTTTTATCAAATTACTTCCATACCTCTCGGGTATGCTGGGCGCCATTACACTTTATGTAGTGATGCGGAAATGGATGCGTTATCTGACAGATAGGAAAAAATGGCCAAAGCCATTAGCGGCGGGAGTCTTGATGTTTTCTTCTTTTATTACTATAGTTGTTCCCATTGGAGGAGTAATCTTCATGCTAGGAAATAAAATTGCAAAAGGAACAGAAAATACAGAAGAAATCGTTGCCCCTGTAAAGGAATACATGCAGAAGCTAGATTCAGATTACGGCATTGATCTTAGCAACAAAGTAGATGCAACCGCTGTAAGTCAATGGGTCTCCAATCACCTTCAAGAATGGTTAGGAACCACCGTAAATGCTGTAATGGCTATTCTTCTTATGTACTTTCTCCTCTACTTTATGCTCACCAATCATGAGCGCTTTAGAGAAATCATTTGCCAATACATTCCTATGAATCAAGCCAACCTTCGGGAGATAGGTCAAGAAGTCAGAGGGATGGTTCGCGCCAATGCTATTGGGATTCCGCTTGTAGGTTTAGCTCAAGGTATTGTAGCGCTTGTTGGTTTTTTCATTTTCGGAATAGACGATCCGTGGTTCTGGTTCGTAATAATTTCTATTGCGAGTATGGTACCTTTTGTGGGAACCAGCTTGGGGATGCTCCCCATTTTTCTTCTTACTCTGGCATCGGGTGAAACCTTTTCTGCCTGGGCAATTTTGATTTACGGTTTCGTTGTTGTAGGAATGACAGACAATATTACGCGTCTATACATGCTGAAACGATTGGAAGACGTGCACCCATTGATTACACTTATAGGTGTTATGGTTGGGGTGCCTCTTTTTGGATTTATCGGTCTAATTTTTGGCCCTTTATTAGTAAGTCTATTCCTTATCATCGTCAAAATTTATAGACAACAATATGGTAAGGATGGAGCTCCCGCTGAACACGAACGTCTTTGAGAACTCTTATATTTATAACAAAACTTTATAATCCATTGAGCAAATAATCTTTATTTTTAGGATTTAAATTTGAATTAATAAAATGTTTTTTAGCAAAGAAAAAAGAGCTCCGCAAACTTCCACTATCGCAATGATGGATAGCCGAATAAAAGAAACATATATGGAAGACGAAATAGAGAAAATAAAGGAAGAAGATCTGGAAGAAGTTCTGGATAATGAGGAAAAAATTTCCAAAAAGCTTCACAAGGCTCGTCCTCTTCGACGTTTTGTTAATATTGGCAAGGTTATGTTCGAAATGTTGTGGGACATTAAGAACGGAAAATATAAAGAAACACCTTGGTTTACCATTGCCACAGTTGTGGTGATGTTCCTATACATTCTAAACCCGCTAGATCTAGTTCCCGATTTCATTCCGGGTCTTGGCTATCTCGATGACCTTGCCATCATGACCATAGGACTGGGATGGATCGAAACCGATTTACACAAGTATTTAGATTGGAGACTGGAGCGTGAAGAGAACTGCTAGTGCATTTGCCTGCGCTGCTCACAAGCCAATAATGTATTTTTTAATAACATAGCAATCGTCATGGGTCCCACTCCTCCGGGAACAGGTGTGATATAGGATGCTTTTTTACTCACATTTTCATAATCCACATCACCTTTAATGACATAACCTCTGGGTGCCGTTTCATCATCTATGCGAGTAATTCCCACATCAATGATAACGGCATCATCTTTTACCATCTCCGCTTTAAGAAAATTGGGTACCCCAAGAGCAGAGATTATAATATCTGCCTGAGTGGTAATCTGAGAAATATTTTTGGTATTGCTGTGAGTAAGGGTTACCGTACTGTTACCGGGCCACCCACGGCGACTCATCAAAATACTCATCGGTCTCCCAACAATGTGGCTGCGCCCAATGACAACAGTGTGCTTTCCTTGTGTTTCAACCTTATAGCGCCTAAGTAATTCTAAGATCCCGAAGGGAGTTGCCGGAATAAATGTGCTCATATCCAAGGCCATTTTTCCAAAATTTTCGGGATGGAAGCCATCTACATCTTTATGAGGATCTACAGTCAAAAGAACTTTCTGAGTATCTATTTGTGGAGGAAGAGGAAGCTGAATTATAAAACCATCAATTTCATCATCGGCGTTGAGTTCTTTAATTTTCTTAAGCAACTCTAACTCACTGGTAGTTTCAGGCATTTGGATTAATGACGATTTAAAACCCACACGCTCACAGGCTTTTACTTTACTGCCTACATACGTTAAACTTGCACCGTCATTACCTACAAGAATTGCCGCGAGATGAGGAACTTTTTCGCCTCGTTGTTTCATTTGTTTTACCTCGGCAGCAATCTCGGTTTTAATATCATCACTTACCTTTTTTCCGTCCAAAATTGTCATAGCTGTTTTTTTTAGATTTTACTAGCGCATCCTGTTCATCATCTGCATCATTTTTCTCCCGCCGCCGCCTTGCATCATCTTCATCATCTTGCTCATTTGATCAAATTGTTTTAGTAACTGATTAACCTCCTGAACACTAGTGCCACTTCCTTTCGCAATGCGTTTTTTCCTGCTTCCGTTTATAATTGCAGGTTCCTGTCTCTCTTTAGGAGTCATAGAATGAATAATAGCCTCTATTCCTTTAAAGGCATTATCATCAATATCAATATTTTTCAAAGCCTTTCCGGCTCCGGGAATCATACCAATCAGGTCTTTCATACTCCCCATTTTCTTCACCTGTTGGATCTGCCCTAAGAAGTCATCAAAACCAAATTGATTTTTAGCAATTTTCTTCTGAAGTTTTCGAGCCTCCTCTTCATCAAATTGTTCCTGAGCCCTTTCAACAAGGGAGACCACGTCTCCCATCCCTAAAATTCTATCAGCCATTCGCGAAGGATGGAATACGTCTATGGCATCCATTTTCTCTCCGGTCCCGATAAATTTTATGGGCTTATTAACAACACTCTTAATAGAAATTGCAGCTCCACCTCTGGTGTCTCCATCCAGCTTTGTTAGAACAACTCCGTCAAAATTGATACGCTCATTAAATGCCTTGGCTGTATTTACCGCATCTTGTCCGGTCATGGCATCAACCACAAAAAGAGTTTCCTGAGGTTTAATAGCAGCATGTACATTGGCTATCTCAGTCATCATGGCCTCATCTACTGCAAGACGACCGGCAGTATCCACAATCACTACATTAAAACCATTTTGCTTGGCATAGGAAATGGCGTTCCGAGCAATTTCTACCGGATTCTTATTCTCTCGTTCACTATAAACTTCTACTCCTATTTGATCACCAACCACGTGAAGCTGATCAATAGCCGCAGGACGGTAAACATCACAAGCTACCAATAAAGGCTTTTTTGTTTTCTTACGCTTTAAAAAGTTTGCAAGTTTACCCGAGAAAGTTGTCTTACCGCTTCCTTGAAGTCCGGACATTAAAATTACAGTTGGTGCACCGCTTAGATTAATTCCGGCCGTGTCTCCACCCATTAATTCGGTAAGTTCGTCTTTAACGATCTTAACCATCAACTGCCCCGGCTGTAGCGTGGTCAATACATTTTGACCAATCGCTTTTTCCTTTACCGAATTCGTAAAATCACGGGCGGTTTTAAAGTTAACGTCTGCATCCAAGAGCGCCCGTCTCACTTCTTTTAAAGTTTCTGCAACGTTTACCTCGGTTATACTCCCGTGTCCTTTCAGAACGTGAAACGCTTTGTCTAATTTTTCCGATAAATTTTCAAACATAGTTCGTTGGCATTTTAGAGGGAAACCTTCTTTAAAACATTATCATTTCACAAAATTTCGGCCCTCAAAATTGGAGGTGCAAAGGTAACAATCCGCAAGGGAGTTTCAAAAAAATATATAGGATAACCTTGATTAAATCAGCAATTTTTGCCTCGAAAATCGACGCCGGTTTTACCATCATGATTTTTAAAAAACGTATTGTCTGATCACACCTAAAATAGTTCTATTTCAAAAAATGGTAACTTTTTATAATAAAATGGGTGCTCCTGTAAAAAAGACACCCTTACAGAATCTAGAAGAATGATAGAATTCTCTATTTTCGCAATATGAGCATAAATTGGATTCTTCTAATCATTGGTGGTCTTTTTGAAACCGGATTTGCTGTAAGCTTGGGAAAGGCACAACATACTTCAGGTCGTGAATTTTGGCTGTGGATAATCTCCTTTGTCATTTGCGTTAGCGTCAGCATGTTTCTTTTATTCAAAGCTATGGGAGGACAAAAACCCATTCCCGTTGGAACTGCTTATGCTGTATGGGGAGCAATTGGCGCAATTGGCACGGTTATCTTCGGAATCATCCTTTTTAAAGAACCGGTTTCCTTCTGGCGGATGTTCTTTTTAACGACTTTAATAATTTCCGTGGTCGGATTGCAAGTCGTCAGTGAAGCTTAAACTATTTTAAAACTAAACTTTTTCTGGGAAAAATAGCTGTATGCCACCGTTATGAAAATGGTCAGAAAACGAGAAGGAGTGGGATAAAATCCGAGCCAATCCACAAGAATTTTCAGCATAACGTAACCAATTACTAAAGCGCCCATTCCTACTAAAAAATACCGAATCACCTGAGTTTTCCAATTTAAGTTGGAATCCGGAAAAGTTATAAACCGATTCAATAAAAATCCGGAGGTGAAGGTTATGGGAAAAACTGCGAACAATGAAGCTACGTGTGGGCTCAACACTACAAAGCCAAGATTGAAATTTTGTTTGGCAAAAATGAAATTGTAAAAAATAAAATAAAGCAACAAATCAAAAAGAAGATTCGCACCTCCACATATTGCATATCGGTATTTGTCTATAGGGATAAATCTCCGAAAAGGATGATGGAAAACATCAATAATTCTTATCAAAAGTGCTGCCATAAGGATGTGCAAAAATAATATTCCACACTGAATCATAAGCAAATTTCCGTCCAAATTAAATCGGGATCGGACGGCATCAATCCGTCATCAATTTTTCCTGAATTTTAACTTTGATGTGGACAGGAGTTTTCTATACCTTTAAAATCTCAAAAAATCAACCATGGATATCAAAGAAATCTTCCAAAACAACCAAAAATGGATGAACGATAAACTGGGAAAAGACCCGGAATATTTTAAAAATTTATCCAACGGACAGCATCCGGACATTCTTTACATTGGCTGTAGTGATAGCCGTATCACTGCCGAGGAAATAATGGGGGTGCAACCGGGAGATGTATTTGTTATGCGCAATATTTCAAATATGGTATCCAATATTGATTTAAGCGCCATGAGTGTTATAAACTACGCAGTAAGTGTTCTGAAGGTCAAACATATCGTTATCTGTGGACATTACGGCTGTGGTGGGGTGAAGGCAGCGATGCAATCGGAAGATTTGGGTATTCTTAACCCCTGGTTACGAAATATCAGAGACGTTTATCGACTGCATCGGGAAGAATTAAATGCCATAACTGATGAAGATCAAAAATATCGGAGACTTGTTGAACTCAATGTTCAAGAGCAATGTGTCAATGTAATTAAAACCGCAGATGTTCAGCTCGCAGTTCGCAAAGGAACTCTGGCCATTCACGGATGGGTGATGGATATGTACACCGGCAAATTGATTGATCTAAAAATTGATTTCGAAAAAGTGCTGGAAGGGATAATGGAAATTTATCATCTCGACGAGAAAAAATAACCGGTTATCAAAGATTTACATCCTGTCCGGAACTTGGATCCCCAATAATCCGAAAGCATTTTTTATTAATTCCCCTACTGCCTTTGATAATCTTACTCTAAATGCTTTTGCTGCCTCGTCATCGGTTGCCAATATGGGAACATTTTGATAAAAACTATTAAATTCCCTTACGAGATCATATATGTAATTAGCCACTAAAGCCGGACTATAATTAGCCGCTGCGGCCTGGATAACGTCAGGATACTGCTGAATTACCTTAATAATCTCCTTCTCTTTCAGATTTATATTGGAATAACCTCTGGCTTCTTGATCTATATTTAGTTCCTGAGACCTTCTTAAAATAGACTGGATGCGGGCATAGGTGTACTGAATAAAGGGACCTGTGTTCCCTTGAAAATCCACACTTTCTTTAGGATCAAAAAGAATTCTCTTTCTTGGATCAACTTTTAAAATAAAATATTTCAGCGCGCCCAATCCAATTATTCGATACAAATTTTCTTTTTCGACGGGCGATAGATTATCAATTTTCCCTAGTTCCTCTGAAATGACTTTCGCGGTAGTGGTCATCTCTGATATCAAATCATCTGCATCTACCACAGTGCCTTCCCTACTTTTCATTTTCCCGCTTGGCAAATCTACCATGCCATAACTGAGATGGAAAATATTTTCAGCCCAGCTGTATCCGAGCTTTTTCAAGATTAAAAAGAGAACTTTAAAATGATAATCCTGTTCATTACCCACAGTGTATATCATTCCGGTGATATCAGGATGATCTTTCACACGCTGAACTGCCGTCCCTAAGTCCTGAGTTATATAAACAGCTGTACCGTCTCCTCGCAAAACAAGTTTTTCGTCCAGACCATCGGCAGTCAAATCACACCACACAGAGCCGTCTTCTTTTTTATAAAACACTCCTTTTTCAAGCCCTTCTTCAATGATGTCTTTACCAAGAAGGTAGGTGTCGCTCTCATAATAATAGGAATCGAAATCTACTCCAAGGGCTTTATATGTTTCTTCAAATCCTTCATACACCCAGCCGTTCATTTTTTCCCATAAAGACACCGTATCTTCATCTCCTTTCTCCCATTTCCGCAACATTTGTTGTGCCTCTTTTAAAATTGGAGCCTCTGCCTTAGCCTCTTCCTCGCCTTTACCCTGAGATATCAATTCATTTATTTGATTCTTATATTCTTTATCAAACCGCACATAATAATTACCCACTAACTTATCCCCTTTCAATTCTGTTGATTGAGGAGTCTCACCCTCACCAAATTTCTGCCATGCAAGCATACTCTTACAAATGTGAATCCCACGGTCATTAATGATTTGAGTTTTGTAAACTTTTTTTCCCGCGGCTTTTTCTATTTCAGACACTGAATATCCCAGAAGAACGTTTCGGATATGTCCTAAATGAAGTGGTTTATTTGTATTGGGTGATGAATATTCAACCATAAGGGCTTCATTACCCTGAGGCTTATGACCGTATTGTAAGAAACTACTTTGTGAGTAAAAAAAGTTTAAAAAATAATCTTCGCTCAGAACTACATTCAGGAAACCTTGTACTACATTAAAACTCATTACTTCCGGCACATTTTCCAATAAATATTTCCCTATGGAATTGCCGATCTGAACCGGATTTCCTTTTATCTGCCGGAGCATAGGAAAGACTACAACAGTAATATCTCCTTCAAAATCTTTCCGTGTAGGCTGGAATTCTACGTTTTGTAGAGAAACAGCATAAACATTTTGAACAGCCTGTTTAACTTGCTCAATTAATTTTTCTTGAATAGTCATACTCTTTGCACTTTAAGAAACCCTTCCCGACGGGAAAAAATAGAAGGTGCAAAGATATAGGTTTTTGACTAGCTAAGATGTTCTACAGCTTTATAAAAAAGGAAAGACCTATCTCTCTTTAATAAAGGCTCCACCCAAGAGTGCAACTACACCCACTGAAAGCATCCAGATGTTTGTTCCGGTTAATCCCTCTTTTTTGTCCACTTCTATCGGACCAAGTTTAAAAACGGGTTCAGGCGCAAAAGCATTAATGAGTGCAATAGCTATTAGGGCAAAACCTACAATGATTAAGATTATTTTCAACGCTTTCATAAAATATGGTTTAGTTTAGAAACTAAAGATAAAACAAAAGCGATTTCTCCCGGGATTTTTAGAAAAAGATTAGCATTGCGGTGTACTTGACCATAAAATAAAAACCCGATCTCCATAGAGGAAACCGGGTTTATTAAAAAAAGATAAAATATTTTATGCTCTAGGGAGAAAAACTTCGGCCATCATGCAGCGAGCGCTCCCTCCACCACAAGTTTCTATGGTGGTTAAATCTGATGTTAAGATCTTGCTGTATTTGTGGATGGTGTCAATCTGAGCCTGAGTTAAAGAATCCTTTGCGCTCTGACTCATTACCAAATAAGTACTATCTTTTCCTTGAACCTGAAGCATGTTTCCGGCAAAGTGGTGCATTTGGTCCTCAGAAATTTCAATAATCTCTTTCCCATCATTTTTTAAATGCTTCACCACGTTTTTACGTTCTTGAGAATCATCAATAGCATCAAGACAAATTACACAAAATGAATCCCCCAAACACATCATGACATTGGTATGATAAATAGGAAGGCGCTGACCGTCAACAGTTTGATTTGCTACAAAAATTACAGGTGTGTATTCAAAATCCTCACAAAACTCTATGAGTAGTTCCTCATCAGCTCTTGGAGACAACGCACAATAGGCTTTTCTGTTCACTCGGTCGAGAAGTAAATTTCCTGTTCCTTCTAAAAATAAACCTTCGTTTTCCGCCTCGGTATAATCATACACATTATGAATGAGAAAACCTTCTTCTTCCAAGCGTTCAAGAACCTCTTCTCGGCGTTCTCTCCGCCTGTTTTCAGCAAACATGGGATATAAGGCAATGTCACCTGTCTGATGTAAACTGATCCAGTTATTAGGATAAATAGAATCCGGAGTGTCCATCAGTAAATCGTCATGTATAACAATGACATTAACACCAACGGACTTCAACTTTTCAACAAAACCATCAAATTCTTCCTGAGCTCTTCTATTGATCTCGGCATTTTTGAGATCTAAGTCTTCTTGGAAATAATTGTTCACCGCTGTCTGCTCATTCATTCGAAAGGCAACAGGACGAATCATCATAATAGTATCTGTAATCTGCTTTTTCAAGGGTATGAAATTTAATTTTGCAAATTTACTCAAATTCCTCCCTCATTATCACGATAAAAATCTTCGAAAATTTTATTCTCTCAAACTTATTGTGTTGTAAAAATTGGACCCGTTTTTACGACTTTGAGTTTGATATGAAGTTATAAGAGATTCGTACTGCCGCTGAAAAAAATCATTCTCTTGGATGCATCCCAAAAGAGTCGATTCTAAATCTTCATAACAAATAATCGGGTTGACCGAATCTCTCAATTTATAAATTGTTGAGGCGTCCATTTGAACCGGTCTTGTGCTCCAAGAAGTGATGCATTTATTGTGATAATCTATATATACGTCTAGCGCCTCCAGACTCTTTTTCAGAAATTCCTTATGAAAATGCTGAACAACCGGAGAAGGTGCCCCTTCAAAAACACAGCTCTCTCTTATGAGGTTTCGGAGGTTATCATAAAACTCAACATTCATCATCGCAATCGTTAATCGACTACAAAGATATCATTGAGCACCGCCAGAGGAAAGTAATTTGGGCGGCATTTAACATTTTGAGACAAAAATATCTTAAAAGAACTTAATCTTGAATTTCAAACCCTTCTTCCTGCCATTTCTGAATACCTCCCTTTACGTCATAAATCTCTTTAAAACCTTTTTGCGTTAGAATCTCTGCCGCACGTGCACTTCTTTTTCCACTTCTACAATAGAGATATACCGGCTTATTTTTATCAAGATGAATGAGTTGCTTTTCGAAGTTATCATCAGTAACACAAATATTCACAGCCCCGGGCAAATGGCCTTCTTTGAATTCATCTACAGTTCTGACATCAATTAATTGATATTCCATATCAGACGCCAGTGCACGATGAGCCTCCTCAACCGTGATCACTTTACTTATCTCCGATTTAGAGGATTCTTTGCAAGCAAAAAAGCCGATGATCAGAGATAAAAGAAGTAAAATTTTAATTTTTCTCATAGAAATCAGTCTGTTATAATTTCGCCTTCCCATTCACAGATGCCTCCTAAAAGATTATAAGTATTCTCAATACCTACAGAATTTAAAATAGCACATGCCAAGGCACTTCTCCCGCCGGCATGACAATAGATATAATAATTTTTGTTCGGATCCAGCTTCTGTGCTTTTTCGTAAAAGGCTACAGAGTCCTGAACATTTATTTTTTGCGCTCCGGGAATGTATCCTTCTGCTATCTCTTCATCGGTCCTAACATCTATAATTACCGCATCATTGTCTTTTTGAAGCTTCTCGCGCCATTGATTCTGATTTAAATCTGCCATCGTCTTTAATTTTTTTAAGAAGACAAAAATAATAAAATCTGCCTTGCCCCTATCTTTTAAATTTGATCAATAGACTTAAATGGATCACAAACCGATATTTTTCTTTTCCTCTCTCTTTCAAAATTTTTATCTTTAGAAACGTTTTAAAACTTTAAAAAAGAAAAGATTATGGAAAAGAGATTCGAAAGGAAAACAGAACAAAAAACACCAACTAATCCTACGGCAGACACAAAAACTACGAACAGAAGCTATGAATTAGAAAAAGAAACAATTAAGAAACAACAATCTAAAAAATAAAAATATGGGTAAAGGAGATAAGAAAACAAAGAGAGGAAAAATTAATATCGGCAGTTACGGAAAATTAAGACCTCGGCGAAAAAAGTTTCAGATACGTCCTAAAACAACTAAAGACGCACAAGAAACAACAACATGATAGTAACAGGTGTCTCAAAAGGCACCTTTTTTTATGCGATTTGGAAGACTTCGAAAATGTATCTTTGCTTTTCCATTTAAAGAATCAACATGAGCAAAGCTGTCTCCGGATTTTCAAAGAAAACAAAAGAAGAAAAAATCAATTGGTTAACACATAACTATTTAAATTCCGATCCACAAATTGTTCAGATTCTAAAGAACTATTGGAATCCTGATGCGAATTTACAGCAACTCCACGACGACTTTATCGAAAACACGCTCTCCAATTATTATTTACCTTTTGGAATAGCACCCAATTTTCTCATTGATGGAGAACTTTATGCAATTCCCATGGTAATTGAGGAAAGTTCTGTGGTGGCAGCTGCTAGTAATGCTGCAAAATTCTGGCAAAAACGAGGAGGATTTAAGACAGAAGTTATTTCTACAACAAAGAACGGTCAGATACACTTTAACTACTATGGAAAAGAACGAGACTTAGAAGAATTCTTTGATTTCGTTCAACCCTTGCTAAGAAGCAGTATCCATCATATTGAAAAGAGAATGAAAAGCCGAGGCGGAGGTCTCATGGAAATATCCATTTCTCAAAGAACAGAAGTCTTAGAGGGATATTATTTTATTGACGCCAAATTTGAAACCCTCGATGCAATGGGTGCAAATTTCATAAATAGTTGCTTGGAAACTATGGCAAAAGTGTTCTCTGAAGAAGCGCGTAAATATCAAAAATTTATAGTCTCCGGAAGATTTCCTGAAGTAGTGATGAGTATTCTTTCAAATTATGTTCCGGAATGTTTAGTCAGAGCTGAAGTAAGTTGTAAAATCGACGAACTCACCACCAAATCGCTTACAGGGGAAGAATTTGCCAAAAAATTTGTCAGAGCCATAAATATCGCCCAAGCAGAAACAAGGCGGGCAGTTACTCACAACAAAGGAATTATGAACGGCATTGATGCCGTGGTCTTAGCCACAGGAAATGATTTCAGGGCTGTAGAGGCAGGAGTACATGCTTATGCATCGCGAAATGGATATTATGGAAGCCTTACAAATGCCAAAATAGAAGCCGACAACTTCTATTTCTGGATAGAAATTCCGCTGGCAGTCGGAACTATTGGCGGACTAACATCCCTTCATCCCATGACGAAAATAGCCTTGGAAATTCTGCAAAAACCGAATGCAAGACAGTTGATGAAAATCATTGCTGTAGCCGGACTGGCACAAAATTTTGCCGCCGTAAGATCTCTTGTTACTACAGGAATCCAGAAAGGACACATGAAAATGCACTTGATGAATATTTTGAATCAATTCAATGCTACACCCGAGGAAAAAGAGAGCGCTCTGGATTATTTTTCTGCCAAACTCATAACTCACACCTCAGTTGAAGATTTTATCCGGAATCTCCGTCAGGCAACTGAGGGATAAATTAGAATATTAATGAAAGAATTCTACAGCAATGGGAAATTGCTCCTAACGGGAGAATATGCTGTGCTTGATGGAGCTGTCGGTCTCGCGATTCCTACAAAATTTGGACAGTCGCTTAAAATACATCCCACAGCCGATTCTGCTATTCATTGGCAAAGTCTTGACAAGAATAATAAAATATGGTATGAAGATAGTTTTCGACTGCCGGGAATGAAATCCAATAGTAAAAAAGAGGAATCTTCGGTACTATCTAATATCTTTTATCATGCGAGTTTATTAAACCCCTCCTTTGGCAGACAAGGAGCCATTGCATTATCTCAACTAACTTTTCCCAGGAACTGGGGACTTGGATCTTCATCAACGCTGATAAGCAACATTGCACAATGGGCTCAAGTTGATGTCTTTGAACTACTTGATCGCACCTTTGGCGGTAGCGGATATGATGTAGCCGCTGCAGAGCACAATCCTCCCATTCTGTTTTCTAGGAATAAAGAAAAAATAAATGTTTCAGAAGTTCATCTAAAGTGGGAATTCACTAACCAGATATTCTTTGTTTACTTAAATAAAAAAATGAATAGCAGGCAAGGGATTGAGCAATACAGCAGAAACAGATTAAACTCTAAAGATTTACAACGAATTTCGGATATATCAGAAGCCTGTGTTTTCGTGGATAATTTAGAAGATTTTGAAAGTTTGCTAATGGAACATGAACTGATTTTGTCCAAAACATTATCCAAGAAAACCGTAAAGGAAGATCTGTTTCCTGACTATCCAAATACTTTAAAAAGCTTGGGAGCGTGGGGTGGAGACTTTATTTTAGCCACAGGAAATAAAGAAAATCAAGATTATTTTTTGCAAAAAGGATATCCGGTTGTTATTTCTTACAATAACATGGTCAAATTTTCTTATTGATTGTGAGACCCTTGCATTTATTGGGTACAGAATGGATTAAAATAAGTGGAAATTTGACAAAGTTTTTTTTGCAAAGTTGAAAATAGCTTTATATTTGCCGTCTCAAACTTCTACCCTCGGTACCTTAGCTCAGTTGGTAGAGCAACGGACTGAAAATCCGTGTGTCCCTGGTTCGATTCCTGGAGGTACCACTCACAATCCTCTCGATTTTTTTTCGAGAGGATTTTTCTTTTATAACCATTGCGCCACTCCCCGTTTTTATTTAGATATTCCCTCAATCTACTACCACCATTGGTTTCCATTTAAAACACTTCTCACAACGAATATTTGAACCATCGGGAAAAACGTTTAGAGATAAAATAGATTCAGCACCTCAACCTCACTTAAAATCAGTCGATATCCGTTTTCAAACGGTTACAAACGAAAACAAATATTTATGAACCGACTCTGATTTTGACATCATCTTATGTTTGTAACATCAAAATCATTATCAATTGTTTAAACGAAAAATTAATTATTATGAGCACACTTAAAAACAGAGTACAGTTGATCGGAAGACTTGGACAAGATCCACAAATTATCGCTTTCGAAGATGGAAACAAGATTGCCAATTTCACAATGGCTGTAGATGACAACTATAAAGACAAAGATGGAAATAAAATAGAACGTACGTATTGGCACAATATAGTAGTGCGAGGTTCTTTAGTGGCTGTTGTAGAACAATGGGTTTCAAAAGGAAAAGAAATAGCTGTAGAAGGAAAACTTACAAACAGATCTTATGACGATAAGGACGGAAATAAACGTTGGATCACTGAAGTAGTTTGTTCAGAACTCCTATTATTGAGCAAATAATTTCCATTTGGCAGAGGCAAGAATATCTTCCTCTGCCTTCTTTGAAAAATAATGGTATGAAAAACATTAAAACACATCCGGAAGCCACCTTACATTCCGCATTGAAAAAACATTTTAGTTATGATACGTTTTTAGTCGGAGATTTTCCAATAGTTTTGTTTCTATAAAACAATTCAGATCCAAACTCCATGAATCTTGCCATAGACGTTGGGAATACCTTTACCAAAATTGGGGTGTTTCATAACGGAAACCTAATTGAAGCTCGAAGATGCCTGACCTTGAGCCTCATTGAGAACATCCAATCTCTTACTGAAAAGCATCCCATTCAAAATGGGATTGTGGCGTTTGTGAAAAACCTTTCTGATGACCAACATCGGTGGCTCCAAAATCGATTTGAAGTAATCATTCTGGATCCCTCAAAAAAGCTGCCATTCCACAACAAATATTCCACGCCAAAGACTCTGGGAATGGATCGTGTAGCTTTAGTGGCTGCTGCGGTTAAAAACTTTCCGAACCGCAACTCCTTGATCATTGACGCAGGAACTTGCATTACTTATGATTTCTTGAATACGCAAAGAGAATATTTCGGAGGTGCAATTTCTCCCGGTTTGCGAATGCGATATGAAGCCATGAATAAACTGACAGCTGCCCTACCTCTATTAGACTCTGTACATCCAAAAAATTTCATCGGATCCTCAACAGAAGAATCCATGCACAGTGGAGTCTATTACGGAATTATCAATGAGATAGAAGGTTTCATTACTATGTACCAAAATAAATACGATGATTTAACAGTTATTTTAACAGGAGGAGACTCACATTTTTTGCGAGATAGTTTAAAAAATGACATCTTTGCCAACCCTAATTTTTTATTGGAAGGTCTCAATCATATTTTGGAATTCAATTAGTTTTGATGTTTAGACGTCTCTTAGTCGCAATATTTCTTTGTCTATCGGCTTTGATTACAGCCCAGGAAGGAACAACCTCACCCTACTCTTTTTATGGCGTAGGAATGCAAAAGTTCCGTGGAACCATGGAAAACAGATCCATGGGCGGAATTGGAATCTTTTCAGATAGCATTCACTTAAATCTTCAAAATCCCGCAGCCTACTCCGAGTTGCGATTGGTAAATTTCTCTGTAGCGGCAAGCTATCAGTTGAACGCTCAACAAACCCTTTCTGCCAAACAACGCAATGAATCTGTTTCGCTTGATTATCTGGCAATAGGAATTCCAATGGGAAAATTAGGCGTCGGTTTGGGAGTAATGCCAAACACAGCTGTTGGTTATCACTTCATGTCTGAAAATGAAGATGGAGTAACAGAATATTCAGGTGAAGGCGGAATGAATAAGGTATTCCTATCGGCCGGATATCAGGTCACTCCTAATCTATCACTAGGTATTGATGCAGGATATAACTTTGGAAAAAGCGAAAACTCCTTAATCAATCAAAAAAGTGATGTAGCTTATGGCACACGTGTTCGTGACTTTAGCAGATCGCACGGATTTAGCCTGAACTTTGGTGCCATTTTCAAAAAACCGCTAAACGAGAAGCTTGAAGTAATTGGAGCCGTGACTTATGCTCCATCATTAAATCTCTATACCAATAATTCAAGAAGCATTTCTACGGTGTCTATTCGCGCAACCGGAATGACTACCATTGATGAGCGTGAGATATATAAACCTAATGATGAAATGTCATATCCATCTGAGTTTTCTATTGGTGCCGGAATTTCATATCCTAAACATTGGGGAATAGGATTATCTTATGCAAATAAACAAATGAGTAATTTTAACGGAACGGCATTTGATACCGAAAATGCCAATTTCAAAACTGCCTCAAAATTTAATATCGGCGGCTTCTATATTCCGGAATATAACTCATTCAATAAATATTTTAAACGTATAGTCTACCGCGCAGGAATACGATTCGAGGAGTCCGGAATAGAGGTCAACGGACATGGCATTAATGAATTTGGCATATCTTTTGGATTAGGTATGCCCGCCGGAAGAACGTTCTCTAATATCAATGTGGGATTTGAAATAGGAAGGCGCGGCACCAAAGATTACGGCTTGATTCAAGAAAATTTCTTTAACACGATAATCAGCTTTTCGCTTAGCGATCTTTGGTTTGAGAAAAAACTTTACGATTAATATTATTTTTTTTTAAATGTCATGAAAACGAAAGTTAGTCTATTTTTTGCAGTTTTACTGATATCTTTCACAGGCAAGACTCTGGCTCAAGCACCCGATGATTGTGCTGTAACTTTGTCTTATTTCATAGAACCTGCAAAAGCCAGAAATTATGAAGGAGCTCTAAAACATTACGATAAAGTAATAAAAGAATGTCCCAAAGTCAGCCTAGCAACATATCAGTATGCTGTTCGCATGTTTGAGTATTTTATCGAGGAGAAAAATGACAAGAGTAAAGTGCCTGATTTAATTCAAGCCTGGAGATTGCGCCTGGAAAATTTCCCCGACAAAACATCTGAAGGAGAAGTGTTGACCACCATTGCTCAACTTCAGTATGATAACAATATTGGAACCAAAGAAGAACAGTTTAAAGCTTTTGATGAGGCCTTTAAGAAAGACCCGGAAAACTTTACCAGTGGTAAAAGCTTATACACCTATTTCTCCTTGGCAGTTGATCTTTTCAACGACAACAAAAAAGAACTACAGGAAATCTTCCAGTTGTATGATGTGGTTATGGAGAAAATAGATGTAGAGAAAAACAATCTTGCGGAAAAATTGACTCCACTACTTGATAAAAGTGAGAACGGCGGTCTTGACGAAAGAGAAGAACACAACAAAGATGTGTACGAAAACAATCTTGAAGTTTACGCAACAGTAGAAAGCAGTGTGAATGGAAAATTAGGACAATTGGCCGATTGTGATAACCTAGTACCATTTTATGAAAAAGATTTTGAAAACAAGAAAAGCGATATTGATTGGTTGAAATCTGCAAGCAACCGTCTGGATGCAAAAGATTGTCAGAGTCCGCTATCCAATAAATTGGCAGCACGCCTGCACGAGTTGGAGCCTAGTTCTACCTCTGCCTACTTACTTGGAAAAAGAGCCGAGGCTGAAGGCAAAGCAACTAAAGCTCTTGAATATTTCAACGAAGCAGCAAATCTTGAAAAAGACAATTCTAAAAAAGCAAGAATCTATTTCAGCATAGCTGAAAATTATAGAAAAAAAGGAAGTTTATCTCAAGCAAGAACTTATTACAACAAAATGCTTGAAGCCAAACCATCTTCCGGAATTGCTTATTATAGAATAGGTGCAATGTATGCAGAAAGTGCCGGAAATTGCGGAAATACAGTGTTTGAAAAACGAGCTATCTATTGGTTAGCAGCTGATATGATGGACAAAGCAGCACGAGTGGATGCTTCTATTGCAAACAATGCTCGTGATGCAGCAAACAGTTATAGACAACGTGCTCCTCAGAAAAAAGAGATTTTTGAAGAGGACATGGCAGGGAAAACAATCCAATTTAACTGTTGGGTTGGCGGAAGCGTGAAAGTTCCAAACCTATAAGAAGTTTATGATTAACATATCTCATAAATGCGGAGGCGTGATGGCTATTCTAATAGGCATCACGCTTTTCGCTTGTGAGGGTAATTATCAAAAAGCACGGAAATTAAATATTTCTGATAATGCACCCGTAGCAGAAGGAACAAATATCAACTTCAAATATACTGACTCGGGAAAGTTGATAACTAATTTGCTCGCTGAAAAACTTTTAGACTACTCAAATTTTGAATACTCTTACAAAGAATTCCCTAACGGAGTTGAAGTTCATTTCTGGGATGAAAATGGAAAAGAAAGCACCGTTACCTCAGATTACGCCATCCAGTATGATAAGTCTGAACTTGTTGACCTTCGAAAAAACGTAGTTATACAAACCGCCGACAGCGTTGAACTTTATGCCCAACAACTTTATTGGGATCAAAAAAATCAATGGATCTTTACCGATCTGCCATATAAAATTAAGTTTAAGGATGGCTCCTATAATGAAGGGGCGCAGTTTGACAGTAACCAGGATTTCACGGTTTTCCTCTCCAGAAAAAACCAGGGAGTCCAATTAATAGATAAAAACACCATAGATCATGCTCCGTAAAATAACCGTGATTTTTGAATATTTTTACTTCGTTGTTGCCTTGTTCTTCTTATATAAAACTTATGAACTTTGGAATACCGACGAACAGTCCCGTGCCTATCTTTTCCTTTTTTTTGCAGGAATAGCTATATTTATGTTCTTCTTCCGACGCAATTTTAGACGTAGAGTCGAAAAAAGAATGAAAGACAGAGAGTAATCCCTTATGGCCTACGGCATCATCATATCTATGCTAATTTTATCCGCCTTCTTTTCAGGTATGGAGATAGCATATATTTCTTCCAATAGAATCCATCTGGAAATTGAGAAAAAACAACAAAGTTTTTTAGCTCAGATTCTAAGCAGGCTTACACGGCGGCCTTCAAAATTTATTGCTACCATGCTCATTGGTAACAATATCGCCCTTGTAGTCTATGGTTTTTATATGGGAGATTTGCTGATGGAGTTTATCCCCATAGCAGGATTTAGCGGCATTTTGGTTCAGACAATTATTTCTACCTTAATTATTCTTATCACGGCAGAATTTCTCCCAAAGGTTATTTTCCAAATTTATGCCAATAATCTATTTAAAGTATTCGCTCTACCCGCCTACTTCTTCTACATCCTGTTTTCTTTAATCTCTGAATTCATTATGGTGATCTCAGATTTCTTGCTAAAAAAAGTATTTAAAAGTGAAGGAGATACTGTACCCTTAACTTTTAGCAAAGTAGAATTGGGACATTATATATCAGAACAAATGGAAGTGGTGGAAGCCAAAGAGGAAATAGATTCGGAAATACAAATTTTCCAAAATGCCTTAGATTTTGCCGAAATTAAAACTCGAGAGGCCATGATTCCAAGAACAGAAATTGTAGCTGTTGACTTGGAAACATCTCCTAAAGAACTTGTAACGCTTTTTACAGAAACAGGTCTTTCAAAAATTTTGGTTTTCAAAGAGAACATTGATGATATTGTGGGTTATGTGCATTCTTTTGAATTATTTAAAAAACCTACAACCATAAAAGAAGTACTCATGCCGGTGATCTATGTTCCGGAGACTATGCTGGCCAAAGATGTACTCAACGCCCTAAGCCGAAAAAGAAAAAGTATCGCTGTTGTTATTGATGAATATGGCGGAACCAGTGGAATAATTACCGTAGAAGATATTATTGAAGAACTTTTTGGAGATATTGAAGATGAACATGACACCATTGAACTTATTGAAGAAGAGCTGGGGCCCGGGCATTTTAGATTCTCAGCCAGGCTGGAGGTAGATTATCTAAATGAAGAATATGGGCTAGACCTTGAGGAGAGTGAAAACTATGAAACTCTTGGAGGCTATATTGTAAATTATACTGAAGAAATTCCCGAACAAGGAGAAACGGTGGAAATCGAAGATAATGTGTTCACCATACTAGAAGTGTCCAGCACCAAAATTGAATTGGTAGAACTGAGAACCCCCATGGAAGACTGACCCGTAGCCAGCCAAATTTTTTGTTTTAACTTTTTATTAATGAGTCGAAATTACTATTTTCGCACCCTGAATTATCCAAAAAAATCAAAATATTGCGGATAAACCTTTATCATTTCTCATGACAACCTTGGGAAATTTGAAATTAAATTTTTTAATCATCAAATGGCAATCTTAAACAGTATCAGACAACGAGGAGTTTTCCTCATTCTTATTATCGCCTTAGCTCTATTTGCTTTTATTCTGAGCGATATCTTAACCAGTCGGGGCGGCGCCAAAGGTCAAACAAACATCGCTACAATTAATGGAGTAGACATTCCACGAGAAGATTTCATGCGCGAGGTAGAAATGACACAAAGAAACACCAATGCAAACACTTCGGTAGCTATGAATCGCGTTTGGGAACAAGAATTGCGACGAGTACTCATGGAGGAGCAATTTGAAAAGGCCGGAATCACTGTAGAAAAAGCCCAGCTTGACAGAGGTCTGAAAGCCGCATTAGGCAACAACCCAACCTTCTTAAATGAAGCGGGAGAAGTGGATGACGCAAGAATTCAAGAATATATTGCCACCATAAAAGCATCTTCCCCTCAAATGTATCAAGAATGGATTCAATTCGAAAATGCCTTGTCTATCGGTATTTTGGAAGACACCTATATTAACATGATCAAAGGAGGACTTCACGGGAGCCAACTGGAAGGAGAACAAGAATATCACTTTGAAAATGATAAAGTTAATTTCACCTATGCTATGGTGCCTTATTCCTCTATTACTGATGAAGAAATAAACGTAACTGACAAGGAGATTCAAAAATACATTTCAGAAAGACCAAAGCAATTTGAAGTAGAAGCCTCTGCCGATTTAGAATATGTTCTTTTTTCAGAAAATCCGTCAGACGCTGATATAGAGGAGGCTAAAAAAGAAATCTCAACTCTTTTGACCAAGAGAGTAGAATTTAATCGTGAGACTAAAGCAAACGATTCGTTACCCGGCTTTCAGGATGTAGAAGATTTTGAAGAATTCGTAAATACGCACTCTGAAGTTCCTTATTCAGATCGTTGGTATTTCGAAAATGAACTTCCCTCTTCGGCTGCTTCCAATTTGATAGCACTGGAAAAAGGACAAGTCTATGGTCCTTATCGCGATGGAAACACTTATAATATCAGCAAGGTTATTGACACCAAAAAAATGCCGGACTCTGCAGATTCTAAACACATATTAATCCGATATGTGGGAACCATGCGTGCTGGAGACGATATAACACGTTCTAAAGAGGAAGCAGCAAAAATGGCAGACAGTATTCTTGCTGTGGTAAAGAAAACTCCTTCCAAATTTGAAGATCTTGCAAAAGAACTTTCTGATGATCCTTCCAAAGGAAATGGCGGAGACTTGGGCACCTCAACTCCCGGAAGAATGGTTCCACCATTTGATCAATTCATCTTCAACAACCCGGAAGGAACAATCGGTCTTGTAGAAACTGATTTTGGCTATCACGTAGTTCAGGTTGGAAAACAGTCTGCTGCAAAACCGGCAATTAAGATAGCAACTGTGGTAAAACCCATTGAGCCTTCAGACAAAACCATGAATGATCTTTTCTCTGATGCGTCAAAATTTGAAGTTGCCGTTTCAAAAGGAGACTTTAACAAAGTAGCCGAAGAACAAAACTTAGAAGTAAGACCGGTTAATAAAATTGGACCCATGCACGCAACAATTCCGGGGATTGACAACAACCGAGGCATAGTAACTTGGGCATTTAACAAAGACACGAAAGTGGGAGACACCAAACGTTTTAGCGTGTCTAACGGCTATGTTATAGCAAGACTTACACGTAAAAATAAAAAAGGATTGGCATCTGTAGAAGATGTTTCTGATAAAGTGAAACCCATTTTAATCAAAGAGAAAAAAGCTCAAAAAATTAAGGAATCCCTTGCCGGAAAATCAATGGAAGAGATAGCTCAATCTCAAAATACTTCTGTTAGAACGGCTTCGTCCGTCAGCTTAGGGAATCCGATGATAGGAGCTTCAAAGGAACCCAAAGTAGTAGGTTATGCCTTTGGAACAAAATCCGGAGAGACTACAAAACTTATTGAAGGAAATGACGGTATTTATATGCTGAAAGTTGGTTCCTTAACGCCCGCACCAAAAATGGATAATTATAGAAACCAGGCGCAAAAGTTAGGACAGAAAAATCAATCAAGTGCCCCTAGTCAGGTAATAAACGCACTAAAGAAAAAAGCAGACATTAAAGATAATCGCGCTGAATTTTACTAATTCATATCTTTTTGTCCGAAATAACCAAAAAACCTCGTTACTTTGTTGAACGGGGTTTTTTATTTTGTAGAGACTTCGTACTTTGAACAATCATTTCTTTAATAATCAACACTATATTTTTATTGTTATGAGTCACGATGATATTCTAAAAGCGATAGACGAAAAGTATCAGAATCTCGGGGAGAATGCCGAATCTTACTTAAAAGGACTTTTACAGGCCAAACCCATCACCTACTGGGATTACATTCAAGTTGATACACTACTTACCCTCCAAAAAACCCGCACCAATTTTAAAGATGAAAAAATCTTTGTGATGTATCATCAGGTAACGGAATTGACTCTTGGGATGATGCTACATGAAATAGAACAACTTTCAGAAGGAGAGAACCTGCCGGAATCAGTCTGGCTCGATAAGCTTGAGCGACTTAATAGATATACCAGTCTTCTCATTACCTCTTTTGACATCATGAAATATGGAATGGACTATGATGATTACAATGTATTTAGATATACCTTAACCCCCGCCAGCGGTTTCCAAAGTGCTTCCTTTAGATACCTCGAATTATACTCCACACGTCTTCAAAACCTAATTAATGATAAAGGCCGCGAAAGACTTCCGGAAAATCCTACCCTAGATGATTATTTCGAAAATATTTACTGGAAAGATGCCGGACTCAACAGAAAAACAGGCAAAATGACCTTAACCATGCGTCTTTTCATAGAGAAATATGAAGAGGATTTTAAGAGACTTGCAAAAAAAGTTCAAGGAAAAACTTTGGAAGAACGGGTGGCACAGATGACCAATCCGTCAGAAGAATTAAAAGCCAAATTGAAAGAATTCGACCATTTTTATAATGTATCCTGGCCTATCGTTCATTTAGAAACGGCGCAGCATTTCTTAGACAGTCGGGGCGAAACTAAGGCGGCAACAGGAGGATCTGAATGGAAAAAATACCTGAGTCCAAAATTCCAACAACGTAAGTTTTTTCCTGAACTCTGGTCTGAATCTGAGCTTCTCACTTGGGGAGAAGTCACCGGAAACTAGATAAAAATGGATATCCATATCAAACGAATTTATGAAACCCCGACAGATACCGACGGTATCCGCGTTCTCATAGATCGTGTATGGCCCAGAGGAATCAGAAAAGAAGATGCCCGATTAACGGAATGGATAAAAGAAATCGCCCCTTCCACCACATTACGGAAGTGGTTTGGTCATCAAGAAGAACGATTCCAAGAATTCTCTAAAAATTATGTGCAAGAATTGAAAGAACAAGAAGCGCTGGTGGAAAAGCTTTTGGGATATGCCGAAAAAAAACGACTAACTTTGCTTTATGGAGCTAAGGACGAAAAACACAATCAAGCAGTCGTTCTCAAAAATTATCTTGAAAACTATCGGTAACAGTTCATTTTTTGATGCGGTATTTATTTGGAACCTTATTTTTTCTATTTTCTATTTCCATCTCCGGACAAATTCTCAATGTCGAATCCCTAAGGAAAGTGACCGATACTTCCGGTTTTACCGGTTCTGCCAGCGTCGATTTTTCCTTGAAACGTGATAAAAACGAATATCACGAATTGAGTAGCAATATCCACGTCCAGTATAAAATGAACAGACACCTTGTGCTATGGAAAAATGATTTAAACCTAAAAAGTATAGAAGGAAATAAATTCCAAAATAGCGGAGCAACTCACCTCCGATACAATTATCGGTTCCATCCAAGAATAGCTTGGGAAGCATTCGTTCAGGCACAATACAACAAAGTTGCGAAAATTGATTTTAGAGGATTGCTGGGAACCGGACCACGATTCAAAATGACCAAATATGAAAATTATAAGATCTATCTTGGGATAACCATAATGTATGAACAAGAAGAACTCAGTGATAAAGTTACTCCTATTCAAAGAGATTTAAGAGGTTCATCCTATCTTTCTATGAGCCTCTATCCCACCGACAATTTAACAATTGTCGGAACCACATATTATCAGCCAAAATTGAGACATTTTACAGACTACCGAGTTTCCAGCGAAACTTCCTTATTGTTTAACGTTTTCGCACAGCTGGCTTTCAAAACTTCTTTCATTTTTATCTATGACAACGCTCCGGCTGTAGATATTCCCACATCTCAATATAGTCTAACCACAGGATTGGTTTATACCTTTTGATCCTAAAAGTAATCTTTATCGCTTATTCTTATGTCACCAAACACTCGACGGGCTGTAACCGCTGCCCCTGCACCGGCACCTTGAATTACAATTGGATTATTCCCATAGCTTTCAGTATAGATTTCAAAAATAGAATCACTTCCCTTTAATGCGCCAAGCATCGAATTTTTCTCAACTGTTGCCAGTCGCACTTCAAGCACTGCTCCCTTCTCATCAGTTAAATTTCCATGAAGATCTGCCACATACCTTAGTACCTCATTGTCTTTAAGGTTTTTCTTTCTTATTTCGAACGGAATATCTAATTCGGGGAGACATTTTAAGAATTCAAATTGAGAAATCTTGCGCAAATCTCGCGGAATCAAGTTGTGGACAACAACATCTTCCAGCTCATTGTGCAAATCTAGTTCCCTTGCCAGAATTAATAATTTTCTCGCTACATCAGCTCCACATAGATCTTCTCGAGGATCGGGTTCTGTACATCCTTGATCAATGGCAGACCTGACTACAGAGCTAAAACTCCTGCCTTCTTCTGAGAATTATTAAAAATGTAGCTTAAAGAACCTGAAAACACTCCTCGAATTCGCGTGATATTCTCACCCGACAAGTGCAACAATTTTATAGTGTCAATCAACGGAAGACCCGCCCTACGTTGGTTTCATATAAATAATGACGCTTCTTTTCTTTCAAAAGACTACGAAGATCTTTATAAAAGGATAAATCCAATCTGTTTGCAACCTTATTTGAGGAAACCTAATGGAAGTCATTTCTTACAAAATCTTGATAATGCTTCACAAAAGATGGATCTGCGGTGTTATCGACTACAATTAAATTTTGCAAATCGTTTGCTTTGGCAAACCCAATAACATCTTCAACTCCATACGAAACTCCTGATTTATTTTTTTCACTTCGCCAATCTATGCCTATTCCTTCGTTGCATAATAAAACAGATTTTGTGTTGGCCACGGCAAAAATGTTCAGGTCCATATTCCTTCGCTGACCTATTTCTTCTCTCCGACTGATTATTTGATCAATCAATTTACCTCCATAAAAGCAGCTTCTTTTAAAGCTTCAGAATAAACAAGACCATGATATCCCGGTGAAGGTTGGGTAAATTCAGGAAATTTCCCATTTGTCCAATCAAAATTTCCGGCATCTACAATCACGCCACCCAGGGAAGTGCCATTACCACTGATGTATTTGGTGAGCGAATGAATGACAATATTAGCTCCGTGTTCTATGGGCCGAAGCAAAGCTGGAGAAGGAACGGTGTTGTCAACTATAAGTGGAACCTTTTTCTGTTGCGCGATTTTGGAAATTCCGGCAATATCAAGAACATCCAAACGAGGATTTCCAACCGATTCTATGAAAATGGCACGTGTGTTATTTTGGACGGCATCTTCAAAATTTTCCAAATTCTCCGGATCAACAAATGTGGTGCTTATCCCCAATCTGGGCAAGGTGACACTTAAAAGATTGTAGGTACCTCCATACAGGCTTTTGGAAGCCACAACATGATCTCCGGCCTTTAGAAGCGTTAATAAAGTAGTAGTGGTAGCCGCTGTTCCGGAAGACGTTACAACCGCTCCAATCCCGCCTTCTAATGTGGCTAAACGTTGTTCCAGAATATCATTTGTGGGATTATTTAAACGTGTATATATGTATCCTGTTTGGGACAAATTGAAAATACCTGCAGCCTGATCGCAATCATCAAATACATAACTTGTGGTTTGGTAAATAGGAATTGCTCGCGCACCTTGTGTGGAACGAACGTTGTGTCCTGCATGAACAGACTTGGTAGCAAATTTTTGAATACTCATTTTTCCAATTTTTTGAATTTAACATATAGAATAAACAAAACTCAAAACAGCGCCGGCCGGACGCGAAAATTCAGAAAAATGTTATTAAGAAAAGCAGGGAACAACCTCAGAAAAAAGAAGAAATGCAAAGTGTTCGCATGTTATCTCTCCCCAAAATAAATTGGCGTAGAATTTAGCACCTTCTTAGAGGACCTGCCGGGAACTCTAAGGGTTGCTAAGGCTTCACAGGGTCTATTCCCTCCACCTTTCTTGATAACTATTTTCAATAAATCATTGAACTTTGTGGGGGCAAAGGTATGCACCATTTTTTTTGATAACCAAACTTTTAACGAATATTATTTTTATTTGACCCGCTTTCAACCAATTTTTCTACATTTGTAACTCAATATTAAAGAGGACAGATTTGACTGATTGCAACCTCTTCAGAACGGAATTTTTCCATTCTGGATTCCCTTGAAAACGGGAAGTAAAAAATGCTAAAGGCAGTGATTCTTCCTTCGGCTATTGTCAAATCTTCTGACATCATTAATTAAAAACTTCATTCTTATGTCTTATTTATTTACTTCAGAAAGTGTTTCTGAGGGACACCCGGACAAAGTTGCCGATCAAATCAGCGATGCGTTATTAGACAATTTTTTAGCCTTTGACCCGAGTTCAAAAGTTGCATGCGAAACCCTAGTTACATCAGGACAAGTTGTACTTGCCGGAGAGGTAAAAAGCCAAACTTATCTCGACGTTCAAACAATAGCGCGCGATGTAATTAATAAAATCGGATACACAAAAGGAGAATACAAATTCAGTGGTGATTCTTGTGGAGTTATCTCATTGATTCATGAACAGTCTCCGGATATTAATCAGGGTGTGGAACGGGAAACCAAGGAGGAACAAGGCGCCGGAGATCAGGGAATGATGTTTGGCTATGCTACTAAAGAAACAGAAAATTATATGCCGCTTGCCTTAGATATCGCACATAAAATAATGATTGAGTTGGCGACACTAAGAAGAGAAAATAATGAAATCAAATATTTACGTCCCGATTCGAAAAGTCAAGTAACCATTGAATATAACAATGATAATATCCCCCAACGGATTGATGCCATCGTAGTATCTACACAACACGACGAATTTGGTTCTGAGGAGGAGATGTTAAAGAGAATAGCAAAAGACATCAAAGAAATCCTTATTCCGCGCGTTCGCAAACAACTTCCGGAATATGTTCAGAAGTTATTCAACGATCAAATCAAGTACCATATAAACCCAACAGGGAAATTTGTAATTGGTGGACCCCACGGTGACACCGGACTAACAGGGCGAAAAATTATAGTAGATACATATGGAGGAAAGGGAGCCCACGGCGGAGGTGCATTCAGCGGCAAAGACCCGAGTAAAGTGGACAGAAGCGCCGCCTATGCCGCACGCCACATTGCGAAAAATCTGGTTGCTGCAGGTGTTGCAGATGAGGTGTTGATTCAAGTTTCTTATGCCATTGGTATGGCTGAACCTACTTCCATTTTGGTCAATACCTATAATACTGCTCATGTAGATATGACCGATGGCGAAATAGCAAAAAAAGTGGAAAAAATCTTTGATATGCGTCCCGCATATATCGAAGAGCGTCTGAAACTTCGTAATCCAATCTACTCAGAAACTGCTGCCTATGGGCATATGGGAAGAAAACCGGAGATGGTGAAAAAAGTTTTCGAAAGCCCTTATAATGGACGTATCGAAACTGAGGTAGAATTATTTACTTGGGAAAAATTGGATTATGTAGATCAGGTGAAAGCTGCCTTTAATCTGTAATCCTTTGCCTTTAAAGAAGAAAAAAGCATGGACTCAAATCCATGCTTTTTTATGATTATTGAATTTGAACTAAAAACCTCCTTTTCTTTCGGGTTCTCTTACCGAAGGCCATTGTTGTTGTTCTCCTGTTCGCGGATTAATCGGAAGAATGATTCTCTCATTGGACGCTCTTTCAGGATCTTCTGAAGCCATATAGGCAAGAATAGCAGTTAAAATTACATTGTTTTTCACATCGTCAAAGACAATTTTATCATACGTGTCTCGGTTGGTGTGCCATGTGTAATTCCAGTAACTCCAGTTTAAAGAACTCAAACCAAATCCCGGCGCTCCCGCTGCCACGAAAGAGGCATGATCCGTCCCTCCGCCCGAAGGCCACCCGGGAAATTTGGTCTCGATGTGTCGCGTAATCGTGTCAGGCACCGCCTGAAGCCATCTTGACAAATAGTGATAGGAGTGAATAAATCCGGAACCGTTAATATTCACTACCCTTCCGGTTCCGTTATCTTGATTAAATAAAGCTTGAAGATTGGCTACAATTTGGGGATTGTCTTTTACAAAAGCAGACGATCCATTTAGTCCCTGCTCCTCACTTCCCCAATGACCTACTAAAATTGTTCTCTTAGGATTGGGGTAAAACTTCTTTAAAATTCGCATAGCCTCCATCATCACAAGAGTTCCCGTGCCATTATCAGTGGCTCCCGTTCCACCGTCCCACGAATCGAAATGAGCAGAAAGAATAACATATTCATCCGGTTTTTCAACTCCTTTGAGTTCGGCAATGGTATTGAATGTGGGCATGATTCCTAGATCTTTAGACTCTGCCCGGATTCTCAATTTCGGAGCATGTCCATGTTCAATCATGCGGTATAGCATGGTATAATCTTCTAAGGCAATATCTACTGTAGGAATTTTTTTGGTTCGTGCACCAAATATTTTGCTGACACCAAAGCCACGCGACCAGTAATTGTCAATTATCCCCGCTGCTCCCGCCTTTTCCAAAGCCTCTGAGATTGTCCGTGAACTGTATCCTGTTCGTTTTATATTGTCATTCCAAGCTTTTGTCGCAGCTTCCCGCTCTTTCTTCATTTTTTCAAAAGATTCAGGAGTAGCAAACTCTTGCCAGTTATAATCCGGTCTTCCGGTAGGTTGCTTCATGGCTACTAAAACAAATTTCCCTTTAACGGATGGCAACCAACGTTGAAAATCAAGAGAGTCTTTTACCTCCGGCAGGATAACGCAATCTGCTACTATCGGTTTTTTACCGGTACTAGGACTCCAAGCCAGTTGTGTTCCTTCCAGCGTTTGAATACGTGGAGAAATCATGTCAATATGTGTAATTCCTCTTTCCCATCCCTTCCATTCTCCCCACTGCTCATTCTTTGCCATGATTCCCCAACTTTTGTATTTTTCTACAGCCCAGTCATGAGCCTTCTGCATTTGAGGAGTTCCCACTAATCTGGGACCAATATCATCTAATAATTCATGAGCCAAAATCTCAAGCTGCGAATGATCATAAGCTTCTTTGACAATCTGTTCCACTATCGGGGTGTAAGACTGACCGAAAATAGAACAAGTAGCAAATCCGGCTACAATGGCCACTGAAAAGATTTTCTTCATAGGGATAAATTGGATTAAAGTTTTTGTTAAGAAAGTAAATGTACAACTTATTTAAAAATTGACATTTCAATTCGCCTTGTTTACTTTTCCGGGAATGGCGCATTAATGATGAACTATAATTAAATTAAAATGAAAAAAAAATTGATTATCGGTCTTCTACTCATGACCACAATTCTTAGCTGCAGTAAAGAAAACTCCGACACGGAAGATGGTCCCATCCAATTCGTTTTGGGAAATCTCTCTGCTAAGATTGACGACCACCTGTTTACTTCCAATGATGGTTTCGGGGGTGAAGCCTATAAAGATCATGGAAGAAATTTAGTGATCACAGCACACTCTGCCGATTTACAAAAAGGTTTTTCTTTTGGCATACCCAATTTCATTGGAATCGGAGAGTATGTATTAGACGATATGCTGGATGAAGAAACAGGACTCGGAGCTTATTATGAAGGCGATTTAAATTGGGTTACTTCTGCAGGTTTGCCTGTCGGAAGTATGAAAGTGACAGAATATAAAGAAAATGAATATATGAAGGGTACCTTCTACTTTACCGGTAAAAATATAGAAGGAAATGTCAAAAACATTACCGAAGGAGTCTTTGATATTCCCATAGCAACAATTAGAGAATAATCAAACCTTCTAAACGGCACTTGTTTACTTTCCGCCGAATTTTACACTAAATGAAGACTCAAAACTTCCATTTTATGAAAAATACACTTACCTTTTGTATCCTTAGTCTGTTTATCATCCTGACAGGATGTAGCAAGGACAGTAACAATGATCCTGACAATAATCCGGGAGGAGGAAATCCTAACCCTACTTCTGAAATTTTCACGGCTAAAGTGGACGGCAATACCTTTCTTGCAGATGATGCTGCCGCTATAGAAGTAATAAGCGAGGGAGTCAAATCAGTATCCATAGTAGCAGGAGAAGGTGAAAATCGCGGTATCTCAATAGGCATTCCATCTTTCGAAGGTGTGGGAGAATATCCTCTCAATGATCCAACCAATCCCACCACAGGATCAGGAGCCTATTTTGAAGGAGACTTAATATGGACCCTTGGAGAAGGTAGTTCCGGAAAAGTGACTATCACAAGTTATAAACCGAATGAAAGTATAGCAGGAACTTTCTACTTCACGGGTAAAAATCTTAGCAACAGCTCCATGAAAACGGTAACTGACGGCCAGTTTAACATACTACTGATTCGACTCTAGTCTTTGTATTCATCCTGTGAAGCAGTGGCTTCAAGCTACTACTTTATACGTATTTTGAATTATCACTTATAGGATGTTGAAACTCTTGTTGTACATTCGTCACAACCAATGTTTCAATTATGAAACCATCGAACTTGTGGGGGGTTCGGTGGTTTTTTTAATTTCCCCACATTCGTTGCCATAAATCAGAAAGAAGTTTCTTAGCATCGGCCCTATCCTTTGGTTCTTCTATTATTTTTAGTTCGCCCCCCGAATCTTCCAATAAATAACTGAAAGCATATTTATCTGTATCAGGATTTACAGACATCAAACCAAAACGCAAATCATTCAAAAATAAGCCTCCGTTTTTTTCTGTTATGGTATACCACCCCTCCACTACTTCTATTAGCCGCGCAACTTTGTCATGATTTCTCAATTCTCCAAGAGCTTCATGATTCTTCGGATGACTATGAAAAACGATAGGTCGGGTATCAAAAAAAGAATAATTACCAATTAAAAACGCCTCATCAGTCTCTACATTAGCCGTCCACATAATGGTATTAAAAGGACTCGGCTTCGTTTGGAGTGATGAATATGAAATATCTTGATGGACTAAAGCATCTCGAAATTTATAATCAGCTATTCCCTTTAAAAAAATAGTTAATAGCATGTAGGCACTGCTCACAATTAGCCCTGTATTATTATACTTCCGCCTTAAATTACTTCCTTTCTTTTGAGCCATGGCGAGAAAAAGGAAAACGGCAAATGGAATGGTATATAAAGGATCAATAACAAAAATGTTTTTGTAAGCAAGTTTTATATCCAAAGGCCATAATAGACGGGTACCCCAGGTGGTATGCGCATCCAATAACGGATGTGTAACAAAGCAAAGAAACCAAAACCACCACCATTGTTTCAAGTTTGCTCTTTTATCCCAAAGAGAAAATAACCACGCAAAAAGAAGCCCGAAACTAATCGAAAATAATATGGAATGGGTAAACCCGCGGTGAATTTCCAAAGCCGAGACGGTATCTGTAAAAAATCCGGCTGCTACATCAAAATCAGGTATTGTCCCACCTAGAGCGCCAAGAAACATGGCTTTGTTTCCTATTTTTTTTCCCAAAACAGCTTCGCCAACTGCTGCTCCTAAAACAATCTGAGTGACCGAATCCATACTATTCTACAATCTTCATTTTCTTTAAAAGGAAAGAAGCATTCATATTCCGACAAATTCCTTCTTTAAATTTGTAATCAAAATAAAGATCATCACGAATAATTTGAGCATCGAAATAATAGTTCTTTACTTCCGGGAGCTCCTCGGCTATCTCACAAAGACTGAGATCGTGGGTGGCAATAATTCCGGTAGAATTACTGTCAACCAATTTCTCAACAAATTTTCTGGAGCCTAAAGCCTTATCAGTACTATTTGTTCCTTTCAATATTTCATCAAGAATTATGAAGTAATTGTCAAACTTTATGCGCTCTACAATAAATTTAAGTCGTTTTAATTCGCTGAAAAAATAAGATTCATCGTCTGTGAGACTGTCAGCGGTACGCATACTCGTTATCAGTTTTATAGGGCTGTAATTTAAACGGGTAGCACAAACGGGCAAACCCATATTTCCCATAATTATGAGGAGGGAGACAGTGCGTAAAAACGTACTTTTTCCCGCCATATTGGCACCGGTAATAATAAAAAATTCCTCCGAATTTATCTTGAAGTCATTGCTAACCATAGTTGCCGGATCAAGCAAAGGATGTCCGGCATTTTTGGCATCCAGTATGGTTTTGTTGGATGTAATTTCGGGAAACACATAATTAGGATGATTGAAAGTAAAATTGCCTAATGAGTTGTAAGCATCAAAAAAGATAATAGTTTCAAACCATTTTGGAACTTGCTCACCATACGCCTCAATCCATTTTTCAATGCCTAAGCTTTGTTGGATGTCCCATAAAAAGAATCCATTCCCTAAGATGCCAAAGAGCATGTTATTTCGTTGATCCAAGGCATCTAGGTTTCGAGCAAATTTTTTGATAATCCACGAAGCTTTATTTTGAGCGGTGCTCACCGCAGCACGTTTCTCTTTCAATAATTCCGAAGTAAAGGTTTCCGATTCTATTTTGGAAAGCAATTGTTGAAACTGATTAAATGTGCTCAGAATTTTGGACGTATCGGAGGAGAGCGAATTTACGTTTTTTAAAAACCTGCCACTAATGGTCACTCCAAGAAAAAACCATCCGCCAACAAAATAACCTGAAATCAGATCTAGGAAATATGCAAAAACAAGAACGGTAGAAACAAAAGCAAAAACCTTGGCGAAAATGCCCCACCAATTTGGAATGAAACGTTTGTATCCGGTTAACCATTCAGCAATAAAAGCCGTAGACACCTCTGTTTTTAGAAGAGAAGCTGTTGCAGAAAAATCCTGCTGCCATAGCTGCCGTTTAGATAAATCTTCTATGGCTTCTTGTTTCTTTTGGATGTTGGCGGTGTCATTCTCAAGAAGTAGTTGCGAAAGACATTCTGCTCCTTCCGCCAAAGCTGTTCTATTTATATATTGAAAAAAAGACCCTCTACCAAAAAGGTCAATGTCATGGCTGTAAAAATGGTTGGGATCTTGAAATTCGCTGCCGTTAGGTAAGTTTTTGAATTTCCTTTCGAGCACCTGAAGCTCTAGTATATTTCTGTCTATTAAAGCTATTAGGAGCTTTTTCTTATAAAGCAATTTATTGTGTCTGAAAACAAGATAAATAAATAAAGTGAGTGTAATAAAAATAAGTATGAGCATCATCTTAAAATCATCCAGACTTCCATAAATTCCGATAAGTCCGAGTGTGAAAACCAATAATCTCAGGATGCTGGATCTAAGAAGTTCTGTCTTAATTTTTTTCAACTCGCTTTCGCGAATCTCGATCGTTTCGGTGTAAAATTCTTTTGGGTTTGTCATAAATATGGTGTAATCACAAAAGACGGGAAGTTATCATTTTTTTCTTGTTCGGTAAAGACCATAAAGCCTCAAGTTCTTTTCTTAATTGAACAGGTAATGTTGTCACCACCAAAGCATAAGATAACTCTAAAAGTTCGCAACGAAAAAAACAGGAAGATTTTGAATTTCTATGGGAATCGGTAAAAGGAGAAGATGATATTCATTCCTAAAAAATGCAATTAAGTCAAAATCGCATTTGAAGGTTTACGTCTCGGCGAGTTTATTCAGAAGAAATACTTCCGTATCAACCTTTGAAACTCTATATGGAATCCTGCAAGAAAGATTTCCTGAATCTTTCCATTTATTAGAGCAAATAGATTCTAAATGATGAAGAACAAATTTCGAAGGAGGCATTTAAGAAAACCATACAAGATTTTCCGGCAATAAAAAAAGCCTCTCGATTTTTATCGCAATGATAAAAAGAAAAGCTTCTCATCGGTCTATTGCTAAACCACTTCCCAAATAAATTGGGACAACACAACATTTTAAAAAGTCAAATGACTTTCAACAATGCGGTCTGGACGAGACTCGAACTCGCGACCCCCTGCGTGACAGGCAGGTATTCTAACCAACTGAACTACCAGACCAATATATTCAATTCGTAAAAACGAACCCCGACGACAGTCGGGCAATATGAATAATTGTTACAACACAATTTTAAAGAACTTTTATTTCCTTGATTGCGGTGGCAAATATAACACACCCTTTGATATTGGCAAATTATTTTAGGAAAATAATTTGCCGCTAAAGAACTTTATTTCTCCCGTTTATCCAAACCTCTGACGCTCTAGGAGATAGGTCAAAAGTATTTTGTTGAAATTTTCATTAATGTCACTGGGAACATATTTTATCCTGTATTGACCACACCGCAATTCAAGTTCTTTAAAGAAATCTCCAACCGCCTTGGTATAATTTTCTTTTACGTGCTCTGCATATAGGTCTATATATTCTCCTGTCTCAACATCAAAAAAGCGTGTCGGCTTATTTTCAAAATCCAATTGAAGCTCTAACTTCTTGTCAAATGTGTGAAAAAGAATCACCTCATGCTTCTTGTATTTTAGGTGCTGAAGCGCTTCAAAAATTTCCTCCTGTTCAATCGAGGTTTGAAACATATCTGAAAAAAGAAAAACCAACGATCGGCGTTTTAATTTTTCTGCAATCAAATGAAGATGCTCAACTGAAGATGTTCCTGTCTGCAAAGGTTGCTGCCTTAGGAGTGAGTTTAATTCGTTTAACAACATTCGGTGATGCCTTTCACTTCCTTTCTCTGCCGCATAAAACTCATAATCTTCCCCATAGATACTCATCCCAACCGCATCCCGCTGGCGCTTCATCAAATTCATAATAGCGGCTGTAGCCAGTACAGAAAATCCAATTTTGTTGAAGGTATTCAGACTAAAAGAATTTATCTTCGGGAAGTGCATGGAGCTGCTATTATCTATTATGAGATGGCAACGCAAGTTTGTCTCTTCCTCATACCTTTTTGTATATAATTTGTCAGTTTTGGCAAATAACTTCCAGTCAATGTGCTTTGTACTCTCACCTTGATTGTAGATCTTGTGTTCAGCAAATTCGGCAGAAAAACCATGGAACGGACTTTTGTGCAAACCCGATATGAAACCTTCCACAACCTGATTGGCAAGAAGTTCTAAATTATTAAAACCTCTAACTTCGTTAATTTCCTTCTCTACGTCCAAAGACATTTAGAATATAATAAAAAAAGATGGTCGAAAAACCAAGTCTCAATACCACCTTTCTGTATGAATTATTGTTTTGTCAATGTATAGAAATTGGCCAGTTGTGCATCCAAAACATTTCCTTTCATGTCTAGCATCCGCACTTCGTTTTCTCGAACCTGGAAGCGAATAACGATTTTACCTGCTTCAACGATAATTTCGGAACCGTTATTTTCCCAAGTAAACTTTCCATCAGCCTTATATCTTACAGTTTCTTTTCCGTTCTGAACCGCTGTTTGCGATAAAACAAAAGAATTGTCTTGATTTAATCTCAATATCGTTTTCATGTCTTCACAGTCCTCACAGTAGCTGCTGCCTTCGTAAACGCCGGCCCAGTCCAGAGAATTCTGTGCATTATGCCCGTCAGGTAAGGTTTTCGTGGTGCTTTTATTTACTAAAACATCCTCACGACTGTCGTTGCTCTCACCGCTTTTACAGGCAAAAACAAAAACTAGCGATAGTATGGACAAAGTTAATTTGATTCTCATAGGTATAGTTTTTGGTTAATCTTGATTAATTACTTCAAAATATGGTCAACAATTCCATATTCTAAAGATTCTTCCGCTCCCATCCAATGGTCTCTATTAAAATCCTTCATCACTCTGTCGAAGGATTGACCACAATTCTCGGCAAGAATTCGGGCGCTTATTTCTTTTGTCAAGAGAATTTCTCTTGCAGTTATTTCAATATCACTGGCTACACCTCTTGTACCTCCGCTTGGCTGATGGATCATGACACGCGCATAAGGCTGAATAAAGCGTCTTCCTTTTTCACCGGCAGAAAGCAAGATGCTTCCCATAGAAGCAGCAAGTCCGGTACAGATTGTGGATACAGGACTCTCAATTTCTTTCATAACATCATAAATAGAGAAACCGGAAGTGACATAACCTCCCGGACTGTTGATATAGAATTTAATTTCTTCCTTGCCCACAGAGTCTAAATATAACAACCTTTCTACCACGTGTTTGGCGGAATCATCATCAACCATTCCCCATAAAAATATTTTCCGCTCATCCAGTAGCTTATTATCTATACGATCCTGTACTTTATATATTTTATCCATTCAGAATTATGTTGTTTTAAATTTTGTAGAACATTTATAAAAATAACAAAAGGCCCGACAATTTGCCAAGCCTTTATCTTTAAATTATTTTCCTTTGATTATAATAAGGAGTCAATAGCTTCTGCATAAACATTTTTAGGAGCAACCCCTACTTGTCTGCCTACTACTTCTCCATTTTGGAAAACCAGTACCGTTGGAATATTTCTTACACCATATTTTGCTGCAAATTCTTGATTTGCATCTACGTCAACTTTACCAATAACTGCCTTCCCTTCATATTCTTTACTCAACTCGTCTATAACCGGAGCTACCATTCGGCAAGGTCCACACCAAGCTGCCCAAAAATCAACCAGCACAGGCTTATCACTTTTCAATACTGTTTCTTCAAAATTAGCGTCTGTTATTTCTAATGCCATAATTATCTCTTTTTAGTTTGTACAAATCTATGGTTTTCTTGTATTACAAGCCCTAGATTAATATTACTTTAAGTTATTCAAAGATTGTATTTTCTTATAAGACTCCAAAATTAATTGAGTCTATATTTCAACTGTTTTTTTTCTAAACTTCTTAAAAGCTTTCCGGAGATACTCACTTTATACTTCCTGCTTGGCATGGTGATTTTAGTTTGAGGCATACTATCTTCAAAAACGACAAATTCCAGTTGTTTATTACCTTGATATTCCATCACCAAGCCTCTTAAAAAGCTTATTCGGTCCTCATCTACCTCACTCAGCGGAATCTTAATGGTGATTTTTTTGGATTGTTTGTCAATAACATCCTGAAGCAACATCACATTCATCACTTGAATTGAAGGATCTTTTTTCCTGCCTGTTCTTTTATCAACCCAACCCTCTCTGACGGTTAATCGAATGTGAACAAAGGAGTTTTGAACCATTAAATGCCTCCACTTCAAATAGTCTTCGCCATACATTCTGAGCTCAAAATTATCTTCATAATCTTCAATTACAAAAATTCCGAATCCGGTTCCGTTCCTGGATTCCAGATGCTTTGTCTCGGAAACAATACCCCCTATCTGAACCTCTCTTTTCACCATCTTCTCAAGATCTTGAAGCTCCGACAACCCGGCTGTCGTGAAAAATTTCATTTCATGTTTATAATCATCCAAAGGATGACCGGAAATATAAAGCCCTACAACCTCCTTCTCCAGTTTTAATTTGCGCATCGTACTCCATTCTTCACAAGGCGGAACTTCGGGTTCAGGAATCTGTACTTCACTCATATCCCCAAAGAGACTTACCTGAGCCGAATTCTCATTCTCTTGAAATTTTGAAGCATACCGCAATACCTTTTCTAAAAAAACAATACCGTCTTGATCTTTATGAAGATATTGTGCTCTGTGTGCCCCAAACCCATCAAATCCTCCCGCATAGGCAAGATTTTCAAAAGCTCTTTTATTTGCAGCTCTTAGATCAATGCGCTTGGCCAAATCAAAAACGGATTTATATTTTCCCTGGGATCTATTTTCAACTATGGTCTCTACCGCGCCCCTTCCAACTCCTTTTACCGCTCCCATTCCAAAACGAATAGCTCCTCTATCATTAACGGTAAACTTGTAATTGGATTCATTTACATCAGGACCCAGGATTTCTATTCCCATTCTTCGGCATTCTTCCATCAAAAAAGATACCTCTTTGATATCATTCATACTGTTTGAAAGCACTGCCGCCATAAATTCCGCAGGGTAGTGCGCCTTCAAATAGGCTGTCTGATAAGCTACCCACGCATAGCAGGTAGAGTGGGATTTATTAAAAGCATAATGCGCAAATGCTTCCCAATCTTTCCAAATCTTCTCCAGAATCTTCTCATCATGACCTTTTTCTTTGGCCTGCGTGATAAATTTCGATTTCATGTTGGCCAGAACATCCACCAATTTTTTCCCCATCGCTTTTCTGAGCACGTCGGCCTCACCTTTTGTAAACCCGGCAAGTTTTTGAGAAAGCAGCATCACTTGCTCCTGATAAACCGTGATTCCATAGGTTTCTTCTAGGTATTCAGCCATATCAGGCAGATCATAAGTAATTTCTTCCTCACCGTTTTTTCTTTTCACAAAAGCCGGAATGTAGTCCATCGGTCCGGGACGATACAGAGCATTCATCGCAATTAAATCTGCAAAATTGGTAGGTTTCAATTCCCGCATATATTTCTGCATCCCCGGAGATTCATACTGAAAAACTGCAACAGTCTCCCCACGCTGGAAAAGCTCGTATGTCTTCGCATCATCCAATGGAAAAGTATCGGGATCAATTTCTATATTATGTCGAAGCTTCACAAGCTCTACCGCATCCTTTATATGAGTTAACGTTTTTAAACCCAAGAAATCCATTTTCAACAACCCGGCGCTCTCCACAACAGAGTTGTCAAATTGTGTCACATATAAATCAGAATCCTTGGCGGTAGCAACCGGAACAAAATCTGTGATATCACTCGGGGTAATAATAACCCCACAAGCATGAATGCCGGTATTTCTTACGGAACCTTCCAAAACTCTCGCCTGATTAATAGTTTGTCCTTCCAAGCTAGAAGATTCAGCTAAGGCACGAAGCTCGAGAACATTGGCAAAATCTTCCGGACGAAGTTGTTTTCGTAAATTTTCCTCGTCCACTTTAAAAATTGCATTCAGCTTACCCATGGTTGGGATCATTTTTGAAATCCTGTCTGCCTCATGCAATGGAAGATCCAAGACGCGAGCGGTATCACGAATGGAAGATTTGGCGGCCATGGTCCCATAGGTTATAATCTGAGCCACCTGACTGCTGCCATACTTTTTGATAACATATTCCATGACCTTACTTCTACCTTCGTCATCAAAATCAATATCAATATCCGGCATACTTACACGATCAGGATTCAAAAAACGCTCAAAGAGCAAATCGTATTTAATCGGACAAATATTTGTGATTCCCAAACAGTAAGCCACAGCACTACCGGCAGCAGATCCTCTTCCGGGGCCGACGGAAACTCCCATTTTCCGTGCTTCGGCAATAAAATCCTGAACAATCAGAAAATATCCGGGATATCCTGTATTTTCAATTACACTCAATTCAAAATCCAGCCGCTCTTTTATATCTTTCGCCTTTTCGGATAAATCGTCAGGATTATCAGGATTCATGAGAATCTCATCATCGAGCCCACGTATTTCTTCGTAACGTTTTTTGGCTCCCTGAAAGGTCAGAAATCTTAGGTATTTATTCTCGCCTCGTTTTCCTCCGTCCACCTCATCTTCAGCAACCAAAAATGCCTCGGGAATATCAAATTTGGGAAGCAGAACATCTCGATGAAGGGTATAGGACTCTATTTTATCAACTACTTCTTGAATGTTAAGTATAGCTTCCGGAAGATCTTTAAAAAGCTCTTTCATTTCATCCGAACTTTTAAAATAATATTCCTGATTTGGGAGACCATAACGATACCCACGCCCACGGCCAATAGGTGTAGCTTGCTTTTCTCCGTCTTTTACACATAATAAAATATCGTGGGCATTCGCATCTTCTTTATTTATGTAGAAAGTATTGTTACACGCCACCAGCTTAATATCGTGGATGCGGGAGAATTCAACTAAAAATTCATTCACCCGATTTTCATCTTCCTGTCCGTGGCGCAAAATTTCAATATAAAGATCATCGCCAAATGTTTTTTTCCACCACAGTAAGGCTTCTTCCGCCTGACGTTCGCCCACATTTAAAATCTTTCCGGGCACCTCTCCTGTGAGGCCTCCCGTCAGCACAATCAGGTCTTCTTTATATTGTTCCACAATTTTTTTATCGATTCGGGGAACGTAGTAGAATCCCTGAGTATAAGCGATGGATGACATTTTCGCAAGGTTGTGATAACCTTTCTTACTTTTGGCCAAGAAAACAACCTGATATCCGTTGTCTTTGACATTTTTGTTTAAATGATCCTCACAGACAAAAAACTCACACCCGACAATAGCTTTCAATTTTTTATCCGCTTCTTCCGGCGCGATTTTTTTATTGTAATTGGATACTGCCTGAACGAAACGGAATGCTCCCATCATATTTCCCGAATCGGTTAGCGCCACCGCAGGCATCTTATGGGCCACTGCTGCATTCACCAAATCATTGACACTGGATGTGGATTGCAAGACAGAATATTGCGAGTGATTATGAAGATGCACAAAAACAGCATCCTCCAGCGTAGCAATGTTTTTCTCAATCTCTCTTGAAGAAAGCCCTTGATCTTTAGTTAGCGCAGCTATCTGTTTGCGGATTTTTTCCGACTCTTCTTTAAAACTGATGTGTTTTAATCCGATCAGCTGGATGGGTTGTGGGTTTGCTTTTGAGAAATTTTCAAAATAATCGGGAGTGACATCCAGCTCTTCCTCAGTAAATATTCTTCTGCGTACCAATTCCAGAAAACAGCGTGTTGTGGCTTCCACGTCGGCAGTGGCATTGTGTGCCTCCTGAAAGGTTTCCTCAAACAGAAATTCATGCAATTCTGTGAGCGTAGGAAGTTTAAAGCGGCCTCCTCTTCCGCCGGGAATCTGACAGAGTTGCGCGGTCACTTCAGTACAAGTATCTAATATCCGCGCTTCGACCAAGGGATTTTCTATTCCTAATCTATAGAATTCCGCTCCCATTATATTAAGGTCAAATTCCACATTCTGGCCCACAATAAATTTAGCACGCTTTACCGCATTTACAAAAGCCTCCACCGCTTCGGAAAGCGGTACTCCCTGTTGAGCGGCAAGTTCTGTTGAAATTCCATGTACCTTTTCCGAATCAAACGGAATATTAAACCCATCCGGACGAATTAAGAAATCCTCGTTGGCTATGAGTTTTCCATCCTCATCGTGCAATTGCCAGGCGATTTGAACACATCGAGGCCAGTTGTCAGAATCGCTTAGAGGAGCGTTGTAATTTCTAGGCAAGCCGGTTGTTTCTGTATCGAAAATTAAATACATAGAGGAATAATTATTCTATAAAAGTTATGGAAATAGACTGAAAAATCAGATCGTTTTTTCAAGAAATCTGATTGACAAAAATACGAAAATTATAAAGGATGAAAGGTTAAAAGTAGTACTTGCTGTTTCCCATGCGAGATATTTTTTCATCTATAATTGCGACGGCATAAGCACCTTGTCATTGATTTTGTATTTCTTAGAGAGGGCACAGAAAAATTATTTCACTCATTGTAATTTTAATATTTTGCAAATAGTTCCCTTAAATAGAAATCAAAGTAATATCTTTTATCTTTGGCTATAAAAGTCTTGACACCATACTAGCTATTACAAAAATTTCAGACTTTTTTGAGCAGAACTAACAACAGTAAAATAAATCATTATGTACACAACATATCATTTAGAATCGGCACAAGATGTAAACACAGATATTTTAGATGCTATCAAGGCCACTTTTAAATCTAAACCAATCACTATTACTGTGGAAGAGAACGACAACGATCTAGAGTTAACGACAGATATGAAAACCGTTTTGGATGAACGCCTACAGGAAGATGAAAACACCTATCTTACCGCTGAACAGTCTATCAAGCAACTCAACAAGAAGTATGGCTTATAGAATCATTGTTTCTCCAAGAGCACAAAAGGAAATTGAAAATGCCATTGATTATTATGTTTTATACAGCGCCAATGCTCCGGCAAATTTTATTACCAAGCTCAAAGAAGCATACAGCACATTGGAAACAAATCCATTTTTCGAAATTCGATATAAAAATGTACGAATTCTTAAGATTAAGGTATCCACCCCACCAACCCCATATTGACTTATAAAGAATCGCACCATAGTTTCGCTCAAATTTAATCTTTAAATATGAGTGCTCAAGAACAAATGTTTGCTTTGGTCGATGAATACCGTCAGAGCGGGCTGTCGGCGAAGGATTTTTGTGAACAAAACAAAATCGGTCTTCCCAAATTCAATTATTGGATTCGGAAGAAACGACAATTGA
Source organism: Flavobacteriaceae bacterium (assembly GCA_035654795.1). Taxonomy (GTDB): domain Bacteria; phylum Bacteroidota; class Bacteroidia; order Flavobacteriales; family Flavobacteriaceae; genus JAAYLC01. Next base: position 82,792 of record DASRWC010000019.1, read on the forward strand.
ATTCCAATTCCGGATTTATAAAAATTGCAAGCGATCAGAAATTGACACACATTCCCGTTGAGCTTATTTATCCCAATGGCGTGCGGCTTCAATTAACTACTCCCGACCCGACGGTCATTGCAAGTTTGCTTAAAATTTATTAATGTTTGCGCTGCATTCTTCGCTGACGTTTTATTTTTATCGGAGTCCGTGCGATATGCGCAAAAGCTTTAACGGTCTCAGCGGTCTGGTGCGCAATGAGCTTGGGAAAGAGCCGGCCGGCGGGGATGTGTTTGTATTTCTGAACAAAACCCGAACGCATTTAAAATTATTGCATTGGGAGCGGGGCGGATTTGTACTTTACTACAAAAGACTCGAACAAGGAACCTTTGCTGTACCCGTTTTTAAAGACGGAGAAAACTGCATAAGCTGGTCGCAATTGGTATTGATGATAGAGGGTATTGTCATTGAGAAAAGTGTTCAGAAATTGCGTTATCCGAAGTAAATGAAACCCTTGTTTTTATCAGTAAATACAAGGGTTTGCGCTTGGTTGATATGTACATTTTTTGTACTTTTAACCTATGCAAAAAGCACTGCAAAACCTTTCAAAAGAAGAACTGATTGCTCTTTTTCAACGTAAAGAAAAAGAAACAAAAAAAGCGCATCAACGTATTTTAGATTTGGAATTTCTGTTGGCTCAATACAAACGTATTGTTCACGGTCAGAAAAGAGAACGTTTTGAAGGGGATGCAAACCAGATGCAACTTCCCTTTGAAGCTGATCCGCAAAAAGTGCAACAACAGGAAGAAGAAGTCAAAGAAAAACTTTCCTTTGAACGCCGAAAGAGAAAATCGGCACACCAGGGCAGAATGCCGCTTCCTGACCACCTGCCTGTTCAGGAAATCGTGATTTATCCTGAAGTTGATATTACCGATATGGTATGCATCGGCAAGGAAATCACAGACGAACTTGAATACGAGCCGGCCAAATTCTACATCAAAAGATACATCCGCCCTAAATTTGTTCCCAAAAACAAAGAAGGCGTATTTATTGGAGCGCTTCCTGTACGTGTGATTGAAAAAGGAATTGCCGGATCGGGACTTTTAGCTTCTATACTGGTTGATAAATATGTAGATCATATGCCGCTGTATCGGCAGTTTCAACGTTTTAAACGAGAAAAAATACCTATTGCTTCTTCCACCTTGGAAGGGTGGGCAAGACAAAGTCTGGAACTTTTAGATATTCTTTACAAACAATTATTAGAAGACACAAAAAGCCAAGGATATCTTCAGGCGGATGAAACACCAATCCGAGTGATGGATGCTGCAAAGAAAGGCACAACCCACCAAGGATACTATTGGGTATATCACAATCCCATTGATAAAACCGTATTTTTTGACTATCAGCCCGGACGTAGTGCCAAGGCTGCGGAAAATGTATTGTCCGGATTTAAAGGATACCTCCAAACTGACGGTTACAGTGTGTATGACAAGATCGGAAAACAGGAAGGTGTGACGCATTTAAACTGTTGGGCACACGCACGCAGAGAGTTTGACAAGGCCAAAGACAACGACAAGGCCAGGGCAGAAAAAGCACTCACGTATATCCAGAAGCTTTATGCTGTGGAAGCAAAGGCTCGTGAAGAAGCAATGGAACCGGATCAGCGCAAGGAACTGAGACTTGAAAAATCATTACCTGTTCTCAATGAATTTGGTAAATGGATGGTGGAGGAATTAAAAAATCACCCCCTGTTGCCTAAGAGCCAAATCGCAAAAGCCTTCCGCTACAGTCTGGACCGATGGGATGGACTGAGTGCGTATTTATATGACGGCATTTTGGAGATCGATAATAATCTTGTAGAAAATGCCATTCGTCCTGTTGCTTTGGGCAGAAAGAATTATTTATTTGCCGGATCGCATAAAGCCGCTGAACGCGCTGCCGGAATCTACTCCTTTATGGCTATCTGCAAAAAACACGATGTAAATCCCAATGAGTGGCTGAAATACACGCTGGAAAACATCCTGACCATCAATCACAAAAATCTACGTGATCTTTATCCGCAGAATTATAAAAGGCTGCAAGCGGAAAAATAGTGTCCTGAATTATTATCTTGCTGCGCAAGATGTAGTTGGTGGGGTGGATAC
>DASRWC010000020.1:0-72618 GCA_035654795.1 Flavobacteriaceae bacterium
AACCCAATCTATGAAAGGAATTTACATCACAATGATATTTTCTATTTTCTTAAGTTGTTCTTCATCCCAAAAAGCTACTAAAGAAACTAAATGTCCTAAAATTTACAAGAATAAGTTTACGGAAATTTTGAATGAAAAATATGTTGCTGTAAATGGTAAAGACACTACAAGAATTAATGAAATTAGATATGAATGCGTTTATTCTGCTTTTTACACGCACAAAGTGATGTATGATAAATATGGGAAATGGGACAAGGAAATTTTTCCAAGTAACAGAAATCATCCAATATTAAAGTGGAATAATGTTGACCTATTGTCAAACGGAAAAAAATATACTGTTCTAACAAACGGACTTGAGGAATGGAAACATATTTACGCATCGGTTATGATATTAGATGAAGAAGAAAGAGACGTTTTAACGGAACAGACTGAAGAAAAAATTGCTTTGACAAACTTCTTTGGTGATTTAATAAAAAACCACAATCCTGAAAAGAAAGATTTTTATGAAGTCTATTGGAAAATGGTTGACCCAAAACGTTGGGAACAAATTAAACAGTATCAAAAGAATAAATAAGAGCCAGGCAGGGGAGTACTTTTTTTTTCATTATAATAAGTTGATTTAAGAAGTATTTCAATTTAATTGAGACTGGAAAGTTTTCTTTGAAGATTTGCAAATCAATTTAGACAGGGTTTTAACTTTATCGTCTCCATTTTATCGACAGCTGCCGCAATTCGCTGAAAATCCGTTAGATTCAAATGAAATTATTTGGAGCGGGATATTTAGGGATTACTGCAAGGGGTACAGACTTTTTGAAACACCGGAGCAGGCTTTTCTTTAGTACGGATTCTGAACCTATTTGGTTTATAACGTACCAAACGTATGGCGTTAAGGATCACTAAAAGCACGCTTAATTCGTGAAGGAGCATCCCGGACGCCAGGTTGATGTTTTTTGTGATTACACCCACCAAAAGAAGGGCTACGGTGAAGATGGCAATGGTCATGTTTTGTTTCATATTGGTAATGGTGGCTTTAGCAAGTTTCAGTGCGTGAACAAGTTTGTCAAGTTTGTCGGCCATAAGTACAACATCAGCTGTTTCCATTGCGATGTCTGTTCCTGCGGCTCCCATGGCTATTCCTATATCGGCAGTGGCAAGGGCGGGGGCATCGTTTACACCGTCACCTACCATTCCGAGGTTCACTCCTTTTCCCATACAGGCTTTGACTTTTTCCGCTTTGTCTTGTGGGAGAAGGTTTGCAAAGATTCCGTCCATTTCCAGTTTTTTCCCTACAATACCGGCAGTAAATTCGTTATCTCCCGTAAGCATTACCATTCGTTTGATTCCGGCAGATCGGAGTTGATCGATAGCCGGGGCTGCTGCTTCACGAATCTTATCGGCAATTGAAATGACACCGAGTACGTCAATCATATCTGATACAAAAACCGCTGTATTTCCGGCCTTTTCTTGGGAATTCGCATAGTTTTCTATTTCCGCCGGTACAAAAATATATCTTTCTTCAAGCCCCTTCCGGTTGCCGATGTAAATGTGCTTTCCGTCTAATTGGACTTGTAGTCCGCGACCTTTTAGTATTTGCGGATTTGTAGGTTTGTTGACAAGTTTGATTCCTTTGGATTCCGCCTCTGCGATAATGGCACGGCCCAGATGATGTTCAGATACCATTTCAGCCTCGGCAGTCATTTGCAGCAGTTGATCTTCTGAAATTCCGAAAGATTGGATTGCGGTAACCATAGGTTTTCCCTGAGTTAAAGTACCCGTCTTGTCAAATGCAATAGCATTGATTTTTGCCAGTTTCTCCATAACGTCTCCGCCTTTGATGAGAATCCCGTTTCGTGCACCATTTCCGATACCGGCAACAACAGAAACGGGTGCTGATATGACCAGTGCTCCCGGACAAGCAATTACAAGAAATGTCAGCGCAAGATGAACGTCGCGTGTGATTAACCATACCAATAGGGACAGCACCATAATTCCGGGAGTATAGACCGCTGCGAATCGTTCTAGAAATCGCTGAGTTTTCGCTTTGCTTTCTTGGGCTTCTTCTACAAGTTCAATAATTTTTGCAAAAGCAGTGTCATCGCCCACACTTTCTGCCAGGATTTCGAGATATCCGCTATCGAGAATGCTTCCGCTAAAAACTTTATCTCCTGCTGATTTCTCTACCGGAACCGATTCGCCGGTAATGGTCGCTTCATTTATCGAAGCCATACCGGATATAATCTCTCCGTCGATAGGGATTTTTTCCCCCGTTTGAACCAGAACAATATCGTTTTCCATAACCTCCTCTGCTTTTATGGTATGTCTTATTCCGTTCTTTAAAACTGTGGCAGTGAGTGGTGCAAGATCCATTAATGATCTTAAAGAAGATCTTGCTTTTTCCAATGACCTTGCCTCCAGGAAGGCTCCAAATAGAAATAGGAAAGTAACGGCAGCAGATTCCATATACTCACCGATAACTAAGGCACCAATTACGGCAATGGTGACAAGCAGCTCAATACTGAACATTTTAAACCGAGCTGCCTGCCATGCCTTTAGGAATATGGGATAACCGGCGATTATGGAAGCCGTGATTAATAATCCGTTTATGAAATGCGTACTCCAACCAAGAAAGTAGGCGCTTAAAGCTGCGACAAGTAAAAGGGCTGACGCATACATGAGAATATTTGTGTGTTTGGCTTTCAAAATCGTGACTGTGTTTGGGGATTAATAATTAAGAAATAACAGGGAATCCAAGTTTCTCCAAAGAAGACTTGAGATGCTCTTCCGATGTCTTTTCTGTTTCAAATTTGACTTTTACTTTACTGGAATTAAATAACACTTTAGCTTCTTTAACTCCTGATTCTTTGCTAAGCATTCCTTCGATTTTAGTTACGCAGCTGGGACAAGTCAGTGTCTCAAGCTGAAATCTTTTTTCTTTAATATTTTCCATGTTTTCTGATATTTTAATTTAAACGATATTAATGGTTGTGGTGCAAATCTCCACTTAACAAATGCTCCAATCCTTCCAGAGTATGTGTGTATTCCACATAGGCTTCTACATAACGTCTTCCGTCAGCTACGGAATTGTTTTTTATCTTGCTCAATTCCAAAACCTTTGAATAACGTTCGCGGATAATTTTCTCGAGATGTTCGGTCACTGCATGAATCATGTGCTCTGCATCTTTTGAGATAATGGATTGGTCAGCCATCGCTACTAAAGGAGTCATAGAGCCGGCAGGTTTTATTCCGGTATAGGGAGCACCTTCACCTTCTCGATGTAACCGGACAAGAGTCTCTAGAAAATTCCTTTCAAGAAGTTCGTTTAATTCCTTGTTTTTTCCTCTTAATCTTAAGGTCTGATGGAATTTATCGCGGATTTCTTTTTCGTGCTTAGGCTCCACCCATTTTAATACGAGTTCGACATTGTTTTCTTTTAAGGCTTGAAGCGCATCCTGGATTACAGGTCCGTCATAAGAATCACAATGTGCAAAGCTTTGAAAAATGGTGAAGCCTATAAATGCTAGCGACAGCAGAAATGTTTTGAAGTTTCTTTTTACTGCTTTATTACTTGTTTTTTTCATAATACTAATTGTTTTAAAACGATGTTTTTAATTTATCTGAAACAAAAGTATGATGAAGGATAAGCCTGTGCGACCTACTTTGTAAAACGGGACTTATTGCCGCTAAATGGGCGTGCTACTTTATAAAATGAGCCTTTTGGAAAGGGTTAGGTGTGTGGGAATCAGTCTCTTGTGAGGGAGGTCTTAAATTGGCTCGGGGTGATGCCCGTTACCTGTTTAAAGACTCTGTTGAAAGAAGATTTGGAATTAAAACCGCTTTCCAAGGCGATACCCAGGAGTGAGTAATTTTGATACTGCTCCATTTGGATTTTTCGTTTCACCTCTTCAACACGATACCGGTTGATATAGTCGAAAAAATTACTGCCATGTTTTTCGTTGATTACTTGTGAGAGATGATGTGTGGAAACATTGAGACCATCTGCAAGAGCGGGGAGTGTTAAATCGGGATCTAAGAAAGGTTTTTGGGCATCCATAAAACGTTCCACCATTAAAAAACAACTATTAAGTTCTTCTCCTTCCAGTCTGGAAGTGGCATATTTTACGGGTTCTTCCGCATTAGATAATGTTTTCTGATGTGCCGGAGGATGGTTTACAAAAACTTCCTGCTGATTTAAACCGAAGTAGCCGATGAGAATGATAAAACAAGAAAGCGCGAGAAATAATCCGTTTGTACAAAAAGTCATGGTAAACAGATGAAAGACGTGGTGAATAACAGCAACAATTATTAATGCCGTCCATACGATTCCGAAAATGAAAATTAGCTTCCCCAGCCATTGAATGCGACTTTCTTTCGCTATGAAATTCTCTGAAGATTTCTTTAGAAGACGGTATTCTTTATGCGCTAAAATGAAATATACCGGTCCCGATAGGGCAGTAGCTAAAAGGAAAATGACAAAAATAACGGGAGGCTCCGGAGAATCGGCATCATGACTCACATGGATATTCTTTGAATAGGCAGGAAATTGAAATGCGATAACCAGATAAACCAAAAACGCCACGAAGGGAATAAAGTGGAGCAAAAACCGTGGTTTAAATACCTTTTTATCATAAGATAAAGTTTTCACATACAGAAACATAAATGGTCCGTGTAATAGGAAAAGAGAAATAAGAACGGCAGACAAGAAGGTTGCTTCCGGGAATAAATCCATACTAAAGGAATAAGCAGCGGTGGAAATTCCGAGGTAAAGAAGCCAGGAAATCAGGACTTTATCGTGGAGGTTTTTGGGTTTTTTGTTTAAAATCAATCCCAAGAAAAAAAACGCATTGAAAGCGGCTATAAAAAAGATGTACTTCATTTAAAAGACTAAATTCCACAGCAATTTAAAATTTATTCCATGCCGTTTTACGCTTCGAAATTACCAATTTTTTAAGACGTAAGAGAACAACGACTGCATGGAATTCTTCTGAAAATGGGAAATGGAGTGAAAAATAGTATTCATCTCTCCGGCTTGTATTGATTATCTTGCGATGTTATGAAAAACCATCACTTTTGAAAGCAGTTGTATTAAACGGTCACGGGGCAGCCTCAGTCTTGGAAGTTGCCCAAGTTACTAAACCTAAGATCTCCGCAACTCAAGTTTTACTAAAAGTAGCCGCCGCCGGTCTAAACCGTGCCGATATTGCTCAGCGAAAAGGACGCTATCCGGCACCGGCAGGAACGGTAGCAAATATATTAGGCTTGGAAGTATCGGGAACGGTAGTGGAGACGGGGGCAAAGTCAACCGTATTTGGTATCGGAACCGTTCTTTTCGGTTCCGGTGTGGGAAAAGGAGCAATCCTCACCGCTGTTCATATCTTTCTGTTGACAACTTATTATTGGATGCTGTCGCCTATCGGACTCCCGGGACACGGCGAATGGCTGGATTTAGAAACAAGAAAGTATCTTAAATTAAAATCGGAACCTGCGAGTGTTGAAATTTTCACCATCCTTAACATTCTAACACATGGAAGGATTGTAAATTCGCCATTTCATAGGTCCCGCGATGCCCCAATTGTTCCGTAATAAATATTTCCTGCTGCTCATCATTTCTATTACTTGGGGATCCTCCTTTATCCTGATTAAAAAAACGCTACCGGTGTTTGATCCTTTTCAGATAGGGGCATTTAGAGCAGGCCTGTCAGGACTCTTACTTTCCGGTTTGGGAATTCCGGTTTTGAGACGGATTTCTAAAAGAGATCTTTTCTGGATTGGTTTGTCAGGTCTTGTTGGTAATTTCATGGTGGTGTTTGTCTTCCCCATTGCTCAGCAGGGCGTAAGTAGTTCGCTTGCAGGAATTATAAACGCTTTAGATCCGATTTTTACTTTGCTCCTGGGAGCATTGTTATTTGGAATCAGAAATAAACTGTTACAATATTTTGGGGCCATAATCGGGTTTGTGGGAGCGCTGGTATTGGTGTATTCATCAGGCGACGAATCGGGTAATAATCACTTTTATTATACTTTACTCCTCATAGCAGGTTCGGCACTGTATGCCGTATCTGCCTTAATTATTGAAAAGAAATTGAATCACATCCGCTCTTTTGATATCTCTGTTGCTATTTACACGTTTTGGATGCTCCCGGCGCTTCTCGTCTTAATCTTTTCAGGATTTTTTACTGAAATTGATTATAGCAGCACCGAAACCTTGGCTGCCTTAGGAAATCTTGTTTTTTTAACAATAGTGAGCACAACTTTGGTAATGTTTTTATTCCTTTATCTCATTCAGACCACATCTGCTGTTTTTGCAAGTACTATATCTCTTCTTATTCCGGTTGTCTCTGTTATTTGGGGAATCTTAGATGGTGAAAAAATGTCTATATGGTACGGCATCGGTGCAATCTTAATCTTAATCAGCGTTTACCTTATTCGAGAAAAGAAAGGGGAAGTTTAATTCCATTTGGAAAAAGATTATTGAGAACCGGAGGAGAAATTAGAAGTTATTAGAGTATTTGTCTTTTATCCTAACCACTCCTTGAAAACTCGTGCTTTTTCCTGACTCACCACCGGTTTTTTCTCCATTTCCGGATGAAGAGAGATTAGAAGGCGACCCTTAAAATAGGGTTCCACTTTTTTAATGGATTGGATGTGTATCAGTAACTGGCGGTTCAGTCTAAAGAAAATTTGAGGATCCAAAATTTGTTCCAGTTGTTCCAGAGTAAAGTCCACAATTAAACGTTTGCCTTGAGCGGTAAGTAAGAAAGTAGTGCCTTCCTCACTCATAAAAAAGGCAATGTCTTCTACCGGTACAACTTGAATATTCTGTCCGATTTTGCCAATAAAGCGCGTTTTGTAAGTAGGCTGATGCAGCATCCGGCGTAGCTTTTCAAAATTTATAGGCAGTTGCTCATAATGTGCGGCATATTTTAGAAGTGCCCGGTGCAGATCGGTTTCTTTTATTGGTTTTAGAATGTAGTTAATACTGTTCAACTCAAAGGCCTGAATGGCATACTGATCAAAAGCAGTGGTAAAAACTACCGGGCAAACAATGGGATGCTTTTTATAAATTTCAAAAGCAAGTCCGTCAGATAACTGAATGTCACTAAAGACAAGATCCGGTTCAGGATGTGTATCAAAATAGGCAATTCCTTCTTCTACACCGGATATTTTTTGGATTACCGAAATATCCGGACGCAGTTTGTGAAGCATTTTTTCCAATGCCTCGGCGGCATAGAATTCATCTTCTATAATAACTACTTTCATGATTTGTTTTGTTGTAAAAGTGGCAGGAAGACTTTGTATTCTCCTTCGGTTTCAGTAATAGAAGGAAGTTCTGAGCCCATCAATTGATAACGCTTTATTATATTTTCCCAGCCGGTTTTTGTAGTCTGCTCTGCCATTCGTTTTAATTGTTTGGCATTGGTAATACAAATTTTATTGCCCTGTTTTTCAATGGTGATAAACAAGGTTTTATCTTTTGTAGTACCGTTGTGTTTTACGGCATTCTCCATACATTCTTGAATTACGCCCGGAGGAAGGTACCACTCGTCCGTCAGGTTATCAGAGATAGACAAATTGATGTTTAATTGATCCCCAAATCGTGTTTGCAAGAGAAAACGATAAGCTTCAATAAATTTCAGCTCTTCGGTTAAGGAAATTAAATCCTCTTGAGCCGATCTTAAATAATACCGATACAGATCAGAAAGACGATGGGTATATTCCAAGGCTTTTTCAGTATCATAAGGAATAATGGATGCAAGAACGTTTAGGTTGTTAAATAGAAAGTGCGGACTCATCTGGTTTTTTAATGCCTGAAGTTGGGCTTGATAATTTTCCTTTTCCAGTTTCGAAATTCGCAAGTTTTCCTGCTGTAGGCGGTCATACATTTTCGCACGTTCAATAAAATAATAGAAAATTACAGAGATAATAGGTGAGATAGCAATGGCAGCCCTCAGGTTTAAGCCGTCTTGACTTGTGAGAACGGAGGTTCCAAAGATTATCAGTATCGGAACCAGATTAAAAAGTGTACCGCAAATGTGCCCCGCTATCCACACCACGAGCAATTCCAAGAAGTTCCCGAGTAGAGTAGGCAAGCGTTTCAGTTTGGGAAGAAGTTCATTGATAATTAAGAGGTGCGCCCAGTAGAGGGATTCAAGAAACACGAATGCAAAAATGACTTCTGTTGCCATTTCGCTACGCAATGGAGGGATATGTCCATGGTTGATAAACACCATGATAAACCAAAGTACAATGGCAATAAGCAGATACCAACCCCATCGTTTCAGCGTGGCTTTGGTGCTCACAAAATAAGCAGTGTTTTTTGTCAGATTCATAGGGTAAAATCTATTTCGAAAGTAAGAAAAGAATGTGAATCAAAAATAGACCGATTTCTTTTTTACTCCGGAAATTTCATGGCATCCATATCCGGTTTCATGGGGTTTATATCCGCCTTCATAAGAATCTCCTTTCCGGCAGGCGATGATAGTTGCAGCTTTGAATCAAATTTCAAAAAAACAGCACAATGAAAGCAACAATCAAATTTTCGGTAACGGTTCTATATTCCGTGTTAATGATGATTTGTTCCTATGGACAATCGGGCAAAATTTCAGGAACAATAGTTGACGAATTCGGTCCGTTGGCGGGAGCTTCGGTCCGACTGATGGATGCAACAATGCGTAACGCCATTCGAGGCGTGGTTTCCGATTTTGATGGAAATTTCAACATACAAGCAGAATTGGAGGAAGATATGTATCTCGAGTTCCGATATATGGGGTATGAAACGCTTTTTTCTAATAAAATCCGTCTTTCAAATAATCGGAAAGAAGTGATCTTGGATTCCATCCATATGGCTGCTGTTTCAGAAGGTCTGGAAGCAGTTTCATTAACCGTGAAGAAAAAAGAAATCAGTCTGGGCGAAGGCAAAATGAAAATAAAGGTGGAAGACAATCCTATGGCACAAGGGGAGTCCGCCTATGGTTTACTCAACCGATTACCCGGTGTGAGCCTAACTCACAATGGGGATATTCTCTTGAATGGAAAATCGGGTGTGAAAATTACCGTCAACGACCGTATGGTGTATATGAGTGGTGAAGAATTGAAAACTTATCTTGAATCTTTACCTTCAGATGCTATTTCAAATATTGAAATCAACACCCGTCCCTCTGCGGCTATGGATGCTGAAGGAGGCGCCGGAATTTTGAATATCAACTTGAAGAAGGGCAGAAGCAAGAACCTGGCAGGAAATATAACTGCCGGATATGCTTTCCAAAATCGAAACTTATGGAATGGGAATATTTTCTTAAACAAACAACACAACAAGTTTGACTGGGCTGTAATTCTAGATGCATCAGAAAAATCAAATACGCGAAATCAAGCTCTTTCTACAACCTATAATCAAGCAAGCGAACTGGAGTGGCTTAAGCAAAAGGGCAAAGAAAAGAATGTACGACGCCCTTTGTTTCTTCAATTTGATACAAACCTGAATGTGACAGACAACCAAAAAACAGGAATCAATTTCCAATTAGGAAAAAAGACTTCTCATAAAGATTGGGATACGGAAACCGACATAAAAGAACGTTCTACAGGAAAGATCAGACACATCCGCTCTTTTAATGATGGTGATGAGGATTTTGAATATGGCGTACTGAGCGCTTATTACGAAATCAAGACCGATACACTCGGTTCTTCGTTTCGAATTTCAGCAGACGGTTCCAAGGTAAACCGAGAACTTGACACTCATTTTTTGAACGAATTTGATGTGAATCTACCCGAGACATTTTCCGAGCGCTCAAAATCTCCTGCCCGAAATGATTATCAAATATTCGCAGGCAAAGCAGATTATCACAAATCATTTAAAAACGGAATGGTATTTAAAGTGGGTTCAAAATACAGTCGGGTCAATTTTGATAGTCAGCTTGAGTTTTATGCCATTCAAGATAACACCCCGATATATGTTGAAAACCGAAGTAACACTTTTGATTATGAGGAAAACATTTTTGCGCTCTATTCAGAATTTGAAACAAAATTGGGAACTAAACTGAACCTTCACACCGGTCTGCGGATGGAAAAAACATGGGGAGAGGGAGTGGAGCGAATTGCAGGAACAAATCATAAAAAGAATTACATGGATTGGTTCCCAAGTGTTTCGCTTACCCGGCAAGTGAATGATAATTATAGTGTGGAGTTTGCTTATTTTAAAAGGATTATACGACCTCAATATGAGTTTTTGAATCCACAAATCTTTTACATAGATCCGTACAATTACATAAAAGGAAATCCATCATTAAAACCGGAAAAAAGACATATTGTGGAAATAAATAACATCATTAAAAAGAAGTACCAGGTTGGGATTTCATTTACATATCACGAAGATTTTATTGGGGAGGTACCCAAAGCGGAAATCGAAACCAATCAAACTGTTTTTTCAATGATGAACTTAAGCAAAGCATTGGATTTTGGTATCACCGCCTTTGTTCCTGTTGAAGTCACAAAATTCTGGAGCATGAATAATACCATGGCTGCCAATTATCAATCCTATTCCCTCGATTGGGATAACAGGTCACAACGAAAACAAGGCTCTGCTTTTGTTTTAGTACAGAATCAGCATCAACTTAAGCTTCCAAAAGAATTTCTGTTTGGAGTAAATGTGATGGCACGAAGCGGACTTACCTACGGATATTACCGGGTAGGAGGGAATTGGGGTACAGATATGTTTTTGCAAAAAAGCTTGAACAACAACACCTGGAACTTCAATCTAAAAGTCACTGACGTTTTCAGAAGTTTGAAGATGAATATTGATTATGAGTTTAATGGCAACTCCAACAATATCAAACAGTACATGGGAGACCGTAACATTAGTTTTCAGATAAAATACCGATTTGGAAATGGAAAGAAAAACACCATTGAAAACGCGAAAGATTTTGAAGAATTTGAAAGAATAAACAAGTAAGACGTTGAATTAGCATCCGACGCACCCCGAAAGCCGGCAACAAAAAACATTGTCGGCTTTCTCTTTGATTAAGGATAGTGAAATCCCCCGATGAGGGGATTGGAATGTAGAAATCATCGGCTTATCTTGAAGAAAAAATTCGGAACTATGAAGTCAAAAAAATACTTTCTCTTTTTTATGATTTTATCTGCTTTCCATGCCATGGCTCAAATAAATCCGGTTCAAAATCTTGCATGGCAGAGTGGTAGTGATGAATTTTTTCTCAAAATCTGCCATTTGTTCTAAACTGACTTTTCGGATTGCTTCGGAATATATAAAACAACTTTAGATGTAACTTGTTACATTTGTATGCCAATCAACAAAACCTCACTATTGAAAGTTACATTTCTCGGCACCGGCACTTCACAAGGGATTCCCGTAATCGGATGCACACACCCGGTGTGCCTTAGTTCAGATCCAAGAGATAAAAGATTGCGAGTTTCGATTCTGGTGGAATGGGAGGATTTTGCACTTGTTATTGACTGTGGTCCCGATTTTAGACAACAAATGCTTCGCGAAAATGTAAGTCGAGTAGATGCCATTCTTTTTACTCACGAACATGCCGATCATACTGCCGGTCTGGATGATATTCGTCCTTATAATTTCATGCAAGGGAAAATGCCTTTTTACGCCCATCCGAGGGTGTTAGACTCTCTGCGCGAACGCTTCGGTTATATTTTTGCTACTGAGAATCGATATCCCGGAGCCCCTAGTGTTGCAGAATTTCCTATAACCAAAAACACGCCTTTTATTCTCGGAGGAAAAGAAATTATTCCCGTTGAAGCTTATCACGATACTTTGCCGGTATTAGGATTCCGAATAGACGATTTTACCTACCTAACAGACATGAAAACAATTGCCGAAGAAGAAATGGCAAAAATCTACGGGACAAAGATTTTAGTAGTAAATGCGCTGCGGGAAGAACCCCATTATTCGCATCTTACCTTAAGTGAGGCATTGGATTTCTCTAAAAAGATAAATCCACAAAAAACCTATTTCACGCATATCAGCCACGTTATGGGTTTTCATGCCGATGTTGAAAAGCGTTTACCAAAAAATGTGCATATTGCGTACGATTCTCTGACTCTAACTTTGTAACTGAAATGAAACGCCAAATCTTTCTTTATCTTTTCCTCTTTGCTGTATTGTTGCTCATTTTTCAATATATGAACGAGAAGAGCATCTTCGAATCTCAAGAAAAACAAATTGAGGGCCTAAGTTCCAAATTAGAAAATGCCACAAAAGCAAGAGACAGCTTGACAACCAAGTTGGATGAATTGGATTATTTCACGCTCCAAGGAAACGACAACGCGATGACGTATTTCGAGAGTATGGGCTATGAGGCTAATGAAATCGAAGCCTATATCAGCGATCGGATTTATGATAAAAATTTGCAATCGGGAAGCAATCCTCTAGTACCTTTTGAAGGGCAGACTGGAGGAATGAAAATAAACAAGATCAAGTTTTTAAATCATAAATGGATTCTTGCAGATTTTACTGACGGCACCTATTGGGGCGAACTGCTGCTCCAATATACGCTGGACCAGAATGGAGATATCCATTTCGAAAACTTGTCTTCCTTTATTTACCCTCGCTGATTAGCGATGTGTCGCAAGCCATTGCTTTAATTCCTGGAAATTTTGAGGAGCCACGCCATGACCTACGGGAAATTCGGAATATTTACAATCGATTCCCAAATTGCTGAAAAAAGGTGCTGACTTTCGCGCCCATGAGATAGGGATAACTTGATCTGTCGTTCCATGAGAAGTGTAAATATTCAATTTACTAAAGTCCTTTTCACGATAATCGGGAACAAGAATGTCTTCATTTACATAACCACTCAGCCCGATTACATTTTTCACTTTTTCAGGATAGCTCAGTGCCACTGCAAAACTTAAAATAGTTCCTTGACTAAATCCGATTAAAGTTATGTTGGATGGATCTACTTTATAATTATCAACTACTTCATCAATACAGCGCGCCACCAAGTCTCGGGACGCTATAGCCTGTTTATCATCGCTGAATTTTCCTTGGGGATGATCAAAATAGATATTATACCAGGCGTTTCCATAGGGCTCCAAACGTATGGGCGCCCGAAATGAAAAAATGGCATATTCTGCCGGTAATTCTGAGGCAAAAGAAAACAAATCGTGCTCATCACTTCCAAAACCATGCAGCATAATAATTGCAGGCGGATGTGTAGCATCGGATTGAGCAGGACGATAATTATGTTCTAAAAGCAAATGATGTTTTTTCATAATTGTAAAAATAAAGGATTCTCAACTTTAGCACTCTTAAATCATCAGTTTAAAAACGAAAACCACGTCTGAAATTTACTACTCAACCACGGAATCGCGGTTTCTTTTCGTTGGGCTGCCCTGACAAAAGAGAAAATCCATAAAATTAAAGTTATAAACCAAAGGATGTCTCCCGCTAAAGGATCTATCTGAGACTGGACTACCAGAGCCACAAAAAACATAATAAACAACCCAAACATATTTTTTATATGCCATGTGGCAAAAGGAGATTTCATTTCGGTGTTGATAGAAAATGCAATTAAAAAACCGACAAAAGGAAGATAAGCTAACATCGCAATTTGTCTTGGGGAGAAAGACCTCATTCTGTTAAAACAATTTGATTGTTGGAAATTATACCATAAGCTCTTCCTTTTAAATCCTTGTTTAAAAGCGCTGCATTTTTAGAAAAAGAGTATAAATCTTTTTCGGTCAACTTCCAGAATAGGTCCGGATCAAAAAGAGATAAATTGGCCCGAGAGCCTTCCTTTATAACCATCTTTTCTTGTCCGAAAACAGCCGATAAACCTGTTAAATACTTCACTGCCTTCTCAGTACCTACCATTTTATTTAAAGCACCAAAACAGCTTTCCAATCCGATACTGCCATAAAACGCCTGATCAAATTCCACCTTTTTGTGTTCTACATCTATGGGATTATGATCTGAAGTGACCCCGTCAATTGTTCCATCTGCCAGTCCATCTAACAAGGCATTTATATCTTCCTGAAGCCGAAGGGGAGGGAGAAGTTTGTAGTTGGTATCAAAAGTTTCCAAAACATCATCAGTAAGCATCAGATTGAAAATGGCCACACTACAGGTCACGTTTAGTCCGTTGTGCTTAGCCTCCCGAATCAGTTGAACCGATTCGCGGGTGGAAATGGTAGGAATATGCAATTTACCTCCGGTATAGCTCAATATTTTTAAATCTCTTGCAATTTGAAGTTCTTCAGAGAAGCCGGGAATTCCTTTAAGCCCCAGCTTTGTACTGTTTTCTCCTTCGTTGACAAAACCTTTGGCCGCAACCGATTTTTCAAAAGGAAAAGACTGTACCAATCCGTCAAATGCTTCTGAATATTGTAAAGCTATTTTAAGAAGATTAGCGTTTTCAATAGGTTTCTTATAATCATAAAAGGAAATGGCACCTTCACTTTTCATATCATACAGCTCGGCAAGATCAATTCCTTTGCTCCCTATGGTGAGTGCTGCCACAGGCAAAAGATCTACCGCATTTCCAAAAGCTTTAGACTTGATAAAATTGATGATTCCTTTGGTATCGGCAATGGGGGAGGTGTTTGCATTGACAGCTACTTGTGTGAAACCGCTAAGAGCAGCTGTTCGCAACCCATTGAGGATTGTTTCCCGGTCTTCATATCCCGGTTCTCCAAAAGAGACACTGCTGTCAATCCATCCCGGGGATACGTGAAGATTTTTTAAAATAAGCTCCCGAGTATCTCCCGAGGCAGAAAGACCGGAATTAATTTTTTGAATCACCCCGTCGGCAATAAGAATATCAGCTTCTTTGAGATGATATGGGGAGTTCTCATCGATGATGGTGGCGTTTTTCAGGAGGATTTTCATAATTAAAAAACTAAAGTTGGCCTATTTCAAAAATTTTAAAACAAGCATTTCACACAGTAAAAAAACCAGTGCAAAAATAACGAACCATTTCCAAAGTCCGCCGTCGGAATCGGATTCATATACATCGGAAAACAGTTTGGGAATGTCTTTATGAAATTGCACACCGTCCCAGTTGGTAGCATCCGCATAATGAAGCAATCCTTCATCTCTGTTATAGTTGAAACTCAGCTGCTGCATAACTTCTTTATTCAGGACTACCTCATAAGATCCGGCTGTGGCAGGCAGTTCATCAGTAGTGAGCAGCACATGAGTGGCCTTAGTTTGTTGCAATGGATAAAAAGCATCTTCACCTTTTCGCAATTCCAATATTTCGTTAATTCCGGGAACTTCGGGAATGGCAATTTGATTTGCGGCACCAATGGTATAATATAACTTTGGGAGAGGCAGACTGTGCAAGGCCATATTATATATAGTAGGCACAATAAGAGGAGAGTTGGCGAAATTGGAATTTTCCCTATTTAATGCTGCCGTAAAAATGAAAGTTTTTTCTTTTTGGATTAAGAATGGCTTGTTGTCCTCATATAAAAGAACAGGAGTGCCGCCGGATTGAAAATCAAAATACCGTTGCACGGAAGGATATTGAAAATTTTGAACTTCTTTTTCAAAAACTTCAGCATAAAGAGGATGTCCGAAAACAATTTGAGTTATTTTCTTTTCTTGATCACGTCGGGAGCCAAAACTCCCTAATTTCTGATGCGTGAAAAAAGAATTATAGCTTTGTACAGAAGACTCTTTATTCGGAATCACAAGAAGACTTCCGCCGCCGTCAGTAAAGGAATTTAATGCAGCACTCAAGGCTCCGGGAATTTCTTCCAATTCGTTGAGAATGATAAGATTTTGTGTTGGAATTAAGGAAAACTCTAGAGCTTTGGCAGAGGCTTCCTGATATTCAAATCGCTCATCATCAAACAATCTTCGCAAAAATCCGGAATCACTTTCATTAATAGTCAAAACCTTGATCTTAGATGGTTTTCCAATCGTAAAAAAAAGCTCATTGTCAAAGGTGAGATCAGGATCTGTGATTTCAATGCGTCCGTCAATTTCTTTGTTGGCGTCTATTTCAAATTCCAAAGATGCCTTTCCTTCCGGTCCAATAGATGCCATTGATTTTCCAAGGAGTTGGTGACCGTCATAAACAGAAACAGGAACTTCAGAGGCGCTTTCTCCCTGCTTTGAAATTACTACTTCTAACTTCATTTTTTCTGTAGAAATTGAAGTTATAAATGCAGTATCTATGGCAATATTCGCCACTTTTATGGGTTTTAACTGCACCACATCTACACGCAATTGTTCCGGAAGAGACGGAAACTCATCCAAATTTGCGAAATCGGATAAGTAAATTAATTGTTTTGTCTTTCCTGTCGAAGATGAAAGAATCTTTTCTGCGGTGAGGATTACTTCTTGTGGAGTAAGTGTTTTGGCGCTGTGGCCGAGTTTCAAAATTTCGTTCTTAAAATCAGCTGAAGAAACATTTCGTTTTTCGATGTCATTTGAAAACCAATGAAAAGTAGTATTTTCTTTAGATTCCTTATATAATTCCTGTAGTGCACCTTCGAGCAATGTCCCCTTTGCACCGGGAGCTTGCATGCTAAATGAATTATCAATATAAATCACCATATCCACCTCATTCGCAGCCAAATGGTCTTTTGGAAAAAAGGGTCCGGCAAAAGCTAAAATCAGGGTGGCAAGCGCAAATAAGCGAAGGAAAAGGGTGATCCATTTTTTGATCTGCGAACTTTTCCGGGTTTGAATGACAACTTTTTTTAAAAGAGCAACATTGGTGAATGCTACTTTTTGAAAGCGACGAAGCCGGAATAAGTGAATAACAATGGGGATAAGCAGTAAAAAGAGGGCGTAAAGTATCTCAGGGTTTTTAAACTGCATCTTTTCAAATAATCGCCAAAGATAGGAATAGCCTTCAACTATACAAAGGCGCTATTAAAAGTTCATTCACTTCTTTACGGTAAATTCAAAAGTTGTCCCTTCTCCAACGGTGGAGGATACTTGAATATCTCCGTCTAATTTTTTCACCAATTTTTTGACCGTGGATAATCCGATACCGTTTCCTTTCTGACCTTTTCTGTCATAATTAGAAGTAGTGGCAAAGAGATCAAAAATCCGATTCAAGTCATTGGGATGGATTCCTTGTCCGTTATCAGCAATGCTGAACTCATAGAAACTTCCGTTTTCTCCGACATTAATATCGATCTTGACGGTCTCTTTATCACAATATTTAAGACTGTTGGTTAGCAGATTGATCAGAATCTGTTGAATGGCGATTCTATTGGCATTCAATTCGAGATTCGTTTCGGGAAAATTGATATCGCAATCACTGCTTATTGCCAGAAGATCAATGACTTCTTCAAAGAGATCATTGCTGTCAAAAATTTCTTTTCTTCCGGCAGCTGTTTTATCGCTTTCATAATGTTCTAGAATACCGCTGATGTAATCACTCAAAGTTAAAGCAGACTGCTTTAGATATCCTAAATATTCCTGTCCTTGCTCATCCAATTGTGATCCATATTTGCTCCTAAGAATGTCAGAAGTGAGAATTATATTCGCCAGCGGCATCTTCATATCATGAGAAACCACCCCGGCAAAGTTTTTTAATTCCTCATTCCTTTCTTTAAGCTCTTCCTGTGCTTGCAACATGGTTCGGCTATATTTTCTAACCTTGAAGAGACGCGAGGTTTGATAAGACAGTGAAAACAATCCGTTTCGTTGTCTTTTGGAAAGTTTGCGATTTTTCCTGTCAAAAATGCACAAAGTGCCTAAAATTTTTCCATTCGGATTTACAATACGTACCCCGGCATAAAAAACAATTCCTGTTTTTTGCGCAAATCCATTGGTTTTGAATTTTTCATGGGCTGTGATGTCTGATATCATGAAAATATCCTCATCGCTCGAAATGGTCTCTTGGCAAAAGTCGAAAATATCATCAGGGACATCTACATAATCTAAACCAAACTGTGACTTCAAAAGGATTTCCTTGGAATCATTAATAGTAATGAGTGAAATGGGGGCTTTACAGAGATTACTGGTTAAATAAGTAATTTGATCGAAATCCCTTTCCGGCAGAATGTCAAGAAAGTAATTCGATTTCACATCAATGACCCTTTCAACGGATCCGGGAGTGAGGGAGATGGCACCGGGAACTGACATGAGACTTTTTTAGGTTTGCTGTTTTTATAAGGTAAAGCTACAAATTAATTTAGTGTTTTATTAACACAATAAAAATAATTATAACCACAAAGAATTTTTAAAAGTTTTCGAAAATTCCTAACCCAAATAGGGCATAATCAAATTTTACGGGATCTTTTAAATCCATTATTCTCAAATTGTTATCCAATTCTTGAAGTGATTTTGCATCATTTTGTTTTCTCTTTAATAACCCAAGTTTGCGTGCCACTCTTCCGCTATGTACATCTAACGGACAAGATAATTGAGCGGCGTTTAAGGAAGACCAAATACCAAAATCAACACCTGCTTTATCTTTTCTTACCATCCATCTCAGAAACATATTGATTCTCTTGGCAGCTGAGTTTTTTAATGGATCACTCACGTGCTTTAATGTTCTGGTGAGATGGGGGAGTTCGAAAAAGATATTTTTAAATTCGTGAATGGCAGGCTGGAGCGTATCGGCTTTTGCATATTTCTTAAAAACAGCTTCCATACCTTGATGCCGGGTATAAATATGTTGCAGTGCCTTCAGAAAATAATTTAAATCCTCTGCATTAAAAGTTCGGTGTACAAAGTGAGACAATCTCTCCTTTTCACGTTGTTCATCAAAACTCATGACATAATCATATGGAGAACTTCCCATGAGCTCAACCAATTTTTTGCCGTTATTTATGATGCTTTTTCTATTTCCCCACGCGATGGTTGCAATCAAAAATCCTGCTATTTCAATATCTTCCTTTTGTGAAAAGAGATGCGGGATCTGAATGGGGTCAGATTGGATAAACTGTGGGGTATTATATTGATGAACTTTTTCCTCAAGAAAATCCTTGTATTTTAAAAATTCCATAAACTAATCTCTAATAATAACGCCGTCTTGCATGGTTAGCTTTCGGTCTGCCATATCTGCCAGATCTTCATTGTGCGTTACTATAACGAAAGTTTGACCAAATTCATCTCGAAGACGGAAAAAGAGGTTGTGTAAATTTTCGGCGCTTTCTGTATCCAAATTTCCACTTGGTTCATCTGCCAAAATGATAGCAGGATCATTCACAAGTGCCCGTGCCACGGCAACACGCTGTTGCTCTCCCCCCGAAAGTTCATTGGGCTTATGATCAAACCTATGAGACAACCCTAAAAAAGTTAGCAACTCTTTTGCCTTCTTAATAGCTGTAGGTTTAGGAGTTCTTTTTATGAACGCCGGAATGCAAACATTTTCAACAGCAGTAAACTCAGGCAGTAACTGATGAAATTGAAAAATAAATCCAAGATTTTCATTTCTAAATTTCGCCAGCCTTTTGCCCGAAAGTGTCCCGACGTTTATACCATTTATAAGGAGCGTACTGTTTCTGTTTTTTTCAAAAGTATCGAGTGTGCCAAGAATATGAAGAAGTGTAGTTTTTCCGGCTCCCGAGGCTCCAACTATCGTGACAATTTCTTCCTTTTTGATATGTAAATTCACGCCTTTTAGCACGTAAAGATCATCAAAATATTTATGAATATTTTTTGCCTCAATCATATAAAATGTTTGGGTGGTGAAATTACAATTTTAATATGGAACCGAATCATAAACACACTTTTTAATGCACTTTTACGTTTGTAAAATTGGAACAAGCTTTGCTATGAGGAATGAAATTGTTGAGATGAAATACAGTAAATATCAATTGTTGCGTAAAGGAATCATTTATGACTTGATAGGGATGACCACCATGTTTATTCCTTATGTAGGTCCTTTCTTAGATTTTTTATGGGCACCCTATGCAGCGCGCAAGATGAAGAAAATGTATTCCGGAAAAAAAGGAACTTTTGCAGCAGTCTTTGTTTTCTTGGAAGAATTACTGCCCTATACAGACATTATTCCATCTTTTACGATAATGTGGTGCTTAACCTATCTATTCCATTCTAAACCTGTGGCTACTCCTTTAGAGGTATAGAGAAATTTGCTGAGAGTTGCGGTTTTACAAGAACTTCTTTTTTAATTCCGGGGTTGGAAGCATGCAAGAATTCCGTTTACCGAACCAGCGATACCTGTTTACTGCAATTTGCTGATAAACAAAATCTCGAATAAATTTTGGGATAATAAAAAATAGCTGCAATAATGGAAAAAGCCCTTTAAGATTGCCGAAAATATGAAGAACGGCAGAAGATTCGGTAAAGGCCTTATTTCTTCCTGTATCAATAAGAATAACAGATTTCATATCTGTCGAAATCAAATCATATTGAGCCAGCAACTCAATTGCCTGATCACTCTGTAAAGCGGCAAATTTAAATACATCCGACTTTTCCCGTTTTATTACGAAGTGAACAAACCCATTGCACAGGTTACAAACACCATCAAAAAGTATTATTTTTTCAGCTTTTTTCACAGTAGTTGCTTGCTTTTATTGTCGGGCTTGTAAATGTAGCTTATTCATACGATTTTTGTAAAAATGAGATTCTATTAATTCTTTATACTATGGCAGGACACAGCAAATGGTCTAACATAAAACGAAAAAAGGGAGCCGCAGACGCAAAACGCTCCAAGCTGTTTAGTAAAGCAATAAAAGAGATAAATGTGGCTATTAAAGAAGGAGGTAGTGCAGACCCCGAAGCCAATGCTGCTCTACGGAATGCTATTGCAAATGCGCGAGGAATAAATATGCCTAAAGACAATATCGAAAACGCTATAAAGAAAGCGAGTGGGGAAGGAGGCGAACATTTTGAAAAGGTGACCTTTGAAGGTTATGGACCGCACGGAATTGCTTTTTTCATAGAGTGCACCACAGACAATACGAATAGAACAGTAGCAAACGTTCGTGCTACCTTTGCAAAAAATGGAGGAGAGCTCGGAAAAAATGGCTCGGTAGAATTCCTATTTGAAAGAAAAGGGATATTTTCCATTAACAAAACTAATGTACCAACTGAATTGGAAGAACTGGAATTTTCACTGATCGAGCACGGGCTGGAATCTTTAGAAGACGAAGGAGATTTTATACAGATTTATACTCCTTTTACCGAGTTTGGAAATATGTCTAAAGCATTGGAAGAGCTTCAGATTGAAGTAGAAAATGCTACAGTAGAATATTTGCCCTTAAACACCGTACAACTTCCGGTGGAACAGGCTAAGAAAATAATCGAACTCGAAGAAAAATTTGAAGATGACGATGATGTTCAAAATGTATTTCACAATCTGGAAATGACAGATGAGCTTATTGAAGAACTCGAAAGGGATTAAACCTTTTCGAGTTCTTCCACACTCACGTTGGTTGTAAAAATTCCATAATTTACGATAGCTTTATTTTTTTCAATGCTATCAATTGTGCCAATAGCTCGGCCGTCTTTCATTCTAACTCTGTCACCTACTTTTAAAGGCACTTTAGGCTTTTCTATTGTTACTTTTCTGATAATTTCTTTTTCCTCCTTTTTCTTCTCCCGGATATCTTCCACTTTTGCTTCAACCTCTTTTAAAAGTTCTTTTTCCTTTTGTTTGGCTATTTTCTTTTCCTTGGGAGCTATCGGTTTTCGCTTGCTGTTTTCAAGTAAAACAAGCTTCATAAATTCATCGATCAGCTGTTTTTTTCTTTTGTTTTTCGCAAAATTTTCTGCCAGAGTATCTACTTTCCTGCCTAGAGTTATCATCTTTTGGTTTGCATCAAATAATTCTTGATAATCTTCAAGCTTCTCTTGAACACGAGCATTTACTTCCTCCAATTGTTTTCCTTCCTGTCGTGCTTTTTGCTCCTCCTGTTTTAATAATTCGGAGGTTTTTCGCAGTTGTGACCGTTCTTTTTGAAGATTGGCAATCGTTTTATCAAAACGCACTTTTCCGCTTTCTATTTTCTTTTTTGCTCGGTTTATAAGACTGTAGGGAATACCGTTTTTTTGAGCAACTTCAAAGGTAAAACTGCTTCCTGCTTCTCCCATTTGCAACTCGTAAAGCGGTTCCAACGAACGGGAATCAAAAAGCATATTGGCATTTATGGCATGAGGCAGTTCGTTGGCAAGAAGTTTAAGGTTGGTGTAATGTGTAGTAATAATACCGAAAGCTTCTCTTTCATAGAAAACCTCCAAGAAAGTTTCTGCCAAAGCTCCGCCCAGCTCAGGATCACTTCCGGTTCCAAATTCATCTATCAGAAATAGTGTCTCAGAATCGCATTTCTTCAGAAATTGATTCATCTTCTTTAATCTATAACTATATGTGCTTAAATGGTTTTCGATGGATTGATTATCACCTATATCCGTAAGAATTCTTTTAAACAGACACATTTCCGATTGCGGATCTACAGGTAGGAGTAAACCGCTCTGTAACATGACCTGAAGAAGCCCCACAGTTTTTAAGGTTATGCTTTTTCCTCCGGCATTGGGTCCTGAAATCACAATAATCCTTTTCTCTTCTTCCAAAGAAATATTTTGAGGATAGGTCGGGACGTTACGTTTCCGATTAGACACAAGAAGCAGGGGATGATAAGCTTTTTTAAGTTGCAGTCGTTTTACTTTTACAAGGTTTGGAACCACACCGTCAATACTTCTCCCATATTTAGCTTTTGCGGAGATCACATCCATGGTTGTTAAATATTCTTGATAACCTTGAAGCAAAGAGCGATAGGGTCGTATAAACTCGGTTATTAATTTCAGGATTCTCTTTATTTCCTCCTGTTCTTCATAAAGCAAATTAGAGAGCTCATTGGCATACTCTAATGTTTCTTGAGGCTCTATATATACAATACTCCCTGTTTTGGAGCTCCCCATCACAGCACCGCGAACACGCTTCCGATACATAGCTTTCACGGCAAGAACCCGTTTATTTTCCACAACAGATTCCTTAATCTCATCCAGGAAATCAAGTTGTATATATTGTGATAAAGCTTTGGCGAATGATGAATTAATTTTTGCTTTTACATGATTTAGTCTTTTCCTTATTTCAGACAACTCTGCAGAAGCATCATCTTTGATTTCTCCGTATCTGTCAATCCTTTTATTAATCTCTTCAGAAATTATTGAAGTATAACTTACCTTTTCTGAAATATCATTTAGATAGACATAAAACTCTTCATATTTTTTGAAGTACTTAAGCAATGTTCTTGTGGTTTCGGAAATCAAAAGGATCCTTCTAAATCCGCTTATTTCAAGGACACTGTTTTCAATGCTTAAGAAATGGAGTTCTTTTGATATAGATTCGAAGCCGTGATTCGGAATGGGATTATCACCTCCGAAAGAGGATTTAAATTCCCATACGCGTTTTAATTCCGGCTCTATTTTATCGAACTCCACGTAAGGCTTTATGGCCTTAACACGTTCTTCTCCCAAATCAGTAATGCAAAAGGATGCAACTTGCTCCAATACCTTGGGAAACTCCAAATCCTTCAACGTTTTTCCAGCTATTCCCGCCATCAAAAAATATATCTATTAATTTTACACAAAAATAAGCCAATGGAAATTAATATAACAGGTGATTGGAAGCAGGTTTTAAGGGAGGAATTTGAGAAACCTTATTTTTACGACCTGATGCAATTCCTACGACAGGAGTATGAAATGAATCAATGCTTTCCTCCTTGGCCTCAGGTGTTTTCTGCTTTTAATCATACGTCTTTTCACGATGTAAAAGTGGTAATCATTGGTCAAGATCCTTACCACGGTCCTAATCAATCTCATGGACTATGTTTTTCGGTAGGAGAAAAAGTACCTGTGCCGCCTTCACTGAGAAATATTTTTATGGAAATCCACAATGATGTTGGGATTCCAATTCCAAAGCATGGAAATTTAACTCATTGGGCAGATCAGGGAGTACTCTTGTTAAATGCCACCATGAGCGTTCGCGCACATGAAGCAGGCAGTCATCAAAATAAAGGATGGGAAAAATTTACAGATGCAGTTATTCAGAATCTTTCTGAAAAGAGGGAAGGACTCGTCTTTATGTTATGGGGAGGCCCTGCAAAAAAGAAAGGTGCAAAGGTCAATGGAGAAAAACATTTAATACTCACAAGCGGTCATCCATCACCTCTGGCTGCTAACAGAGGATATTGGTTTGGAAACAAACATTTTAGTAAAGCAAATTCTTACTTAAGATCAATAGGGAAGGAGCCTGTCAAATGGTAAGTCTATTTTTTGTCGGTCTTGCCGGTTTCACTTGTGTCGTTGCAACTAAAATGAAGTAATAGAAAATTTATCACTAAGAGAGATCCTAAAACGATTAAAAAAACTGACATATAGAGGATTGTTTACTCCTAAGATGTAAGGTGCCTCTATAGGTTGCGTACCGCTTATAGATTTTTTTTAAAAGAATAAACAATCTCTTTGGGCGGTACGACATTCTCAATAAGATCAAGTTTTAAAAGTTTCTGTTGGATGTTTTCAATTTCCTCTTCAGATAACTGGTTGTGATTCCAATGGGTTAAACTCAGCCATTCTCGCACGTCCCCCTCTTGTTGATCAAAATGCGCAGCGATCTTTTCATCGATTTGTTCGATTTCCTTAAAATCTTTTGTCTTCGAATTTATGATTTGTAGCGTTTGGAGGAGTAATTCCGGTTGTTTACGAATAAACTCATCTCGTGCCACAATTACAAATCCCGGCCAGGGAGTAGGAACTTCGTCAATAAGTCTGAAAATACCTTCATCCACAAAAGGTTTGGTCATAAACTTCTCCCACATAAAGTAATCTCCCTTTTTTTTCGGTAAAGCAGTAAGTGCTCCTTCAAGATCTTCTACCGGAAGAAAATGGAGATCATGTTCTAAATCCCAATTGTTTAATTCAGCGTTTACAATAGCCATAAGGTGGGAACCGGATCCGAATCGGCTTATTGCTGCTGTGGTTCCTTTGAGTTCTTCCACACTATTATAATCTGAATCAGCAGCCACATGGATGCCCCACAAGAGGGGAGAGGACACATAGACCTGTACAATCTTAGAGGGGTTCCCGTCAATAATATCTTTTACGATTCCTTCTGAAAGAATAACGGCAAGATCAATTTCTCCTTCACGAAGAGCCTCACACATTGCACCCGTTCCCGATGGAAAATCTATCCATTGAAGATCGATTTTTTTGCTGATAAACAGCCCCTCGTCTATGGCAAGCTTCCATGGATAATTAAAATGTTCCGGAACGCCTCCTACAATAATTTTATTCATGAAACTAACTTGTCCAAGGCGTATTGGATGAGACGATCTACGGCTGCTTTTGGATCTACACTGAAGGTACCTGTAGATCGATTTGCTATGATAGCATTTAATGACACGGTCTGATGCCCCAACAGTTCGGCCAATCCATACATTGCTGATGTTTCCATTTCGAGATTAGTGATCCGATGCCCGTGAAAAGAGAATGAGGCTAATTTTTCATTCATTTCTTCATCATATAGAGGGAGCCGCAATACGCGACCTTGTGGACCATAGAATCCAACGTTTGTAATAGTTGCCCCGGATATTGTTTTTTCTGATTGAAAAAGACTAACCAAATCTTTATCTGCCTGAACCACATACGGATCAGAATTTCTTGGGTTCCATCCTATATGTTCTTTAAAGGCATCAGAAAATTGTCTGTCTATAACATCTTCGGACTGTCCGTAGAAATACATCACATTGTCCAGTCCAATACCATGGGTACTGATGAGGAACTTATCTACTTCCACCTCGGGAATGAGTCCGCCGGAAGTACCGATTCTTATAATTCGCAAGGATCTTTTTTCATCCTTGATCATTCTTGTTTCAAAATCAATATTTACCAGAGCATCAAGCTCATTGAAAACAATGTCTATATTATCAGGTCCGATTCCGGTGGAAATCACACTAATTCGCTTTCCTTTATATCTTCCTGTATGGGTAATAAATTCTCGGTGTGCCGCTGTTGTTTCGATGGTATCAAAATACTTGGACACCATTTCCACACGCCCCGGATCTCCAACTGTTATGACAGTGTCTGCAAGTTGTGAAGGAGCAAGATCCAGATGATAGATTTTTCCTTCGGGAGTAAGAATAAGTTCGCTCTCTGCTATTTTTATCATAATATTAATTTATCCACCCACGCGTTTAACTTTGAATCCTTTGTTTTTCAAGAATTCCATTATTTTATCTCTGTAATCGCCCTGGATGATGATTTGTTCGTCTTTAAAACTACCGCCAACGTTTAGAAGTTGCTTAATTTCTCTGGCAATTATTTTAAAATCCTCGTCGGCACCGGTGTAGTTTTCTATGATCGTAACCGGTTTCCCTTTCCGCTTTTCATATTTGCAAATCAGAGGTTCGTCTTGCATCCAAACTGTCGGCTCTTCTTGGGCAGAAGGTTCAGAGATCGGCTGATGATCCGGAAATAAGCTTCGAAGTTGATCTTCTAAGGATTTCACCGAGTTTTATTTTTTTAATAATCCAAGTTCTATCAATCGCTGGTGCAGGAATTCGCCTGCGGTGATATCGTCGTAAGCTTTTGGATGATCTTCATCAATACATTCCGGAAGACAGTCGAGTCTCATATCACTTCTGGGATGCATAAAAAACGGAATGGAAAAGCGCGGATTATCCCATTCTTCACGTGGCGGATTCACTACACGATGAATTGTGGATCGTAATTTATTATTGGTATGTCTTTCTAACATATCGCCAACGTTTATTACCAATTCATCTTCATTTGGAGTAGCATCAATCCACTCACCATCTCGTCTCTGTACTTGAAGCCCTCCGGCAGAGGCACCCATTAGTAAGGTAATTAAGTTAATGTCTCCATGAGCCCCGGCTCTTACTGCATCTTTGGGTTCTTGAGTTATGGGTGGGTAATGGATGGGGCGCAGGATGCTGTTTCCATTATTGGCCCAATAATCAAAATAAAACTCATCCAGACCTATATAAAGGGCAAGGGCACGAAGCACATAAATGCCCGTTTTTTCCAGCATACGATAGGCCTCCATTCCGGTTCTATTAAAATCAGGTAATTCTTCCACCTGCACGTTTTCAGGATAAACCTCAGACAGTTGTGCATCTGCTGAAGGTTCTTGACCAAAGTGCCAGAATTCTTTCAAATCTGCAACATTCCGTCCTTTGGCGGTTTCTCTTCCAAACGATACATAGCCGCGTTGTCCACCAAGCCCGGGGATTTCATATTTTTTCTTTGTTTCAAGAGGCAATGCAAAGAAATTCTTCACCTCCTTATAAAGTTCTTCAACAAGATCATCGCTCAAGAAATGGTTTTTTAAAGATACAAAACCTATTTCCTCGTAAGCTTTTCCTATTTCATTAACAAATTTTTGCTTGCGTGCCGGATCATCAGAAAGAAAATCAGCTAAATCTACACTTGGAATGTTTGTCATAACAGTAAAAATTAGATTTACAAATATATCAATTTCACGTTTTAACCATCGATTAAAAAATAAAAAGCGAAACGGGCGAAGACCTTGCTTTTTTGCTAATTTTGGGAACCAAATTTGATGCTATGAAATCTGATATTTCTACCGAACTATTCTTTGAATATGATCGAAAGGATTTAAGTAATGAGACATTGCTTATGCTTTATCGCGGCATGTTGAAACCGCGCCTGATTGAAGATAAAATGCTGGTACTTCTTCGGCAAGGAAAAATTTCCAAATGGTTTAGCGGAATAGGGCAGGAAGCCATTTCTGTTGGTATTACCGCAGTCTTGGAAAAAGATGAATACATCTTGCCTATGCATAGAAATCTTGGAGTTTTCACCATGCGTGATATTCCTCTCTACCGATTGTTTTCGCAGTGGCAGGGAAAGGAAAGCGGTTTTACGAAAGGACGTGACAGAAGCTTCCATTTCGGCACCCAGGAATATCATATAATAGGAATGATTTCTCACCTCGGACCACAGTTTGGCGTGGCCGATGGGATAGCTCTGGCAAATAAGCTTAAAAAAAATAACAAAGTCTGTGCAGTATTTACAGGAGAGGGAGGAACTAGTGAAGGTGATATTCATGAGGCATTAAACGTAGCTTCTGTGTGGGATCTCCCCGTTCTCTTTTGTATCGAGAATAATGGATATGGTCTTTCCACACCAACAAACGAGCAATATCGATGCGAACATTTAATTGATCGTGCCATAGGTTATGGTATGGAAGCTCACTTGATTGAAGGGAATAACATTCTTGAAGTTTATACCAAGCTTTCTGAAATTGTGGAGAGCATGAGAAAAAATCCAAGGCCGGTGCTTTTAGAGTTCCTTACCTTCAGAATGCGCGGACATGAGGAGGCAAGCGGAACAAAGTATGTACCCAAAGACCTAATTGATGAATGGGGATTGCGGGATCCTCTGCTAAATTATGAGCAATATCTTTTGGCAGAAGGAATTATTTCTGAGGAAGAAGTAGAGGCCATGCGTGAAGCATATAAACACGAAATAGAGGAAAATCTCGAGATTGCTTTTGCTGAACCGCCAATAACTTCTACTGAAAGTAAAGAATTAGAAGATGTTTATAAACCTTATGACTATAAAGAAGTTATACCATCAGGAAGTACAGAGAATATCCGCTTTATAGATGCGGTCTCACAGGGACTGAAGCAGTCTATGGAGCGCCATGAAAACCTGGTGATTATGGGTCAAGATATTGCGGAATATGGAGGAGTCTTTAAGATTACGGAAGGTTTTGTAGACGCTTTCGGCAAAGATCGCGTGCGCAATACTCCCATATGTGAATCGGCAATTGTTTCTACCGGTATGGGGCTTTCTATAAATGGATATAAAGCAGTTGTCGAAATGCAGTTTGCCGATTTTGTTTCCAGCGGATTTAACCCAATTGTAAATTATCTAGCAAAAACACATTACCGATGGGGGCAGCATGCTGATGTTGTGGTAAGAATGCCTTGTGGAGCAGGCGTAGGGGCAGGTCCTTTTCATTCTCAAACCAATGAAGCCTGGTTTACACACACGCCCGGTTTAAAGGTGGTTTATCCGGCTTTTCCTTATGATGCCAAAGGATTGTTAGCCACAAGCATTGAAGATCCGAATCCGATTATGTTTTTTGAACATAAGGCTCTATACCGAAGCATAAGACAAGACGTACCTGTTGACTACTACACGCTTCCACTCGGAAAGGCATCGGTTTTGAAAGAAGGTGAGGAGGTTACAATTATTACCTACGGTGCGGGGGTACATTGGGCCTTGGAAACATTGGATAATAATCCGGAAATTAAAGCTGATCTCATTGATTTACGAACCTTAATGCCGCTAGATAAAGAGACTATCTTTGCCTCGGTTAGAAAAACAGGGAAAGTTATTATTCTTCAAGAAGACTCTATGTTTGGTGGAATCGCGTCAGATCTTTCAGCCATGATTACGGAAAATTGTTTTGAATTTTTGGATGCACCGGTAAAACGTGTGGCCAGTCTTGAAACACCAATACCCTTTGCGGCTAATCTGGAAAAAGCTTATTTAAGTAAAGGAAAATTTGAAAATTCGTTAAAAGAATTAATAGCTTATTAAAATTTGGCAGGTACGGTGTTAAACTTTAGATAAAGGAGAAAAACCAAGCATAGCTGTTTTCTATCTTAGTACCATACTAATTTAAAAACTAAAGTTATGATACGATGGGTAGTTATTTTTCTTGTAATCGCTATAATAGCAGCGATTTTCGGATTCGGAGGTATTGCAGCAGGAGCTGCTGAAATTGCAAAGATTATTTTTTACATATTTATTGTCCTTTTAGTGATTTCACTATTGTTCAGTCTTTTAAGAAGATAACTTTTTATACCTCAAATTATTAATTCATTAAAAACATGAAAAAACTATTTCTATTGACTGTATTTGCAGTCACAGCTCTTTCTTGCGGTCCTTCAAAAACCGTAACCGATTCTTACAAAGTCATGAAAGGTTACTGGACCTTAACCGATATTTCTTATGATGCACCGGGGAAGTATAATATCACATTACTGAATGATGCTTCCGCTGAGTGTTTTGAAGGAAGTACCTGGAGGTTTATCCCCAATAACAATACGGGTAGATATACCTTAGAAGATCCGGCATGTACTACCGGAGAGCGTCACTTTATATTCACCGTTCAGGAGATTGATAAAAATAGTGGCCTCTATGATTTTATGCTTAAACCTACCGATGCCAAGAAAAAATCTGAGGATAATAGGGGAGTGCGATTAAGATTGACACAACTTGGGGAAGACACTATGCGCTGGAGACAAACCGTAACGGTTGATGGCAAGCCATTTAATATTATCTGGAATTTTTCTAAAAACGAATAAAACACAAAATTTAAAACAATGAAAAAAGTATTGAAACAAACAACCCTGGCTCTAATGTCATTAATTCTAATTGGAAGTTTAATGAGTTGTGAGGCCACACGAAACGCAAATAATAAACAAAAAGGAGCTGTTATCGGCGCTACTTCCGGAGCTCTATTGGGTGCCATAATTGGAAATAATGCCGGAAAAGGTGGTAACGGTGCCCTAGGAGCTGTTGTTGGAGGTGTTGTTGGAGGTACTGCCGGGGTGCTGATCGGAGATCGTATGGACAAGCAAGCTCAAAAAATTGAGGAGGAAATCCCGGGTGCACAAGTAGAACGAATCGATGACGGAATTGTGGTAACCTTTGATGAGAATAGTGGCGTTTACTTCGCTACAAATAAATATGATTTAAATGAAACTTCTCGAGCTAATCTAGATAAATTGGCTAATATTCTTAAAGAATATCCGGATACAAATGTTCTGGTGGTGGGTCATACAGACAGTACAGGACCAATGGAATTTAATATGACCTTATCTAAAAACAGAGCACAGGCTGTAACCAATTATTTTGTTCAAAACAAAGGATTGAGCTCAGGAAGATTTACCACAAATTGGAACGGACCTAACTCGCCAGTGGCTGATAATGCAACTGCCGAAGGACGTGCAAAAAACCGTCGTGTGAATATAGGTATTGTTCCAAACGAAAAAATGAAAGCCGATGCCAAAAGGGAGGCCGGAGAATAAATAGCTTCTATTTTAAACAAATTCAAAGATGATTGATTAATTTCAGTCATCTTTTTTTATTTTCTATCCTAGGCCTTATTGTGATGCGGCCAAGAATCAACGGCAAAAACAACGTGCAAAATCCGTATTCGAAAGCTTATCCTGCGTGAAGAGATCAACTTTTAGAGTTATTTTTAGCCATAAAAAAAGCAGGAAGATTTCGTTCCTCTTCCTGCCACGTTTTTACTTTCTTTTATAAGGCTTATTCTTTTGTAGGCGGAACAAAGCTTTCGCCTTCAGTGGTTCGTTCTATGTCTAGGGACTTATTGTCAGACGGACTTTGTTCAAGACCTGCCGAATCTACTCCAAAAAACTGCATAATATCAGGAGGGTTCACAATTTGTTTCGTAACATTTCCCATTATTGCAATGGGTTGTGAGATAGCCATATCATTTTTTTGGATGATCTTTATCCAGTCGTGATCATCAAATTCATCAGTGTCATTAACTTCAAAATCCAACTGTCTTTTATCCACTAAGTCGCCTATCTTCACTTTGAGCTCTTTGGCTATTTCAGCCCACTGGGTATCAGAAACCTTTGTTTTTGAAATATCGATAGACAAGTAAGGTTTGTCAATTCCGGTGAGATAGCCCAAAGTTTGTCGTCCCACGCGGGTATTGCTACTGTAGATTAAAGTCAGTTGATTTTTGTCCCTTGCAATAACTCCCATATCTTCATCCATAATTAAAAAGTTTTCATTTTTCCTTTTTGTTTCTGTAGCTGTGTACGCAATTCCTCCATTACTTTTGCAACGGATGCTTCAAAAGAATTGGTTGATTGCTCGGCAAAAATGGCCTGTCCCGGCACATTTAAACGAACACCGATTACTTTCCGACCTTCCGGATCGCGGGCATTTTCTTTTTTAAAATAAACGTCGGCATTGACGATGAAATCATATTTAGACTGGAGTTTATCTAATCTTTCTGAAATAAAAGTTTCCAATCTTTGGCTTGCGGCCACATCGTGATACTGAAAAGTAATGTTCATAAATTTCTCGTTTTAGTTATCAGTTTTAAAGATACGATAGCAAGAAATCCATTCCAAACTTTTCGGATAGATTTACGAAAATCTATAGAGATTGTTGAGATTTATCAGGTATTGCAATAGAGAAAATGACTCCGCCAAGCAAAGAAGTTGCAATTATACCCAAAGACAACCATTCGTTAAATTCCACGTGATGAGATAATATCATTTTTACACCCACAAACGCCAGAATGACTACCAAGCTGTAATTGATAAACCGGAATTTTGTGAGCATCTGTGAAATCAAGAAATACATAGAACGCAGTCCTAATATTGCCAAAATGTTAGAACTAAAAACAATGAAAGGGTCTGTAGTAATAGCTAGAATGGCAGGGATACTATCCAGAGCAAAAAGAATGTCTGTCAACTCAATTATGACCAAAGCCATAAACAGCGGAGTTGCTGCACGTACTCCCATTTTTTTTATGAAAAACTTATCTCCATCCATGATGTAAGTTAAGGGGAAGATCTTTTTCATGAGTTTAAACATCTTTGAAGACTTTGGATCAAATGATTCTTCTTTATTCCGAAGCATTCGGAAGGCCGTAATGAGCAAAAAGACACCAAATACATAAATGATCCAGTCAAATTTGTTTATCAGCGCCACACCAAAGAAAATCATTAAAGCCCTGAAAACAACTGCACCGGCTATTCCCCAAAAAAGCACTTCATGTTGATACTTGGGTGGAATGGCAAAAGATGAAAAAATAACGGCAATCACAAAAACGTTGTCAATACTAAGGGAGAGCTCTACAAAATATCCGGTTATGTATTTCAACACTGCCTGATTGGGCGAAAGGTTGGTAGGATTATCAATGTAACCATGTGAAAACAACCAGTAAATTACACCCGAAAAGGCTAATGCGAGCACAAACCAAATGGATGTCCATATTGCTGCCTCCTTCGTTTGAACCACGTGAGCTTTTCTATGAAAAACCCCTAAATCCAATGCAAGAAAAATAACAATGAAGAAAACAAAGGTTGCCCAAACTAACATAGAGGTAGGAAATTTTGACAAATGTAGTGCAAATAAGAAAGAATGATATTAGGGAATTGTTAAGAGTATGAACGCGTTAAATGTTTTCAAAATAGGGAAGAGGCCTCGTTTAACTTTTTAATTTCGTAATACAATTCAGATCAAGATATGCTAGAAAAAATAACCAATCATCATTATCCCATCGTCGATACCATAAAGAACAGATGGAGTCCTCGAGTGTTTTCCGATAAACCGATAACCCAAGAAGATGCGTTAAGTCTTCTGGAAGCCGGTAGATGGGCGCCAAGTTCGGGGAATATGCAACCATGGATTATTCTGTGGGGAATCAAAGGGACAAAGATGTTTGACCGGATTTTCAGTTGTTTAGATGATTATAATCAACAATGGGCAGGAAATGCTCAAATGCTATGGTTAAATGGATATCGGAAGAAGATGCCACATCGGGATCTGGAAAATTTTCACGCACTTCATGACCTGGGATTATTTATGGGGAATGTGCTTCATCAAGCTGCTCATATGCACATAGCAGTACATCAAATGGCCGGCGTGAAGTATAAAGATGCTTTAGAAGAATTTGATATTCCTGATGATTATCATATTGCTACAGCTGTTGCTTTTGGATATTATGGTGGTGATCCAACCATTTTACCTGAGAAAATGGAATTACAAGAAATGGAAAGAGAGCAAAAAAGAAAATCAATAACAGAATTTGCCTTTAACGGCAATTTTAAAAAAGAATAAGCTATGGAAAAAAAGAAAGAGCATGCCGATTTTCAGAACGAGTACGATCGATCATCAAATATTGGTAAAAAACCCGGAGAGGATCGGCTAAAAATTAAAGGCGACGGTGACCTTAAGCTGAAAAAAGATAAGGACATGAAAAAAGAAGAAGATAAAGAAATCATTTCCGAAATCCTTGATGATATCAGCAGTAATGATGAAGAAGAGGAATGAAAAGCCATCCGCGTCAAATAAGGACTGATAAAGAGAGAGGAATACAGAGAGACCTTTTAGCGGTTTCTTTTTACTCCTATTTTACATAATATAAATTATAAGAGAAATTCTTTTGTTGTTGGAGTGCCCGGGAGCTGATCTAGATCATAAATTAAGATCCGGCACCTATATATATTGCGCGCTTGATCAAACCATCCAATGATTATGAATTCCCTCACTAAAATAGATTTTGTATCTGAAATAAATAAACTCCGAAAGGAAAAAAACGCTGTAATTCTTGCTCATTATTATCAGGATCCGACCATTCAAGATATTGCAGATTTTGTGGGTGACAGTTTAGAACTTTCTAAAAAAGCTGCTGCTACAGATGCCGATATAATTGTTTTTGCCGGAGTTCATTTTATGGCCGAGACCGCTAAAATTCTTAATCCTTCTAAAAAGGTTTTAGTTCCGGATATGAATGCCGGTTGTTCCTTAGCAGACGGATGCCCCCCGGATTTGTTTCGAGAATTCAAAGCGCAATATCCGGATCATTATGTGGTGACATATATCAATTGCTCTGCCGAGGTGAAAACTTTGAGCGACATTGTTTGTACTTCCTCCAATGCGAAGAAAATTATTAATTCCATCCCAACAGATCGACCAATAATTTTCGCTCCGGATAAGAACCTCGGAAAATATTTGATTAAAGAAACCGGACGAGATATGGTATTATGGGATGGCTCATGTATTGTTCATGAGGCTTTTTCCATTGAAAAACTACTGGATTTGATGAAATTACATCCCGACGCGAAAATTGTAGCCCATCCGGAATCGGAAGCTCATATTTTGAAGGTCGCTCATTTTATCGGATCTACCTCTGCCATCCGAAATTTTGTAATGAACGATAAAGGACATTCCTACATCATTGCTACCGAAGCAGGTATTTTACATAAAATGGTTTCAGAAAATCCGGGTAAGCTTTTAATACCTGCTCCTGCAAAGGAAGATAATACTTGTGCTTGCAGTGAATGCGCATTTATGAAACTCAATACCTTGGAAAAAATTTACAAGTGTCTGCTAAACGAGTCTCCGGAAATCCATATTCCATCCGGAATAATTGAGGAGGCTCTTCTTCCTATTCAAAGGATGATGGCTATGTCTTAGTCCTCCGGTGGATATCCGTGGATTTCTTCAAAAATTTCATCAAAATTAGCTCGGAGATGCGTGCGTAGTTTCTGCTTATAATCGTCTTTTAACCAACTCCGGAAATTGTGCGTGCTTCGGCTAATGCATTTACAGTATTTATCAATACGGTCATCAATGTCTTCTTCCAGAAGTTTTGCCAGCTCCAGTGCGTCATAGACATCTTCACTGTTTTCCGTGCAAATGTAGGCATGTTGTGCCATGGATCTCTCCAGTATTAACTTGGTGGATTCGCCTGACATTCTCACTTGTTCATAGGCCTCCCCTATGTTAAAATACACATCTTTGGACCGGCTAAACTGAGCTCTAATTTCATCAGGCATTTCATACCTAAAGTCACTTTCAAGTTCTTCATCACTAAGCAACCTGTCCATATAATAATCCGGATATCTAAAAATAGATTGCCAATCTATGGGAGCATCCCAGGGACCAAATCTTTGATAATTGTTCCCTAGATCTATCACTTTAAAGGAGGACTTATTATTTAAGATTCTGGATCCTCTTCCAATCATTTGAAAGTATAAGGTCAATGACCGGGTGGCGCGGTTCAATATAATGGTGTCAATTGTAGGTTCGTCAAAACCTGTAGTAAGGATACTAACAGAAGTAAGAATGGCATCGGGAGTTCTGCGAAACCAATCCAGAATTTCTTTTCGTTGATTTTTAGTAGCTGTATTATCTAGGTGTTTCACCGGCAAGCCCGCGGCTCTTAAATGGTAATATACCTGGATTGAAGTATTAATCCCATTGTTGAATATAAGCGTTTTAGTTCCCTTTGCATGAGCCATGTAGGATGAAAGAAGTTTATCTAACATCCCCGCGCCGGAGTATAAATCATCTGAGGATTTTACTGTATAATCTCCATGTGGTCCAATTTCCAAAGAAGTGAGTCCCAAGTTATAGGAATGTACTTCTACTTCTGCCAAAAATTCGTTATCAATTAAAGCGCGTATGCTCTCCCCTACTATCAATTCATTATAATTGTCTTTCATCGGCAAGTTCCTATTAGAGCTTAAAGGTGTTGCCGTCACGCCTAGAATAAACGAATTTTCAAAGAATTTAAACAGTTTTGTAAAAGAATTGTAGTGGGCTTCATCTATAATTACCAGACCTACACCGGAAATATCAAGTTTATCCTCATTAAGCCTGTTATTCAATGTTTCCACCATGGCTACAAAACAACTGTATTGATCCTGGTCATCAAGGTTTGCTGTACTGTTTACCACTTTATTAACTACTCCGAAGCTGGTCAGCATCTCTGAAGTTTGTCTGCAAAGCTCAATGCGATGCGTCATTACAAGCACCTTTTTCTGATGAATCTTCAGGTACTGTCTTACAATTTCTGAGAAAATTACGGTCTTTCCTCCGCCTGTAGGTAGCTGATAAAGCAGGTGATAGTCGTCGGGAGCTGTTTCAAATTTTTCAAATATTTGCTCAATGGCTCCTTTTTGATAATTGTATAATTCTTTGTCTGTTTTTTTATCCTGTACAGATAGGTTAATTTCTAATTCAGTCATTTATTCTTCCTTCTTCTTTTTTGTGGGGTTTGCAAAATTACATGGAATAAGAGGTTCTACCATAGCATAGAGCAATAAATATTCCGAAGAAGAATATGAGAAGTTATATTTCTTCTTCGGAATGGATAGTAAATGAAATAGTATTATCTCTTCTTAATTCTCATCGGCAGAGGGTCCATAGATGCCCGGAACAGGGATATCCAAAAGTCTTAGATAAACAGATAGTTGCCCGCGATGGTGAATAAAATGGTTTGTCAGAACGCTCCGGATGAAGGCAATCCGAGGCAATTTTGTGATGACATAAGTTCCTTTTTTAAAAGTAAATTCTTCCAGCCAGAATTCTTTTTCTTTCTGATTCATGGCTTCCAAGTTTCTTTTGACTCCCTGAGCCAAAATGGTATTGAGATGTGAAAAATTATCAAATTCCAAAGGTTTGTAATCTGTCTGAAAATCATAAACGTTTTCTACTATTGCATTATTAAACCAGGTTTGAAGTTCCACTACGTGCGATGCCAGTTCCCCCAGTGACATCGATTTTGTGTGTGGTTTCCAACCCTTTTTATCATCGGGTAAAGCGGCTATAATCTGTTGCGTTTTTTCAAGCTCAGAAAGGTATTCGTGACTAAGATCAAGAACTGTATTTTTCATAGTGTATTTCATTTTTTGAGAATGTGAATATAACCCTTTTTTAAAGAATACAATAGATTTCAAATTCAGAGGGACAGTTTTCTTAAAATATTTTACAATTGATAAGCGATCTATTATTTAATTGCTAAACATATATTAAAGTGCATTTTACGCATCTGAAAAACATGTTTTTCCTATTATCTTTACATCAAATTTAAAACACAAATTATGAAAAAGAGAGTAGGACTAATAGCAGGAATAGGATTGGCAGCAGCAGGTGCTTATGCGTTTTGGAAATACAGAAGCATGAGTGCAGAAGAAAGAAAAGAATTCAAAGAAAAAGTGAATGCCACCGGGAAGAAAATCAAAGATCGCGTTAGCAAGGCAGAGGACTCAATTTCCGACAAGTATGAGGAGTTAAAAGGAAAAGCTTCTAAAAAATATGAAGAAGTGAAAGACAAAGCCTCTGAAAAGTATGATGAATACAAAGACAAGGCGAAGAGCGAATACGAAAAAGCCAAATCCTAATTTTCCGAAAGCACTTAAGCATTAAAAAATCCCGACATTGCAATCGGGATTTTTTTATCTTACACATCTACCTCCAATAATTATTTGCTGCGGCAATAGTCGCAAACTCAGTTGCTACCACCTGACCTATAGCAATAAGCAATCCGGCATCTTCTGCATAATCCGGACGTAGTTTGTCGCGCATGGCGGCATCCGGTTGTGTTACCTTGATTACAAGACGCGCCATTTTCACTGCAAGCTGTCTCCCTTCTTCAGGGGTTTTTGTAATTAAAGAATTGCCGGGGACCATTTGTACTTCGTCAGCCATAATAAAAAGTTTTAAGATTAGAATATCCGAATATAAAACCTTTTTTAATAAACTTCAATTTATTTCATAAGACTGAACGATTTGGATTCCCGATTCCCGCATCTCGGCTTTCTGTTTTTCCAACTCGGAAGGGTTTAGTGACCGTGAAGCATCTTCAATAAAAAAACAAGCAAAACCTTCTTTAAAAGCATCAAAAAGAGAATAATAAACACAGATGTCAGCTGCCAATCCGCAGAGGTATATTTGTGAAAATCCTTTTTCTTTCAGATATCCGGCTAATCCTGTCGATTTTAAATGTCCGTTATCAAAAAAGGCACTGTAGCTATCAATATTTTTATCGGTTCCTTTTCTGAAGATCGTTTCCCATTTTTGAGTATCCAGGTCGGGATGAAAATCTGCTCCTTCGGTGTTTTGTACACAATGATCCGGCCAGAGGGTCTGCTGTTTTCCATGAATCTCTATAACATCAAAAATGTTTTTTCCGGGATGGTTAGATGCAAAACTTACGTGATCCTTAGGATGCCAGTCTTGAGAAGCAACAATCAGATCAAATTTGGGTTGTATTTTATTGATAACGGGAATAATTTGATCGCCTTCAGGAACAGGAAGTGCACCATAGGGCATAAAATCATTCTGAGCGTCAATAACTATTAAAGCTTTCATTTCATTACATTTTATGAGACATAGCCAATTTATCTCTAATTTCTTTTAATTTAGGACTCAATCCGATTTTATAAATATGTGGATTTTGGAACCGTTTGTATTCTTCCGGTAGTTTTCTCAATCTTTCTTTAGAGTATGCCACAATTTCAGAAACAGACTGTGGTTCAGACACTCTCCTACCCTTCGCCATAACTTTTGATAACAAGGGTTCGTGTTCAAATTCTTTCAAACTTAATTTTTTTCGATTATCAAACGGATGTTCCATAAGGGATATGTTTTCTTCGTCAAAAAGTGCAATAGCATCGGCACCATAAAAATTACCGTGCTGATCAATCATTCGGAACACCTGTTTTTGGTGAGGCAGAGAAATTTTCTCAATGTTTTCTGATAATTTCATCCGTGGTTCTCCGTTATATTCGGACAATTTGTACACTCCTCCCAGGGCCGCATCCGGATTTCCCGTCACTAGGTTTGTTCCCACACCATAAATATCAATAGGCGCACCTTGTTCTTTTAGACTCTTGATTACATATTCGTCAAGTTGATTGGAGGCTACAATCTTTACATAATCCAAACCTTCCTTATCAAGCATGCTTCGGGTTTTTTTTGCAAGATATGCCAAATCTCCACTATCCAGCCGAACTCCGAGCAGCTTTTCACCTCTAGCTTCCATCTCTTTGGCAACTGTAATGGCATTGGGGATTCCGCTTTTTAATGTATTATAGGTATCCACAAGAAACACGCAATTTTTTGGCCTTATTTCAGCAAATTCTCGAAACGCCTCCAGTTCGTCTTGATAACTCTGAATAAACGAATGCGCCATAGTCCCTGAGCAAGGAATGTTATAATCTTCTGCCGTTTTCACATTACTTGTACTGTCAAAACCTCCAATTATTGCTGCTCTTGTAGCATAATATCCACCGGTAGCATGAGCGCGCCTCAA
This sequence comes from Flavobacteriaceae bacterium, assembly GCA_035654795.1. Lineage (GTDB taxonomy): Bacteria > Bacteroidota > Bacteroidia > Flavobacteriales > Flavobacteriaceae > JAAYLC01. The sequence goes on from DASRWC010000020.1 coordinate 39,774, forward strand.
TCCCATATCCAGGAGCACTTCTGTAGATGCACTGTGTCTAATTCTATTGGCTTTGGTTGCAATGAGTGTTTGAAAATTCAGAATATTCAATAGAACGGTTTCAATAATTTGAGCCTCAATAATATTTGCTTCCACTTGTAGGATGGGCCTATTCGGGAAGAGAATGTCTCCTTCCCTGCTTGAAAAAATAGATCCGTTGAATCGGAAATTTTTTAAATATTCTAAAAACTCGCGACTAAAATCATGTTGTTCCAGATATTCTATATCCGATGAGGTAAATCTTAAATTTTCAATTATGTCCAATATGTCTTCGAGCCCGGCAAAAATTGTAAATCCGCCTTCAAAGGGATTGGTTCTATAGTAATAATCAAATACCGCACGGCTCTCGGGTTTTTTATCAAAATAAACCTGAGCCATAGTGAGCTGGTAAAGATCTGTATATGTTGCTGATATTTTCAAGATGTAAATTTTTATGGAATCTTTAATACAGAAGTAAAGAAAGGATGATTCATTTTTATTTCCGTGCTCACGAAGTTAATAGTATTTTTGCAAACTTACGAGCCCTATGGCTTTCCGTAATAAAAAATGAAGAACTACAGTTATGACATCTACTGACCTAATGAAAGACCTTAGTGCGCGGTTAGTCGCCTTAAGGCAATATCTTTGACATAGAAGGCAAGAAAATAGAAATCACCAACGACGAAGAGAAAACCTTTGATCCTAATTTTTGGAATGATTCTCAGGCTGCAGAAGCGTTTATGAAGGAACTTCGAACCAAAAAAAAGTGGGTAAACGAATATGAAGCTGCGGTGTCCCTATTTGAAGAGGCACAAATCATTGATGAGTTTTTGGACGAAGGAGAAGCTACGGAAGAGCAGCTTGAAGTGGCTCTAAAACATGCGCAAGATGCCATCGAATCTTTGGAATTCAGAAATATGCTGAATAAAGAAGGAGATGACTTGAGTGCCGTTTTACAAATTACAGCCGGTGCCGGCGGTACAGAGAGTTGTGACTGGGCCAGCATGCTGATGCGCATGTACATTATGTGGGCAGAAAAACATGGATACAAAGTTTCCGAATTAAACTTTCAAGCCGGAGATGTTGCCGGAGTTAAGACGGTGACATTAGAAATTGAAGGAGACAAAGCTTTTGGTTGGTTAAAGGGCGAAAACGGAGTCCATCGATTGGTTCGGATTTCTCCGTTTGACAGCAATGCGAAAAGGCATACAAGTTTTGTGAGTGTTTATGTTTATCCGCTAGTTGATGAGACCATTGAAATCGAAATCAATCCTGCCGATATTTCTTGGGATTTTGCCCGCAGTAGTGGTGCCGGAGGACAAAACGTAAATAAAGTAGAAACCAAAGCAATCCTCACCCACCACCCTACCGGAATTATCATTCATAATAGTGAAACCAGAAGCCAGTTAGACAATCGCGAAAAAGCCATGCAAATGTTGAAATCTCAATTGTATGAAATCGAACTTCGAAAACGAATGGCACAACGCGCCGAGATTGAAGACAACAAAATGGCTATAGAATGGGGATCTCAGATAAGAAATTATGTGTTACATCCGTACAAACTTGTCAAAGATGTACGCACCGGAGAAGAATCCACAAATACTGACGATGTTTTGGACGGAGAGATTGATGCTTTTTTGAAGGCGTACTTAATGATGTCCGGGCAAAAAGAAAAAAATGACGGCCTTTAAATAAATATACAATGACAATCATTTATCATAATCCCCGGTGCAGCAAATCAAGGGAAACTCTTGCTCTTCTAGAAGACAGAGAAGAGGAATTTAAAGTAGTAAAATATCTTGAAAATCCACCATCTGCGGAGGAACTTAGAGAGATTGTAACACTTTTAGGCATAAAGCCCATTGATCTTGTTCGCACTCAGGAGGAAGTATGGAAAACACGTTTTGCACAAATGCCTCTTTCTGATGACCAAGTTTTGGAAGCTATGGCAAGTCATCCCCGACTGATAGAAAGACCCATTGTTATAAAAGGCAATAAAGCTGCCATAGGACGCCCGCCGCAGAAAATAATTGATATTCTTTAAATCTTAATTACATCAAATACAGAGCATTAAAGGAGATGTGATTTCTTAACAGAATTTTGTTTACTTCTCTTTAAACTTTTGCTATTATATCAAGTCAAATACATTTAACGAATCAAACTAATAAACTACATGAGATTCATATTCACAACCTTCTTATTTTTTTTCACTTTTGTTTTAGCAGCACAACCCCCACAAAAACGTATTACAATTAAAGGAACCGTTCTCGAGAAAGACAGTGATTTTCCTCTCGAATATGCAACCATCTCGTTTACCAATTCCAAAGGTGAGATTGTCACCGGAGGTGTAACTGATGTGAACGGAAAATTCTCAATAGAAGTCCCTGCAGGAACTTATGATGTGAAATTTGAGTTTATTTCCTATCAAACTCATGTTTTAAGAAAACAAAACCTCACTAAAGACACTACTTATCCCACGGTTTATCTTGCTATGGATGCCGCAAGTTTAAACGAGGTGGTAGTACGTGCAGAAACCACTGAAGTACAAATTCGGTTAGACAAAAAAGTTTACAATATCGGAAAAGATCTGACTGCCGGAGGTGCCACTGTGAGCGATGCTCTTAACAACGTACCTTCTGTAACCGTTGATGTGGATGGAACAATTGCTTTAAGAGGAAGTGAGAATGTAAAAATTCTGATTAATGGAAAACCTTCTGCGATTGCCGGTTTTGGTTCTACAGACGCTTTACGTCAGCTTCCGGCAGAATCTATTGAGCGTGTAGAAGTTATTACTTCTCCTTCTGCCAGATATGATGCTGAAGGGACAGCGGGAATTTTAAATATCATCCTTAAGAAAGAAAAGACTCTTGGACTAAATGGCTCCTTGTCCGGAAGTGTGAGTACTCCCTTAGGAACCAATTTAACGGGAAATATTAACCTTCGCACAAACAAGTTCAATATTTTCACTACTACCGGGTTTTATTACAACGACATGCCCGGAGTGGGAAGATTTGACAACCATTATTTTTCCCGCAACATAACTGATGCTGCCGGAAACGTTATCACCGTTGAGCCAAACTATGACCGAGTGATGGAAAACAGAGACAATCAGCGACTGCGCAGAGGATTTAATACCAATCTTGGAATAGAGTATTTTCTTACAGAGAGTTCTTCCTTAACCGCCAGCGGTTTCTATAGATTGGGAAACAATAATAATGAGACCATCAATAACGTTCAAAATTTTAAAAATAATACGCTTCAGGAACAAAATGTAAGAACAGAGAATGCCGATGATGACAACTCCAACTTCCAAGTTGCCTTGAATTATGAAAATAAATTTGACAAGAGCGGCAATCATAAGCTCACGGCCGACCTACAGTATGACCGGAGTAAGCGCAATGAAAATTCTTTCATTCTTGATGAAATTGAAGTGCCTGCTTACCTTCGTTTACCTTCGGAAGATATTTATACCAAAGAGCATCGTTTCAATTATTTAGCTCAGGCTGATTATGTTTTGCCCATTGGAGAACACGCTCAATTTGAAGCGGGATATCGGGGAGATTTCGGAAAAACCGAAACAGACTATATGCTACTCCAGGAATATGGCACTTCAGGAAATTTTTATCGAAATGATAGTATTTCGAACCTTTTCACCTATGATCAAAATGTAAATGCCGTTTATACACAATACGGAAACAAATTTGGGAAATTCTCATTTCTCTTGGGATTAAGATATGAGCACACCAATGCAAAAGGGAAATTGGATGCAGAAAATGTGGCGAGCAATACTCCCTTTGATATGAATTTTAATAAGAACTATGGCGGCCTATTCCCTACTGTAAACTTCACTTATGAACTTCAAGAAGGAGAAAATATCACCCTGGGATACAATAGACGCATCAACAGACCCTGGAGATGGTTCTTAAATCCTTTCCCTTCCCGCTCGAGTGAGGCTAACGTTTTCCAAGGAAATCCGGATCTGGATCCTGCTTATGCAAGTGCTTTTGATCTAGGCTATATGAAGCGCTGGAAAAAATTGACCTTAACGAGTTCTATTTATTATCAATATGAAACAGATGCTTTTGAGCGCGTGCAGGAAGAGACCGGAGAAGTAACAAGTAACGGAGTGAATGTGATTCGCACCCTTCCGATAAACCTTTCCACCAATCAGCGTTATGGTTTCGAACTTGGTTTGATGTATTATCCTGCCAGATGGCTTTCATTAAACGGGAGCATCAATTACTATTTATTCAAGACGGAAGGGTTCTATAACAATATGGATTACGGAACTGAAAACAGTAGCTATTATGGCCGATTTAGCTCCAAGGTTAAATTCCCTCACAAAATTGAGTGGCAGACAAATGCATTTTACCGTGGGCCTCACAGAAATGCACAAACCAAATCTGAAGGCATGTTCTCAATTGATATGGCCTTAAGCAAAGATCTCTTTAATGACAATGCAACCTTAACTCTTAATGCCAGTGATCTATTGGATACTCGCCGAAGAAAGAGTTTTACGGAAACAGCGTTTTTTACAAGTGACAGTGAATTTCAGTGGAGACCAAGAACCTTCACTTTGAGCTTCACCTATCGTTTTAACCAGCAGAAAAAACAAATGCGAAGACCTCAAAGAGGTTCCGGAATGGATGATGATCAAGGAGGTTTTGAAGGATAAAACGTCCATTCTTTCATAGTAACACACAGACCGTCCTCTTATCCGGGACGGTTTTTTAATTTTTATTACTACTCTGATTCTGAAATAGAGGTTTGAAATAGAGCAAAGGAAACATGCTCTTTGACAGTGATCGTTAGAATCCTATTAATCTTTGAGAAGAAGATGACTTTGCATAAAATGGGCTTGAAAGCTGAGGAAGAAAAAAGATTCCATTTCCACATTTTGGCCCCCGATCTGGGTGCAACAGTTTTAAAAAATGTTTTGCCAATCAGTTTGGAGATCTTGACTGGCCGCAGTGGCGAATTGCCCTTTTTTTTAAGAATAAAAAAACCGCCTTCTTTTTAGAGGCGGCGGTTAAGGAAATTATTTGTTATCCAGTCTCTTGGCTTCTTTTTTTTCTTTCATTATCTCACGAATAGCACCTCCCACCCAATATGGCATTAGCCCAACTAAAAAGATAAGTAACCAAAAACCCATGGTAACGATAACCATTACTGCTAAGAATCCCAAAAATTCGCTGAAGGTGAACATAAAGAAGATGCATTTTAATTATGGTTCAAATATAAAATATTTTTTTGTGTTCAACCAAGGATTTGCTTGTCTTTCTTTGCAACTATTAGGTAACAAAATTGAGATCAACTTCCATTTTACTTACCTTTGCACATATTTTTAAAATCCGGATTTAGCAGATTTTATTCAAATTATTAACTACACTTCATTCATCTTTCATTATGCAATACAGAATTGAAAAAGACACTATGGGCGAGGTAAAAGTTCCCGCCGATAAACTTTGGGGAGCCCAGACAGAACGTTCATTTGAAAATTTCAAAATAGGTCCGAAGGCCTCCATGCCTCTTGAAATCATTTATGGTTTTGCTTATTTAAAAAAAGCTGCCGCTTATACTAATTGCGAACTTGGAGTACTACCGGAAGAAAAAAGAGATTTGATTGCCGCAGTATGTGACGAGATTTTGGAAGGAAAACATGACGATCAGTTTCCTTTAGTAATATGGCAAACCGGGAGCGGAACCCAGAGCAATATGAACGTCAATGAGGTAATTGCCAATCGTGCCCATCAATTAGCCGGAAAAACTATCGGAGAAGGTGAAAAAACCTTGCAACCTAATGATGATGTTAATAAATCTCAGTCTTCAAACGATACTTTTCCTACCGGGATGCATATTGCAGCCTATAAAAAACTTGTAGAAACCACAATTCCCGGAGTTGAACAACTTCAAAAAACCCTTTCCCGAAAAGCGGAAGCCTTTAAAGATATTGTCAAAATTGGACGCACGCATTTTATGGATGCTACTCCCCTAACCTTGGGACAAGAATTCAGCGGCTATGCTTCTCAACTTGAACATGGACTCAAAGCTTTAAAAAATACCCTTCCTCACCTTTCTGAACTGGCTCTTGGCGGAACCGCCGTGGGAACGGGATTAAATACTCCAAAAGGATATGATGTAAAGGTTGCTGAATATATTGCTGAATTTACCGGCCTTCCTTTTGTAACTGCACCCAACAAATTTGAGGCTCTTGCAGCTCATGATGCCCTGGTTGAATCTCATGGAGCATTAAAACAACTTGCTGTTTCTTTAAACAAAATTGCCAATGATATCCGCATGCTCGCTAGTGGTCCGAGAAGTGGAATTGGCGAGATAACCATTCCTGCAAATGAGCCGGGATCTTCCATAATGCCGGGAAAAGTGAATCCGACACAATGTGAAGCTTTAACCATGGTTTGCGCACAAGTTATAGGAAATGACATGGCCATAGCCGTTGGAGGAATGCAGGGACAGTTTGAATTAAACGTTTTTAAACCGGTAATGGCAGCAAACTTTTTACAGTCTGCCCAGCTTTTGGGAGACGCTTGTGTTTCGTTTGATATTCACTGTGCTGAAGGTATTGAACCCAATCACGAAGTGATTAAAAAGCAACTGAACAACAGCCTGATGTTAGTGACCGCCTTGAATACCAAAATAGGTTATTATAAAGCAGCAGAAATTGCCAACACAGCTCATAAAAATGGCACTACCTTAAAGGAGGAAGCCATCAATTTAGGCTATGTTTCAGCTGAAGATTTTGATCAATGGGTGCGCCCTGAGGATATGATTTAAGATCCATATTGTAAAGACTTTCTGCGCTTCAAAGACATTTTGAAGCGCAGTCTTTATAATTCCCGCAGCTGCCGAAAGGCTCCCGGCAAGTTTTCAATAATATCTCCCGCTATTAAAGAATTTTCTCCAAGATTTTCAGATCCGATATCTCCCGCTAAACCGTGAATAAAAGTTCCCAATATGGCAGCCATTAGTGAATCATAGTCCTGGGCCATTAATCCTGAAATGATTCCGCTTAAAGCATCTCCGCTTCCTGCAGTAGCCATGCCTGGATTTCCGGAAGAATTTATATAAATAGATTCTCTAAAAATCACCATTGTATTGGCTCCTTTTATCACCAAAATCACATTAAATTTGGCTGAAAATCCTTTTGCTTTTTCAATTTTATCATAATCATTTGCCCATTTCCCGATTAAACGTTCCAGTTCTTTTGGATGTGGGGTGAGTATAGAGAGCTTCGGAATTAATCCTATCAAACTTCTTTTTTCTGCCAGACAGTTGATTCCGTCTGCATCAATAACTATGGGGTGATCTATGGATCGCAGTATTTTCTCAAAATTATCCATCGTTTTTTCCGATGTTCCCATCCCCATTCCCACAGCTATGCTTTTAAAGGTATTTTCAGGAATTGTAGAGGTAAGTTCCTTATCATTTTTATCGGCCACGACCATGGCTTCGGGTACGGCAATCTGTAGAATATTCACACCTACTCCCGGAACAAAAGAAGTAACCATACCTGCACCTACTCGTAGAGCCGCTTTTGTAGCAAGAATTATTGAGCCCATTTTTCCGTAGCTACCTCCTACTATTGCAACGTGCCCGAAGGTTCCTTTATGGTCAAATTTATTCCTTTCTTTTAATAAAATTTTGGCCTCCCTTCGTCCAATGAGTTGAGCAATGGGAACTGCGTCTTCGATAAAATTTTTATCCAGTCCTATTTCCAGGATTTCAAACCGTTTGACAAATTGATAATTTTCAGGAAGAAAGAAAGCAAATTTTGGAAGCTGCAGTGTCAGAACCCAGTCCGCTTTAATAACGGCTTGATGATCTTCTACAGGAGTCTCCGGAAATAATCCTGAAGGAAGGTCAATAGCGAGCACAACAGCTTTAGAATTGTTGATATGCTGAATGGTTTCTTTATAAATACCGGTGGGAGTTCTATTTAACCCAATTCCGAAAATAGCATCGATAACAATATCCCCATACTCTAAAGGAGGTAAATCTGAAGCACTTTCGATTGTTTGTATTCCTGCTCCCGTGGATTTAAGCTTCCCTTCATTGGCAAGAAAATCTGCTGAGGGTTCAGAACGTCCGGCAATTTTATACAAATGAACCTTCTTTTTTTGTTCCAATAATTTCCTTGCCACTACAAGTCCATCACCCCCGTTATTTCCGGTTCCGCAGAAGATGCTGATGTGCCCGTCAAGATTCATCATATTTATCCGTATCCAATTATAGATCGCGGTTCCGGCCCTTTCCATAAGGGCTTCCGAAGTAATACGCTCTTTCAGAACGGTAGCTTCATCGGCTGCTAAAATTTGAGAAGACGATAATATTTTCATTATTTGAAAGACTTAATCTCCAAATTTATTTAAATTCTCTCGCTTGTTTTTTGTGACAGACGTTTTTTATTGTTAACAATACGGTTTATAACTTCATGTTAAACATGGCGCTAACCCTATAGGTAATCACTATTTTTAATAAAACTCTCGTTATGGAAATGCGTGATAAATTTCTTCTTAATCTTAGACCGCAAATATCTTCTGTAAAAATTCATCCTAATACGTGTACAGTAGAGTGCTTTCAAAACAATGTTTTACGCCCTGTAATTCTTCTTCAGAAAAATCTTCTGCTTGCAGTTTTTCGAAATTATCTGGAAAAGTATAAAAATGTGTTTTATGATCTGTCTGCTGAAAAGAAAACTGAGTATATTGATAATGCTTTTCAGAAAGATTTTAAATTTCGAAATTCCTTAAAAGGAATGATCATCGGTCATTTTACACTTGAGGAATATGATTTTTTTGTGGAACATTCCGTTGACTTAAACCGCCGAATCATAGATCTAATCAAAGAAACTCTTAAGGATAATCTGCAACTGCTTGAATTCCGTTTTGCCGGGTAATTAGAACCATTTCTTCTTTTTAAAATACCAGATTAAGAAGGAAATGATAACCACCATAAGCCCGAGAACTATATAATAGCTGTACTTATAATGAAGTTCGGGCATGTTATCAAAATTCATCCCATAGATTCCTGTTAAGAATGTTAAAGGAATAAAGATTGACGCCATAATGGTAAGTACTTTCATTACTTCGTTCATTTTGTTATTGAGCGTGGTGAGGTACATATCCATTAAACTCCATATAAGGTCTCTGTGTGATTCTACACTTTCACTTACCTGAATTACATGGTCATAAAGATCTCTTACGTATTTTCTCGTTCGTGATTCTATCAGTGGATTTTCTATTTTTTCAAGTCTGTTTATTACCTCTCTTAGAGGGAATACAGCTCGTCGTATTTTTAATATTTCGCGTTTAAGTTCCTGAATCTCTACGGGAATATTATCATCCTCTTCCTGATCAAAGAGTTTATCTTCCAGTAAATCTATTTTATTCATAAGAAATTCGATCACTGAAAAATAATTGTCCACCACAGCATCCAAAATGGAAAATGTAAGGTAGTCTGCGCCGGCATTTCGTATTCTTCCCCTCCCTTGCTCCAGTCGTTCTCTGATTTCGTCAAAAACATCAGATTCAGCTTCTTGGAAAGTCAGCACATAATCTTTGCCTAAAACCAAGCTCACATGTTCTGTAAAAAGATTTCCGTCTTTATCATATTCCAGCATTTTAAAAACAATGAAAATATAATTATCATATTCATCAATCTTTGGACGTTGCTGTGTACGTACAATATCTTCTTGAATCAGCGGGTGAAGTTCAAAATAATTTCCGAGTATTACAATGGATTCCGTGTCACTCAATCCATTGACGTTTATCCATGTAACATGAGTTTCGTCCTCAAATTTGAAAGCCTCGACCAAGGATTTTGTTTGGAACCTTTGGAAGTCTTCTTTAGAATAATCAATAATATCCAGTTGTGTTTCAAGTTCAGTTTTCTTACCTGTGTAACTTACGGTTCCCGGGGAAAGGTTTTTCGCCCTCCGCGGTTGAATTTTTTGTCTCTTTGGATTTTTTGATTTCCTATTTGAAGCCATAAATATTCTTTATCTCGCTAAGGTAATAAAACCCGGCAATTTTACTTCCTTTGAATCCTTTGGTCTTGTTGGTAAAGCTGTGGATAGAAAATCTTCAGATTGAAGTGAGATTAAGGAAGAAATCTATATTTTAACCTCCAAATCAGAAGCAGAACCTATGCAACTACATCTTATTGATTGGCTTATCATTGTTGTCAGCCTTTTTCTATTTTTAATTATCGGATTTATTGTTGCAAAAAGGTCAGGGAAAGATTCTAAATCTTTTTTTCTTTCTGATCGGAATATGCCCTGGTGGCTATTGGGTGTGAGTATGGTAGCAACAACATTTGCGGCCGATACTCCCAATTTTGTTGCCGGACTGGTGCGTCAAGAAGGTGTATCCGGCAACTGGATTTGGTGGAGTTTTCTTCTGACGGGAATGCTCACCGTATTTTTTTATGCCAAGTTGTGGAGACGTAGCGGAATCACGACCGATTTGGAATTTTATGAACTTCGATACAGTGGAAAAAGCGCTGCTTTTTTACGTGGATTTCGGGCAATTTATTTGGGTGTCTTTTTCAACATTGTCATTATGGCCAATGTTTGTTTGGCGGCAATTAAAATTGGTCACGTCATGTTCGGACTTTCAGCGGTACAGGTTTTGCTTATCGCCTCACCTATAGTGGTAGTCTATTCTGCTTTGGGCGGATTAAAAGGTGTCTTGTTCACTGATTTTGTTCAGTTTCTAATTGCCATGGTTGGAAGCATTTGGGCAGCTGTATATGTAATAAATATGCCCGAGATTGGAGGCTTAACACAATTATTGGCTTCTCCTGTTGTGGCAGAAAAAACCCCTCTTTTCCCGGATTTTTCTAATCCTGAATTGGTGATTCCTTTACTGGTGATTCCACTCGCAGTGCAATGGTGGAGTGTTTGGTATCCGGGATCTGAACCCGGAGGAGGGGGATATATTGCCCAGCGAATGTTGGCTGCAAAAGATGAAAACCACGCCACTTGGGCTACGCTATTTTTCAATTTTGCACACTATGCATTGCGCCCTTGGCCTTGGATTATCGTTGGGTTTGCGTCTCTGATTATTTTTCCTGATTTACGAAGTTTACAAAATGCTTTTCCAAATCTTGATGCTTCTTTTGTTAAAGATGATCTCTCTTATCCGGCTATGCTCACATTTTTACCTGCAGGGTTATTAGGTATCGTTGTTACCTCATTGATTGCTGCCTTTATGAGCACCATTTCCACCCATTTAAACTGGGGAAGTTCTTATGTGGTGAATGACTTTTACGTGCGTTTTCTCAGAAAATCAGCGGGAAATATTGAACAAGTCACAGTAGGTCGATTGTCAACTGTATTAATGATGATTTTTGCTGCTCTCCTGGCACTTGTTCTTGATGAAGCTCGGGAAGGGTTTAATCTTCTTCTTTCCATTGGTGCGGGAACGGGTTTGCTCTTTATTCTTCGCTGGTTTTGGAACCGGATCAACCCGTATAGCGAAATAGCTGCGATGCTAATCTCATTTATTATTGCTGTTTTCTTCTTTGTGAATAATAAAATGGGAAATCCATGGATTGACTTGCCGGGGCATTGGCAACTGGTAATGGGAGTATTTGTTACCACCGTAGGCTGGATTGTCGTGACGCTGCTTACAAAACCTTCCAAGGCTTCCACTCTTGAAAATTTTAATAAACTGATTTTTAAGAACGAATCTAAGTATAAAAGTTTTGGAATGAAGATCCTTGGATTTTTTGCGGGAGTGGTTGGCACCTACACCGCCCTATTTGCCATCGGGAATTTCGTTTACGGAAAAATCATTATTGCTACAACCATGCTATTTGTCACCATAATTTCCAGTATAGTTGTAGGCATAACTTTAAGAAAAAGTAGCATTAAGTAAGTCCGATATATTTTCGAATAAACCACTCAACCGAGAGAAAGAAAACGATTATTCCTAAAAGATATTTCCAATCAATCAGAGGTATGGTTTTATGTTCTGACTTTTGAACCTGTTTAAACGAGTCATTCTTGAGAAGATCATGTACTAATGTCCCTGCATCTGCTATAAAATAAGCCTGTCCTCCACCTTTTTCTGCAATTCGGTTTAATTTAGCTACATCAGCATTCAGAAATTGCTGTTCCACGTCAAAATCCAATACTGAAAAAGAACCGGCTGTTTTCAGCGGTTCATCTGCCACAGTCACCTCAAAATCATACTCCCCGGCATTCAGGTTTCCAAGATCCACTTCGTAGTAATTGTTTTTAAGCAGTAAAGGAAAAACCTTTTCTTCCTGCTTTTCCTGATGTTTGATTTTTACAAGAATGGTAGCTTTTGGATCAAAAACAAAATTCTTGTCAAAGTATTGCGCTGTGATTTTAATCGGTTTATGGTTGTAATAGAAAGATTCAGCGGTTACTTCAAGTCGGATCCGCCTTTTATTTGAAGCTAAATATTGAACAATACTTCCCACAAATTGGTCAAATTTCTCAAAATTTCCTTCTTTTCTATAACTCACCGCCCGCCATCGCCAAAATCCATCGCCATCCCATAATCCATAGCGCCTTCCATTATCTTCAATGGTAGCAGCCATTGGATTCCCGTTTTCCATGCCATTCACGGTTTGTTCTAAAATAACTTGAGCCGCTGCGTGAATTTCAATGTTTCCGAATTGGGAATAAAGTGGCGGAAATCTATCAAACCCAATATCTTCAACCGCAAAAGAATTGTAATTTTTATTCAACGATCCCTGAACCTTATCCATGCTTTGGGTACTCTTTTTTGTGAAGAAATTTTGATACTTATTTAAGGCATCCCAATTTGTTGATTCACCGGTAATCAACCAATATTGTTTCCCGGTTTTCTCCAGAGCCTCGAAGAGACGAAAAAAGTTTAGGTCGGGCTGATAGAGAATTATGAGTTGGTAATCCTCTATTTTTCCTATAGCCTCCACAGGTTCTTTAATATCAACTGTTCGTTGTTTATTTGCAGAAATCGATTTTTTGAGTGCGCCCAAATCCGGGTGTGAAATTGAACTAACTATCAAAACGTTGGTGGCCTGATCGATTACTTCTACGGCAAAAGGTTTTTGATTGTTTGATTTGTTCTTTTCTTCTGCAAGGGGTCTGATGGAAGCAATATATTTCTGAAGTCCTACAGATTCTGCCGGTAGAGTGAATTCTATCACTTTAGAATTCTCCCCTTCGGAAAAGTTGAGGGTGGTGCGGTAAACTTCTTTCCCTCCGTGTGAAACCGAAAACTCAGAGGAAATCGAATTTTCTCCGTTATACGAAACAAATACTTCTATCGGGAACTTGTTTTTCAGGAAAGCATAACGGTTTGTATTGAGTTGCTCAATTTTTAAATCTACATGAGTTATGGAATCTCCTAAAATAAGGGAATAGATGGGCCACTTATACTTCGATGCGGCAAATTCATAATCTGTACCTATGGTTTGATTTCCATCTGTTAGGAGTACAATTGGTGCCGTTTGATTTTTGTAAACTTCGTGAAAAGCCCGCAGCGGATTGGAAATATTGGTGTTTTTTTCGCTAAAGGTAAGGGAATCGAGAGGTGAGAAGTCTTCTCCTAACGAGAAAAAACGTACATCAAATTTTTCATTTAGGTCACGGTGATTCTTCAATTCTTCGTAGAATTTCTTTGCTTCTTCCGTGTAATTCAAATGCGAAATAGAAGCTGAATTATCTATTAAAACCGGTAATTGAGGTTTTTCAATCCGGAAGCTTTCGTTTTTAAATTTCGGATTGATCAGCAAGAGGAAAAGTGCAAAAAGTGTAATAGACCGAACTATTATAAAAAGCGGTCGAATCTTTTTGGGAGCTTTCGACCTGAAGCTATACATAAAAACAGCCAGAGCAATAGCTATTACTCCGGCCAGTATTATATAAAGTAATATTAAGTTGTTCACTTACAGGCTTGCTAAAAATTAAGTGAGCATTCCACCATCTACATGGAGCACTTGCCCTGTAATATATGAAGATAAATCACTTCCCAGGAATACACAGGCATTAGCGACATCTTCCGGTTGCCCTCCACGTTTCAACGGAATAGCATCTCGCCAGCCTTGAACCGTATTTTCATCTAATTTACCCGTCATTTCAGTTTCAATAAATCCGGGAGCGATGGCATTGCAACGAATATTTCTAGAACCCAATTCAAGAGCAATAGACTTGGTAAATCCGTGAATTCCTGCCTTGGATGCTGCATAATTGGCTTGTCCGGCATTTCCCTTCACCCCTACCACTGAGCTCATATTTATAATAGAACCTTTCCGTTGTTTTAGCATCGTGCGCTGAACCGCCTTAGTCATATTAAAAACAGACTTTAGATTTACTTCTATTACTTTGTCAAAATCATCTTCAGACATTCTCATTAACAGGTTGTCTTTGGTAATTCCGGCATTATTTATTAAAATATCGATTGTTCCAAAATCAGAGATCACCTGATCTATTAATTTCTGTGCGTCTTCAAATGAAGCTGCATCACTTTTATAAGCACGAATTTCTGCTCCTGTTTTGGATAATTCGTTTACAATTTGATTAGCAGAATCTGCCGATGAGCTGTAGGTAAAGGCTACTTTGGCACCGTGTGCGATGTAAGCTTCCACGATTCCTTTTCCGATTCCGCGGCTTCCCCCGGTGATTACTGCAATTTTTCCTTCCAATAATTTCATAGATACGGATTTGATTGGTTTTTGTTTTTTCTAGCAAAGGTCAAATATAAGAAATGACCCTGTGAAATATTAAAAAACCCCATCTGATGACAGGGTTTGTTTGTTATTACCGGTTTATTTGATAATCCGGCAGGAGCTTTTCGCGCTCGTCAACCCATTGCGGAAGGGCGATGACTTTTTCACGAGTTCCTTTTACTCCCACGGTTATTATTTTCTCTTTTTGTCTTAAACCAAAAACTGCATTAACCAGAGATTGCCTTGTTTTTGCAAAACTTCCAGATTCAAGCTTCATGGTAACGATGGCATGGTTTGCCAAGTCGTCTAAAGTAAGCGGTCGTTGCACGCTCTTTAGACGGGTTACAATAAATTTTCCCCAAACCGATTTTCGGCCACGTTTTCCTTTTGCTTTTTTTGGAGTAGTGGTTTTCTCTTGTTTGGTTGTAGAGATGCTTTCCTCTTCCGTTTCAGAATCTTCATCGGCTGCCACCGGTGTAGTCTTAATTCGGTTTTCTGCAATCTCAAGGATGTTCTCAGGCATTGGAATGTCCTGTAATTGATCTAAAACTATTTTTAGATCTTGCAGCCGCTTGAGTGTAGCAGCATACTCCTGCTGATACTCCAGCTTAATTTGTTGCAAAGTCTCTAGGGGAACTCTCATGTCGTTGAATTTTGTTTTTTTGGTTTAAGGTTAATATAGCCCAACTCACGCCAAAACCGTTGCCACTTTTTTTCCGATTTCAGCGGGGCTGTCAACTACGTGAATACCACATTCACGCATTACTTTTTTCTTGGCCTGTGCGGTGTCGTCACTACCGCCTACTATAGCTCCTGCGTGTCCCATGGTGCGGCCGGCAGGTGCAGTTTCTCCGGCGATAAATCCAATTACGGGTTTCTTAATGCCACTTTCTTTATACCATCTTGCTGCATCAATTTCCAGCTGCCCTCCAATTTCTCCAATCATTACTACAGCTTCACAATCTTCATCTTTAATTAACAATTCCAAAGCTTCTTTGGTAGTGGTACCAATAATAGGATCTCCTCCAATTCCGATGGCAGTTGTAATTCCAAGACCTTGTTTTACTACCTGATCAGCAGCTTCGTATGTAAGTGTACCTGATTTTGAAACAATTCCTACACTTCCTTTCTTAAATACAAATCCCGGCATAATACCAACTTTAGCTTCCTCAGGTGTAATTACTCCGGGGCAATTCGGTCCGATAAGTCTGCTGTTTCTTTGCTTCACATAATTGGAAGCCGTGATCATATCTTTTACGGGAATCCCTTCAGTAATGGTGATGATTACCTTGATTCCTGCATCTGCTGCTTCCATTATGGCATCTGCTGCAAAAGCGGGCGGAACAAAAATAATGGAGGTATCGGCTCCGGTCTCTTTTACTGCATCTTCCACAGTATTAAAAACTGGTTTTCCAAGGTGCTGCTGTCCACCTTTTCCCGGAGTTACACCACCAACTACATTAGTACCATATTCTATCATTTGCTCGGAGTGGAATGTTCCTTCACTTCCTGTAAATCCTTGTACAATTATTTTGGAATTCTTGTTAACTAAAACGCTCATTGTTTTTTATATAATTTTTATTAAAAATCGTTCAAATATAAATAATTCTAAAGGTAAAAAAGCTTTAAACCTTAATTACTTCATAACCTCTTGAAGTATCATCTTTTTCTGAAGCCGGCTGACTGATGAGATGCCCCCGAATAATTTTATTGTCTTGAAGTTCCCATATGGCGATGAAGTGCGCCACACCTACTTCTTCGTCCTGATTTTCGAAGGTGCGCACATAGTATTTATGGCGAACGGTCACAAAGTTTCGCTG
Source organism: Flavobacteriaceae bacterium (assembly GCA_035654795.1). Classification (GTDB taxonomy): domain Bacteria; phylum Bacteroidota; class Bacteroidia; order Flavobacteriales; family Flavobacteriaceae; genus JAAYLC01. The sequence goes on from DASRWC010000020.1 coordinate 56,315, forward strand.
CGCCAGAAGGTGGCTGATTTCTACTCGTAAATCGGTATAAGAGGCACGGATTCCCTCAAAAAAAAGCTTGATGGAATCCAGGTCCATAATGGTCAACCCATCAGAACTATTCCAAAGGATACGAATCTTTGGATCAAAGAACGTTGGAATTACCGTTCTATCTGTCAGAAAATCTCTGGAATAAAAATCACGAATTATTTCTCGTGGTGACAGCGTACTCATCGTATTTTATCTAATTTATCAATTATGTCGGGAATCAGCCTTATGGTGGCCATTTCCTTAAATTTCTTTCTAAATTCATCGGCAGGAGAACCGAAGTACCTGCCATTTCCGGGAAGTGATTTACTCACACCACTTTGAGCCAAAAGAATTGCTTTCTCACCAATTGTAATTCCGCTGGTGATCCCTACTTGGCCCCAAATTGTAACTTCGTCTCCAATAAGTACACATCCAGCAATACCTACTTGCGATGCTATCAAGCATCGTTTTCCAATAACCGTATCGTGGCCCACGTGTACTTGATTGTCCAATTTAGAGCCCTCGCCAATAGTAGTTGCAGAGGTTACACCTCGATCAATGGTACAGAGCGATCCAAGTTCCACATTATTTTCAATAATTACTTTTCCGCCACTCTCGAGTTTATCAAAATGTGTGCTCCTGTTTTTATAATAAAAGGCATCACTCCCAATTATGGTTCCTGCATGTATGATTACATGGTCACCTATCTCGGCATCATCATAAATCACTACATTGGGATAAATCAGGCAGTTTTTTCCAATTTTCACATTATTTCCGATAAATACATTAGGCTGGATGTGCGTTCCTTCTCCAATAACGGCTGTGTCGGCAATAGCACGATTAGCTCCGCGAAATGGGTTAAAGTGCCGAGTTAATTTATTGAAATCCCGAAACGGATCGTCGGAGATTAGCAATGCTTTTCCCGAAGGGCAAGGCACTTCTTTATTTATCAAAATGATGGTAGCAAGAGATTGAAGCGCTTTATCGTAGTATTTCGGATGGTCCACAAAAACAATGTCACCCGGTTGTACCACGTGGATTTCGTTCATTCCCAAAACTGGGAATTGCGGATCTCCAACAAATCGGCTTCCGATGATCTCGGCAATCTCTTCTAGCGTATGGGGAAATTGAAATTTCATACTTACTCTTTAATTCTCTCTTGATACTGGCCTTTTTCAGTATCAATACGAATTTTGTCTCCTTCGTTGATAAACAGAGGCACGTTAATTTCCGCACCGGTTTCCACCGTAGCGGGTTTGGTAGCATTGGTGGCTGTATTTCCGCGCACTCCGGGTTCTGTAGAAACAACTTGCAAAATTACGTGAGCCGGCATTTCTACGGACAAAGGTGCTCCATCCTCGGCATTGATCATAACGGTAACCACTTCGCCCTCTTTCATTAATTCGGGAGCATCAAGAATCCCTCTTTGTAATGTAATTTGCGAATAATCTTCAGTATTCATAAAATGAAAGGTATCACCTTCATTGTATAAATATTGAAATTTATGGGTTTCAACACGTACGTCATCAATTTTATGACCGGCGGCAAAAGTATTTTCAATTACTTTTCCTGTGGTTACACTTCTTAATTTTGTTCTCACGAAAGCCGGACCTTTTCCGGGTTTTACGTGTAGAAATTCGACAATTTTATAAATGTCATTGTTATATCTTATGCATAATCCTTTTCTGATGTCTGAAGATGTTGCCATAGTTCTATTAAATAAAAATTTTAAATTGCTACTTAAAATATGATCAATTGGTATTAAAATATCCTTTCATAATACCTCTTTTCGAATTCTTGATAAATTGCAGAATCTCATCACGTTCAGGAGTAGCTTCCATCTCTGCTTCAATGATTTCTGCGGCCTGGGAGGTATTATAGTTCTTTTGATAAAGTATTCTATAGATACTTTGAATTTCACTGATTTTCTGTGAAGAAAAACCACGTCTTCGCAGACCGATTGAGTTTATTCCCACATAACTTAGTGGTTCACGAGCTGCTTTTACAAACGGAGGAACGTCTTTTCTAACCAAGGATCCACCGGTAACGAAAGCATGATTTCCAATCATACAAAACTGATGAACAGCCGCCATTCCGGCCAAAACCACATAATCTCCCACCGTAATATGTCCTGCTAAAGTGCTGCTGTTGCTAAAAATGCAATTGTCACCTACGAAACAATCGTGAGCAATGTGGCAATAGGCCATGATGAGACAGTTTTTTCCGACAACCGTCTTTCCCCTATCACTTGTTCCCCTATTTATGGTAACAAATTCACGGATAGTGGTGCCATCACCTATTTCGGTTGTGGTATCTTCACCTTGGAATTTAAGATCTTGGGGAACGGCTGAGATCACTGCCCCCGGAAAGATACTACAATTCTTCCCGATGCGTGCTCCCTCCATAATTGTTACGTTACTCCCAATCCAGGTGCCTTCTCCTATTTCCACATTGTTATGGATCACGGTAAAAGGTTCGATAACGACATTCTTAGCTATTTTAGCTCCCGGATGAACGTATGCAAGTGGCTGATTCATTAATCTTTATAGTTGTTTACTTAAACAATTTTGTTAGACTTGTTTAATCATTTTTTACTTTCACCATCTGAGCCATCAATTCGGCTTCAGTTACCATCTTGTCACTCACATAAGCCTTACCGCTCATATGGACAATTCCTCTTCGAATGGGAGAAAGCAGCTCTAACTTGAAAATAAGAGTATCTCCCGGTGTTACTTGATGCTTAAATTTTACGTTATCTATTTTCATAAAAAACGTCAAATAATTTTCCGGATCCGGAACTGTACTTAGTGCCAGAATACCGCCACACTGAGCCATCGCTTCTACAATCAGCACGCCGGGCATTACCGGTGCTCCGGGAAAATGTCCCACAAAGAACGGCTCATTCATGGTAACGTTCTTGATGCCAACCACTTCCGAATCAGATAATTCCATAATCTTATCTACTAATAAGAATGGCGGGCGGTGTGGCAAGAGTGCCATGATCTGGTTGATATCTTTAACAGGTTCTTTGTTCAGGTTGAATTTTGGAACCTTATTTCTGCTTTCTATTTTAATGATTTTTGCAAGTTTTTTAGCAAACTGCGTATTGACAAAGTGTCCCGGTTTGGTAGCAATCACCTTTCCGCGTATGCGCTGACCTACCAAGGCTAAGTCACCCATAACGTCCAAGAGCTTATGCCGTGCAGCTTCATTGGGGAAATGCAATGTCAGGTTATCCAGAATGCCATTAGGTTTAACCGAGATATTATCTTTGCCGAAAGCTTCTCGCAATTTGCTCATGGTTTCCGGAGACAATTCTTTATCTACATAGACAATAGCGCTGTTTAGATCTCCACCTTTAATCAGGCCGTTCTCGAGTAACATTTCGATCTCATGGAGAAAACTAAAAGTGCGGGCATTTGCTATTTCTGTTTTGAATTCTTTAATCGAATTCAGGGTGGCGTTTTGGGTTCCTAATACCTTAGTTCCAAAATCAACCATTGTTGTGAGCTGATATTCATCTGCAGGCATCACAAGAATTTCACTTCCTGTTTCTTCATCTTTATATGAAATTACCTGCTCCACCACATATTCTTCTACCGGCGCATCCTGAATAATGATTCCTGCCTGCTCTAATGCTTCCACAAAAAATTTTGAAGATCCGTCCATTATTGGAGGTTCTGAGGCATCCAGCTCTATCATACAATTGTCTATACCCAGACCTACAAGAGCCGCAAGTACGTGTTCTGTGGTGTGTACTTTAACACCCAATTTTTCCAGATTGGTTCCGCGTTGTGTGTTTACAACATAATTTGCACTAGCTTCAACAACCGGTTGTCCTTCCAAATCGGTTCGGACAAACTTGTAGCCGTAATTTTCCGGTGCAGGTTTAAAAGTAAGTGTTACCTCTTTTCCGGTGTGCAGTCCGACCCCCTGTAAAGAAACCTCTTTCTTTATGGTTTTTTGCTTTTCTACACTTTCACCCATTATTGATTTTTTTTTCTAATAGATTGATTCTTTCGATAAGTTTTGATAAATTCTTGAAATGAACGTAGCTTTTATTATAATCGGCATAAGCCAGGGCCGGAGATCCTTGTAACGTTTCATTATCCTTTACGTTTCTACCGATACCGCTCTGGGCTTGTATGCGCACATTGTTTCCGATGGAGATGTGACCTGCAATTCCCACTTGGCCGCCAATGATACAATTTTTACCGATTTTTGCAGAACCTGCCACACCTGTTTGTGCGGCAATCACAGTATTTTCACCAATACTCACGTTGTGTGCTATTTGAATCTGGTTATCTAGTTTTACACCTCGCATAATATGCGTAGATCCCAAGGTGGCACGATCAATTGTAGTTCCGGGCCCAACATCTACAAAATCTTCCAAAATAACATTTCCCGTCTGAGGCACTTTTTTATACTCTCCTTTCTCATTGGGAGTAAACCCAAACCCATCGGCACCGATTACCACGTTACTATTGATGACGCAAAATTTCCCGATCACTGTTTCCGAATAGATTTTTGCACCCGTAAAGACGACGGTATTATCTCCAATAGTTACATTATCTCCAATATAGACATTGGGATATATTTTTACGTTTGCTCCAATTTTTACATTTTCCCCTAAATAAGAAAACGCTCCCAAATAAATATTCTCACCATAGGAAGCGCTGTCTGAAATAAAAACCGGTTTTTCAATTCCGGATTTGTCCATTTTCACCTTGTTATAATATTCTAAAAGCTGCGAAAACGCCCGGTAGGCACTTTCTACTTTGACAAGAGTAGTTTCTATTGGATGCTCAGGTACAAAATCCTTGTCAACAATGGTGATGGAAGCTTTGGTTGAATAGATGTATTGCGTGTACTTCGGATTTGCCAGAAATGTGAGACTGCCGGGAGTACCTTCCTCTATTTTTGCGAGTGCGTGGACGGATGCATCTTCATCGCCTTCTACCGTTCCGTTGAGCATCCCTGCAATCTGTGCTGCTGTAAATTTCATTTATTTAAAATATGAGTTGTCCGAAAAAATCAATCTCCGGCAAGACTTCCATTGGGTACATTTTAATCCCAAAAAATAATTAATTCCTGCAAAAATAGGAAAAAAGCTAATAGCCCAATAGCCCTTCATGGTTTTTTGGAAAACACAGGTAGTATTTGACAACCGATGTGGATAAAGCAGTTGAATGGAATTGATCACTCATTTCGGCAATATCTTTTAATTTCCCGTTTTTTTGGAGAATCAAAATCGGGTCTTTTTTCATATTATAAGCCTGATTTTCCATAGTTCCGTCAAAAATAAAATATGCTGCTTCTGTGGGGGTTATACCTAATTTTGCGCACAACTCTTTCCGTTTCTGCTGTATTTTTGATGGAGAAACGACGTGAGAGCTGATCTTTATTTTTAGAAGATCTCGATTCAACAACATTCGACACAAGTTTTTTAGAACAAAATCATCCATGGTGCTCCATTGTTTCATGGCGCAAAGAATGTCACTATCATCCAGATGTGCGAATGTCTCAAGAACCTTCTGATCAAAGGAATCAACCGATACTTTATTTTTTAAAAAAAACAGGAGACACTCACTTCCATAGAGCTCACGCCCGCTCTGAACCAATTCCCTCGCTCTTTTTAAAACCCGCACCAGCAACTGTTCTGCCACCACACCGGTTTTGTGAAGATATACTTGCCAATACATAAGCCGGCGAGCTATGAGAAAATTCTCAACAGAATAGACTCCCTTCTCTTCCACCACAAGCTCATCATTCTTTACGTTGAGCATCGCAATCAAGCGTTGAGAATTCACTGCGCCTTCTGTTACGCCGGTATAAAAACTATCGCGTTTAAGATAATCCAGCCGATCCATATCTAATTGACCGGATACTAATTGATGAAAAAATTGTCTCGAATATTCGTTTTTGAAAATTTGAATTGCCAAGGAAATTCGACTATTAAAAATACCATTGAGGTGATCCATAAACAACAAAGAAATTTGCTCGTGCGAAACATTTTGAACAATGGTATGCTCCATTGCATGGGAATAAGGTCCATGACCAATATCATGAAGGAGAATAGCGATATACAGCCCCTCTTCTTCCTCAGCCGAGATTTTCACGCGCTTTGAACGCAAGGTTTGGACAGCTTTTTGCATTAGAAACATGGCTCCCAGTGCATGATGAAATCTTGTGTGGATGGCTCCGGGATATACCAGATTGGTCATTCCCATTTGTGCAATTCTTCTGAGTCGTTGGAAATAAGGATGTTCTATAAGCTGAAAGACCAGCTCAGAAGGCACGGTAATAAATCCGAAAATCGGATCATTAATAAGCTTTATTTTTGGAAGTGTCTTCAAACTTTAACGATATATTAATGGAGGCAGTATTTTATTTCATTGCCGGCAGGCTATTTTTGACAACAAATCGTTTTAGATTGAAAAAATGTGGTGGATGACCTGGATAAAGCATTTTTCCAATTAAAATTAAGACAAATATACATATATGAGCAACATAAAAGTTTTATGGGTGGATGACGAAATTGATTTATTGAAACCCCATATTTTATTTTTAGAAAAAAGAAATTATGCTGTTACCACGGCTCAAAGCGGCACGGAAGCTCTTGAGGAAATTCGGAAAGAGAATTTTGACATTGTTTTTTTAGACGAGAACATGCCCGGACTCACCGGTCTTGAAACACTGGCAGAAATAAAAGAATTCCGAGCCTCCATTCCCGTGGTGATGATTACAAAAAGCGAAGAAGAATATATAATGGAGGAAGCTATTGGATCTAAAATAGCAGATTACCTCATAAAACCGGTGAATCCCAATCAAATTCTTCTGAGTCTTAAGAAAAACCTTGACCATAGCAGACTTATTACAGAAAAAACTACCTCCAACTATCAGCAGGAATTCCGAAAAATTGCTATGGATTTATCCATTATCAACAGTCTGGAAGAGTGGAAAGAATTGTACCAAAAGCTTGTGTATTGGGAATTGGAACTGGAAGATATTCAAGATGGCGCGATGACTGAAATTCTAGAATCTCAAAAATCTGAAGCCAACAATCAGTTTTGCAAGTTCATAGAAAAGAATTATCCCCTGTGGTTCTCTAAAGAAGCAGATGCACCTTTAATGAGTCATAAACTTTTTAGAGAAAAAATAAAACCCGAATTGAAATCCGGCACCCCTACGCTGTTGATTGTGGTAGATAACCTAAGACTCGATCAATGGAAGGCTTTGGAGCCTTTTATAAATGCCAGCTATAAAAAAACCTCGGAAGATCTTTTCCTGAGCATTCTTCCCACAGCTACACAATATGCCAGAAATGCCATATTTTCCGGTCTCATGCCGAGTGATATGGAGAAACTTCATCCTGACCTTTGGTTGAATGACACTGACGAGGGTGGAAAAAATATGAAAGAGGAAGAATTTCTTGCGGCACAGTTGAAGAGACTTGGCATGGACATAAATTGGAGCTATCATAAGATTTCAAGTTTAAAACAGGGCAAAAAATTGGCAGAAAGTATTCGGGCTCATAAAGATGAAGATCTGACGGTAGTGGTATATAACTTCGTTGACATGCTATCTCACGCCAAAACAGAAATGGAAGTAATTAAAGAATTGGCTTCCACAGACAAGTCCTATCGTTCATTAACTCAAAGTTGGTTTAGAAACTCACCTCTTCTGGAAATGATTCAGGATGCTGCGCGTCAGGGTTTTAAACTCATTGTTACCACGGACCATGGAACTATCAATGTGAAAAATCCTTCCAAGGTAATTGGCGACAAGAACACGAGTTTGAATTTACGATATAAAACGGGAAAGAGCTTGACATATGAAGAAAAAGAGGTTATGGCTGCCAAAGACCCCAGGAGTTTGAAATTGCCCTCAATCCATATGAGCAGTTCTTTTATTTTTGCAAAAAGTGATTATTTCTTTGCCTATCCAAATAACTACAACCATTATGTAAGTTATTATCGAAACACTTATCAACATGGCGGTGTTTCTTTGGAAGAAATGATCATTCCTTTTAGTGTTTTCACTCCGAAATAGCAGCTATGGAATTGTTATACACCTTGGACGAACTTTCAAAAGTGGCATCAGAAATTTTGTCATTTTCATCGCACCGGTCCTATCTGTTCTATGGAGCGATGGGGAGCGGAAAAACCACTCTGATTAAAGAGATGTGCCGGCAACTGGATATTGAAGGTGAGGCATCAAGCCCTACTTTTGGAATTGTAAATGAATATGCCTCACCTTCAGGTCCTGTCTATCATTTTGATTTTTACCGCCTTAAAACGCCTGAAGAGGCTATGGATATAGGGATAGAAGAATATTTTGACAGCGGTTTTCCCGTCTTCATTGAATGGCCTGAAAAAATAGGAAATTACCTTCCGGATAATTCAGTGCGTCTCGAAATTTCTAAGACAGAGAAAGGCGGTCGGAAAATATTAGTGTCTGAAATAGAAGCATGATAAAACTTCAAAAAATTATGTAAATTGAGCCGTGAAAATCACTGCCGATGAGCCAGCCAAGAACGCCCTTTACCACTTCTCAATTACTTCCACAAGAAGAGACACTTGAAATAGCGCGTCTCAAAGGTGAATTGTTTATTGGGATCCCTCGAGAAGCTTATTTTCAAGAAAAAAGAATTTGCCTTACGCCGGATGCGGTGAGTACCATCGTGAATCATGGGCACCGGATACTTGTTGAAAAAAACGCCGGACATGAAGCCGGTTTTTCTGATCGGGAATATGCTGAGGCGGGTGCAATGATAACTGAAAACCGTAAAGAGGTTTTTGAATGTCCCATAGTTTTAAAAGTGGAGCCCCCTACTCTCGAGGAATTGAAGTTAATCAAACCGAAATCGGTGGTCATTTCCGCATTACAATTAAAAACCCGGAAAAGAGAGTACTTTCAGGAGCTGGCAAAAAAGAAAATTACGGCCTTGGCATTTGAGTTCATCAAAGACGAAGACAATAGTTTTCCTTTAGTGCGTGCGCTTAGTGAAATTGCCGGGACGGCCTCCATCTTGATTGCCTCTGAACTCATGGTCAACAACCCGAATGGAAACGGATTATTATTCGGAAATATCAGTGGTGTTTCGCCTATTGAGGTAGTTGTTATCGGTGCAGGCACTGTTGGAGAATTTGCTGTTCGTTCTGCGTTAGGATTGGGTGCTAATGTGCGAGTTTTTGACAGTTCTGTAACCAAATTGAGACGTATTCAAACCAATGTGGGAAGAATTCTCCATACTTCCACGCTTCAGCAAAACAACCTCACAAAATCTTTGATGCGTGCCGATGTAGCTATTGGTGCCATTCGCGGAATTCATCGCTCTCCCGTTGTGGTGAGTGAGGATATGGTAAAGAAAATGAAAAAAGGTGCTGTTATAATTGATGTGTGCGTTGATATGGGAGGATGTTTTGAAACTACGGAAATGACCAGCCATGAACGGCCTACTTTTGTAAAACACGAGGTGATCCATTATGGTGTTCCTAATATTCCTGCCAGATATCCAAAAACTGCTTCTGTAACCATCAGTAATATCTTCAGTCCCTATGTATTAAAGATAGCCGAGCACGGTGGACTCGAAAACGCCATTAGAATGGATCAAGGATTGAAAAATGGGTTGTATTTTTACCACGGCATTCTGACGAATAAATCGATATCAGATTGGTTTGATTTACCTTATAATGATTTGAATCTGTTGATCTTTTGATCAGGTTATTCGGCTTTAATTACTACAAATGAAATTTACACATCGTCTGCTCTATTTTTCCGGCGGATTTTTTATCGGTATTATTATCCTACTCTTTATTCTCAGCGGAAAGAAAACCTCTTGTGATTATGGTCCGCAGGCGCGAACCCTTAAACACTTACGATTAAAGCCCAGAACGTTTTCTGAAGAAAGTTTGCTGTTTTTTCAACAACAAGCCTTAGATACTGCTCAAATAAATGATTTTCTTCTAACGGGAAAAGTTGATTTTTCAAACAGTATCATCCATACAGATTCTTGTAAACTATATAAAGTAAAAGGAAATATCTCCCGGAAAAAAATTCAAGTAGCTATTTCCTTTTGTGATGATTATGCGAAAATTATGACAGCAGAACTGCTGCCATAGGGAGCTTAGAGGCCTCGTCTTTTCTTTTCTTTTGTCAGGAGCATCAATTCACGGCTTGTCTGCCCCGCCACTGAGGTGTTTTCCTCTGCCCGTCTGATGAGGTATGGCATGACATCTTTTACCGGACCAAAGGGAATATATTTGGAAACATTGTATCCCAGTTCTCCAAGATTAAAAGTGATATGGTCGCTCATTCCATACAACTGTCCAAACCACACCCGAGGATCATTTTTTGCAATTCCCAATTTTTCCATGAGATCCATTGCCAGATAGGTACTTGCCTCATTATGTGTACCGATATATAAGGAAATATCTTCCAAATTTTCGAGAATGTACTGCATCGTCTCGTTGAAGTTGTCATCTGTCGCTTTTTTACTGTCACAAATCGGCGTAGGATAATTTTTTTCCTTGGCGCGTTCGTTTTCCACTTCAAGATAGGCACCTCGCACTATTTTATATCCTAATTTATATCCTCCTTCTTTCGCTTTTCGATGCTGATCTTTCAGATAATCCAGACGATCCCACCGATATAACTGAAGAGTATTGAAGACAACAGGGATTTCGGTATTGTATTTCTTCATCATTTTCTCACATAAGTCATCGGCAGCGCCTTGCATCCAGGAATGTTCGGCATCTATCAATAGAGAGACTCCTGCATCTTTGGCAGCTTTTGAAATTACATCATAATATTCTACCGTCTGGTGCCAATGTTTTTTCTCCTCATCATTTAAAGGTTCTTTTTCTGTTACTTTTCTGAAAACCTCAAACCTTGCAAGACCGGTAGGTTTAAATACAGAGAAAGGCATGGCCTCTTTATTTTTGGCAAATTTTGTAAGTTCGATCACTTTATCGGCAGTGGCCCTAAATTGTGCGTCATCTTCCTTGCCTTCAACGGAATAATCCAAAATAGAATGTACACCTGCATCCCTAAGCTTATCAACCGTGGAGAGGCAGTCTCTTTCATTTACACCGCCACAAAAGTGGTCAAAAACTGTGGATCGGATCAATCCTTCAACAGGCAGGTGGAGATTTAATGCAAATTTTGTGACCGCAGTTCCTATCCTTACAAGAGGTTCTTTGGAAATCATTTTAAATAGAAAATAAGCTCTTTCCAGCTCAGAATCAGTCTTTAATTTAAAGGCTACTTCCGTATTGTCAAAAATATTTTTAGATGCCATTATGTTCAATTTTTAAGTGCATAAATATAGTTAGTTTTGGACTCTTAAAATCGATTCGGTTAACTTATAAATGTGCATCATGTCCAATACCAAAGGGAGAATTTTATACAACGAAAAAGGCTGGGAAGCGCTCGATTCTTTTTTTAAAGAAATGAAAATTCGTCAAGTTTTTGTGATTGTTGATGAACATACTGAAATCCATTGCCTACCGCTGTTTATCTCGCGAACTTCAAAAGAAGCTGTTTATGAAGTCATCAAAATTCCGGCCGGCGAAAAACATAAAAACATTTCGACCACACTTTACTTATGGGAATGTCTTGGAAAGAAAGGAGCTGACAAATCAAGTGTAATAGTCAATCTTGGTGGAGGAATGGTTACGGATATTGGCGGATTTGTGGCATCTACATACAAGCGCGGCATCCGTTTTATTCATATCCCCACTACCCTTCTGGCTATGGTTGATGCAAGCATTGGAGGAAAAACGGGAATAGATTTAGATCATATCAAGAACCAAATCGGAACTATACAGCTTCCGGAGATGACCCTTGTGGACACTGATTTTCTCTTTACGCTCTCTGGTGACCAACTTTTATCGGGAATGGCTGAAGTGATCAAACACGCGCTTATAAAAGGAAAGACAGAATGGGAAAAAATTAAGGAAATGAAAACTCCGGAAATCGCTTCTGTGGCTGCCCTTGTACCGAGTTCCATTGCAATAAAGGAAGAAGTTGTAGTTCAGGATCCTGATGAAAAAGGATTGCGCAAGGTATTGAATTACGGGCATACATTAGGTCATGCCATTGAAGCGTATAGCCTACGAACGCCCGGAAGCATACCCCTCTTGCATGGCGATGCGGTGGCTATAGGGATGATTCTGGAGAGTTACATTTCTACCGAGTTGCTCGGATTCCCCAAACATCGGTTGGAAGAGCTGACTTCTTTGATCTTAAAATTATTTCCAAAACAGCCATTTGACGACGGAGCCATTGCATCAATTATCAAATTGACTTCTTTTGACAAAAAGAATGTCAACGGAGAAGTTCGTTTCGTTTTAATGGAAGAATTAGGAAAATTCCAAACAGATTGTACGGTTCCGGTTGAACTGATTTATAGGGCCTTTTCCTATTATCAAAGAGCTTAAAAAATTTTATTAAAAAACTTTGTTCTCATATATTTTTGAATAGTTTTACCCCAAAAAAGAGTCCATTGCAAATGAAACGAGTTATTGTTGATTACAAGAAATTAACCCCTGAAATTCTTTCTCTGCTCGTAGAGAAATATCCTGATGGATATGATGATGATCACATCATCACCTTCAAGAACGCGAAGAATGAAACCGTGGAAGCTGTTGAAGTGCGAACGGAAGAAACTATTTACTTAGTAAAAGTAAGTTCCAGACTTGAAATCTCCATGGCAAATTTTGATGAAGACGATTATGATGAATCCGAATTCACCGAGCCAATCGAAGAAATCCCGCAAGAACGTAAACTTCAGGATGAAGCAGATGAAGATATTGAAGATGAAATCGATGATGAAGAAGAATAAAAAATTCATGAGCAACCGAAGTATTTTCACTCCGGTTGCTCATGAATCATAGATTTTAGCAGCCTACAGGTTTTATGCGTGCTGCTTATTATGTTTTCCTTCTTTGATTTCTTCTATAAGCTTTGAATTAAAGGCTTTTAAATCTTTGGGGCTTCTACTGGTAACCAATCCCTGATCTACCACCACTTCGCTGTCTTCCCATTTTGCCCCTGCATTTATGAGATCGTCTTTAATAGAATAGAAGGAGGTCATTTTCCTTCCCTCTACCACACCTGCAGAAATTAAAACTTGAGGACCGTGACATAAAGAAGCAACGGGCTTTCCTTGTTCAAAGAAATCTTTTACAAATTTTAGTGCAACTTCGTTTCTCCTCATCTTGTCAGGATTTATGACTCCTCCAGGTACAACCAGAGCATCATAATCTTTGGCTTTCACATGAGCTACGGCTGCATCAGCTTCATATTCCTTTCCCCATTTATCTTCGTCCCATGACCGAATTTTTCCTTTCTTCTCGCTTATAATTTCCACTTGAAACCCTTCATCTTTCATAGCCTGCACAGGTGAAGTGAGCTCCACTTCTTCAAATCCTTCCGCTACCAATACTGCAATTTTCTTATCCATAATCTTCTTAATTTTAATAAGTTAAACAAAGAAAATAAATTAAGGATTTAAGTATTGATTTTCCGTTTGCAGACTCTTAATCTTATTATAAATCTTGTTAAGATTGTTTTCGTTCCTCCCACCCGCATAGTTGTTCTGATTTTTTCCTCCGTTCCTCTACCTGCTCTTTATATTTCCGCAGCTCTTCAATTTCTTGTTCATAAGAAGGCGCTGCATGTTCGCCGGGTTCTATTTTTATATTCTTATATAGAGCCCAATTCACAGTAAACTCGGCACCAAAAAACAAGATTAAGCAAGTATAATACACCCATAGCAAGATTAAAACCACGCTTCCGGCTGCTCCGTATGCCGACGCCGGATCGGTTTTTGCAAAATAAATCCCAATAGCATACTTACCGATCAAGAACAGTAAAGTAGTCATTGCCGCTCCAAATACATTGGTGCGCCATCTTACTTTTACATCGGGGAGCATGGTGAAAATGGTTGCAAAAAGTGCAGTGATAATAATCTGCGAAACCACAAAATTTATGACTTGAATGAGCCAAGCCGGTAAACTCACATAATAAGAACCGATAAAATCACTGAACGCACTGATTAAAGTGCTGATAATTAAAGAAATCAACATTAAAAGACCGATAACTAAAACCATTCCGAAAGCGATAGCACGGTGTTTGACCGTGGTCATGATTCCTGATTTTTTCAACCGAACGCCCCAGATGTCATTGAGTGCTTTCTGTAACTGAACAAAAACTCCCGAAGCACCAAAGATTAACGTACCAATACCGACGATAATAAAAAAGGTAGAATTAGTTGACAAGGCTGAATTAATTATAATAGCTTGTAGGAGTTCGGCACTGGATGTTCCTATAAGTCCTTCTATCTCGTGGGTAATGCGTCCTTGAACAGCATCCTCTCCAAAGAAAACGCCGGCAAAATGGATGGTAATGATAAGCACGGAAGGCAGAGAAAAAAGGGCATAATAGGCGATCATAGCGCTTTTGGCCCAAGGATCGTTGGCATCCCAGCTTTTATAGGTGTCTTTAAACAGTTTAAGTATTTGCATATGGAAAAGATGAATTTGGAAACCTTGAAAATAAAAAACCTTTGCCGGTTGACAAAGGTTTTAAAAACTGTTTAAGAATAAATTCTATAATTCGTTGAAGATGGTGTGGAGCAATCGTTTCTTGTCATTGATGCTTTCCTCCATTGAAATCATAGTTTCTGTTCTGTTTACACCTTCAATATCATCAATTCTATAGATAATATCTTTTGCGTGAGAGGTATCCTTTGCTCTAATCTTACAGAAGATGTTAAATTTCCCTGTAGTTACGTGCGCCACCGTTACGTTTGGAATTTCACTTATTCTTTCCATCACAAACTGAGTTTGTGAAGTTTTGTGAATGAACACTCCAACATAAGCGATAAAGGAATACCCTAATTTGTCGTAATCAACTTGTAATGTGGACCCGGTGATGATACCCGCATCTTCCATTTTCTTCACCCTCACATGAACCGTCCCGGCAGAAATATTCAGTCGTTTCGCAATATCCGTGAAGGGGATTCGGGTATTGTCAATCAAAAGGTCTAAGATCTTGTGATCTATGTCGTCTAACCTAAACTTTGCCATAATAAAATTTTTTTGCAAAATTAATAAGATTTCCAACAATTAAAAAACGAAAGTCGAGCATTTTTGTTCAATAATTTCTTTTTTGTCAAATAAATTATCTAATGTGCACTCATTTTTAACTATTCTTTAAGATTTATTTCATTTTAATTATTACCTCCTTACTCATTAGATAGGACCACGAGATTTCGAGGGAGAATAAATCCGATGATGAAATCAGACGAATTCTAAATGAGAATTGAAGATTTACTAATGTAAACAAATGCTAGTTTACATTAGTAACACAAGTAAAGCCGTTAAATTTTTGAGGAGGTTTACAAATGTAAAACCGGGAGAATATCGTTGTAACCCGCAAATTGTCACAATTATTTATTGCGCACTTAATTGTTGATTTCCAATAACATATCTATACGCATATAAACCAAAAATTTAAACATATTTTATATTTTTCCTTCTGTTTTTGAAGTTTACCGCTGTTAGGTTATCTTTGTAAATTCATAAGATTCTTAATGGTCTTTACAATGGTAAACAATGATGATTTTAGTAATCGACTAGAAAAAATTCTCGATACATACGGTCTCAATGCCTCAACTTTGGCGGATGAAATAGAAATCAACAGATCCACAGTTTCGCATCTTCTTTCCGGAAGAAACAAACCAAGCCTGGATCTTATCATGAAGCTACACGCCAGATTTCCTGAAGTAGCTCTTGAGTGGTGGATCTATGGCGAAGGAGAATCTCAGGTAGTCCCTAAGACATCAGATCTGGTGAATCCTCAAAAACTTTCTGAAGTGAAACTGCCTCAGGATAAAAAAGTGGCTCCTCCCCCTTCTTTTTCTTCAGAAAAATCTATTGAACGCATTTTGGTATGCTATACGGATGGAACATTCCGTGAGTACAAGAGCCTTTAGGTATCAAATATTTTTCCCATTTTTGCACAAAAATTTCGGCATGCGCTTTTTTATCTGTTTCGCAGCATTTCTTCTATTTTCCGGTTGTTACAACATGGAAAGGAATTGTATGGATTTTAAAGTTGGGAAGTTCGAGTTTGAGGCTCTTTCAGGAACAGAAGTATTTCAAACCACCATTGAGCGGAATGACACCATTGAAATTGATTATTATAAGGGAAAATCGGATACTTCCTCCATCCGTTGGATTAATGATTGTGAATACATCGTGAAGAAATTGAACCCA
>DASRWC010000021.1:0-36175 GCA_035654795.1 Flavobacteriaceae bacterium
TTTACGGGAACCCGTAAATCAACAAAATATTTAATACTCATTGATCTGCACGAGTCATGGGTATTAGAACACGGATCACGCTGATTCCCTTCGGGAAACGCTGATTTTCACGGATTATATCTGAGTTTATCCGCGTCTCCCGATTATTCGGGATCCGTGTCATCCGAGTTCATCACACTGCATATTTTCTCTATTATTGTCGGACATGATCGCTGTTTCCCTTCGGGAAACGCTGATTTTCACGGATTGAGATCTGTGTTCATCCGCGTCTCCCGATTATTCGGGATCCGTGTCATCCGCTTTCCCCCACGCTACCATCATCCGGTGCTTTTTCTGAGACCTTATCCGAGTAAAAAATAGACAAAATAGTTTCCGATTTCTCCATACTTCCGCCCTCGCTTTCTTCGAATCATGTTCGAGTCATGTTCGAGTCATCTTCGGGTCTTCTTCGGAAACGCTTCGCAAAAAGGCACGTTTTCCCGAAGCACTTCCGAACATGTTCCGAAGAAAGGTACTCAATATGCGAAGAAAAGCCTTTTTACCACCACCTGATATCCGTTTTCAAAACATACTCCTCCAATACTCAATTCTCAATATTCAATGCTCAATTTTTAGAGGCAGGAAGCAGGAAGCAAGAAACAGGAAGAAAGCCGAAAGCTATCAACCATTAGAATCTTTGTGCCTTCTTAACCTTCTTTGTGGTTAAAGAGGAGAAAATCGGAAGCTATCAGCCGGAAGCCAGCAGCCGACAGCCAGAAGCTGACAGCCGATAACCGACAGCCGCCAGCTGCTCCCTTCTGAATATCGCTACTAAAACTTCGCTATCAGTTTCAGCGTAATATTCCGACCCATATTGTAAATTCCGAACCGATTGTTTGGTGACTGTGTGTAAAATTCGAAGTATTTCAAACGATTCAGATGCGATTGATAAGCCGTGTCAAACACATTATTTGCCTGAATGACTACCTGAAGCGGATTTAGAAAGGCATCGATTTCAGCTGTAAATCCGATATTCAGCAAAGCATAAGACGGAGTAGCGGTTTCGGTTCCGTTTAATCCTAAATATCTGTTTTGTGGTGCGGCATATTCTAATTCAACTTTTGGACTAACGGCTACAATTCGCCCCAGGTAAGGATGATATTCCTGTGTAATACTGCTGTTTATAGTGAACGGCGGAAGAAGTGGCAGGTATTCGCCTTGAATTCCTTTTCCTCGGTATTCCGATTTCCGGTTAAAACCATAGACCGTACTCAGACTCACATCCCACCGAAAACCTTTGAGATGTGACGGATGAAGCGCAAACCACATTTCTCCTCCATACAAGGATGCTTTGGCTTGTTCATAGCGATAAGTTCGGTTTCCTTGCGCATCGGTTATCGGATTTCCGAAGGCATCGGCAACGGCAGACATATAGATGAAATTTTGAATCTGATTATGAAAAAGATTCAACGTTCCCGATACATCCCGGTAATTGATATGCACACCAAAATCTTCCTGTAAAGAAAATTCCGGTAGAAAAGAACGGTCTCCCAGGTAAATGATATGTGCCCCCGGGTCAAGACCGTTGCTCCCTATCTCCGTCACATTCGGCGCACGGTAAGCCCTTCCGATATTTGCTTTTAATCCGATGTTCTCCGACACTTTATAAGTTGTACCTATACTCCCGCTAAGGCCATAATAGGTATTTTTAAAAGCTTCAAACTGCAACTCAGCATCCGGATTTTCAGGAGTGGATTGCCGGTCAAATCCGCTTTCAGAATCGGTAGCAATAAAAAAATCATTCCACGCTACCCGGCGAAGGTCATAGCGTATTCCGCCACTAATCGTCCATTGCTTCCGTTTCCATTTTTCATAAATATAAAATCCGCCTTCATATAAATCATAATCCGGAATAGGAAAGTCTGTGGCATCCTTGTTTTTGTTGTTTTGTAGCATACCGTTTACACCCAGGGCAGTTTCAAAACCGTGAAAAGCAGGAACATTATAGCGTATACCATAGTTTAAGGTTTTCAAACGCATATACATTCCGGGTTGGCGAACTGCTTCGGGATGCGAATATTCCCGTCGCACGCTTTGTTGAACGCCGAGCAAAATATCGATATCGCCGGCGCCTATTTCGTAAAAACTGTGCAAATAAGCCCGGTAATGCTGAATGTGCTGTGACAAATCGGGAATCTTATAGGAATTTAATTCGCGCGATGAAACAACAGGCCGGTCCCATAAATCATCATCATCTTCAAAAATTTGCTTAGTAAACTGCCTGCTAATCGAATCCCTGCTCCCATCCGGAATCGCCTGACGATTGTCGAAAGCGGTTAAACTCAGATGCGTAAATCCTTTGTCGGAACGAATCCCGCCCATCGCCGAAATATTTTTGATGTTGTAATTGGTGGCATAGACTCTGCCGTCAATGGAATTTCTGTAATTCTTCGCCATGCGATAAGAACCGTTTAAAGCAAAAAGGAACCGCTCATCGTCATAATTCAAACGAATTCCGTTTCCGATTAAATTGTTATTGGTTTGATATTCCCCCGTCACTTTTCCGTGTAGCTTGCCGTCCATGGTTTTAGGAATGTAGGGGTACAAACTGATGACTCCGGCAATGGCATCGGAACCATATAGAAGGCTCGCCGGTCCTTTTATGACCTCAGCTCGTTCAATGTTGTATTCATCGATTTCGATTCCGTGTTCGTCTCCGTATTGCTGGCCTTCCTGCCGCACCCCGTCATAAAGTGTCAGCACGCGATTGTAGCCGAGTCCGTGTATAAAGGGTTTTGAAATATTCGGACCGGTTTTCACTGCCTGTAAGCCCGGAACATTTTTGACCAAGGCATCTATAATATTGCTCTCAGCCGTCTTCTCCATTTGCCGCGGAGTAACAGCTGTAATCAAAACAGGATTCTCTCTGACTGCCGTTGCACGTGTAGTTCCGGAAATAACTATCTCATCAAGACTCGCTGTCTCTTGTTTTAAACGCACGGTGATAACTGATTTCTCCTGAAGGATTCGCACAAATTTCGTTTCATAACCGAGTGTTTTAAAAACAATTCGGTCACTTACCTTATCCTCCGGAATTGAAATGCGGAAACTTCCCGTTTCATCCGATAGCGTTCCGATTGTTGAATTCTCCAGCAGAACATTACAAAATTCCACCGGTTTTCCTGTGTCATAATCCGTTACCACGCCTTCCACAAGCGTTGTTTGAGCACGTGCAAGGGTCATAGAAAAAAGAATAAAAAAGAATAAAGTTGATTTCATAAAGTGATTTATTTTGAAGCGCAAAACTAAATAAGTTAGACTTATCAAACAATATAAATTTGAATAATCTTTTTTATCTTTGCGAAATGATATCACAAGCAGAAGAAAATTATCTGAAAGTATTATTTCATCTTACCGATGAGATTGCCGACAAAACAGAAGCCGGAACCAATGAGTTGGCGGAAGCCTTAGATGTCACTCCCGCTACCGTAAACAATATGTTGAAGAAGTTGCGTGAGAAGGACCTGGTTTCTTATGAGAAGTATGGCAAAATAAGTTTGACGCCCAAAGGAAGAAAATACGCCATTCAGATTGTTCGAAAACACCGTCTTTGGGAGACTTTTCTTTATGAGAAATTAAATTTCGCTTGGGATGAAGTTCACGAAGTTGCCGAACAACTGGAACATATTCAGTCAGTAAAACTGATTGAACAACTGGAGCGCTTTCTGGATTACCCAAAGCTTGATCCGCACGGAGATCCCATCCCAAACGCAAAAGGAGAGATTACTTTTATAAAAAGGAAAACCTTGGCGGAAATATGCATTGGCGAGAGCTGTAAACTGGTTTCGGTGAAAGACAACAGTTCTTCTTTTTTGCAATACCTGATGAAGTTAGGAATGGGATTGAGTTCCAAAATAAAAGTTTTAGATCATCAAGAGTTTGATGGTTCCATGGAAATTGAAGTGGACGGACTCCGCTCTTCTATCAGTAGAAAAGTAGCTTTAAATCTGTTTGTGGTTTAGTGCAGCTACCGAGACTTCTGAGTCAGGACGCCGCTAAAGCTCTGACGAAGGACGAAGGACATTTTAGACGTGAGATATTAGACATGAGATGTTAGACTTCTTCTCTCTTCGAAAAAGTTCTCAATATTCAACGCTCAATACTCAATTTTCAATGCAAAAAAACTCTTGACCAGCAGCCAGAAGCCAGAAGCTAATAGTCACACACTTCGTGTCCTTCGTGCCTCTGTGGTGTTTTTAGAGCTGCTAGTTTTTACTACTCTTGTCTCCTGCTCTTGCCTCTCAAATCCATTCACAAACTTATTAAACCTACTCTCCTCCCCATCTTTGGTTTCTTTTTGGTATAGGAATTCGAGTTTGTTTTCGTCGAAAATGGTGAAGAATTCTTCCCATGATATGTTTTCCAGATTATCTTCAGCATAACCCGGAAAGTTAATCCGCAGGATTCCCTCGCCTTTTTCGGTGTCTTCGGTACTTTTCACGACGGCAGGCTTACCCTTGAGAATATCCGGCACGCCTATATTCTTAATCACCCAATCATAAAGGTGATTTATCTGCCGTCTTTTCCGCACATCGCAACGGTAGAACAGACAAGAAGCGGAATGGGATTTTTGAATATCGGTAATCGTAACGGCAAAACCTTCTTCGGAAAGTCTTTCACAAATTGCCTCTCCAATACCGCTTGCACCTCCGGTTACCAATACTGTTTTTTTATCCTCGCTCATCTCGTAAATGAATTAAAGGCTGATTTCCGAAATTACGGGACAAATGCTAAAGGGATTATTTGAAAAAGAAGACAGCTTTGTGGAATAAAACTTAAAAAAAGACTAAATCTTAAATTTATATTAATTGAAGGTGCTACAAACAAAAAACTTCCCGGATTGGGGAAGTTTTAAATTATAACATTCATTTTAAAATCAACTATTTATAAATTGTAACCGCTGATAATCAGACGGAGAACATTTGAATTTCTTTTTAAAGATTCGGGAGAAATAACTTCTGCTTGACAGTCCTATAGTATATACGATTTCAGAAATGTTCAAATCAGAATTCTTTATCAGGTCTTCTGCTTTTTCAAGTCGCACCTCCCGTATAAAATTCGCAACCGTATGTCCGTGCATCTCCTTAAAACCTTGTTGCAAATGCGGAATACTGATTCCGGTCTCCTTAGAAATTTCGGAAACCGTATAATTCTGCTCCGGATTTTGACGGATTTTGTCGGTGACTTCTTCCAAAGCTTTGATTTCCCACGAGCGTAGGGACGGCCGCAACATCACGTTTTCTTTTTCTCCTTTCAGAAACGCCGACCAAAGTGTACCAACTGCTACGGTAGCAAACCCACCCACAGCCAGGTTGTGCGGAAATTCCTTGGGAAGAAGGTTTATCTTACGGATATAATCGGTAATATGAAGGTCGGGTTTGGATTTATAAAATACATCGTTTCGCTGAAGAATATCTGCAATACCTTCTTGAAGATAGGCTTCAAAGTTTTTTACATCTGCCACAATGATTGTTCCTTTAAAGGAGCGATGACTTTGAAAGTCGAGTGTTATCGGAAAATCTTTTTGACAATGAAAAAGTAGATTCTCATACCGCGCCAGCCTCGTCCGTCTCCCGCCACAATGACTGATTTCGAAACTGTCTCCTTGATTAAAAACAAAAACCAATCGGTTATAATCTGAAACTCCGATAAGAACTCTTTCCTGCTCCTTGGTCTGGAATTCAAACTCTCCTAAGATAGTTCCGGTTCTCAAAACATAATTGGTAATCCTCGAAAATTCCGAGGTCTTAGGAGACACAACCGGAAGGGGAATTATTTTCTCAGAAGCATCGGCCGTTGGTACAATTCCTTGTGCTGAAAAAGAAAAAAATTGTGTTTCCATAATGCATTAATTTAGTCGTTTAAAATGACTTTTAAAATTAAGTCCTCTAAACAACAGATGAATTACACAATTTTTACTATTTGTTGCACATAACAACTAATTATTAGAAGAAATGTTAACCTTACCTTAAACACATAATAATATCCTTGGGATGTTCTCCCGATTGAAGAATCTTCCAGAATACTTCCAAACATTCAGTTGTTTGTTCTTCAAATTTCCCTTCTTTCGCTTCTATTATTATATTGGCTCCTTTAATAAAAAGTTCATCATTTCTTTTCTTATTAGACTCATCTCTAACAACCGTCAGTATGAATCCTTCCCAATAAAATTTATCGCGAATGGTCTGGAGCAAATTCAAACATTGGTCGTAAGGCATTATCCCGATGATAATGAATGCCTTTTCCCGGAAAGATTCCAAGAAATAAAGCAAGGAGTCTAAAGTATAGAAAGATTTAAAGTTAACAGGAAAGGGCAATTCTTCAATAATAACAGGCACTTTCTTATGCCTCTCCTTATTATCGGAAAAACCGATTAAATTGATAACATTTGAGCTCATAGATTATTAAGGTGTAGAAACACTTCATTGTTGTGAGAATCTTTTTTCTTGAAGTTTCTGATATTCCTTGAAAGTCATCCCTGTTTTTTGCTTAAACTGTCTCGAAAGGTGCGCAACACTTGAATATCCCAAACGGTAAGAAATCTCCGTTAGAGACAAGTTTGAATCAACCAGTTTTCGCACTTTCTGAATCTTTAAAAAGATGAGATAGTCCTCCAGAGACATAAATGTTTCTTCTTTAAAAATCTTGGAAATTTGGGGGTAGGACAAATTGATTTCGGCAGGCAAACAATCAGACAGATTATCATTTTTTCCCTCCTCTATCATGTTTGTCAATATGTGTTTGACTCTTGTAATTAGTGCAACTTTAGGACATCGCGTAGTTTGAATTCCAAATTTTTCCAATCCGCTTATAAGCTGTTCATACCTTTCGCTGTCTTCTTTTGCAAACACGTATTGATTGTTTCCTAAAATCTTCACTTTTACACCGCTGGCACGAATAAGATCCTCGATAAATTTCGTGGCCGTTTCAACAGGATTAAAGACTAAATGAAGTATCATGTGCTTTCAAAAATAGATTGATATTTAATGAGCAATTAGCAATTTAAAGTTTATAACTAACTTAAAAGAAGTCAATCTCAAAGTTGCTTAAAATCAGATAAGAAACATTGCCAATTATGAAATTTTTAAGCTTTTTGGAAGGAAAAATTTATTGTCTTGCATCAAAAACTCCTTAAAATCAACATTAATTTTATTATCAACAAAAAAAATATAACTATGAAAAAGCTAAAAATTATGATGGTAGGCGTGGCACTGATAGCGATGACTGCCTGTAACAACAACCACCGCACAGATGTGCCGAATGATAACGCCTTTGATAATACAACAGATGCAAGAGCGACAGACGCAAATCATTCCATGACCAATTCTGACAATACGCAAATGGAACCCACAGGAAACCAAACTCAAATGGGAACTACAGCAGGCACCTGGACAGTGCAAGATCGGGATGAAATGTACAGACACCTTAACATGACACAAGATCAGCGGGATCGGTTTGAGCAAGCTACTCGAAACAATACAAGCACAGAAGAAGCACAAATGCAACGTGATAGGGATGCTAGATTAAGAGAGATTCTAAATGATGATCAGTATCGGAAATATGAAACCTGGAGAGACGACAGGATGAACAGGAGTAGAACGAATTCGCAAGTGGAATAGATTTAGACGTGAAATTTTAGCCCTTGGACGAGGGACGGTGCTTTGTGCACGCCGACGGACTGGAGAATGGAAATCGACATTGGAATATTCAATGCTCAATACTTAACGCTCAATGTTCAATTTAAAATGTGGAATGATCAGTAGCTAGCTGTCGCTAGCCATTAAGCCAATAGCTGAAAAAAGGGTACGAGCTACACGCTCTGTGCCCTTTCTGGCTTTGTGGTGACTCTAGACGACAGACTTTTTAGATGCGAGATGTTAGACACGAGATGTTAGACGACGGACGGGAGGATGGAAATCGAAATTGAAATGCTAAAAACTCTTGACCAGCAGCCAGAAGCCAGTAGCCACACATTCCGTGTCCTTCGTGGCTCTGTGGTGTTTTCAGAGCTGTCGGCCTTTTACTCAAACTCCGAGAAACCAGAGAGTCACCGAGCACACGGAGAGTAATTCTCAATATTTGCATCTTGTCCGGTCGAGCGCAGTAGAGACCTAATAATAATTATGTCTTGGAAAAGGTAGAAATATATATGCTCAATACTCTATGCTCTATTCTCTATATTCTATACTTTTTCTCTCTCCAGTCTAACACCTCATTCCTAACCTCTAAAAACACAAAACCCACCCAAAAATGTAATTTCTGGATGGGAAAAATTGCTATGAAAAAGAAAATAACCACTTCAAAAAGCGAAGCGACAGCTCAAATATAATTACTTTAATTTGATTTAACAAATCTTTAAGCAAACATATCCTTTACTTTTTCAAAAAAAGATTTGTCCTCTTTCTCGGGACTAGGTTTAAAATGATCATCCGTATTCATCTTTTCAAAAAATTCCCGCTGTTCTTTGGTGAGCGATTGAGGAGTCCAAACATTGATGTGCACAAGTAAATCGCCTATACCATATCCGTTTATGGAAGGAATTCCTTTGTTACGCAAACGCAGAATTTTTCCGCTATGAGTTCCGGGTTCAACTTTTATCCTTACCCTTCCCGCTACAGTGTCTATTTCCTTAGAAGCTCCTAATGCTGCCTCCGGAAAACTGATGTACAATTGAAAATGAAGATTATCTCCTTCACGTTGTAAACTGGGGTGTTCTATTTCCTCTATAGCTACTAACAAGTCACCCGGAATTCCATCACCCGGAGCGTCATTTCCTTTTCCGGAAACTTTAAGTTGCATACCATCTACAACTCCCGCAGGAATCTTGATAGAAACCGTTTCCTCTGTAGAAATCATGCCCTCAGCATCGGCATTGATAGGTTTAGAATCTATTACTTTTCCAATACCGCTACAGCTAGGACAAGTGGTAGAGGTTTGCATCCTTCCCAATATAGTATTCTGGATACGAGTAACCTGCCCCATTCCGTTACAAGTAGGACAAGTTTTATAAGTTGTACCCTTGGCCAGTTTTTTCCGTTTAACCTTAATCTTTTTCTCGACTCCGACAGCAATCTCTTCTAATGTTAATTGAATACGTACCCTTAGGTTAGAACCTTTTACCGTACGCCTGCCACCGCCAAATCCGCCTCCAAAGCCACCAAAAGCACCTCCGAAGATATCTCCAAACTGACTAAAAATATCATCCATGTTCATCCCGCCACCACCAAAACCTCCTTCAAAAGCCTGATGTCCAAACTGATCGTAACGCGCACGTTTTTCTGAATCGCCCAATATTTCATAAGCCTCAGCAGCTTTCTTAAACATAGCTTCTGCTTCAGCATCTCCGGGGTTCTTGTCAGGGTGATACTGTATTGCTTTTTGCCGATAAGCTTTCTTTATCTCAGCCGCTGTAGCGCTTTTTGAAACTCCCAATATTTCGTAATAATCCTCTTTCATTTCTATTTCCTCCTAAATTCGGATTGTTTATTTATTATTTATTGTCCAACTACCACCTTAGGATAACGAATGATTTTATCTGCCAGACGATATCCTCGTTCAATGACATCAACAACCTTTCCTTTTAATTCATCATTAGGTGCAGGAATCTGAGTTACGGCTTCTTGATTTTCCGCATCAAAATCATCTCCCGGATTTATTTCAATAGGCTCGAGACCTTTCCCACGCAGCGTATTTCTCAATTTTTCATTTATAAGCTTAACTCCAAGATAATGACTCTCATCCCCGGATTTTTCCAGCTCCCTTAATGCACGCTCAAAATCATCCAGTATTGGAAGTAAGGCAGTCATAATCTCCTCCCCTGCTGTTTTAAACAATTCAATTCGCTCGCGAGATGTACGTTTTTTGAAATTTTCAAATTCGGCAAACAAACGAAGATAACGGTCCTTTTCCTCCGCTATGGCTTCTTCATATTTGACATTTGAATCTTCTTCTGATGGAGTCTCTACAGAATATTGCTCGTCCTGAAGATTATCTTTGAACTCCTTTAATTCTTCGTCATGGTTCGTTTTTTTATCTTTTCTACTCATAAAAGGCTTTTTTTAGAATTTACAAGTTCGCAAAAGTACTGCCATTTATCTTTATATGCCAAATTGACACAGACATGAAATTAGCAAAGTGTTAGGAAATCCGCATTAAAAATTATAGTATATTTGCGCCGAAATTAAAAAATCAATTTTTTGAAAATTATGAAGACTATTACATTAAAAATCACCGCCCTGGCAGTTGCAATGGCCCTATTTAGTTGTAACAATAACAAAAATCATACGGAAGAAGTGTTGGAAGATGTTGCAGAAGCATCAGATCTTGCACAAGCTTATAAAGTGGACACTGACGGATCTTTCATCCGTTGGGAAGGATCAAAACCCGGAACTACACATTATGGAACTGTGAAACTATCATCAGGAACACTCCTTGTAGAAGAAGGAAAACTTGCCGCCGGAAACTTCACAATTGATATGACTTCCATTACCGTAGAAGATCTTGAAGGAGAGTATAAAAGCAATTTGGAAGCTCACCTGAAAGGTACAGCCGAAGGAAAGGAAGGCGATTTTTTCAACACAAAAGAATTCCCAAATGCAAAATTTGAATTGACCTCTGTTGAAGGAAATACCGTTAAAGGAAACCTGACTCTAAAAGACAAGACCAACGCCGTAGAGTTCCCTGCAACAATTAAAAGTGATGACGAGCAAATGATTATTGAAACTGACAAATTTGAGTTGGACCGAACAAAATGGGGAATCAACTTTATGTCAAAATCTATTTTCTCTGATTTAGGTGATAAGTTTATCAGTGATACTATGACCATTTCGCTGTATATCGTAACAAAAAAGGAGTAGTCAAACCAAGATAAAAAGAAGAGAGGCCAAAAAAGGCCTCTTTTTTTATGTCAACAAGTCATCCAATGCAGGCTCGACATTGGGATATTTAAATACATATCCCACCTTCTTAAGTTTGTTTGAGCTAATCAATTGACTCTCTAAAGGCAAGCTTCCCATTTCTCCTAATACAGTCTTCAGCACAAAAGATGGAACAGCAGGCAACCATAAAGGCTTATTTAATTTTTCGGCAATAAGATGAACCAACCTTTTATTCTTAACGGGATTGGGAGCTACGGCATTATAAATTCCTTCCATAGTGTTTTGGAGCACAAACATATAAATCCCGACAATATCATCAATGTGGATCCAAGACTGCCATTGCTCCCCGCTTCCCAAAGGAGACCCCAATCCAAATTTAATAGGCTTGGACAAGGTAGGTAAAACACCTCCTTCACGAGCTAAAACCATGCCCGTTCGGATTTTAGATACCTCCATTCCCAATTCTTTAAAACGCCCCCCCTCAGCCTCCCACTGCTCCACTACTGAAGTAATGAAATTATCAGAACGCTCCATATCTTCTTCCGTATAGAGTTTGGTTGCAGAATCAGGATAAATATTAATTCCACTAGCAGTTATAAAATGATCCACAGAATGAGGAATCTGTGCCAGATTTTCATACATGAGACGAATAGGCTGTATGCGACTGTCAATTATTTCCTGTTTATACGAAGATGTCCATCGCTTGGCTATTGGAGCTCCCGCCAAATGAATGATGGCTTCTACTCCTTCAAAAGCCGCCATATCCATTTCATTATTCTGTGGATTCCAATAAAATCCACAGAAATTATCGGTAGAAACTATCTTATTTTTATCCCGCGTGAAATAATGAACAGTCATCCCTTCATCTAAACACAAACTCGCCAATTTACTGCCTATCATTCCGGTGGCACCGGTTATCAATACAACATTTTTCATAGAAAGAAATTTATATAAATTTCATTTCACCGGTTTCCCGATTAACTGGATTTTAGCAAAAGAAAGACTTAAAAGAAAATAGCGCACTATCCATTTTTAACAGCACGCATCATCTCCTTTTTCCCCGGTGGCCCTGGAATTTTTTCCACATTAAATCCTACAGCTTTTAAGGCCCTGCGCGCACTTCCATTGGAGGCGTAAGTTACCAGCACACCTCCGGGTTTTAAAGCATTAAACAGCTTCTGAAAAAGGGATTCCGTCCATAACTCCGGCTGCACCCGTATGCCAAATGCATCAAAATAGATGAGATCAAAAACACCTTTTTCATTAATCTCCTCAAACCGTCGCTGTTCTTTTCTGAAGGTGAACTGTGCCGAAATGTTATGATCTTCCTCCCAAGAGAGTTCATGAAGTAGTAAAAACTGCTCCTGAGGAAAATGTAAGTGTTCGGGAAAATTCAATTCTCGAATAAAATCTATGGGAACCGGATAAGCTTCTAACGTTTTGTAATAAAGCTCCACATCTTTCTCCACAGCATACAAAGACGTTAATATGGCATTTAGCCCGGTGCCAAACCCTACCTCTAATATTGATAAAGGACCTTCCTTATGTGTCAAAACACAGGTCAGTCCTTCTTGAATGAATACATGAAGCGCCTCTCTTATGGCTCCATGCTTTGAATGATATTGTTCATCCCATTCCGGTATATGAAGAGTGTATGAACCATCTCCGGTTATACGAAGTTCCCGATCAAACACCATTAATGGTTTTCCGATTCCGGAACCAAGACACCATGAGCTTTAAAGCTATAGGTCAGTTTCGGACTTGTTATGGCAGCAATTTCTTCAGGAGTAGCACCGCCGTCTTCAGCATAATGCTGTTGTGCCTCAACGCTGAGCTCCTCAAGATAAGCCTTGCCTTCAGCAATAATTGTTTTTCCGGCCAAATCTTTAGGCATAAAAAAAGCATAATCCTTAAACCGCATCATAACTTGATCTTCACCTTCTCCTAATTTTACCCAGCAACCTTTCTTTTGACAGACTTCGGCAACTGAACTTTGAATTTTTAAAGTAAGGGTGTCGCCGGGTTTTAAAGCTTCAAAATGCTTCCGTAGTGCAACCCCATCAATGGCACCTTCAGATGTAATCTGATCTCCATATGGTTCATAATTGATGGCAATTGCCATAGTTTCTTCTTCAGGATTGACTTCTGTTTTACCCTCTTTACAAGAAACTAACAAAATTGCAGAAAACGCAAATAATAAGAGTTTTTTCATTGGTTAATTGGTTAAAATTTAATAATTGATTCAAGATAGTTGTTTTATCAAAAATTCTGGTTTTTTATAGTACAAATATTGTCTATTTTTGCGAACTTAAATAAATATTTAATGGATTTTTCTTCTTCACCCCACATCAATATTCAACCGATAGGTGAATCGCGTATAAATACCGTTGATCTTACAGATATAAAATTCGGAAGTCTCTTTTCCGATCACATGTTTGAATGTGACTATAAAGATGGGAAATGGATTAACCCGACAATCCGACCATACGGACCCATTTCTTTCTCTCCTGCTACCAAAGTTTTTCACTATGGGCAAGCGGTGTTTGAGGGAATGAAGGCGTATAAGGATGAAAATGGAAAGTTATGGCTTTTCAGACCTGAACAAAACTTTGAAAGAATAAATAAATCTGCTAAACGTTTGGCCATTCCGGAATTTCCGAAAGATCTTTTCTTTGAAGCACTCACAACACTTGTGAAAATGGACCAACAATGGATTCCAAAGGGTTTCGGAAACTCGCTGTACCTACGACCATTCGTGATTGCAACGGATTCAAACGTGGGGGCATCTCCATCCAACTCTTATAAATTTATGATCATTGCCTCGCCGGCACAATCGTATTATACAGGAGATGTGCGCGTTGAAATTGCAGAACATTTCAGCCGATCTGCAAATGGTGGCGTCGGTGCTGCAAAAGCAGCAGGAAATTATGCTGCCCAATTCTATCCAACAAACCTGGCAAGGGAAAAAGGATTCCAACAAGTAATCTGGACAGACGCAAGCAACCATGAATTTCTGGAAGAAGCAGGAACTATGAACGTATTTTTCCGCGTAAATGACACCTTGCTTACCGCTCCTATCAGTGATCGGATTCTTGACGGTGTAACACGAAAAAGCTTAATCGATTTGGCCCGGAAAGACGGAATTAATGTGGAGGAAAGACGCGTAAGGGTGTCAGAAATCGTAGATGCTGCCAAGGCAGGAACACTAAAGGAAATATTCGGCGCAGGAACAGCTGCCGTTATTAGCCCTATCAGTGCTTTCAGCCATAACGGAGAAGTTTTCGAAATTGAAAAACAAGAGAACAGTTATGCATCTCGATTTAAAGAAGAATTGCTGAACATCCAATTTAATAAAGCTGAAGATCCGTTTGGATGGCGATATGAAGTAAAATAATCTTCATGCTAAATACTCCGTTTCTCCGCAAAGAAATTTTCTCAAATGATGTTTCGTCAAACAAAGAAGAGAAAACTATCAAAGGAAAAACGAAAAATAATCAAAATCCAAATAGCATAGGCCGTTTGGATTTTTTTCTTAATAACGATAATCTGAGACCATGATTTCTTCCGGACAACTAATCTTTGCTATAGCCTTCTTTCTCATTTTTGTGATAGTCATCGCATTGACATACAAAAAGGACAAAGCACTACATAAGAAATATTACAAAAACAATTATTGGGTCTTAATAATCTTTGTTTTATTTGTGCTCCTGCTCGTAGCAGTGAAGATGTTTTTTAGAAACTGATCAAATAAGACAATTCGTAAGCCCCTCTTAACTTTTAGATTCCCAAAATTCCATATTAATTAATTTCATGTTAAAATAATTTTCCGGGAATTAGTTCTTCGGATTTTTTAAGGAAATCTATCTCTTTTGGTCACCAACTCTTGGTATGGTTCGGGATGACTTGGGTAGATTTCATTTTGACCCAGGTATGCTTCAATTAAGGGAATGTATGGTTCAGTCAAAAGGAAAGTATGAGTCAGTTCGACATAATCTATGGTTAGAAGGCTACCTTATCCCTAGTATAAGGCTATGTTCTTAATGCAATGTTAAAATTTCTAAGTGGTGTACCGCCTTTAAATATTTATATCCTCTTTTAACATGTTTGTCCACTATCCTATTATTTGAACATTTTTATAATCCAAATGAACAGTGCAATTCTCACCAAACGTTTTCCCAAAAAAAAAGTCGCTTCTGCGAGAGGCGACTTTTCAAAATAAAAGTGGTATCCGTTATCGCTTAATCACTCTAAAAGTATGTCTTTCGCCATTAATATCAACGTTCACCAAATAAATCCCGGCATTCATAGATTGACCAACTGAGACGGTTGTATTGTTTCCATCAAACGCATGTTTGTTGGAATAAATGATTCGGCCGGTTAAATCAGAAACAGTAATATCTACTAACTGACCGTTTAAACTTGGAGCGTGAACGGCAAAGGTATCCCCATTAATAGGGTTGGGATAAAGCTGTATTCCCGAAAATGTCTGCTGCTCTACTCCCAAGCGCTGCTCTACAACAATCTTAAAGCGATCCTCTGCGAGTGATGCAGGATTATCCGGATCTACTTCAAAAGCATAAGCAGTTGAATCTGTTAAAGGGGTGACACTGCCCTCAAATGTATCATGCAAGAATAACAACACGTCATTCAAACCATTTACTTCAATATTAATCACATATTTTGTATGCTGATATCCGGCGGAATATATTTGGAATACTTCTCCGGCCATAGGCATCTGTCGTTTTTCTAAACTTAGTAACACATCATCAGAAGAAATTCCGAAATTTTCATTGAAATTAATAGGTTTTAAGGCATCTGCAGGTGTGAGTCCATTATTATAATGTTGTGCGAAAAGAATTCCGAAACTGTCGTGCAATGGTCTTCCATTATCAAAATTTGCCTCGGTGTAAAGTTGCGCACGAATCATGTTAGCTGCCATTCGGTGGGCGTTGGTAGCCGTATGCTGCCCGGGGTGCTTTTGATTTTCACGAAATTTAATGACAGCGGTACCATTAGATACGGCAGCAAACTGAGCAGCCTGACCGGGTTGAAGGTATTTGTTAGCTTCTGAGTTTGAAGTGTTGGTCCCGTTGCCGTCTGTTAGATCAACCGTAACATAAGATCCATGATCTCCCAAAGTTGGGTCAAATACATAATAATGACTTGTATTTACCCGATCAGAAGCTGCAAATAATGCAGTGACATCAACAGTACTTTGATAAGGGTTACCAAACATAGCAAACTGCCCTGTAGTCATTCCTGCGAAATTTTGGTTCTGATTTCCGGAAGACAATTTCCCGAAAGCCCGAAGAGTGGTTGCTCCGAATGAAGTATTGCTCCCAAGGTTTATGCTTCGGTCTCCTCTCACAAAAAGAAGATATGGAACGCCTGCAAGCAAATTATTGACATCAGTATTGTCAATGGCAACAAATTCTTGAGCAGCTAAATTGACGGTGTACATAGAAGGATTGCCTGTTTCTGTAGCATCAAAACCATTCTGCTGATCTACAAGAGTACCGGTAATATGAGTGCCATATCCGGGATTGGGATTGTCAGTATTGGAAATTGCAGCTTCTTGCCAGTTGGCATGAATAGAATTTTCCGTAGTTACACTACTTGTGACCATTCTGTAAGCACGATTCTCACTAATATACCGCTGCACTTCTACATTACCGCGAAGCATACCTGAAAACGGACCCAATTCCCCGTTAGATGTTTCCGAACTTAAAAATTTCACATTCCCGTCTATCAAGAAATCTCCGCTTAGATTCAAGACAGAGGAGACATTCAAAACGCCTTGAGACCCGACATACAGATTTTTTGCTGTTACAGCTGAAGTCAAGCTGGCAGATCCGTCGTATATGAAAATATCATCGTTTGCGGTAGATATTCCTTCCGGACTAGAAGGAGACCAGCCGTTATTATAGGAATATCCTTCAAAGGATTTTAATTCAAAATCTCTGAACCTGATCACTCCATTCCCATTCCCCGCTTCGAACTCAAATTTAATACGTCCGCTTCCGTTAAAAGCTGACACATCAATAAATTGTGCATATTTTATATAATCATTTCCTCCCCCTATTGCGATAAAGGTTCCTAAATTGGTAAAATTAACACCATCATCCGCAACAGAAACTTTTATTCCCTGTCCGTTAGATCCACCATGTGTCGCAATGGTAAAGACAGCCATAATTCGGTTGTAATTATTAAAGTTTATTTCCGGCGTTGTTATTGATCCATTTGCATTCATTTTGAGGTAACCCCCTGCTGTGGTTTCCTGAGTTGAGTTGTTCAATAGAAATCCATCATTCCCGGCATTGACATAATCTTGATTAGTTCTAAATCCGTTTACATAGGGCAAGGATAAGAAATTTGTTGTAGAGACTTCATAATAGAATTCCGGCGTGGAAGAAGTCAGAGGATTGTCCTGATTGCTATCTGTAGCAGTAATTCTGTAAAATATCGTAGTGCCCTCCGGTTGTGCCGGAATGGCGGTGACAGTGGTAAATTCAGTTCCTCCGATAGAGGTCATGGAAATGGAATTACTTAAATTCCCACTAGATGTTCCCCAGAATAATGAGGCCGAAGCTATTCCGTCTGCATCATAGATGGAAGCAGAAACAGTTACATCATCAGATGGAGTAATCATGCCCTCAGCAGGAGTTAAAGCAACTTGAGAAATAACCGGTGGTATATTGGAAGATCCGAAGGCGGTCCAAGTAATGTCATCGATAATCACCTGTCTCTCTGTTGTATTCCGTATCTCTAAAACAAAGTCACCAGGAACATCTATATTATGAATTTCAAAAATATGTTCATCATAATCATCAAAACCAGGCGACTCTCCGTATGAAGTTCCATTAATATAAACTTTAACTTTCCTTTGTCCGCCACCGGTAAATCCTTTGTATAATTTAATACTAAAGCTTCCAATTCCTCCGGGAATTAAATCGGAGGTAATCTTACTATCGTCGCTTGCTCTTCGCAACATAAGAGCAGGAAGATTGATTCCTGAATTGTTTGCATCTCCGTTTCCATCCCTGGATTCTACATAGGTCCAAGTAATGTTGTCATTTCCTATAAAAGACCCATTGGTGTAGCTAGAGGAAACATTGAGGTTGGTAAAATCCTCAAATCCTTGGCTCACCATTGAACCGGAAATTAACAAGAAGAAAAAAAGTAAAAAAGAAAATTTCTTCATGAATAAATTTGTTTTCATAATAGTTGTTTTGTTGGAATCAACCCAAATGTCTGACTTTAACTTTTTTGGGTTTATCCAGGGTTTCATATTTAGAATTCAGACTTTTAAATTCAGGTATCAGATTTTTTAAGAGAAGAATTAGATGCTCCTCAGACTGTGGCATTTCCATAACTTCTTCCAACTCATCAATGGCGCGAATAACCGAAAAACAATCATATTTAACAACGCGACTTACCATTATTTTTGGATGAAATGTGGGTAACGTCGTTTCTCCGTCATTCAATAATTCCTCATATAATTTTTCGCCTTCCCGAAGACCTGTGATCTCAATGGGTATGTCTATATAAGGCTTTAATCCGCATAACTTGATCATTCTTTCCGCCATATCTAGAATCCTTACCGGCTTACCCATGTCAAAAACAAAGACCTCTCCTCCTTTCCCCATTGTTCCGGCTTGAAGTACGAGCTGACACGCCTCGCGAATAGTCATAAAATATCGAATAATTTCTCGATGCGTTACCGTCACAGGTCCCCCGTTTTCAATTTGCTTTTTGAAGAAAGGAATAACAGAGCCATTGCTCCCCAAAACATTTCCAAAACGAGTGGTAATAAATTTGGTAAGAACACCGGGTTGCTGTTGAAGGGATTGGACAAAAATCTCAGCTGCACGCTTTGTTGCACCCATCACATTGCTCGGATTCACAGCCTTGTCTGTAGAAACCATAACAAAACGATGCACCCGATGTGACACTGAAAGCTCCGCAAGAATTCGTGTGCCAATAATATTTGTTTTCACCCCCTCTTTTGGATGACGCTCTATCATCGGAACATGCTTATAGGCGGCGGCATGATACACAAGGTCAAATTGATACTTTTCAAATATTTCCTCCATCCGCCTTCTGTCAGTAATATCTGCTAAATAAACCTCGTAATCGAGGTTGGGGAAATTCTTTTTTAAATAAAGATCAACTTCATGAAGTGCACTTTCGGCATTGTCGAGAATAATAAATTTGTTCGGACCAAAAGCAGAAATTTGATGCACAAGTTCTCGACCTATACTTCCTGCCCCACCTGTTACTAAAATAGTTTTCTCAAACAAGTCTTTGGAAATAACGCCCGCATCAATCTCAATCACCGTCCTTTCAAGAAGATCTTCAATTTCCATAGGAGCAATATTCAACTTCACATCAGAACGATCATGCCACTGCTCAGGCAGTGCAGCATTGAAAACATCTAACTGATGATCAAACGCAGCTTCCATGATAAAGTTTTTGTCCTTAACAGAAAGAAGGTTCCCAATAATTAAAATGCCATCCAGATCATACCGATCCCGTAGATGAGACATCATATCACCCAGATTGCCTTCCGAACTTACAACCGGAAGCCCCATGATTTTGTGATTTCCCAATCGTTCATAGAGACTGATAAATGCGATTGGTTTATATTCCGATCCCCAATCAGATAAAATCGACTGAGCTAAAGCTATGCTTTTATCATCGGTGCCAAGAATGGCAATATGTTTTTTCATCTTCCCTGAGGCCGCCTGTCTCAAGAACCGATACCCCTCTTTTACACTCACGCGAAAAGCAACCAGAATTAGGAAGGAAAAAAAAGCATATAGAATAAGTTCAATATTCAGAAAAATATGTACTTCCATCACAATCCGAACCGCATAGTTGAGAATCAGGGAAAAAAACAAAACAGATCCGGATGCCATGGCTATGCGATAAACATCTGTGAAAGTACTGTGACGAATTATTCCGGAAAAGGTTCTGAAAATCCCAAAAGAAATGGCATGTAGAACAAATAACAAAAAGGTCTTCTCAAAAACACTTAAAACCTGGTAAGGTTCATATAAAGAATTGTGCAGAATGAATTCTATAAACAGAAATGACATCATACACAAAAGCAGGTCAATGGAAAATACAGCCCACCTTGGCAGGTATGATTGATCTAATGCATATCTCCTAAAATGATAATAGCGTTTTGCCAATCTTCTCGAAAATAATTTTTTATCCCTCATATTCCTTTTATATAAGACTCGATTGTTTGCCGAATTCTTAGCCGATCATTATCACTCAAATTACTTCCGGAAGGAAGACAAAGTCCTGAGTTAAATAATCTTTCCGATACGCCACTGCCATAAAAAGGCGCATCTTTAAAAATCGGCTGCAAATGCATCGGTTTCCATAATGGACGAGACTCGATATTTTGGTCTGCAAGTGCTAATCTTAGCCCTTCGGGGATACCATTTGTTGAATCTAAAAATGTTACACAAGATAACCAATGATTACTAAAAAAACAATCATTAGGTTCTGAAAAAATCTGAATATTCTTATAATCTTTAAAAATTTCTTTATAAAAAGCATTCATTTTACGCCTTTCCTGAATATGCGAATCCAGTACTTCCATTTGACCGCGACCAATACCGGCACAAACGTTACTCATGCGATAGTTATATCCAATTTGACTATGTTGGTAGTGAGGTGCATCATCCCGGGCTTGTGTGGCTAAAAAGACCGCCTTATTCTTGAGTTCATTCGATTTGGTGACAAGAGCCCCGCCTCCTGAAGTGGTAATGATTTTATTACCATTGAAAGAAAGAATTGCCATGTCTCCAAAAGTTCCACATTTCTGACCTTTAAATGAACTTCCCAGTGCCTCTGCACTGTCTTCTATCAATGGAATCTCATATTCTTCCGAAATTCGCATGATCTCATCCACCTGAAAAGGCATACCATACAAATGAACACCTATAATCGCTTTAGGCTTTCTTCCTTTCTTTATTCTGTCTATTATGGCTTCTTCCAGATGCTCCGGTGAGAGATTCCAGGTAGAACTTTCACTGTCAATAAAAACAGGCGTTGCGCCAACATAGACAATGGGATTTGCAGAAGCTGAAAATGTCATACTTTGACAAAGAACTTCATCACCACGGGAGACGCCCAAAAGAATTAATGCCAAATGCAATGCCGCCGTTCCGGAACTTAAAACAGCTACTTTAGAATTTGCTTGTAAATAATTTTCGAGACTTTCCTCAAA
The DNA here is from genome assembly GCA_035654795.1 of Flavobacteriaceae bacterium. GTDB lineage: Bacteria > Bacteroidota > Bacteroidia > Flavobacteriales > Flavobacteriaceae > JAAYLC01. The sequence goes on from DASRWC010000021.1 coordinate 21,160, forward strand.
AGCTGTTACATGAGGTCCCAGAGGTGCAATCCAATTTGATTCAAATGCTTCCGCGACATACGTCTTCTCCTTGCCTCCCATGTGAGGAGATGATAAGTAGATTTTTGTGTTCATTAGACTCTAATTCCAGTCAGGATTTTAAGTTTATTCGTTTTGACATACGACATATTGACAAAATCAAAAAATCACTTGGGGAGGGAGAATGACTTTTGAACTTTCGGCAAAGATAAAAAATGTGGAGGGAATAAATATAATTCTTTTAAAACTTAAGTAAAAAACCGTCGAATGAAAAGAAAAATCACCTTAAAATCTTCAATAAGACCTTGGTTATTATAATATTCCAAATTCATTCTGACTTTATCCGGAAAAATAATGTGATCGTTATAGTAGGAAGGATCGGCTTGTTCGGAAAGTAATTTCTCCTCGTTGTAATATTTTATGGCAGCACGACTTATCAATCCGGGTTTCAAATTTAGAACCCTACGGTCCTCTCCTTCCAAAACATCATAATATCCCGGAATGTCAGGACGCGGCCCCACAAAACTCATAGAACCTGCGAGAATATTAAAAAGTTGTGGAAGCTCATCAAGCTTAAACCTTCTCATCGTTCTTCCGATGGGCGAAATCGCTCCCGTATCTACATGCATGGATCTAATTTTGTAGATAACAAAAGGTTGACCATAACGTCCAATCCGTTGCTGCCTGAAGATTCCGGATCCTTTAGTGTCTATCCGAGAAACAACTATTAGCAATAGAATCAGCCAACCGATTAAAAGTAGACCGATAATGGAAAAAACAATATCAAATATTCTTTTACTTACCACCGAGGGGATATGCAAATTATAATTTGAAGCAATTATAGAACAAAAAAAGAGACCCGCATCGCGAGTCTCTCTTTTTATTCAAGAAAAAGAACAATTATTCTTTAACTACTTTAAAAGTGGTTACGTCATTTCCTACTTGTGCTTTCAGTAAATAGGTTCCTGAAGATAGATTGTTCATATCCAAGATTACCTTTGTATCAGCAGAAGAAACTTCTTTCACCAATTGACCTAGAAGGTTGAACACATAAATCTTCTCTATGGAAACATTGGCTGTGATAGTCAACTCATTAGATACCGGGTTTGGATAGTAGGTGAGTTTCACCGCATCCATTCCTGGAAGGCCTAAAGTAGTTGTAATGAAATTATACGCTCCGGCCGTTCCTGTATTTCCTCCCGCACAAATTGTTGTAACATATGCGTCATAAGAAGTATCAGCCTCCAATCCGTCAATAACAACAGAGGTTACACCTGTACCCACAGTTTCTGTAGCTACCGGTTCGTCTTCTGCCGGATCAGCACCTGCTTCATAAACATTTACTTCATAGCCTCCTGTTTCTGTAGCTGATGCTTGCCAAGAAATCAATGCAGAGGTAGCCGTAATCTCATCAACAGATACTCCGGTCACAGTCTCACATTCATCGGCAAATTCGATAACGATGTCGTCAAGGAGTAAGTTATACTGGTTAGCATTGGAATATGCATGGAATCCGAAGTAATAAACTCCATCTGCAGGAACAGTAAATTCTACGTTATTCGTCAATGCCGCACCTTGGTTGATGTTCGGATGATCTGCAAGTTGCGTAGTCATTTGTGCTACCACAGGAGATGTTCCGTAAGCTACCTTCATTTTTTCTGTCCATGTCACTGATACTCCTCCATATTTATAGGAGATTTTATAGTTGACACCGGCGAACATCTGAATTCCCTGAGTATAGAACCAGGCATTTGCAGCTACGTTGGCATTACGATAAATAAGAACATTTCCTCGATAACCATTACTGTTATAGTTTAAGGTCTCCCATTTATTTCCGTTTCCGATTCGCTCTCCTTCCGTACAATTTGGCAATTCAGGAACGATGGCACTTTCAAAATTCTGAACGTATGGAACAGTAGTAGAAGTACAGAGCGTCCAGAAACTTAGAGGTCCGGAAATCATACTCAAATCATCTTCGTCACACACTGCTTGAACATATACATCATATCGTGTGTTAGTCACCAATCCATTAATCATCGTATTGGGAGCACCTGTAACATCGATGGTAGTTCCTTCAGTCACAGGATCAAATCCGGCTATTCCATAAATTACCTTCCAATTGGTCTCGTTGCTTTGTGAAGTCCAGCTAACCTCAGCTGAGTCCACGCTTACTTGAACAAGTGTTAAGTTACTTGGTGGCAAACAAGTGGGAATATCGATAATTTGAACAGTATAGTCCTCAGCCTCGGCGTTATTGTTGGCACCACAAGCATTTGGATTAGTGCTCAAGAAATCAGCCACAATTCTCATGCGATAATTACCGGGTTGAACGTTCGTAGGAATATTAATCCTTCCTGCCGCACTCGACACATAAGAACCTGATCCGAATACTTTTTCAGACGCATCAAATACCATGTCTCTGTTCCAGTCAATCCAGATATTGAATCCATAGGTGCTTGTTCCATTGAATTCTGCAGCAAAATTGAATCCTGAAGTTGGATAAGAAACTACGCGCATTTGCGTAAAGTTTCCGTAACCTCCCGGAGATCTTCCGGAGTTCATGTTGCTAATATTCAACACACCGTTTTCGGTAGAAAAATCAGTAATATAGTAACTGGTTGACGTTGATGTAAACTGACAGTACCCGGTGAAGAAATACTTCGGACCGGCCAGGAAACTCTGGTCGTCATCAGAACAAATCGATTTTACATAAACATCATAACCTACATCAGAAGTCAGATCTGTGATAGTAATTTCAGGAGTTCCGTTAGCTCTCAACGTAGTTCCGGCAGTAGCAGGGTTAAATCCGGTTAAACCATATACCACATCCCATTCTGTAGCGGTACCGTTCTCAGTCCAACTAACTCTTGCCGAATCCTCATCAATATCCGTAACTTGAATGTTGGTTGGAGCCAAACATGTGGGCGGTGTTACAATTTCCAAATTAAAATCAACTGTAGATCCGAAACTCACACTACCGCAGGCCGGAGGATTTGCAGTAGAACCAAATTGACCTCTCACACGCATTCTGTAATTACCTACAGGGGTTCCTGCCGGAACAGTGATTGTGAAGTTTTTGGTTGCGTTTGTATTTGCAAGACTTGCAACCAACTCGTTATCATCAAAAGTCATGTTGCGGTTCCAGTCCACCCAAATGTTCACACCATTACTTCCGCCCACATAGGTAGTGCTTATAGTAAACTGTTGCGTCTCATGTGAACGGAAAGGGAGTTGAGTTTGGTTGGAATATGATCCCGCAGGTTGTGATGAAGCCGTATAAGAGAAATTGGTAACCGCTCCGTTAGAGGATATGGCACTCAAATAGTCTCCGGTACTGGTTGTGGAAACATCGCAATATTTTGTCGATAATTTCTGAGACCAGAAACTTTGATCTGTTGGCGAACAAATAGATCTGACATAGAAATCATACTCGTTATTGGGGTCAATATTTAAAGTAAATGGATTTGTTCCGGCTTGTACTATTGTTCCGGTTCCAAGAGCAAAGTTCAAAGGTCCATATTGAATCTCCCATTGTGTTGCACCACTATGTTCCATCCAACCTAAAGTCATTGAGTTCGCAGTAGTACCTACTAAACTTAAACCTGTAGGAGCTAGACAAGTTGGCGGAGTGACAATTTCCAAATCAAAATCAATTGTTGAACCATAACTTACATTACCGCAGGCCGGAGGATTTGCAGTAGATCCAAATTGACCTCTCACTCTCATACGATATTTTCCTTCCGGTGTTCCCGCCGGCACAGTAATATTAAACGTTTTGCTGGCGCTGGCATTGGCAAGACTAGCCACCAATTCATCATCATCAAACGTCATGTCCCTATCCCAGTCAATCCAAATATTTACTCCGTTAGAGCCTCCCACATAATTAGTAGAAACTGTAAAGGTCTGGGTTTGATAGGATCTGAACTCTTGTTGCGTCTGATTTGAATAAGAACCAACCGGCTGTGAAGAAGCAGTATAAGAAATATTCGACACTGCACCTGCTGAACTCACGGCACTTAAATAATCTCCTGTAAAACTTGTAGATACTTCACAATATTTAGAAGACATCTTTTCTGACCAATAACTTGAATCAGTAGGAGAACAAACGGCACGAACATAAAAATCATACTCTTCGTTTGGATCAATATTTAGGGTGAACGGATTTGATGTAGCAGTTACTGTTGTTCCGGTTCCTAAGGTGAAGTTAACCGGACCATACTGAATTTCCCAAGATGTAGCGTTATTATGATCTGTCCAACCTAATGTCATGGAGTTGGCAGTAGTACCTACCAACGTTAAATCGGTTGGTTCAAGACATGTTGGAATAGGCTCAGCTCTAAAATTATCTAACCAGTAATACCAATTGTTTAAATTGGAATTGTGTCGGAATGCAACGAAATTATTTGTTCCGGATAAAGCAACCGTATTCAAATTGAATTGGTACTCAGTATGATTATCATTAGAAGGGTTAATTGTCTGAACTAATTCGAAAGTGCTCAAATCAGCCGGATTACTCATAACTCCCACGTCAATTGTTCCGGAATTGGTTCCTTCACGCTTCAGCCAGAATCTGATTCTCATGTTCTGAATATCTTCAGCAAAAGGAGGGGTCACTGCATATGTGGGTGTTCCCACAGCTGATTGGAACCTTAAGCTATTAGGTGCACTAACGGGGTTAGCCGCAACTATCTGAGGATATCCGGAATAAGTTACAGGACGTTCCCAACAATCAGGAAAAGCATCTGGACCTGTTCCGTAGGTATCAAAGTTTTCAAAATATGGGAAGGTAGCCACAGAACCACAAGTTGTTCTGAAAGCAACAGGACCTCCCCAGAAACTCTCATCACCTCCCCCACAATCTGCCTGTACATAAACCTCATATCGTGTACTCGCTGAGAGTCCGGTAATTTCAAAAGTTGGAGTTCCGGTAGCAGTTCCTGAACCAAGTTGGTTGGCACTTCCGGGAGTGAATCCGGGTAATCCCCAAGAAACGTTCCAGTTGGTTTCACCGCTGTTTGGAATCCAACTAACATCAGCAGTTGTTTCCCCCAGTGAACTCATATTGATATTAGAAGGTGCTAAACATGTAGGAGGCGTGACTAACTGTAGATTGAAATCTACTGTCGAACCCCAGTTTACACTACCGCATGGAGGTGGAAGCGCATTAAACTGTCCACGCACTCGCATACGATAAGTTCCCACTGGTGTTCCCGCAGGTACTGTAATGTTAAAAGTCTTACTCGCACTGGAGTTATTCAAGCTCGCAACAAGCTCGTTATCATCAAAAGTCATGTTACGGTTCCAGTCAACCCAAACATTCACCCCGTTAGATCCGCCTACATAGGTTGTAGATAACGTGAATGACTGTGTTTCGTAAGAATGGAAAGGTAAATTTGTTTGATTCGAATACGATCCGGTAGGTTGTGATGTGGCAGTATAAGAAATGTCTGTCACTGCACCTGAAGTACTGATAGCGCTCAGATAATCACCTGAAGAGGTGGTAGAAACACTACAATAGTTTGTTGAGAAAGAAAAGGGTCCGGCCCAAGAACTGCTTTCGTCAGCGCTACAATTTGCCTGAACATAGAAATCATAATTATTTCCAATTGTTACGTTGATCGTATATGGATTGGAAGTAATATTGTTAACACGGGTTCCTGTTCCACGAGTAAATCCGGCTTGACCATACTCAATATTCCAAGTGGTAGCAGTCCCGTTTTCTGTCCACCCCAGATCAGCAGTAGTTCCGGTGAGATTGGTAACTGTCAAATTTGAAGGAGTCGGACAAGATTCCATCAATCCTACAAGACGCATATAATTGTTATAAACAGCACGTCCGGTTCCGGTTGGAGGAGACGCAGGATCAGGATTTATGGTATTACTGCTATAATACAATGACCGCATTCCGGTTTTATTAGGCGTTTTCCCGAAATACAGAGTACAATCCCCTCCGGGTTTATTTTCATCTACCGCAATTACCAAGTTGTCCGTTCCATTATAAGCAAAAGGAGCGTCAAAAGTAATTCTCATGAAGTTTCCGGGAGCGGGAAAAGTAACTGTTCCGGAGTAAACCTGAGTCATATTACTCAACTGTACCCAATCATTATTGGAGGCAAAACTGGTCTTAGTAGTATGCCCCACATAAACGGTCCATAAATTACTGTTTTGAGTAGAGGTTGCAATTGAACGATTGTAGAAAAAGTCAATTGCAGTAAGATCTCCGGCTACAGCATTTATCTCATCACTATGAATTAATTGTTGTGAATAAGAAAATGCCGAGCAACTTGCAAGGGGAGTGTTTGACGTCTCCCCATTCTGTGGTCCAATGACTACCAGCTGGGCCCAGCCAAGCCATGTCCACATTGCAATGAAAAAGAATAGCAGGGTAGTTTTTTTCATAAATTAAAATTCTGTCAAGTTAAGTTTTACGATGGGAGCAAGAAAATGAAAAACTTTTAAACCTTATACTCATCCCTCCTATATTAAGGAGAGGGAAGAAATAAAGAGTTTTTTCACCTATCTTATCACATCTGATTAGGATTTATTTAACAAGCTGTGAAAGTAAGAATTTTTTTTACATATTCAAAGAAAGAGAACATATCTCCGGAAGATTATGGCTGTTAAAACATTTTTCTTTTCGACACTATCAGGAGTTGACAACCATTTTCATCGATAAATAAAAAGAAAAATCGTTAAACAAAAACTAAATGAAAAGGATAAAATTGAAGATTGTCTTAGGTATATGTATCTTTGATTGAAAATAAAATTTTTATTTATGAATTATCTACACTTAAACAAACAGAAAATTTCTGCAACCGCCAAGGAACTAAATATTTTACTTGCCGACTATCATCTATATTACCAAAAATTGAGAAACTTTCATTGGAATGTTGTCGGAAGCAATTTCTTCGACCTACATAATAAATTTGAAGAAATGTATGAAGATGCCAAAACCAAAATCGATGAGGTAGCTGAACGCATTCTAACACTGAGATTCCAGCCCACAAGCAACTTTTCCGACTACTTGAAGATGAGCAGTCTAAAAGAAGACTCAGAAAACATGAAAGATACGGATATGGTCAAAAAACTTTTGGAAGACCATGGGAAATTATTGACCCAAATGAGAAAAGTAGTAGATGCCGCAAATGCTGCCGAAGATGAGGGAACTGTAGATCTTATTGGAGGGTATATCGGACATCTTGAAAAAGTAAGCTGGATGCTCGACGCCTGGACCATGAAAGCAACTGACAACCATCCGGAAGCATAACAATCATCCTCCGAAACAGAAATACTCATGCCGGGAAATGTTCCTGCCATGAGTATTTTTTGTTAATAAAAATCCAAATGAAATTTTTAGGAGAATAAAACCATTGAAAAGAGTAATTTTGCCGACTTAAAATGAAAGAACATTCTTATGAGACTTTTTTTAATCTTGTTAACCACCTCATTCCTTTTTGTAAATTGTAGCAATAAATCTGACACATACGCCTTTAAAGGGGATGCTCACGGATTTTCAGACAATACCAAAATAGTAGTATTTACTTTCAACAAAGGACAATCTACGCCCATTGACACATTGATAATAAAGAATGGAAAGTTTTCGGGATATTTGCCTCGTGTACAAGAACCTGTCTTGAACTTTTTAAGAATTGAAAATGAAAATTTCAATCCAATTTTCTTTGCTGAAAATAAAGATTTGCATGCCACCATATATAAAGACAGCCTTAGTGCATCACGAGTTTCCGGAAGTCCTCAAAATGACAGCTATAATAGTTTTTTAGATAAAGCACTAAAGATTGGTCAGAGAAGTCATAAAATTGCAGAAGAAACCCAAATGGCAGCACAAGCCGGGGAGATGGATAAAATTCCTGAACTTCAAATCAAACAGATGAACCTCCAAAATGAAGAGACTGAATTGAGACGTAATTTTATTGAAAAAAATAGAAATTCATTGTTCTCTATTATGCTCATCGGTGAGATGATGAGTCAAGAAAACCTTACTTCAAAACAAGCGAAAGAATATCTAGATAACTTGGATGCCTCTATTGCCAATCACGATATGGCAATAGAATTGCGCAAGGCATTAGAACGTATGGGCAGTGGTGAAATAGGAGCGAAAGCGCCTGATTTCAGCGGTCCCACGCCAGATGGGAATATTTTATCTCTTTCTGAAGTTCTAGGAAAATATACCATTATCGACTTCTGGGCGTCGTGGTGTATGCCCTGCCGTGTTGAAAATCCTAACGTGGTAAAAGCATACCGAAAATACCACGATAAAGGCTTAAACATCATTAGCGTTTCTCTGGATAGACCCGGTGCTAGAGACGCTTGGCTGGAAGCTATAAAGAAAGACGAAATGGAATGGTATCATATTTCAAACTTAGAATTCTGGAACGATCCCATCGCAAAAGAATATGGAATTCGTGCTATTCCGGCTACCTTCCTTCTTGATGAAAACGGTATTATAATAGACAAAAACCTTAGAGGTGCCGCACTGGAAGCAAAATTAGCTACCCTATTTGCGGATTAAGCCAAAAACATCATAAAGCAAGAAGCCCGTTTTAACAGCGGGCTTCTTGCTTTTCCAATCTCATCCTTATAGAAATTCCTTTCTATAAAAAAATCTATTATTTTAACTCGAAAACAACATTCACTGAAGTACGAATTTCCATCTCACCCGGAGCTATCGTTGCTCCATCATCACTACTCATATCTGCCATTGCAGCCATTTTATACATCGGTTGGGGCACGTTTCCACCTGAAATTTCGCTAATGGATACGGCTTTTCCCACTGATTGATTTAAAACGGATGCATACTCTTCCGCTTTCATTTTGGCACTGGCAACTGCCTTCTTACGGGCTTCAGATTCTAACCGATCTTTATTGGAAGAAGAAAAAGTAACTCCGTCTATTCGGTTCAATCCGGTTTCCAACAGGCCTTTCATCAATTCTTCATACTTTTTCAAATCTCGCAACTTAATAGAAAGAGCTTGGTTTGCAGCAAAAGCATAAGTTTTGGAATTATAATCATAGACTTTGTTTAAATTCAGGTACTCGGTGCGTACGTCCTTATCAGCAATTCCCGCTTTCTTTACATATTGTAGAATCTGTTTTACTACGGCATCATTTTGCGATTTCAAATCCTTTGTATTTTCTCCTGTATGCTCTACACGAATGTTAATAGTAACCTCATCAGGAATCACACGCACTACTCCTTCCCCTCGCACGGCTATAGAAGGTTTATCATTTTGTGAAATCAAGGCGGTAGTAGTCATAACTAATAACAGAATTAAACTGGTTTTTTTCATAGCAAATTATATTGGTTTATATTTTTCCGTAATGATGTAAAACAACTAAAACAACAAGAGGAACAGCGAGTAAAATCACAATCCAAAGACTCGTCTGAAACAAATAAGGAGCAAAAAGAAGTGTCAATAAATAACCTCCAACGGCTCCCCCAATGTGTGCATCATGCCCAATGTTTCCTATGCGTTTCTTCATTCCATAAATCGAATACAACAAATATGCCATCCCAAAAATCCAAGCCGGAATGGGAATAGGTATAAAAAACAGATACAAAGACATATCAGGATAAAATAGAATGGCAGCATAAAGCACTCCCATTACAGCACCGCTTGCCCCTATTGCGCTATAATAATATTCATCTCTATGAAAATAAAATGACAGCAGATTCCCTGCAATCAAGCTAACTACATAAAGAATCAAAAATTTTACGATGCCTATCTGAAAAATAACCACATCTGCAAAAAAATACAGAGTGAGCATGTTAAAAAGTAAGTGCGAAAAATCAAGATGCAGAAAACCGGAACTAATCATCCGGATTTGTTCCCCTTGTCTTATCCTGCCAATATTGAATTTATATTTGTCGAAAAATATTGGATCACTAAAGCCTTTCATAGAAATTAGTACTGTGATCGCTATGATTCCGAGCGTCACCGGATTGAGTTCTCCCATAAAAATAATTTAGATTTTCAAATTTACGATTTCCCCACTTCTCCCGAGGGATACAACTCCAGTTTTTCATTAACTCTGTAAAAAACATTATTTTTGCCGGTCGTTATGCAGCAACTTCTGTACATACTTATCTATCCGCCTCTGTGGTTACTCTCCAAACTGCCGATGCGGATACTCTACACTTTTTCAAACATTATCTTCTTTCTGGTCTATTATGTAATCGGGTATCGCCGAAAAGTTGTATTAGACAATCTTAAACTTGTTTTTCCCGAAAAACCGCTGGAAGAGTTAAAAGGGATCCGCAAAAAATTTTTCAGACATTTTGCAGATATTCTTGTAGAAACCATTAAGGTTTTCAGCATTTCCGAAAAAGAAATCCGAAAACGTTTTGTGATAACCAATCCCGAAATATTAGATCCATTTTACAATCAAGGCAAAAGCGTTCTACTCATGGCGGGACATTATGGAAATTGGGAATGGGCAGGAATTTTAAACAGAGTTATTCCGCATCAAGGATTGGCGGTATATAAACCTCTTCGGAATCCACAATTGGATGCATTGGTCAAGAAAACACGAGGACATTTTGGAGGAACAATTGCCAGCAATAAAGAGATAGTTGCAAAACTCTTCCGGCTGAATAAACAAGGAGCAAAGACACTTGCTTACATTCTTTCTGATCAAACTCCAAAACTAAATGCCTTCAAATATCGAGACACATTTCTGGGTGTAGATGTCCCGATGTTTACCGGAACGGAAGAACTCGCCAAACGTTTGGATTTTTCGGTTCTTTATTTTCGCGTGGAAAAAGTAAGAAGAGGGTTCTATGAAGCCAAAATTCAACCTTTGGCCGATAATCCCAATGATTATCCCGACTTCGAAATTACCCGAAAATTTTTTGACGCACTTGAGAATCAAATCAGGGAAAGACCGGAGTTTTATCTATGGTCGCATAAACGATGGAAACATCGGTTAAAAAAATAAAAGCACAAGGAAAACCCCGTGCTTCTATTTCTAAATTAATCTTCTTAAGGTGCTATAAACCTGCAACCTCCTTGATTTCTGCTATAAATTTTGCTGCGAGCGCATCTGCTTCCTCTTGGGATTTGGCTTCGGTATAGATCCGAATAATCGGTTCGGTGTTAGACTTTCTTAAATGAACCCAATTCTCCGCAAAATCGATTTTCACTCCGTCTATAGTGTTAATTTCCTCGGTTTCATAGTTCTTTTCCATAACCGATAAGATAGAATCAACATCCAACTCGGGAGTCAATTCTATTTTCTGCTTACTCATAAAATAGGAAGTGTATCTTTTTCTGAGTTCGCTTACTGATACGCCTTCTTCTGCCAAAAAAGTCAAAAACAAGGCGATACCCACAAGGCTGTCTCGACCGTAATGTAATTCCGGATAAATAATTCCACCATTTCCTTCTCCACCAATTACAGCCTCGGTTTCTTTCATTTTCTGAACCACATTCACCTCCCCTACTGCGCTTGCTGTGTAGGTTCCTCCATGTTTTTCAGTAACATCGCGAAGGGCTCTGGATGATGACATATTGCTGACGGTATTCCCTTTTCTATGTTGAAGTACATAATCAGCAATGGCTACAAGAGTGTATTCTTCACCAAACATTTCGCCTTTCTCATCAATAAAAGCAAGTCTGTCCACATCCGGATCCACCACAATTCCGAAATCGGCTTTTTTCTCTTTCACCAAATTCATGATGTCTCCTAAATGTTCTTTTAAAGGCTCAGGATTATGAGGAAAATGACCCGTAGGATCACAGTATAATTTAATGGGTTCTACCCCCAATTCTTCAAGTAATCTCGGAACGGCAATACCTCCTGTTGAATTAACGGCATCTACCACTACTCTGAATTTTTTCTTTTTAATGATTTCGGGGTTCACCAAGGGTAAATCAAGAATCTCATCGATGTGTAAGTCAATATAGGCATCGTTGATATGAATTTCTCCAAGCTTATCGACTTCGGCAAATTGAATTTTTCCCGCTTCTGCCAAATCCAGTACTTCCTGCCCGGCTTTTGCATCTAAAAATTCACCTTTACTGTTTAAAAGTTTTAAGGCATTCCATTGTTTAGGATTGTGGCTTGCCGTAAGAATAATTCCTCCATCGGCATGTTCCATAGCTACCGCCATTTCCACGGTGGGCGTCGTGGATAAACCGAGATCGATCACGGTGATCCCCATAGCCACTAATGTGTTCATTACTAAACTTTGAATCATTTCACCGGAAATACGTGCGTCACGTCCCACTACAATCCGATAGACATCTTTATTTCGCTGTTGCTTTACCCATTCTCCATAAGCGGCTGCATATTTTACCGCATCCGGGGGCGTAAGGTTGTCTCCGGGAAAACCACCAATGGTTCCCCGAATTCCTGAAATCGATTTAATTAAGGTCATTTATTGGTACTTTTAGTTGGTTCTTTAAAATACTGAGAATCACGAAGAATTGAATTCTTGTTTTTTGTCTTTATGAAGAAGTATGTTTTTCTCAAAGATGGTTCAAAAATACATATATTTAGTTGATGAATTTTTTAGCACACATATATCTTTCAGGGGATGATGAAGATTTGATCATTGGCAATTTTATTGCAGATGCCATTAAGGGAAAAAAATATCAGAATTATCCTCCTAAAATCCAACGAGGAATTTTGCTTCACCGAGAAATTGACACCTTTACAGACTCGCATCCCGTTGTGCATAAAAGCACCGCCAAACTTCATGCAAATTACAGTCACTATAGCGGCGTAATTGTAGATGTGCTCTATGATCATTTTCTTGCAAAAAACTGGAATCAATATCATCCTGAACCTTTGGAAGAGTTTATCCAAAAATTTTATTCGTTGCTCCGTAAGCGATTGCCTACTCTACCTGCACGCATTCAAAGACTAACTCCCTATATGATAGCTGACAATTGGTTACTGAGTTATGCCACAGTGGAAGGCATTGGAAGAATTTTGGCGCAGATGAACGTAAGAACCAATGGAGTGGCAAATATGGATTTGGCTGTAAACGAATTGAAGGAATATTACGACGAATTCCAGAAGGAGTTTACCGTGTTTTTTGCTGAATTACAAAAACATACGGAAAAAACATTATCGCGATTATGAAAAGAATTCTTTTTATCAGTTTCTCATTCTTGTTTCTTTTTTGCAAGCAGACGTCTGTTGAAGTGGTTCCGGAAACAGAAGTCTCCTACAATTCAATTCCGGTTTTGGCAGATAGCGCCATGGTTGTCTCGGCCCGGGAGGAAGCGTCAAAAATTGGAATCGAAATTATGCGAAAGGGCGGAAATGCTTTTGATGCCATGATTGCTACCCAGCTCGCTCTTGCAGTGACTTTTCCAAATGCCGGAAACTTGGGAGGTGGCGGCTTTATGGTTTACCGCACCCAATATGGGGAAACCGGAAGCCTTGATTTTAGAGAAACTGCACCTGCCAAAGCATCTCGTGACATGTACCTCGACACGAAAGGAAATTATCTTTCGGAAAAAAGCAAAGACGGCGCCCTTGCCGTAGGCATTCCCGGAACAGTGGCAGGCGTTTTTGAAGTGCATCGAAAATTTGGTTCCCTGCCTATAGAGATTATAATCCAGCCCGTGGTAGATCTTGCAAGAAAAGGATTTGCGATTACGGAACAACAAGCAAAACGCCTTCAAACGCATCGTGAAAAGATTGAAGCCATTAACGGGGCACCTTCTTTATTTACGGAAATCTACACCGTCGGTGATACCTTAAAAAATCCGGCACTTGCCGAGACATTTGAAAGACTGATACAATTTGGAGAATCTGATTTCTACAAGGGAGAGACCGCCGGAATAATGCTAAAATATCTTTCCGAAAGAGGCGGAATAATTACCGCTTCCGATTTGGAAACTTACGAAGCAAAATGGCGCGATCCTTTGATATTTTCTTATAAGGAATACAACCTCATTTCTATGGCTCCTCCATCAAGTGGCGGAATAGCTCTGGCACAAATTTTAAAAATGATTGAATCGGAACCACTAAGGGTTTACGGTCATAATTCCGAAAAATACATTCAACTTTTAACCGAAGCGCAAAGAAGGGCTTATGCTGACCGAAGCAAATTCCTAGGAGACCCGGATTTTGTGGCAGTGCCCATAGATGCTCTCTTAAACCCGGATTACCTTACAAGTAGAATGTCTTCCTTTTTATTTTCCAAAGCTTCCTCTTCGGAAAAAATTCATCCCGGAGAAATCGTTTTCTTAGAAAAACCCGAAACTACTCACTTTTCTATTGTAGATAGTTTTGGCAATGCTTTGGCTGTAACCACCACTCTAAACGGCTCATATGGCTCCAAAATTTATATTCCGGAACTGGGCTTTTTCCTGAACAATGAAATGGACGACTTCAGCGCCAAGCCTGGAGAACCCAATATGTTTGGTCTTGTGGGTGGAGAAGCCAATGCCATTGCACCCAGAAAAAGAATGTTAAGCTCTATGACTCCCACTATTGTGGAAAAAAATGGAAATCTTTTTATGGTTTTAGGGACTCCCGGAGGCTCAACTATCATTACATCGGTACTACAGACATTCTTAAATGTGACAGTATTTGACATGAACATGCAGCAAGCAGTAGATGCTCCACGTTTTCACCATCAATGGTTACCGGATGTAATTTACTACGAACCGAACGCTGTTTCTCGAATCCAACAGGATTCACTAAGACAAAAAGGCTATAAATTTGACCCCTCCATGCCTGAAATTGGCAAGGTAGACGCTATCAGAGTTCTTCCCTCAGGTCAACTAGAAGGCGGTGCAGATCGACGAGGAGATGATACAGCCGTAGGATATTAATGCATCGCTTTTTCAAATAATTAACACAGCCTGCAAAGGAGGCAGCACATCAATTTTATCATCAAATCCCTACCTTTGCAACTATGTTAGAAAATGAAGATTACATTGAAGTTATGGGCGCTCGCGTTCATAATTTGAAGAATATTGACGTCAAAATTCCAAGAGAAAAATTAGTAGTAATTACG
>DASRWC010000022.1:0-6075 GCA_035654795.1 Flavobacteriaceae bacterium
ATCTGGTTTCCGGAGAAAATGAAAGTACGCAG
Source organism: Flavobacteriaceae bacterium (assembly GCA_035654795.1). Classification (GTDB taxonomy): domain Bacteria; phylum Bacteroidota; class Bacteroidia; order Flavobacteriales; family Flavobacteriaceae; genus JAAYLC01. The sequence goes on from DASRWC010000022.1 coordinate 33, forward strand.
TACAAAGAATTAAAAAAGAAATTTGATGATGCACAGACTATCTTAAACGGAATGACCAATGCGACAAAAGCTGAAGAAAGTGCGTTGGCACTTTTGGAATCCAATAAAAGTTTTGGCGGTCAATCGGGTGTGACTCCGGCGAGTCTGACAGCGATGATCAAATATTATCGGGAAGAATACAAAACGCTTTCAGCCAATATTATTTCGCTTAAAGAAAAAGAAAATGAGCAACGCAAGAAAGTGGATAATCTTCAAAAGCAATTAAACGAAGCCGGCCGGAATGGTCGCAATGCCGGTCAGCTTGTAGTGCGTCTGAATGCGGCACAGGCAACGAAAGCCAGTTTCAATATCGACTATTTTGCATCCAATGTTTCGTGGACTCCTTTTTATGAAATCCGGGTTGATAATCTCGATAAACCTGTTGAGTTAGTTTACAAAGCAAACGTTTCCCAAAGTACGGGAATAGATTGGAAGCAGGTAAAACTTTCATTTTCAAGCGGAAATCCGAGACGGAATAACAATGCACCGGAGTTGAATCCGTGGTGGATTGGTTTTCAGAATGAGGATGTACGAAGAATGTTGCAAGGGAAAGTAGCGGGGCTCCAAGTGCAGCGACAAGAAGCGTCAACGGAAACTATAGAAATTAGAAATGACATGGCGGTTGTTGAAGAAAGTCAACTGACCACATCTTTTGTAGTAAACACACCCTATGATATTTATTCGAATCAGAAACCGCAGGCAGTTCAACTCACAAGTTACGAGTTGCCGGCGACATATACTTATTTCACGGCGCCACGTTTGGACGAATCTGCATTTTTAATTGCGAAAATTTCCGATTGGCAGCAATACAACCTGTTGCCGGGCGAAGCGAATCTGATAATCGACAATAATTTTGCCGGAAGCTCCTACATCAATCCGAATTCCACGGAAGATACGCTCACTCTGAGTCTTGGCCGCGATGACCGAATCACAACCAAACGTGAACGAATCAATGAAGAAGGCAGTGTGTCCTTTTTTGGAAAATCTCAAAAGCGCGATTATACTTATGAAATTTCTGTCCGCAACTCCAGAAAAGAAGCAGTGACCATTGACGTTAAGGAACAATTCCCGCTATCCACCGAAAAAGATATCGAGATTAAACTTATAGAAACTTCCGGTGCCAAAGTCGATATTGACAAAGGAGAATTAAATTGGAATTTGAATTTGAAATCCGGAAAAACTAAGAAGTTGCGGGTGTCTTATTCTGTGAAATCACCGAAGGATAAGAGGGTTATGGGGATTTGATAAAAGGTTCTTTGAGATGTCTTGCTCTGCTCAGGATTGTTTGTAGGTGTGGCAGTCCTAATTTTTTTCAAAAGAATTTAAACCTTTTTTTCATCGAAATACTTATATCGTTCCTTAAAAGGTGAGGTTTGCAAATTAATTATTAAATGTTAGTATGTTTTATTAAAATTACATATATTTGAAAGTATAATTTTAATAAAATATTCTAATGCGAAAGAGAACTTTTGTTTCTTTATTTTTCTGACATGTTCGATTTGGGCTAAACCAAGACCACGAGAATCTTTCAAATAAAGCATTCGAAAGGAATAATTTCACTTGCTCTTCTATCGCTTTAGATTGTCGAACTTTTACCCTTGGTGTATCACTTGGCTTCGCATATCTAGAAACTACAGTAACTATATGTTGTAATGGTGTACCTTTTCAAGCAGGCTTTTACTGTTTTGAGTTAAGGGGAAAAGATGTGGTTGATAATCCCTTCATTGTTTTTGAAATTCCGGAGTCTTGGGGTAAAGATTTTGATACTATAGATATCACAAAAAGTTCAATTGAAGATTTTAATGATTATAAAATTCAAATTAAAAATGGAAGATATAAAGTGGTCAATAATCTTGTGTTCTTAGAATATGAATTCCTATAAAAATGTCTTTAAAATACTATAGAATTCTTGCTTTAATCATAGATGTATTTCTTGTTGGAATAATTCAAGTTTTATGGGTGAATTTGATAGGTCCCATACAATTTCCAAAAGATTATTTAAGTTTGTTAGGGTTTAATTTCATATTTGGTCTCAGCTATTTACCTTTTCTCTTTCTTCTTTATTTTTTCATTTGCGACTTCTTTGCTTCAGGGAAAACTGTGGGCAAAACAATAATTGGAATCAAGAATGTGAATGAATATAATCTTAGCCTGTCTATTAGATTTCGTCTCTTACGTTCTACTTTAAAAGTGGTCACCATAATAATGTGGCCTATTTCGGGAATTCTTTATGCACTTTTTGACATTACATTACAGGATTATGTTTGTAAAACTAAGACCGTAAAATATAATAAACTTGGATTGAAAAAAACATCTTGAGTTGTCCTCATAAGGATCTTAATTCTGTAATGACCTCCTTCTTATTCATATGAGCTCAATATTATTTTTAGTTTTTTTCCTTAGCTGAATTTTACTCATTCAGCTTTTTAATGGGTTTTTTACTTTCCTTTTAGACACTGAGTTCTTCATTCTTAGTCCGACTTCGAGCTATCGCCCTCTGGACTACCGACTTTTGAACTTCCGACCATGGGCTTCCGACTCTTCCAAAAACTCAATCTCTCCGCGAAGTCAACTCCGTAAACAACTTCTCCAAAGTTCTGCTTTTCTGATGTAACTGAAGAATTTTCAAACCGTTATCGTGAGCGAAATCAAAAACTTTCCCGCGCATATCCTGAGTAGTGTCAAAATAAAGATGATACAGAAAGTCGCCGGGGTTTTCGATGCGTTCAATATGTGGAAGGCGTTCTAAAGCAATTCTTTCTATTCTAAAATCAAATTCTACTTCGATGATTTGTTGCTGGTTTTTCTTTAGATTTTCCAGCGTTTCGTCCATGACGATTTTGCCTTTGTTGATGATGATCACCCGATCGCAAACTGCTTCCACTTCCTGCATGATGTGAGTGGAAAGCAGCACGGTTTTTTCTTTCCCCACGTTTTTAATGAGCTGTCGGATTTCGATCAACTGGTTTGGATCCAATCCCGTCGTGGGCTCGTCAAGAATGAGCACTTCCGGATCGTGAAGCAAGGCGGCAGCAAGTCCCACCCGCTGACGGTATCCTTTGGAAAGCTGTCCGATTTTTTTATTGGCTTCGGGGGTTAATCCTGTTTGTGCAATCACTGTTTCAATTCGACTTTTCGGGATCTTATAAATTCCGGCATTAAATCGCAAGTATTCGCGAACGTACATATCCAAGTAAAGCGGATTGTGTTCCGGCAAGTATCCGATACTTTTTTTTACGGGAATCGGTTCTTTTTGTACTTCAAAACCATTGACAAAAGCAGTGCCTTCCGAAGGTGCCAGATAAGACGTCAAAATTTTCATCATGGTCGATTTTCCTGCGCCATTCGGACCGAGGAAGCCGACAATTTGTCCCTTTTCTGCTGAAAAAGAGACTTCATCCAGCGCTTTTTGGTCGCCGTAAACCTTGCTGATATTTTGAACTTCTATAGACATATTCAGGTGGCAAAGCTAAGGGAATTTTTAAGAATGATTCTGATAGCGATGAGGAGATTTTCGTTTCATAAAAAATGTCTGACAATTTAGGGGCAGTTGGCTGTCAGACAATCTTTATAATGTGATACTGGCTTTTATAATTTCATCACCTTTAAATTTTGAATTCTATTTCCTTTGAGGTCTTTAATTTCTGCAATATACATCCCTGCCGGAAGCGCACTTAGATCGAGTGGTGCAGAGGGACTAATAATTCGTTTGCCCAATAATTGCTGCCCTGCGATATTGAAAACTGAGATTTCATAGTGCTCGTTTTGTTGACTTTGAATGTGTAAATACTCCTTAACAGGATTGGGGTATAAAACAAAATCCATTGTTTCTGTTGTGGATACACTTAAATTTTCCTCAACAAAATGGGCGATGAATGAGTAATTCGCCGATGGAGAATCCGGGTCCCCTAAAAAGGTATCTTGATATGCGCCTGGAGTGGCAATACCTGTTAAACTGTTGGTAAGCCCTGTCAAATAAAATCCTTTCGAAGATGGAGTTAACATAACATGAGGGCCATCCTCTTTTTTTTCACCACCATAATAAGTTCCAAACACTCGCTGACCGGAAGCATCAAATTCTAGTGCATAAGCATCAGAGGGACCCATAAGGTTTTCTTGATACGCACCAGGTGTGGTGACGCCTTCCCCGATTGATGTATTGCCAGAAACATATATTTTATTGGTATCTTCTTCAACATATAGTATTGGAATAAGCGCGTCAGCGAAGTATGTGCCCCACTGATATGTTCCTGCCTTGTCGAATTGAGCCAAAAAGCCTCCAGCGCTGAAATTAATCATTTCAGGCATATAGGTGCCCTCTGATGCAATCCCTGTTGTACTGTTTGTGTAACCAACTAAATAAAGATGGTTTGATGTTTGAGCCAGGGAGTTTTTTATATGATATTCTGAGCCCTCACCTCCAAAATAGTAACTCCATAGCCTATTTCCGGTATGGTCAAATTTTGAAATATAAGCTTTTGAATCATAAGGAGAGACGGTCCAGGTACCGGAAGTGTCAAAATACGGTTCTAAGTAATCAGCCCCGCTCCTTGTCATACCTGCTACATAAATACCTCCAGTGTCAACTTGAAGACCGGTAATGATAGAATGGTTATACCCGTAATAGGTGGTCCATATCCGTTGCCCTTGTGTGTCAAATTTGGAAATAACATAATCTACTTTATCCCCTGCGCGTTCTTCTTGAAAAACCCCGGGGGTGCCCATATCTTCACTGCGCATATTTGTAGTCCACACAATGTCATTAGAGTCAGTTATAGCGACAAGTGAATTATATTCCCAATGCAGATCACCCTCTCCATCTTCATCGTTAGCCGGACCGCCAAAATAGGTGCTCCATATAATTTCACCGGTATGGCTGTCGAGTTTAGCGAGGAAACGATCGTGTAATCCGGCATTTTCTTCCTGCCAGGCGCCCGGGGTACCAAAAATGCCTGTAGCATTGGTCCATCCGCAAATGATCAAGTCCTGATTGTGATCTATCTTTAAATCGTCTATATATATAAATGTATTTTGCTCATAAAGTTCTACTCTCCAAAGTAATTGGCCAAGGGAAGAAAATTTATCTATACCTCCGCTCAATTCTCCAGTATTAGAAAAAGCATAACCTAAATACAAATTACCATCGGCATCTGCTGTACTGGCGTTAGATACATAGGTTGCCCCAGTGCCGTTATTGTTATCATTATAAGTGCCCCACTCAAGGTTGTAGGTGTGATTTTGACCATATACCAGTTCTTGATTTAGACTCCATAAAATTATTCCAAAAAATAAAATATATTTTATTTTTTTCATTGATTATCTGTTTAATTGTCCAACATCATTATTGTATATTCTATTTCTGAAGCACTGATGTGATTTTCTACAAAATAGAAATCGACATTGTCTCCAGAGATAAAGCTTTGGGATACTCCATAGGGCTGGCCGAGGTTTCCACCATCATATCCGCTGGAAATCCCACTTACTTTCATAAAATAAAACTTCTGGCCAGTTCCATTGAGGAATTCTGTTTGCGTACCGGTATGACCAGTCGAAATTGCACCATTAATATTCCACGTCCAAGTCATACCTGAAAAACCAGAAAATGGAAAGCCGTTTGAGTTTGGACCTGTCAAAGTAGTTGTATAAGAATAAGATTGTCCAGCTTCAAAAATAAGAGGCTCCTCTGTGTTTATATTTGTTGCTCCAAAGTCGGTATCCAAATTAGGAATTGTATAGAAGTAGCTCATATACATGTCATAAGAAGAAAAATTATATATATACATTCTTTTCTGTGCATAGAAGGAAGAGGTGAGCAAAAGAGTTAGTAGTACTAGTAGATATTTTTTCATAACATTATTTTTTATTATTTGATTTTTCTATAAACACTCGCATAGCTTGAGAAATAATGATGCCCTCATTTTCTGCTGTTGAAGATCTTTTAGCTTGAATTAAAATATTTTCAGACTTCAAAAGATCTTTTGCTTGTGTAAGAATTACTTCATTA
>DASRWC010000023.1:0-26616 GCA_035654795.1 Flavobacteriaceae bacterium
GATAACGAACTCCTAGACCTACATCAAAATTTATGTTGTCATGATATCCCAAATTGAGTTGAGGCCGAATATCAAGAGAAATCATTAAAGGGATGTTAAAATTATACTCGATCCCTACGTCTCCTGTAATAAAGGCATAGAATTCTGAGTTTCTGTCATAGTGAGTGTGATTTTTCGGATAGTCGTAACTAACATTTCCCAAACCTGCTCCCGGGCCGGCATACCAGTTGAAGCCACCGTCAATGTTCCATACCCATTGATAGATACCTACTAATTTAACGGCGTTGTAATACCGTTTGCTGTGCCAGGCAAGCCCGAGTTCGAGACGGTTATTTTCACGTAAAGCATGTTGATAGTTTATTTCAGGACCGAATCCGTCACTATCTCCCAAACGCAATCCTATAGCGTGATTAGAAACTTGTTGAGCTTCGGCGGTAAACGCAAAGGCTGCGAGTACCAGAAATAAATAGAGTGTCTTTTTCATAAAATGTGGGTTTATTTTCTTTTTGGTAAAAGTAAAAGGTTAAACTATGCCTCAGCGTTAAGAGTCTCCTAATCCTTGAAAATTTTTACTTAAACCATTGTTAACTCTTGTTTACCTTTACATTATGGAACACACTACACTCGCAGATTTTGAAAAATCGTTTCAAGGCCGGTTGCACATGGACAAATTATACCAATCCATGTATGCCACTGATGCTTCAGTTTATAGAAAAATCCCCTTGGCTGTGGCCTTTCCGGACTCTATCCAAGGAATAAAACAATTAATTGATTTCGCGCACGCCAACCATATCGGACTGATCCCCAGAGCCGGAGGAACATCTCTCGCCGGACAATGTGTGGGAGAGGGAATTGTAGTGGATATATCCAAAAGCTTTACAGAAATCCTCCATTTTGATCCGGAAGAACTGAGCATCACTATTCAGCCGGGAGTTATTCGCGATGAATTGAACCGCTTTCTTGAACTTTACGGAGTTTTTTTTGCGCCCAATACTTCCACAAGTAACAGATGTACAATTGGAGGGATGGTAGGAAACAATAGTAGTGGAACGACTTCCATAAAATACGGAGTGACGAGAGATAAGGTCATTCGGTTAAAAGGACTTCTATCAGATGGAACACAGGTGATTTTTGAACCTGTAACCAAAGAACAGTTTGTAGAAAAAATGGCTCTTACCAGTCTGGAGGGTGAGATATATCGCAAAATCTGCAAACTTTTGTCATCTAAAGAAACACAAGATGAAATTGAAAAGGAATTTCCAAAACCCGAAATACATAGAAGAAACACCGGTTATGCCATCGATGCGTTATTAAATTCTACCGTTTTTGACAGATCCGAAGAGCTTTTTAACTTCTGTCACTTAATAGCAGGAAGCGAAGGAACACTCATGTTTATTACCGAAATTACTTTAAAACTAGATCCGCTTCTGCCAAAATATACCGCCGTCGTTGCTCCTCATTACGATTCCTTGGATGCGTGTCTAAAAGATGTGGTTATCAGCATGAATCACGATCTATACACCTGTGAAATGATGGATCACGTGATTCTGGATTGTACAAAGAATAACAAAACCTACTTACCCTATCGTGCCTTCGTTAAAAATAATCCAAAAGCAATTTTACTATTGGAACTTAGAAGTGATGCACAGGATGATCTGGAAAAACAACTGAAACAGGTTATACAAACCCTGCAACTTTCGAAAAACGCTTATCATTTCCCGATATTAAGAGGCGATGAAATAGCTCGGGCACTGGAATTACGGAAGGCCGGACTTGGGCTATTGGGCAATATGGTAGGAGATAAGAAGGCAGTGGCCTGTATTGAAGATACGGCAGTTGCCTTGACAGATTTACCCGAATATATAGCAGACTTTACGCAGCTGATGCAAAAATACAATCAAAACGCAGTGTATTATGCACATGCAGGTGCGGGAGAGCTGCATTTGCGTCCAATCTTGAATCTTAAAAATTCAGATGATGTTGCCGATTTTAGAAAAATAACCACAGATGTAGCCAAACTGTGCAAAAAATATAAAGGTTCTTTTTCCGGAGAACATGGCGATGGAATAGTGCGAGCTGAGTTTATTCCTACAATGATAGGAGAGAAGAATTATCAGATAATTAGGGAAATTAAAGAGGTTTTTGATCCGAAAAATATATTCAATCCAGGAAAGATAGTAGATCCTTTTCCCATGGATCGCGCCCTTCGATATGAAGCGGATAGAGAGGAACCAAAAATAGAGACATTGATGAATTTTGACGACTACCTCGGGATTCATCGGTTGGCAGAAAATTGTAATGGAAGTGGCGACTGTAGAAAGACAGAACGCTCCTCAGGTGCTATGTGTCCAAGTTACCATGCTACCAGGGATGAAAAAGATACAACAAGAGCAAGGGCAAATGTTTTACGAGAGGTACTGACGAATAATAAGGCTGTAAATAAATTTGATTCGCAGGAACTCAAAGAAGTCATGGATCTGTGTTTGAGTTGCAAAGCTTGTGCCTCAGAATGTCCTAGCAATGTAGATATCGCAACTGCAAAAGCAGAGTTTTTATTTCAATATTACAAGACGCACAAACCTTCAGTAGCTACAAGATTTTTTGCCCATAGTTCCAAAATATATGCTTTGGCCGCTAAATATCCGCACATCACAAACCTGGCTTTTAATACAAAAGTGACGTCCAAATTCATTAAAAAAATTAGCCGAATCCATCCACGGAGGAGTTTGCCGAATGTTTCAATTAAAAGATTCAATAAACGCATACTAAATTCTGATAATCAGCTATTAACTGTAAATGATTTAGACAAGGCTAAATCAAAAACCATATATCTTTTGATAGATGAATTCAGCAGAACCATGGATGTTGACATCGCTAATGATGCTGTTGAATTATTAATCAAATTGGGTTATCATGTCATCCCTATCCTTCATTTGGATAGTGGGCGTGCTTTGATATCCAAAGGATTTTTAGAGCAGGCAAAAAAGGAGGTAGATAGAAATATCCGGTTTCTGAAAGAGAAAGTTTCTCATGAAACTCCACTACTGGGAATCGAACCTTCTGCTATTTTGTCTTTTCGTGATGAATATCTACGTCTCTCAACAGACCGCGAATCGGCCACAAGAATTGCCGATAATTCATTCTTGATTGAAGAATTTCTGGCTTCCGAAATTGAAGCTGGAGCAATCAAGAGAGAAAGTTTTACATCCGAAAAGAGGAAAATCAAAATTCACATCCATTGCCATCAAAAATCCTTGAGCAATCAAAAAATTACATTCGATGTTTTAAATTTTCCGGAGAATTACAGTCCCACGATAATTCCCGCCGGATGCTGCGGAATGGCGGGAAGTTTTGGAATGGAAAAAGAACACTATGACGTGAGTATGAAAATAGGAGAACTTATACTGTTCCCCGGTATTCGTAAAACGACTGATGATGTAATTCTTGCTAGTAACGGAACCAGTTGCCGACATCAAATTCTTGATGGAACCGGCAGAATAGCAAAACACCCCATCACCATTTTAAAAGAAGCGCTCCGTGTATGAAAAGAGTGATTTTCTCAATTAAGCTGCGTAAAAATCATTTTTGAATAATCGCTCCCGAAAGTTTACATTTGTTCAAAATCCCTTGTATGGCCGGCAATACATTTGGAAAACTTTTTACTCTAACAACTTTTGGCGAATCACACGGCGAAGCGATAGGCGGTATTATCGACGGATGCCCTGCAGGAATTACCATAGATCCTGAAGAAATTCAATATCAAATGAACAGAAGAAAGCCGGGACAATCAGCTATCGTTACCCAACGAAAAGAAGATGATGAAGTGCAGTTTCTTTCAGGTGTTTTTGAAGGGAAAACCTTGGGAACCCCCATCGGATTTATTATTCAGAACAAAGATCAGAAAAGCCAAGACTATAGCCATATAAAGCAAGTTTACAGACCTTCACATGCCGATTTTACATATGATAAGAAATACGGTCATCGAGATTACAGGGGAGGGGGCAGAGCTTCAGCCAGAGAAACTGCCTGTAGAGTAGTAGGAGGGGCAATAGCACGAAGAATACTTCCCAATATTGGAATTCATGCTTTCGTCTCTTCCGTTGGGGAAATATTTATAGATAAACCTTATCAAGAACTGGATTTTTCAAAGATAGAATCCAATACAATTCGTTGCCCGGATGAACTTATTGCCGGAAAAATGGAATCTTACATACGTGAAGTGCGAAAGCAAGGAGATACTGTCGGAGGCACCGTAACCTGTGTCATTCAAGGAGTGCCTGCAGGTTGGGGAGAACCTGTTTTTGATAAACTGCACGCCCAACTCGGAAAAGCCATGCTCTCTATAAATGCCGTCAAAGGATTTGAATACGGAAGCGGTTTTTGCGGATCCAAAATGAGAGGAAGTGAACACAATGATTCGTTTAACGAAGACGGATCTACAAAAACGAATCTCAGTGGTGGAATTCAAGGCGGAATCAGTAATGGGATGGATATTTACTTCCGTGTGGCATTTAAGCCTGTAGCCACTATAATGCAATCTCAGACCACCATTGACAAACAAGGAAAATTTGTTGAAATGCAGGGAAAAGGGCGTCACGACCCTTGTGTAGTTCCGAGGGCAGTTCCAATAGTTGAGGCTATGGCAGCCTTGGTACTTGCCGATTTTTATTTGCAACAAAAAACCAATTTATAAACAACCCACCCAACTACATGAAAAAAATACCTCTCCACTGGAAAATTATCATTGGTCTTATTCTCGGAATTCTATGGGCTCTGCTCTCAAGTAAAATGGGATGGAGTTCTTTTACGGTAGATTGGATTGCCCCCTTTGGAACAATTTTTATCAACCTGCTAAAGCTGATTGCCGTACCATTGGTTTTGGTTTCTATTATCAGCGGTGTGGCCAATATTGGGGATCCGTCCAGTTTGGGAAGAATGGGAGGAAAAACGTTATTGGCTTATTTACTGACCACGCTTTTTGCAGTAGGACTTGGTCTTACCCTAGTCAATATTATGAAACCGGGAAAACTGGTTGACGAGCAAAGCCGAATTGACAACAGAATCAGTTACGAAATTTGGGCTGCTTCCGAAGGTAGGGAAATAAAAGACGGAATCAATTATTTGCAGGAACCTGAATTCTTTGAACGTGCGCAACGTATAACCGAATTGTCAAAAAGCGAATTAAAACATGCCGCGGTTAGTGACAAAATGAAAACAGCGGAAGAAACCAAAGAGTCATCCCCACTTCAACCATTGATAGACATTGTGCCCGAAAACTTTTTCTTCTCTTTGACTGACAACGGGATGATGCTTCAGATTATCTTTTTTGGCATCTTTTTCGGAATCTGCCTCTTATTCATACCGGAAGAGAAAGCAAAGCCTATGAAAGCTTTTATGGATAGTGCTATGGAAGTGTTTTTAAAAATGGTGGATCTGGTAATGCAGGCTGCACCTTTTTTTGTATTTGCATTGTTGGCAGGAGTTGTGAGCAGAATGGCCGGAGACGACATTTCGAAAGTAGTAGAAATATTTAAAGGACTTTCGTGGTATTCGCTCACGGTTTTTGTGGGTTTGATGGTAATGATTTTTATTGTTTACCCGGTATTACTGAAAATATTTGTTAGAAAAATTCCATATACCGGGTTTTTCAAAGCTATTGCACCCGCACAAACGCTGGCATTTTCAACATCCAGTAGCGCGGCAACACTGCCGGTTACGATGGAGTGTGTAGAAGAAAATCTTGGGGTAGATCAAAAAATCACGAGTTTCGTTCTTCCAATCGGAGCAACAGTAAATATGGACGGAACTTGTTTATACCAGGCCGTTGCAGTGGTTTTTCTTGCGCAACTTCACATGATCGACCTGACTTTAGGACAACAACTCACCATAGTGCTTACGGCAACTCTGGCATCCATAGGCTCCGCCGCGGTTCCTAGTGCCGGACTTGTTATGTTGATTATAGTCTTAGAATCAGTAGGTCTGAATCCCGCTTGGATTGCTATTATTTTCCCGGTGGATCGTATTTTAGATATGTTCAGAACCGTAGTAAATGTCACCGGGGATATGACCGTTTCGGCAATTATTGCAGATGGAGAAGGTTTATTAAATTACAAAGGGGTAAAAGATCCTTCCGAAACTTTTGATGTGGATTCTTGACATAATTGCTTTCGATTTTAAGAAAAAAGTGATTGATTTATTCAAATTGATTTCAGTATTTTAGCAATATTTATATAGATTTGGATTATGAAGAAACTTTGCCCTCTTTTCTTCTTTTTTATTATGTCAACTTCGTTGTCGGCACAGGTGGGAATAGGAACCGATACACCTTCCGAAAAGGCCATGCTTGAAATTAGCAGTCAGACCAACGGTTCCGGACCCTACCGTGGCTTCCTTCCACCACGAGTTGCTTCCAACACTGAGCGAGATGCCATTAATCCCGGAGCGGAGGATAAAGGTTTAATGGTTTATGTGAACCACACCAAATGTATCGAACTGTGGAATGGCACGGCTTGGGTTTCGGTAAAGTGTGGCGAAGATTTGCCGTATGCGAGTGATTTGTTTATTTCGGAATATGTAGAAGGAATATCGGGACAGAATAAAGCGCTGGAAATTTCAAATTTTACAGGAAGTACAGTGAATTTAAAAGATTATTCTATTGATGGCTATAATAATGGAAGTACAACCAGGACTTATACCAGAACTTTGCAAGATTATTTATTACCTCATGGACAGGTATACGTCGTTGTCCATAATGGAACTCCTATAGATGAAGCTTTATTGACCAGGAATAATGAGCGGCTTAATATCAATTTTAACGGAGATGACGCGGTATTACTAGTTAAGTCCGGAGTTACCATAGATATTTTAGGAGAGATTGGAAATGATAAAACCTATGCTGCGGATATTATATTGAGGAGGAAGAGATCTTACGGTCCTTCAACAACATACATTCCTGCGCAATTCGAATTAATAGATCCGTCTGATTATTCAGATTTGGGAAGACATGATTATTATGAATAGTAAGACCATTGTTATTGGCTTGATGATGTTATTCTCCCTGTCTTTATTTGGACAAGTGGGAATAGGAACCAATGAAATTTCCACAAAAGCGATGCTGCAAATCGAATCCAAAAAAGGAGAAGAATATAAAGGTTTTATGCCGCCGAAAGTTCCGAATGATGCGGCAAAAGCATCTATTGCTCCTGCTCCGGAAGATAAGGGGCTTGTAATTTATGTTGAAGAAACTCAATCTCTGGAAGTGTGGAATGGAACGAATTGGCAGCAAACACACAAGAATACATCAAGTGCGTATGCCAAAGATTTGTTTATCTCTGAATATGTGGAAGGGAGTAGCAACAATAAAGCTATAGAAATTGCCAACTTTACCGGAAGATCCATTAATCTTGGGGATTATGCTCTTTTGGATAATAGTAACGGGGGAGGCACAGGAACAGGAAGTGGTAATGCTACCGGTAGGTTAGGTGGACTGGGCGGAAGTGTCATAAATCTTAATTCGGTTATTCTAAATCATGGAGAAGTTTATGTAGTAGCCGGTACCACCAATCTTCCTGGTCGAACCGATCTAAGAGATTTGGCAGACCAAAGTTCTGCCAGCCTTACTTTTAATGGAGATGACGCTGTTATATTAATGAAAAACAATGGAAATACAGTAGTTGATGTTATAGGAATACCATTTTTACAGTGGAAATACGGAGAAGATGTAACCTTAAGACGAAAACCGGGATACGGGCCGTCAACTGTATATATTCCCGGCCAATTTGAAGTGAAACCTATTGACACATTTAACGGCCTCGGCTCACACACTTTTTAATACTTGAATCATGAAGAAAATTTTATCTCTCGTCTTTACAAGTTGTGTTGCGGCTTCCTTCGCTCAGGTTGGTATTGGTACTGACTCTCCATCTGCCAAGGCTGCTTTGGATGTGCGAAGTCAAATTGATGAGGCCGGAGACTATTTTGGATTTATGCCACCTCGGGTTCCCGATGATGCAGCAAAATTATCTATCGTACCAAGTGCCAATGACGAAGGATTGATCGTGTTTGTTGAGAGCACCGGCAATCTGGAAATATGGAATGGGAAGAGCTGGGAAAAAATACGACAATCAGGTGCTCCCGGCACTGCTTCTGATTTATTTATTTCAGAGTACGTTTGCGATTCCGGAAGTAACAGAGCTATCGAAATTGCTAATTTCACAGGAACTCCAAAAAATCTGTCCAATTACAAAATTTTGATAGGAGACGGGAAGACTTCTTCTTTCACTACTATAACATTATCGGGAACCGTGAACAACGGAGAGGTTTATGTTATAAAAAATACAGGTGCCACCGGCATAACAACAGCGAACATGACAACGTCATTAAATTTTGACGGAGACGATGCAGTAGTACTTCAAACTTCAGGGGGAGCCGATATCGACATTATGGGAATGAAACAACTGGACTGGCCTTTCGGAAGAAATATCGTTCTTCGAAAAAAGCCGGGATTTGGACCTTCTTTAATATGCGATCTAAACAACTTCTACCATCTGGCACCGAATACTTTTGGTGGCTTAGGAAGTCATAAATATTGACTGCATTAGAAATTTGGAAAACTCATTTTCATCAATTTTGAAGTTTTAGATCTCAAACCCAATTCTTAGAACAAAATTTCTTCCCATATTCCAGAACTCGTTTTCCTTAAATCTGGAGAGATGAGAAATATACTTCTTATTGGTCAAATTTGTAGCGCTCAATCCCACTGTAACCTTAGTTTTTCGAAATGTAAAACGATCTTCAATTCCCGCATTTAGCAAGGAATAACCCCCACTGCGCGTTTCGAATTCGGAAACTTTATTCTGATTGAAAACATTTTTGAGACTCAGAAAGGCAGTAGGGAATTTCTCTTTCTCCACACGAATGGTGTTTGTCAAAGAAGCGGCGGGAAGTAATGGGAGAAATTGCCCGTCCTTTGTTTGACCGATGACCGTCTCAAAATTGCTTTTCCAATGGAGCCAGTCCCACGGATGGGGATGTAAATGCAAACCAAACTCTCCTCCATACAAAAAAGCATGATCCTGAAGATATTCATAGACTTTAAAGCCTTCTATGTTTTCCGATGTGGGCGAAAGGAAAATATAATTGGATATGGAATTATAAAAAGAATTAAAAGCTACTTCAAAATGGCCGGAACGGAACTCGAGAGATACATCAAGCTGGAGGTTCTTTTCATTTTCTAAAGCTTCATTTCCCCGCTCATAACGATATGTTCCTTCATGAACGCCTTCCGAGGCCAACTCCGCAAGATTTGGCGCCCTGAACCCGTTAGCTAAATTGAGTCGTAGAAACAAGTCTCTAATTAAATTTGCTTTGGCACCTACAGCGGCAGTAAAACTGTTAAAAGATCGGGTGAGTTTGTCAGAACCCAGGGTGGGAAAGGTGTGTAATTGCCTATTGTCAAAACGGATGCCGCCTTGGAAATCAAATTTTTCAAGATGATAATGTGTAGTAGCCAGGATTCCAATGTCAGCAATATCGGCATCCGGTATTAAGATTTCATCGCCATAATTTTTGTTGCTTTGAATGAGACCTTGAATGCCGACAATGGTTTGAAAATTATGCTGTTCCGGAAAATGATATTTGATGTCATAATTGAAAGTACGCAAGGTCATGGCAAGTTCGGGAGTTTTGGCATCCTCCTCTTCAAATTCTTTCCGATCATTTACCAGATATCCTAAAGTTGTATTTAGGTGCGAATTGCCAAAAAACCATTTGTTTTCCAAGCTCAAAATATGATTGTTAACTTCTTGATTTGGTAACAAAGGCTTTTTCGATCGAGAGTTGTCTAGAAGTTCATCGGGAATTCCTGGTGTTGTCCGGGTATAGTTATATCGCAAAGTAGTTTTTGATTGGATTCCGGAGTATTGGAAACCTGTTTTAAAATCTTTTTCGCTAAACCGGGAATTGGTCACTCGATACCCTTCACCGGTTTTGTAGTCACTATGACTATCAATCCCAATTCGCGCAAGCATTCGAAATTTATTCCATGACTTTTTTGCTCCTGCATTGGTGGAAATACCCAATGTATTGGAATATATCCTGGAATTCCAATCTGCCTCTAATTTCGCTGATCTTGCAAATCTCTCCGGATTGAAATATAAAACTCCTCCCAGAGCATCGCTTCCATACAAAAGTGAAGCAGGACCCTTGATCACTTCTACACTTTCAATACCTGAATCATTTAGTCCTAATCCGTGTTCTTCTCCAAACTGCTGATTTTCTAATCGAATTCCTTGGGAATAGATCAGTACGCGATTGGAACTCAATCCTCGTATCACCGGTTTTCCTATTCCAATACCGGTAGAAATTAGGTCAACTCCCGGAATGTTTTTTAAACCTTCTCCAAGATTGGGCGCTCCGGTTTGTCGCATTTTTTCAGCTGAAACTCGTTCAATTCGCATTACATTTTCACTTTGTAACCGATGAAAAGGAGTGGAAATAATGACTTCTTCCATTTCTACGGCTGTTTCCTCCATTTCTAGATTCAGCAGAACCTTGGTATCATTTTCAAAAGAAACCTTTAGAGTTTGGGAAGCATAACCAATGGCTGATACCACAAGGGTAAATGTGCCGTTAGGGATTTGGGTAATGATGTAATTCCCATCTAAATCGGAAATTGTTCCTTTTTCCAGTTGCGGGAAATAAATGTTTGCCGAAATAGGTTCGGCTGTTTGTTTGGAAATAATTTTACCGCTCATCTGGTTTTGGGCAAATGAGGATATGCTGACCATTAGGGCCAACAAATTAAAATAGAATTTCATAGCTCTTGATTTAATTAGGAATGTTTGAAAACGGTCTAAATATCAAGAGAGGCCGGAGGGGCACGCAGATTAAAAAAAGATAAGAATAAAGAGGGCGCAGAAGGCGTGATAAAAGTGGTGAAATCGGTTTTTATAAACGCCTGAAAGCTTATGATATTTGTAAATAAAGGCGTTGCAAAAGGTTGGAAGTGAAACAAAACAATAGAACAATCTGCTTGTTTCTTATGAAGATGTGTGTTGTGATCATGACAAACAAGATGCTCATGGTTCGCCATGTCATGAAAGACGCGTATTCCCGTCGGGAACAGGACCAGGACAATAAAAATTGTTGCTATTGTCGCTCGCAAAATGTTATTTCTCCAAACGTTCATGTCTAAAAAGAAATCCTAATCCCATACTTTTTAGCATCTTTTTCTCGAAATTCCAGAAAAATTTGAATTGACCAAAAAGCCACCCGAAAGTTACAAGAAGGACTTGATAAACCGGAAAAATTACAATTAATCGAATGGGCCAATATACATACCAGCCCACAACATCATCGGTGATTCCCATGGCATCGGTTACAGGCCCCGCAAGTTTGGCAGCCGAGCTGCCGGTAATTGCAAAAACAACAAATACAATAAATAACTGATAATTAGAGGTCAGTTGCCATCGTTCTTTAAGTCTTTTCATGGGTCCCGCATTTATAAAATTGGAGCACAAAGATAGTCATTGTATTCGGGAAAACTCAAAAGCTTAATTAAGAAGTCTTTACTAAGGAAATCCGGATCTTGAAAGCTATACATTCTTTGCAAAGGCTATAATCTGTTCCGCCAATTCGGTCCCTATTCTATCCTGCGCCTCAACTGTAGATGCCCCAATATGAGGCGTTAATGATATCTGTTCATTCATCAATACCTGAATGTGGGGTTTGGGTTCGTTTTCAAAAACATCCAATCCGGCAAATGCCACTTTCCCCGAATGGATCCCTTCCAGCAATGCAGCTTCATCCATGATTTCTCCTCTCGCCGTATTTATGATACCCACTCCGTCTTTCATTTTTTCCAAAGCTTTTTTATCGATCAGCTTTCCGGCATCTGAAGGAACATGAAGGCTGATAAAATCGCTCTGAGACAATAATGTATCAAAACTTACATTAGGGATGGAAAATGTTGCTTCTTGACCATCAAAAAAAGTGAGGGTCAATAAATTGGATTCCACATCTTTTTTTCTGCTAACTATGACTTTCATTCCACATCCGACGGCCAGCTTTGCCATTTCCTGTGCTATTCCGCCATAACCCACCAGTCCTAAGGTTTTTCCCCTCAATTCGGTTCCGAAACTATACCCACTTTTGAGTTCTTTAAATTTTGAATCCCCTTCAAGAGGCATATTCCGGTTTGAATGGTGAAGAAAACGAACGGCGCCTATCAAATGTGCAAACGCGAGTTCTGCCACAGAAGATGAAGAGGCTGCAGGAGTGTTGATAACTTTAATTCCTTTTTTCTCGGCATATTCTACATCAATATTGTCCATTCCCACACCTCCGCGACCTATTATTTTAAGTCGGAGACATTGATCAATTAAATCTTTCCGGACTTTGGTAGCGCTGCGCACTAATAGCACATCCACTTCGTGCTCATTGATATAATTTGCCAATTGCTCTTGTGCTACACGCACTTGTAAAACTTCATGTCCGGCAGATTCCAGGGCGTTAATTCCTGAATCTGAAAGTCCGTCATTAGCTAAAATCTTCATATATATTCTAAGATTGAGTTAGGCACCTCTTTCGGTTTCTTTCATTACCTCTATAAGAACTTTTACACTTTCTAAAGGAAGAGCGTTGTAAAGAGAAGCTCGATAACCTCCCACACTTCTATGTCCTTTAATGCCGCTGATTCCTGCTTCAACTAGATGAGTGTCAAAGGTTTCTTTTAAAGCTTCGTTCTTAAGGTTGAACGTAACATTCATCAACGATCGATCTTCTTCGCGGGGAACATAGGCTTCAAATAAGGCGTTAGAATCTATCTCATTATAAAGCATTTCCGCTTTTTCTTCATTAATTTTTTCAATTGCCGAAATTCCTCCTTTCTCTTGGAGCCACTCAAGGGTGAGCATAGATACATAAACGGCAAAGACGCTGGGCGTGTTAAACATACTGTCTTTCTTAATATGTACTCTATAATCCATCATGGTTGGAATAGCTCTACTAACTTTTCCTAAAATATCCTCTTTTACTACAACCAGAACCGTTCCCGCGGGCCCCATGTTTTTTTGAGCACCGGCATAAATGAGATCAAATTTTGAAAAATCCAATTGCCGTGAAAAGATATCGCTACTCATATCGCATACCAAAGGTACGGGGCAGTCGGGAAAAGTTCTCATCTGGGTGCCATAGATGGTATTGTTACTAGTGCAATGAAAATAGTCGGCATCTTCAGGAATAAGATAATTATGAGGAATAAAATTGAAACCATCACCTTCCGAAGTAGCGACGACCTTTACCTCACCAAAATTTTTTGCTTCTTTTATAGCATTGCTGCTCCACGTACCGGTATTGAGGTAGGCTGCTTGCTTTTCCAATAGATTATAAGCAACCATCAGAAATTGCGTGCTCGCACCTCCTTGAAGGTAAAGAGCTTGGTAACCTTTTCCTTCTAAACCCAAATGTTGAAGCGCCAAAGATCTTGCGCGCTCCATAACCTCTACAAAGTCTTTGCTTCTATGCGAAATCTCTACTAGGGAAAGATCAAGATTATTGAAATTCAGAATGGCTTCAGATGCTTTTTGAAGAACAGATTGAGGCAAAATAGCCGGACCTGCACTGAAATTATGTTTTTTCATTGTTTTGGTTTATTTAGTAAAGACACTGGAAAGTTAGAAGACAATTTCCACTCTACAAAGGTTATAATAAACTTTTGAGAAAATTCAAAAACAAATGTAAAATCCAAAAAACGACGCCGTTTTCACCCGAGATGAAGTTTGATTCAATCTTTTATTATAGACTAAAGTGCCTGCAAGAATTCCAAGGTGTCTATGCCATCTGCATATTGCATCAGATGTGGTGTTTGAGCCTTTCCAAAAGGTATATTCTCAGGAGAGAAAACTTGACCAATCACACATTGAATATTAGATTCTTGCGCACGGAGTTCGTCCAAAAGGGAAGCCTTGTCTGAATAAGTTTGATAAAATAGCACTCCAATAGGGGAGGAAAAACCCGGATCTTCTTTGAGTATCAGAAATTCGTTGTCCAGTAGCGGAAGTCCCTCCATGAGGTAAACGGCCTTGTTATAATCGTAATTATTGATGTATTTGTTGTTGTAAATAATATCCTTCCATCGGTAGCAAGCTCTAAAAAATAACTCGAAATCATAATCTATCGGCACATAAATTTTAGAAACATTCCGGCACCCGAGACCGAAATATAAGAAGATATCGTCGGCTAAACGTTCCAAATCTTCCGGAGTTTCTTCTCCTGTTAAAATTGCTACCGAATTGCGGTTTCTTCTAATAATGTGTGGGTATTTCCCAAAATAATAATCAAAATACCGTGCCGTGTTATTGCTTCCGGTGGCAATCACTGCATCAAAATCATCCAATTTGTCTTGGACGAAATCAATACGATCAGAAAATTCCTGATTCTGTCGAACTAAAAATTCGGCAAGAAAAGGAAGTAAAATCCGATCGTTGGAAGAAAGCTTTACTTTAATTCTATGTCCTGAAATGAGTACAGCCAAAAAGTCATGAAAACCTACAAGAGGAATGTTTCCGGCCATTATAACTGCTATGGTCTTTGATTTAATGGAATCAAGCAAGTAATGTGATGTCCAGGTTTCCAGATTTTCCCGGGTTAATGTGGTAGCCCAATTTTTAAAGCTAAATAGTATGTTTTCTCGTGTGAACCATCCGTTGGCAGCTTCTGCACGATCTATTGTTTCAACCGCCTTCTGCATTTCTAAGGAGGTTTCGGATTGTTTTTCATACGTTTCCACAATTTGATTTAAAAATTTTCCCAATGCTGAAAACGCTTGTATTCTTTGTTTTAAATCCATAGTTTCATTTGGAGTTAGCCTTGATTGGCAGTACCTTTGCGGCAAAGTTAGAAAAACTAATACTATGGCAATTATTATAACCGATGAATGTATCAATTGCGGCGCTTGTGAGCCGGAATGTCCAAATAATGCCATTTATGAGGGAGCAGATGAATGGAGATATGCCGATGGAACTTCTCTAAACGGTACCGTAGTTTTGCCTGACGGCAGAACGGTTAATGCCGATGAAGTGCAAGAACCTTTAAGCAATGAAATCTATTATATAGTTCCCGATAAATGTACGGAATGCATGGGCTTTCATGAAGAACCACAATGTGCAGCTGTGTGTCCGGTAGATTGTTGTGTGCCGGATGATAATCACGTTGAGTCAGAAGAAGAGCTTCTGGCAAAACAGGCATTTCTGCACAATGAATAATGTAAAGCCGCCCTCGGGCGGTTTTTCTTTTAGTACATACTTAATTATATCCGGAGACTTACTGAATGAATGATAGCTAAGGTGTTCTTTAAAAATATATAGCCACAGCTACAGATGAAACCTATAAAATTTAGCAAGAAATATAGGAAAATCAAATTTCTTCAATACTTTTGCCCACTTTCAGGAAGTTTCTGTCTTTCCGATTTTATATAGCCCTCCCCAGCTTGAATTTTTATAGATGATTAATCTTTATATTAGTCGCCAAATATTTTTTATGAGTTTTAACTATCGTCATGCAATTCTGGGAGTCTTGGTTTCTTTACTTACCTTTTCCTGTGTACCTCGTAAAAGAATTGCTTATTTTCAGGGGATTGAAAATCTTCAAAATACAGATATCAATTTCAAACCGGTCACTTTTAAACCAAATGATATCTTGAGTATCACAGTTTCTGCGGCCAATTTGGAATCTGTTATTCCCTTTAACCTTATGGTTCTTTCAAGACCATTGACATCCTCTCGAGAAATGATGTCTTCAACCAATACTCAAGAGGTAGGCTATTTAGTTGATCATACCGGAAAAATAAATTTCCCTGTGTTGGGAGAAATTCATGTGGAAGGGTTGAATTCAAAAGAACTCAGAAACCTATTGACAGAGAGGCTGGAAGAATATATTAAAGATCCTATTGTTAACGTTAGGATCATGAACTTCACCATCAGTATCTTGGGAGAAGTGACAAGACCGGGAACTTTTACCATTTCCGGAGAGCGAGTAGCCCTGCCGGAAGCATTGGGATTGGCAGGAGATATGACCATTTTTGGCAGAAGGGACAACGTACTTGTGGTTCGTGAGATTGGGGGAAAGAAACAGTATGAATTCCTGGATCTTAGAGATTCAAACGCATTAAATTCAGATTTTTACTACTTGCAGCAGCATGACGTTGTGTATGTGGAACCCAATAGTGCGCAAAGACAAGGTTCCAGTTTTAACAGAAATGCACCGGTTTATGTAAGTATGGCATCTCTATTACTTTCAGTTCTAGTTATTATTTTCAGATAAAATCCATGGAAAACCCGGAAATCACTAAACCCGAGCTTGCAGAACCTAACTTAAGAGAACAAATTTATGTCTATTTAAGATACTGGCCGTGGTTTATAATATCTGCAATTGTCCTGATGGCATTGTCTGTAATTTATTTACGGTATGCAACTCCCATCTATGAAACAAAAGCGACCATTTTAATTAAAGATGAGAAAAACAGCGCCTTATCGGAACTGGCTCTTTTTCAGGATTTAGGATTTACAGGTAGTTTAAGTCCTTCCGGATTCGAAAATGAAATCCAAATCTTAAAATCCAAAAGCCTCACAGAAAGAGTAGTGAAAGAGTTGCATTTGAATGTTTCCTACGTTTCAGAAGGGAAGGTAAGAGATACTGAACTCTATGAGAATGTGCCTATTAAAGTGGAAATTATTACTCCGGAGGATGAAATTATTTTTCCTGCCACACCGCTTTACGTGCTTCCGATCAATTCCAAAAAATACCAATTAACCGTAGAAAATGTTTTAGAAGGAGCTGAATTTTCTTTTGGAGAGGTAGTGAAACTTCCTTTTGCGGAAATCACGGTTCTGGCTACTGAGCACTTAAATTTCACCGATACTGATAATTCACCCGAGGAGATTCGTGTAAACATATATAGTCTGAACAGAACCGTTGCTGCCTATCGGCAAAATATTCAGGTGGACCGCCTGATGGATATGAGCAGCGTGATCCAGCTAACTTTAAATCTGCCCAATTCCAATAAAGCAAGAGCCATCCTTAATGAACTGATAAAACAGTATAATCAGGATGCTATGGAAGACCGAAATATTGTAGCACGCAATACGGCAAATTTCATTAATGGTAGATTATTAATTATTTCTGAAGAATTGGATTCTGTAGAAACAGGAAAGGTTGAGTTTAAACAATCCAATCGTTTAACCGACCTAAAAGTTGAAGGGGAGTTGTTCTTAAGAAATGAAAGCGAATATGCCAAACGCGCCATGGAGGTAGATGTGCAATTGGAGTTGATAGCAAGTATGATCGATTATGTCCGAAAAGCTAATGAGACGGATTTATTGCCGACAAACTTAGGATTTGAGTCAGATCGCGTTGCTTCCAATGTGCAAAATTACAACCAAGTTGTTTTGGAGAGATCGAGGTTATTAGGAAGTTCCACAGAAAAGAACCCTGCGGTAGTTGTTTTGACAGATCAACTTAGAGGTTTGCGTGCCAACGTGATGGAGGGTCTGAGTAATGCAAAAACTGCGCTGGAAATTCAAAAAAATGACATCCTGAAGCAAGGCGCCAAAATAGATACTAAAATAGGCTCTGCACCTTCAAAAGAAAAGATTTTCCGGAGCATAAGTCGCCAACAAGAAATAAAAGAAACGCTCTACCTGTATTTGTTACAAAAAAGAGAAGAAAATGCTATCTCTATGGCAGTTACCACGCCTAAAGCCAAGGTAGTGGATTATGCTTTTAGTTCTCTGGCTCCTGTATCGCCGAAAAAGAACATCATCTTTCTTGCAGCTTTTATTCTTGGTTTGCTAATCCCTTTCGGTGTAATTTATCTTCGAAATCTTCTTGATGATAAAGTAAGGGAGAAATCTGATATTCTTGCCGTGAATAAAGATAATCCCATCATTGGGGAGATTCCTAAATTGGACAAAAAAGAAGAACAACTTGTTCAAATAAATGACAGATCAGTATTGGCAGAATCTTTTAGAATGTTAAGAACCAATCTGCAGTATTTGA
Organism: Flavobacteriaceae bacterium; assembly: GCA_035654795.1. Taxonomy (GTDB): domain Bacteria; phylum Bacteroidota; class Bacteroidia; order Flavobacteriales; family Flavobacteriaceae; genus JAAYLC01. The sequence goes on from DASRWC010000023.1 coordinate 18,055, forward strand.
TCGTTCCAAACAAGGAGGAGGATGAAGGAAAAATCATTTTTGTTACTTCCACCATAAAAGGTGAAGGAAAAACATTTTGTTCATTCAATCTTGCTCTTACATTGGCCAATGCAGGCTCCAAAGTTGTTCTGGTTGGCTCAGACACAAGAAATCCGCAAATCCACCGATATGCACCCTCAAAATCCTATCGAAATGGAGTGGTGGAATATCTGATAAATGAAGATTCTTCTATTTTTGACTACCTAACACCGAGTGAAATGAATGGCAACCTGACTCTGATGTATTCGGGAACCATTCCTCCAAATCCGGCAGAACTTTGGTTAAGACCGAGAGCCGAAGAATTATTCGCGGAGTTGAAGAAGGAATTTGATTATGTAGTGGTAGATACCGCACCTACACTTTTGGTGACAGATACTTTCCTGATAAGTAGATTTGCCGACGTGATACTGTATGTAATGCGTGCCGGATTTACAGAAAGAAGACTTCTGGAATTTCCGATGACCAATATCAAAAGTAAGAAGTTGCAAAATGTGGCTTTTGTGATAAATGATGTTTCCATGGATAAAATCGGGTATGGCAACAAGTACGGCTACTACTATGTTTCAAGAAATTCGTTCTGGAAACGATTTAGAAGATCTTTCGGATTAAGCTAATCTCGTTCTTAATAAATCCGGAAAGCCTAAACGAAATATCAGAAATTGATTTTCTAAGAATTTATTTCTTTAACCTTCTGGATTAAAGCCTCAAAAAAGGGCACATATTTCTTGGTTAAAGTAATATGCTTTAATGTTCGTAAATGCCTGGGATTGTGTGCATCGGTTCCTACCAGATCATAATGCCCGTGAGAAAGAAGTTCGAATGCTTTATTTTGCACTTGACTTCCGTAGTGGTTAGAAAGAGATAATAAATTTAATTGCAGTAAACATCCCTTTTCTTTGAATTTTAAAACGTCCGTACGGTTTGTCAAATACAAATAACGTTCCGGATGGGCGAGAATAGGAGTAAAACCTTTCTGCTGAATATCAAAAATTTGAGATTCCACAAATATTGCCTTTTGAAGATAAGACATTTCTACCAAAACTTTGTTTTCAAAGACTTTTAGAAGATCTTTAGCCTCACAAAGTTGATCAAATTCTTTATCCAACATATACTCGGCTGCGGCACTCAGATTGAAATCTATATTCTCCACAAGACAAACTTTCTTTAAGGAGGCCAAGCTCTTCAAAATGGTTTCAGAATCATTATGGTAAAATCCTTCCATAACATGGGGTGTTGCTACTGCGCCTTTATAGCCTATAGATTTATATTCGGCTATCATGTCCAGACTCATCTCAATGTCTTTAGATCCGTCATCTAGACCGGGAAGAAGGTGGCAATGGAAATCTGTAAGACCACCTAAGAAGTCAGCAACAAAGTATTTTTTGCGAAAGAATTCAAACATTTTTATTAATGGGGGAAGGGATTAAGGATTAAAAATAGTAATAACTTTAACGTGTAGCTTCTTCTAATGTCATTATTTTGTTAAAGTCATTGTAAACAGCCTCAGAATTTTGAAATCCTGACTTTTTGGATTTATTTTTATACCCAATTCCAAAAATAACCAAAAACTAAAAACAAAATGAAAAAACTCCTAGTGATTTTCGTCGCTGCACTAGCATTAAGCTGTGGTGACAATAAGAAAAAAGATGAAACTACAACACGTCCTATCGGGACGGATAGAGTAGAGGATACAACTCCTGTGGCAACAGATGATGCTGTAGCAAATTTGAGCATCGAAGGAAATGACCAGATGCAGTTCAATAAAAAAGAATTACGAGTAAAAGCTGGTCAAAAAGTTCGATTGACACTAAAACATGTCGGGAAAATGGAGAAGAATGTTATGGGGCACAACTGGGTTCTTCTAACACAAGGAACTGACATTATGGAATTCGGACAAGCTGCAAATACAGCAGAAGAGTCTGATTATATTCCGAAGGATAGAGAAAATCAGGTAATTGCACATACCAGAATGCTTGGAGGTGGAGAAAGCGATACAATCGAGTTTGACGCCCCTGCTCCCGGTACTTATGATTTTATATGCTCTTTCCCGGGTCACGTAGCACTTATGAAAGGAAAGTTTATCGTGGAGTAATCAAATGTTTATTCACGAAAAAAATCGCTCTCACATTTTGTCAGAGCGATTTTTTTTATACCTATTATAGGTTCTTATTTCTTTTTGGAAAAAAGAAAGCCCAAAGGAAGCCAGAGAAAAAGAAAAAGAAATTTGCCCGAAACCACGCCATAAATGGTAACAGCGGCTGCCAAAACCATGAGTAAAATCTTCAGTTGATTACGCTTCATCACTTCCATAAATCAACTCAATGAAATCGACTTTAGGAATTTCCCCAAAATATTCGCTTACTTCAATATCCTTTAAAACTTGAGTGATATCATCCTTTACATAACGCGCACCTACCAATAATTTCTCCAGATTTTCAACAGGTTTTCTCCCAAAGAAATCGCCAAAAATTTTGAAATCTTCAATATGACCTTTCTCCACAAAAATTCTTAAATCGATTTCCCCTATGGAAAACCGTTTGGATCGCTTTATATTAAATTTAGGGGATTTTCCATAATTCCATTCCCAAGTGTCATATTTTTCGGCTTTTAATTTATGAACTCCTTCCCATTCCTCGGGAGTTAAATAGTAAGTCTCAAAATCATCGCTATCTTCAAACAGACCTTTCAAAATACGTTGACGAAACGCATCTATAGTCATGGGAGCATCCAAAAATTCCGAAATATTTGCTACCCTGCTACGCACGGATTTATGACCTTTAGATTCGATCTTACTCATCTTCACCTGTAACGCACGAGTGACTTCGGTCAAATCGGTGTTTAATAAAAGAGTGCCATGACTGATCATTCTTTTTCCCGTTGAAAATTGGGCAGTTCCTGAAATTTTTCTACCGTCTATTTCAATGTCATTTCTCCCTTTTAACTCGGCATGCATCCCCATCTCATTCAAAACTTTGATAACGGGGGCTGTAAATTTTTTGAAATTACTGATACTCTGGCCGTCATGGTTGGTGATAAAACTAAAGTTTAAATTCCCCAAGTCATGATACACAGCGCCCCCTCCGGAAATACGGCGAACCACTTCAATGCCTTGTTCTGTTACATAATCATCATTAATTTCCTCTAAGGTATTTTGATTTCTCCCTATAATAATAGAAGGAGCATTAATGTAGAACAACAGATAGTCGTTTTCCGGACTAAAATTTCTAAGAATATATTCTTCCAAAGCCAGATTCAGCTTGGGATTATGGTTTCCTTCATTTTCTATAAAAATCATAATATTAGATTTTAATTTATTTCCACTTCAAAATAATAATCCTTCTTCACGTCTAAATTTTCTACAGTCTTCCTTATTTTCTTTTTCTTCCATTGTGAAGTAGGATTTATCAGAATTTCTTTGCCATTAACTTTTATCAGAACTGGAATCGTAAAATTATCAAGAACATTTGAGAACCGATATGTAATCTGCTTTCCATTTTTCTTCAATTCCAGTTTTGGAATATTTGTTGTTCTTAAATATTGGTTCCAAAATGGCTCTAGATCTCTCCCTGTTTTCCGGCTGATATATTCTTCAAGTTGTTTGCTGCTAATGGTCTGATGGTAAAATTCTTTATTTAACCCGCGTAAAATCTGTCTCCATTTTTCATCGTTATCCACAACCTGCCTTAGGGTATGAACAACATTTGCGCCTTTATAATAAATATCACTGCTTCCCCTAAAATCTAAGTGTGGAATCCCTATCATTGTCCGGTCATTAAAAATTCGCTCCCTTAATCCGATCACATATTCGGATGATGCTTCTTTTCCAAAGAAATAATCCAGAAAAAGACTTTCGGAATAGCACGTAAAGCCTTCATGAATCCACATATCGGCCACATCGTTATTGGTGATATTGTTTGCAAACCATTCATGGCCGCTCTCGTGAATAATAATGAAATCAAATTTTAAACCCCATCCACTTTCAGATAAATCACTTCCAAGGTAACCATTGGTAAAACCGTTTCCATAAGTAACAGCACTCTGGTGCTCCATCCCTAAATACGGAACTTGTATGAGTTTGTAGCCGTCTTCATAAAACGGATATGGACCAAACCAGTGTTCAAAAGCCTCCATCATCATTGGTGCTTGCTTAAATTGTTTTTTGCCTTCTTCCAAATAATCCCGTAAAACATAATAATCCATCGCCAAAGGTCCTGCTTCTCCCTGATAAGTTTCTCCAAAATGGATGTAATCTCCAATACTCACGTTCACACCATATGCGTTAATAGGATTTACAACTTCCCAAACCCAGGTTTTTGACGCTTCATTGTCTATCACTTTTTTCAACCTTCCGTTACTCACGTTCATCAAGTGTTTTGGCGTGGTAACAGAAATTGTCATTCCGCGATCCGGTTCGTCATAAGGATGATCTTTTAAAGGCCACCACACACTGGCACCAATTCCTTGATTGGAGTTGGCAATCCAGTCATTCCCGTTTTTATCTTTAGTCCAGGTAAATCCTCCATCCCAGGGCGGACGTCTTGCAATTCTTGGTTTTCCTGAAAAATGAATGGTTAGAAGGTTTTCCGTACCCGGTATTTGGGGTTTCTTAAGATTAATAAAATGTGCATTTCCATCGGTAATAAAAGAAAGTTCTTCCTTATCCTGAATCACTTTGTCAATTTCCATTGGGAATTGAAGGTCTATCTGCATCACTTGTCCATCTTTTAAAACTTCATAAGAAATCTTATTTTTTCCTTGGATGCTTCGGGTTTGTGGATTGATTTCCACAGATAAATCATAATAAACTACATCCCACCAAGATCTCTCCGGCGTGATACTTCCTCTCAAGGTGTCGGCACGTGTGAAAGTTTCTTGAGCAGAAAGTAATGGTGAAATCAAAATGAAAACGAGCAGGAAAGAATACTTCATATTTATGAGTTGGCGTTAGGAGTGTGGAGATATTTACGATTACCTGAGAATCAATTTTTCAACTATTTTTTTTCCCATTTCTTCATTAATTAAATCAATGATTTTTTGGATGCCATAACTGAGTTCTTGTCGCATAGCGGCCGAAGTTAGATATACTACCAGTGTACCTCGGGAAAAATTGACACTTTGGGTATAAGATTGAATGGAAGGACCCAGCACAGAAGCCCAGGCATCTTCAACTCGTACTTTATCAAGCCCGACTTCCAATTTATTCACAACATAAACTTCCTGTAGTACTTCCTCTAAGGAAAAAGCATCGCATTTCCGATCGTCTTTATTTTTTGCCATTCTATTCAACTAATAAATCCGAGATATTCAAGGGAACATATTTTTTATACCGATAAATCTTGTTCTCCCTATTTTTTACAACCAAAATGCTGTCTTGCGCCTCTATAACTGCTTCTTTCCAAGAATCAAATGGCGTGGTGTAATGCATGTATAAACTATCGTTTTCAATTTCTAAAGTGAAATCTTCAGAGAGTCCGTTGGAGGAAAATTTTCCATCAATCTCGGGAGAGACTTTCGTTCGTTTTCCGGAATCTCCCTCAATTTCAATATGGTCAATTACCAGATTCATATCATATTCCTTCTTGTCACCACCCGGGAATTGAACCTGTTTTATTTCCCAGTATCCCGGAAGCTTAGATTTTAAGGCTGCGGGATCCGGTTTTTTGCACCCCACGAAGATTAGAGATATAAATAGAAGCAATAATTTTGGATACATAAGCATCTAGTTTTTCAGTGGAAACATTTTATAAGATTGATGAACTTTTTTAATTACTTCCTCCGTACGGGCAAAATGGGTGTCAGAGATAAACAATTGTCCAAAGTTTTCTTTATCCACCAAAGTTATCAAATGTTCTACTCGAGTCTCATCTAGTTTGTCAAAAATATCATCTAAAAGTAAAATGGGGTTTTCCCCTACTCGAGCCTTGATAAAATCGAATTGTGCGAGCTTCAGCGCAATTAAATAGGATTTTTGCTGTCCTTGAGATCCAAATTTTTTGATAGGATGTCCGTCTATTTCAAAAATCAAATCGTCCTTGTGAATGCCATAGTTAGTATATTGTGATGCCCGGTCCCTTCCTAAATTTTGTTCAAGAAGCGTGAGCAAATCATTTTCTCGGAGCTGACTTTCATAATTAAGATTTACGTTTTCATTTCCACTGCTGATGGATCGATAACGCTTGAGAAAAATAGGCAGAAATTCGGCAACAAATGCCATACGTTTTCCAAAAATGGAGGTCCCGTAGGTGTACAATTGTTCGTTATAAATGGCTATGGTATTCGGATCAAAACTTTGATTTGCCGCAAAAAATTTTAAAAGTGAATTACGCTGGGCAAGAACCTGGTTGTATTTGATAAGAGTTTTCAGATACTCCGGATCGCGTTGGGAGATAACACCATCCATAAATTTTCTACGTGTTTCACTGCCTTCAACAACCAAATCTCTGTCTGCAGGCGAAATGATCACCAAGGGTAATAATCCGATATGGTCGCTCAGACGGTCGTATATTTTGCCATTCCTTTTGATGATTTTTTTTTGGTTTTTCTTTGCACTGACCACTATTTTTTCTTGTGATCCGTCTCGTAAATACACTCCTTCAATCATAAAGAATTCTTCCCCATGCTTGATATTTTGCAGGGTAATAGGATTAAAGTAACTTTTTCCGAAGGACAAGTGATATATCGCATCAAGGATATTTGTTTTTCCAATTCCGTTATTACCTACAAAACAGTTTATTTTAGGGTCCAAATCAAAAGAGATGGAATCAAAATTTTTATAATTTAAAAGAGATAGTTTTTGTAAAATCATAGAAATGAAAGCGTTGAGAAATGCGGCACTTTACGATAATATTGAATGGTGTGCGAGGCAAATTATCGAAAAATAAGAAATTAATATCCTTTTAAATTCCATTAAAAATTTTATTTTTGCGCCACATTAATCAAAAACTATGGCAACCTACAAAAAACGCGGAGGCAGACCGAGCACAAAGGTAGAGCAGGAAGCTCAAATAGAACAGGACAGCAGAACAGCTGAAGTGTTTAGATCCCTTGATGAAGGTGCATCTCGTACAGAAGCGTGGATTGAGAAAAACCAAAAAGCGCTTTTAGGAGTTCTTGGGGTAATCGCACTAGCGGTTGTTGGATATTTTGTTTTCCAAGAATTCATTCAAAAACCCAAAGAAGCAGAGGCAATGAATGAAATGTTTCAAGCCCAAGTTTTCTGGGAAGAAGCATTGACCGCTACAGAAAAAGATTCACTTTACAATCTTTCTCTCCAGGGCGGTGCAGGAAAATACGGGTTTTTAGATATAATAGACAACTACAGTGGAACCAATGCAGCCAATCTTTCAAGATATTATGCGGGAATGGCTTATTTGAATCTAAATAAATATAAAGAGGCTATTGAGCAACTGGATAAATTTAAATCTAAAGACGAAATGCTAGCTCCACTTGCTAAGGGAGCAATAGGCGATGCTTTTGCTAATTTAGGACAGAATGAAGATGCCCTTAAATATTATGAAGAAGCCGCAAGCATGCGCTCCAATGCATTTACCACGCCTCGTTTTTTATTAAAAGCGGGTGTAGCTGCCATGTCTCTGAACAAAACAGATAAGGCATTAAAACATTTTGAGTCTATTTCTAAAGATTATCCCGACTCGCAGGAAGCTGCAAGAGCAGAAATCTACGCAGGACGTGCGGAAGCAATGACAAAGTAATGGCTACAAAAAATACGAATTTATCGGCATACGATAAAACGACAATCCCAAATGCGCACTCTTTTCGCTTTGGGATTGTTGTTTCAGAATGGAATGATCAAATAACTGAGGGAATGTTTAAAGGCGCTGTGGATGCCTTGATAGACTGTGGGGCAAAAGGAGAAAATATTCTTCGTTGGAATGTTCCCGGAAGTTATGAGTTGATTTATGGCAGCAAACTTATGAGCCAAAAACATCCTGAATTGGATGCAATTATCGCAATAGGGTGTGTCATCCAAGGAGAGACCAGACATTTTGACTTCGTCTGTGAAGCAGTTTCTCAAGGAATAAAAGATTTAAACGTCAAGGGAGATATTCCGGTTATTTTCTGTGTACTTACAGACAACACCATGCAACAGTCCCTAGACAGAAGCGGAGGAAAACACGGAAATAAGGGAACGGAAGCCGCAATAGCTGCCATAAAAATGGCAGAACTCAGAAAATAGAAGTTCGTTAAATATTAGAAACCGTAATTAAAGCCGTCATTGTTTGACGGTTTTTTTCTGAACTTCCCTTTGCGATCTCTTGAAACACAGAAATCTTGAATATTTTTCTACACATGATGGTATTTCCAACTCCCAATCTTTCCTATTGTTTTCGCTAAGTAGATTATAACTTGAAAACACAAAGCCTATAATGCTCTCTTTTCATCCTATTTTCTTTATCTTCTTGATGTTTCGGCAAAGTTCTTGAACACCATGGAATACCGTTTTTCTTTTAACACCACGAGGAATTTCGGTATCTTTGACACTTTAGTATTATGAAAGCAATA
>DASRWC010000024.1:0-12146 GCA_035654795.1 Flavobacteriaceae bacterium
GGAGAATTGGTCCACCCGCAAATGATCAAGTCCTGATTGTGATCTATTTTTAAATCGTCTATATAAAGAATTCTGTTTTCCTCAAAAAGTTCTACTCTCCATAGTAATTCACCATAGGGAGAAAATTTGTCGATACCTCCCCACATTTCTGTAGGAAGAACAGGGGAAGCATAGCCGAGATATAAATTTCCCTCGGCATCTGCTGTAGCGGCATTAGATAAAAATGTGAGACCGGTGCCATTGTTGTTGTCATTATAGGTACCCCACTCAAGATTGTAGGTGTGGTTTTGGGTGTATACAAATCCTATATTCAGAGTCCAACAAATTATGGCAGATAATAAAATATATTTTATTTTTTCTTTCATTGCCGTTGATTCAATTTGATTGTTAGATTGTTGTGTAAATTAATTATTTATTTTTACATTTCCAACTATAAGATACACATAAAAAGCTGTCCTATAGGGTATTAGGATTGTACTGCATTGCATTGCATACGATTATTAAAGCTTCATTAGCTTCATTTTTTCTGTCATCTTCCCGTTACTATCCTTGATCTGTGCAATATACATCCCTGCCGGAAGCGCACTTAAATCCAGCGGTGCAGATGGGCTTATAATTCGTTTGCCCAACAATTGCTGCCCTGCGATATTGAAAATTGAGATTTCAAATGGCTCGTGTTTTAAGCTTTGGATGTGTAGGTAATCTTTTACCGGATTGGGGTATAAAACAAAATCCATCTTCTCCGATGTATATGCATGTAACAATTCCTCATCTGTGAATTTCACTATAAAAATGTTTTTTTCCACTTCTCCACCGGAGATAAAATTTTCCTGCCAGGCGCCGGGAGTGGCAATGCCGGCGGTGCTGCTTGTACTTCCGATTAAGTAGAAACTGTCTCCATTCCCGATCGGGATGACTTTGCCGTCACTTTCGCTTTGTTCGCTGCCATAGTAAGTACCGTAAATTTTAGTAGTACCGCCCGGAGTCATTTTTGCTACAAAACAGGAAGTAAAGTTTCCTTTTTCAGTCTGAAATCCATCCGGTGTGGCAATATCTCCTATGGAATGGGTGGAACCCGCTATATAGATGTTGTTTTCCGAGTCTTTGCTCAAGCCATTCAAATGAGCTCCAAAATAGCCCCCTCCGACATCTGTTCCATATCCATTTCCTAAATAAGAACCCCACAACCTTTCTCCCGTATTTGAAAAATTTTGAACAAACGGAACATGAACGCCTGTTTTAGTAGGTTGGAATGAACCTTGCGTCCCCACAGATGCTCCAATGGTTCTTCCGGAAATATACACACCGTCATTGGTAGAAGTCAGTGAGGAGAAAGTTTTTAAATATCCTGCCCCGCCATATGGCTGAATGGCAGTAGAATTTCCATTGGCATCCACAGCATTGTAATACGTACTCCACACTCGATTTCCTTCATTATCAAATTTTGACAAGTATAGACTCATAGGTACAGGACCGGGTCTGGTTTCCATAAAAGAGCCGGGAGTGCCATAGTAGGTGTTATTGGCAGACTGAGTGTCCCAGCCCGAAATATAGAATCCTGTTTTATTGGCAGCAATGCCGGTAAGAAACAGGTGGGAACCAAAACTTGTTGAATTAAGATTATTGGTAAGGCCATAATAGGTACCCCACAGTTTTGTTCCCGAAGTTGTAAAAGCAGCTATAAAATTATTTACAAAATCTCCATTTGTCCCCTCTGGATGAATGGTTTCCTGAAATGCACCTGAGGTAGCAATCGCTGTATGGCTGGAAGTGCGACCGTGGACTACTATTTTTCCACTTTCGATAACTAAAGAAATCACTTCATCTTCTTTTTCGCCGCCAAAATAGGTATGCCAGTTTCTGTTGCCGTCAAGATCAAAGGATGCGATAAAGCCATCTGCAATACCGTTTAATGAATCTTGATGAACGCCGGAAGTCGCCAACTCGTCACTTGAAGTTTTACCAACCAGGTAAAGTATATCTGCATAAATGATGATGTCAATGATTTCATCATCTCCTTCACCGCCGTAATAGGAGAACCAGAGCAATTGTCCTTCTTCCGAGATTTTTGCAAAAAAACCATCAGTTGCCCCACCACCGTAATCGGGTTGGAAAGGGGCAGACGAAGTTAATGTTTCCGTATAAGAACTGTTGGTGGTTTTTCCCACGATAAACAGGTTACCATCGTGTTCTGCAATGCCGGAAATCCATAGGCTGCTGTCGCCAAAGTAGGTGGCCCATTCCCGGTCGTAGGTTTGGCTGAAACCTGGAAATGTATAACAAACCAACAATAAGAATATAATTTTTTTCATAATTTCAAATAATTTATAAAGGATACGAAATTTCCTTTATTTAAGGAGTATAATCAAATAAAATAAACACATCTCCGTCAAGAGGGAAATAAGTAATTGTTATGCCAAATCCGCTCATTTCCGAAGGAAAATCTAAATCAATAGGGTCTATATTGCCAGAAAGCACGTGATTGTCGTTTTCATCCAACATAAAGAATTTAAATTCAGAATATCTGTGTGTTGAACCGAACATCATTTGCGCTAAAGAATTTGTGGTGTTAATTGCCGGGGAACCCGGAGTTAAAGTTCTTGTCCAGTGGGAAATTTGTGCTGAGGCAGGAAGGGTGACAGGTGAATCAAAAGGGAAGCCACTAGCATGAGCATATGTTGTATTTTCAAAACCTTCCAGTAAAACAAAATAAGGTGTAGAACTCCCAGGCTGTGTGTAAGGTCCTCTGGAAGATAGATAGGGGTAGTAAGTCCCATCTGTGGGCCTTGCTCCAATCAGATAATATAAATCAAAATCTACATTGTTAAAGACGAAAATTGAATTTGGAAAAACCGGGGCTACAATAAGCGCCATTATTAGTAAGATAATTTTTTTCATGATAACTAATTTTTTAGATTGTTGGTTTTTTGAGAATACAGTTCCAAAGCTTTGGAGAAAATTTCTGAATTGCTTGTGGCTTTATTATACATAATACCATTCATATCCAGAAAGTCTTTCGAAGCTTTTATTAAAGTTTCTTCATATTCTTTTTTGTTGCCATTCTGTCCAATAATAACGGCCTCACTCAGAGATGAGAGAAATGTTATCATGTCTTCAGAAGGTGTAGGTCTTGCAGATACGGTAATATCTGAATTTGGCGTCAAATTTTGCTGATTTGTTTCTCCTTCTTCTTTTTGACAAGAGAAAAAAATCAGCAATACAAATAGAAAGCTTAAAGGTTTAACGTAATTCGTTTTCATAATGAAATTAGTTCCAGTGCGGTTTTGCTTATGGCTGCTGTTTTTGAACCATTTTTTCCAGCCTATAAAAAAATCTCGTATCCTTTTGCTTAAAAGTATATAATTTTTTTAAACTTTTAGATGATAATAAGTTAAGTTATTTTAGGGAGGAATTCGATTCCTTCTTTTAACTTTGACCGGTGTTATTTTTTAGGAATTTTTAATTATATGCAAAACACTAAATCCCTACGTTCCTGGTTCAATGAGTTTAAAAATATCAATCCTTTTTTGATCGCCGGTCCTTGCAGTGCCGAAACAGAAGAACAACTGCTGACTACAGCGCATGAGTTAAAAGATTCGGATGTTTCCGTGCTTCGTGCGGGCATCTGGAAACCAAGAACCCGCCCCGGAAATTTTGAGGGCGTGGGGGCCATTGGTTTAAAATGGCTGCAAAAAGCAAAACAGGAAACTGGATTGCTCACCGCTACCGAAGTTGCCAATGCGCATCACGTGGCTTTGGCGTTGGAACACGATGTGGATATTCTCTGGATCGGGGCAAGAACAACCGTTTCTCCCTTTATTGTTCAGGAACTGGCCGATGCGGTAAAAGGAACCGACAAGATTATACTGGTAAAAAACCCAGTCAATCCCGATTTAGCATTATGGCTCGGAGCCGTAGAGCGTTTTTATGAGGCCGGAATCACCAAACTCGGCGTCATCCATCGCGGATTTTCCACCTATGAAAAAAGCAAATACCGAAACAATCCCGAATGGCAGATTCCGATAGAACTGCAAAACCGATTTCCCGATTTACCACTTTTTTTAGACCCGTCGCACATCGCCGGACGGCGGGATATTATTCAAGATTTATGTCAGACAGCACTGGATCTGAATTATGACGGTATGATGATTGAAACGCATCCCAATCCCGATGCCGCCTGGAGCGACGCGGAGCAGCAAATCACACCGGAAGCCTTAAAAGAATTAATCGCCAATTTGGTGGTTCGTAATACAGAGGGACAAACAGCCGATTATCAAAATGAATTAAAAACGTTCAGAAACCGTATAGATCGAATTGATGATCAGATTATTGATCTGTTAGCCAATAGAATGAAGATTGTGGACGATATTGGGGAAATCAAAAGAGAAAATAATGTTGCTATTCTTCAGGTAAAGCGGTGGAATGAAATTTTAAAACGAATGACCGCTGCCGGTGTTATGAATGGATTGAGCGAAGAATTTGTGTTGCGTGTTTATAAGGCGATTCACCAGGAATCTATTGATCATCAGAAGAAAGTGATGGGGGAGAAATGAACTTGAAATTGAAATAAAAATTGAAATTGAAAGTGAAATAAAGAGTGATTATTAAACCAAGATCTGGTTCTTCTTTAAAAGGAAGTGTCTAAGGAATCAGGGCCCAAGTTTGAAGCCGATTTCAAATGCTCATACAAGAATACATCATCCGGTTTTTCAACAGTTAGTACCTTTCAGATTTAAAATCCCTGATAAACGAATACTTTTGACTATTTACTATTTTTAGCGAATGAAAGGAACGGTTTATAAATCTACCGGTAGCTGGTATCGCGTGAAAGCAAAAAATGGCATATTTTATGACTGCCGGATTCGCGGGCGTTTTCGAATAGGAAATATCAAGACTACCAATCCAGTCGCGGTTGGGGATCATGTAATTTTTGAAGTCGAAAAGAAAGGTGATGAAACCGTAGGTGTTATCACGGGAATTGAGCCACGTGACAATTATATTATCCGAAAATCTGTAAATCTTTCACATCAGGCACACATCATTGCTGCGAATGTGGATATTGCTTTTTTGCTGGTTACACTAAATAATCCTATAACCTTCACAACCTTTATCGACCGTTTTCTGGTCACTGCCGAAGCATATCACATCAAAGCTGTACTACTTTTCAATAAAGTTGACACCTATAACGAAGATGAATTGTTGGAAGTAAAATACTTGGCCGCTATGTATCGCCAAATTGGATATGAGTGCATCGGAATATCGGCAACAACCGGAAAAAATGTGGAAAAAGTAAAACAACTGATGCAGGATAAAGTTAGCATGTTTTCCGGACACAGCGGAACGGGAAAATCTACTTTGGTCAACGCCATTGAACCCGGACTCGACCTGAAAACTGCCGAAATATCGGAGCAGCATCTTCAAGGACAGCATACCACTACTTTCGCAGAAATGTTCGATTTATCTTTTGGCGGGCAGATCATCGACACTCCGGGAATCCGCGGATTCGGAGTTGTAGAAATGGACAAAGAAGAAGTAGGTGATTACTTTCCTGAGTTTTTTGAGTTGAAAAGTGAATGCCGATTCCATAATTGCCTACATCTGGAAGAACCACAATGCGCGGTGAAAGAAGCCTTGGAAAACGAAGAAATCCCATGGTCTCGATACAAAAGTTATTTGCAGATTTTGGAAGGGGATGATGACCAATACAGGAGGGATATTTATGGGGATAATTAGACGGTGGAATAAAGAATAAAGAATAAAGAAAATAGAAAAGAGAAAATTTCTATGCTTCGAGGAACACAGAACACGGAAAACAGAACACAGATACATTATGTCGAAAATCTCACGTCTAACATCTCACGTCTAAAATCTAACATCTAAAATGCGAGTAGTCATTCAACGCGTAAAAAGCGCATCGGTTACCATTGAAAAAGAAATCCATTCTGAAATTGGAAAAGGACTGCTGATTTTACTCGGAATTGAAGAAGCAGATACTTCTGAAGATATTTTGTGGCTGGTCGGGAAGATTGCAAAACTTCGGATTTTTTCTGATGAAAATGAAGTGATGAATTTGTCAGTGCAGGATGTGGATGGCGAATGTTTGGTGGTGAGTCAGTTCACTTTGCATGCCATGACAAAAAAAGGAAATCGTCCTTCTTTTATAAAAGCTGCCCGGCCGGACAAGGCGATTCCGCTTTATGAAGCATTTGTTGCTGCTCTGGAAAGAGAAACAGATAAAACAGTAAAAACCGGAAGCTTTGGAGCTATGATGGATGTTGAGCTTATTAATGATGGTCCGGTTACTATATTTATAGATTCGAAATCAAGAGAGTAGCGGCATCTTTTTTCGATTTGCTTAATTTTGAAATATCCAAACACGAGTTATGTCAGAAATTTTTAAAACGATTTTGGAATGGTTCCTTCGCATCTCACTGAGTTTGGGTTTCCTTTCAGCCTCTGCAGATAGGTTTGGATTTTGGCCTCCTGAGATGTCGACATGGGGACATTGGCAATCTTTTTTAGATTACACAGCTGTTCTAAATCCTTGGTTTCCCACATCATTTATTCCTATTATAGGGGCAATAGTTACGGCATTAGAAATAGCACTGGCACTCGCACTTTTATTGAAGTTAGAAACAAGAATAACTGCCTACAGTTCCGGATTGTTGCTGCTCATTTTTGGAATTTCCATGGCTTTTGCAATAGGTATTAAGGCTCCCTTAGATTATTCTGTATTTTCCGCTTCGGCAGCGGCCTTTTCTCTTCTGTTGTTTGAAAACAGGAAGAAGAAGTAGAGCTATTGTTTATTTTTGATATAAATCATAACATTTTGTCAGATCCTGATCCTCGTCTCTCTCTAAAACTTTTATCTTTAGCCCCATTAAACTCAAAGCTCTCTTTTGAGTCAAACACACGTATTATTTAATTTATTTTGATCTTTCAATGAAAAAACTAATTCTTTATTTCATCCTGACTTTAATAGCAGTTCCGCTTTATGCCAATGAAGGCATGTGGTTCCTCATGCACATTCAACGGTTGAATCAACGCGACATGGAGAAGATGGGACTACAATTAACAGCGGAGGAAATTTACAGCATCAACAATTCAAGTCTAAAGGATGCAATTGTTCAATTTGGAGGCGGATGTACAGCAGAGATTGTTTCAAGCTCCGGACTGGTGTTAACAAACCATCACTGTGGCTATGGCGCGATAGCCGGTCTTTCTACGGCCGAAAACGATCACCTTACTAATGGCTTCTGGGCAGCAAATTACAGTGAAGAGCTTAAGCCAAAAAGCCTCTCCGTGCGTTTCTTTGTAAGGATGGATGACGTAAGTAAACGTATTCTTTCTAAGGTGAATGATATGATGAGCGAGAAAGAACGTGAGGCGGCCATTAATAAAGAAATCGCTTTGATTGAACAAGAAAATAATGAAGGAGGAAAGTACACCGTGTCTGTCCGGCCTTTTTACAGCGGAAACGAATATTATTACTTTGTATATCAAGATTTCCCTGATGTTCGATTGGTAGGAACACCACCTAACAGCATCGGAAAATTTGGAGGAGATACCGATAACTGGGAATGGCCAAGACATACCGGAGATTTTGCTTTATTCCGAGTTTATACAGATAAGGATGGAAATCCGGCAGAATATTCGCCGAACAATATTCCTATGAAACCTAAATATCATTTAACCACAAGTCTTAAAGGATTTGAGGAAAATGATTTTGCCATGATCTTAGGATATCCCGGACGCACGAATCGCTGGATGCCTTCCGGAGGTATTGATCAAAACGTGAATTATGCTTATCCTGCTTGGGTAGAAGCATCTAGAACAGCAATGGATGCTATGGAAAAACACATGAGCCAAAATCAACAGGTGAAACTGGATTATGCTTCTTCTTATGCCGGTATTGCCAACTATTGGAAAAACAGACAAGGAATGATTGACGCTCTGAAACTTCACAAGACTTCAGATAGTAAGCGAGCCGAAGAAATGAAATTCCAAAAATGGGCCTCTAAGAAAAAGAATAGAAAATATGCAAATGTGATGAATGTAATCAACGATTATTATTCAAAAACAAATGAAATCGCCAGACATAACAACTACCTGATGATTATGTTGCGCAATCGTCTGGCAATTGCACCCGCTGTTTTAGGCAATGCCCTCACCTTCTATGCAGACCAGAATGATGCAAAAAAGGCTGAAATACTTCCAACTATTAAAGAGGAAATAGCTTCTAGATATGATGGATTTTACTTACCACTTGAAAAAGAAGTGTTAGCCGCTGAATTAGCACTTTATTCTCAAAAAGCGAAAAATATAGCACCCGAAATAGCAAGAATCGCCAAAGAACATGGGAATTCTAAAGAAGCGTGGTTGAAATATATAGATGATGCTCTAACAAATAGTATTTTCGTTTCGCAGGATAAAGTGGAACGTTTCTTAGAGAATCCGGATAAAGAAGTAATAATCAATGATCCCATATTTGCGCTTTCTTCCGATATTTTGACGCGTTATCGTTATAAATCAGAGGATGAAAAGCAATGGGATGAGGATTTCCAAAAAGCCTACAGGATGATGATTCAGGGAATGCGTGAGCAAAATCCGGATAAAAAATACTATCCCGATGCCAACAGCACCCTGCGCCTCACCTATGGTAAAATTTCAACTCTTCCGGAAAAAGGAAACAATGATGCAAAGGTGAATTATTACACCACATTGAAAGGAACTGTGGCAAAACACAAACCCGGAGATGACGAATTTGATGTGCCTCAAAAATTGATTGATTTGTACAACAAAAAAGATTTTGGGCAATATGCAGATATAAACGGATACCTGCCTGTTAACTTCTTGACAGATAATGACATCACCGGAGGAAATTCAGGATCTCCGGTATTGAATGGCAAGGGAGAACTAATAGGAATCGCTTTTGACGGAAATATTGAAGCGATGGCAGGAGATGTGATTTTTGATGATAAGCTTCAAAGAACAATAGCAGTGGACATCCGTTATGTGCTTTTTGTAATAGACAAATTTGCAGGTGCCAAGCATATTGTTGATGAAATGACATTAAGCAAATAGGTTTTTATCTTTTTGAAGATAGAATAATGAAGGCCGCGAGAAATCCGGCCTTTTTCTGTATTTCAATTGTAGAAGTTTCTTTAATAATATCTTATGACATCGTGTTTTCTCTGTACACGTGTATAACCGTACCTTTGCATCCTTCATAAATGATCTAAATGGCTCAGGATAAACCTGCGAAAGAAATGCGACGAGATTTAATTCTAATTGCACTCATGCTCACCATGAGTCTTGCTGCCATGGATAGTACCATTGTAGCCACTGCCATTCCACAAATTGTGGGAGATCTTGGAGGATTTTCTCTATTCAGCTGGTTATTTTCAATTTATCTTCTCGTTCAAACCATAACCATTCCAATGTATGGAAAACTAGCTGATATCTACGGCCGAAAACCTATTCTGATCATTGGAATTATAATTTTTATGGTCGGTTCGGCAGCTTGTGGAGTGGCATGGAATATGATATCGCTTATCATTTTTAGGGCAGTTCAAGCTGTTGGTGCCGGAGCTATTATGGCGACAGTAAGTACAATTGCAGCAGATATATATACAATTCAGGAACGGGCTAAAATCCAAGGATGGCTCTCAAGTGTTTGGGGTATTTCCGCTATTCTTGGTCCGGCCATAGGAGGTGCTTTTGCCGATTATCTTTCATGGAGATGGATTTTCTTAATAAATATTCCGGTGGGATTAGCCTCCATAACTCTTATACATCATCATTTGCACGAGAATGTCAGATTAAAAAGTCATAAAGTAGATTGGGCAGGGGCAGTGAGTTTATTAGTTACCGGAGGTGTCATCATGTTTGGTCTCTTACAAGGAGGACAATCATGGAATTGGATTTCTCGTGAAACAGGAATAATCATTCTACTGGCAGTAATTCTCGGGTTCATTACAATGAAAATTGAACAGCGGGCTGAAGAACCAATTCTTCCAAGATGGGTATGGAAGAGACGGGTGTTAATAGGAGCAAATCTTGCAACAATAGGGATGGGTGTCGCAACAATGGGACCCAATATGTATTTGCCGGTTTTTGCACAATCTGTTACGGGAGTGGGGGCAATGGCGGCCGGCTTTATCTTGGCAAGTATGAGCATTACATGGCCAATATCCTCCTCTCTTTCCGGAAATCTTTATTTAAAAATCGGCTTTAGAAATACTGCTCTTTGTGGTATCTTAATCGTAATTATAGGAGCTGCAAGTTTTTTATTTCTGCCTTTTCCCGGCCCTATTTGGATGTTGATAGCAATTCAAATGACCTTAGGAGCCGGTTTTGGATTAATTGCAACACCATTAATGGTTGGAGTACAGGCTACAGTGCCTTGGGGACAAAGAGGAGTAGTAACAGGCACCAATATGTTTTCAAGATATTTTGGCCAAAGTCTTGGAGCCGCAGTGTTTGCTGCAGTTTTTAATTCGGTGATCACAGATAAAATTATAAGTGCGCCGAAAAATATACAATCCGGATTGCCAACCGTAAATAAAGTGGTGGAGGTCCTTCAATCAGATACCTCAGTGTCTGACATAAATCTCTATCTGAGAGAAGCTTTTTTTGAAGCTACACACTCCGTTTATCTGGGCTTGGTAATAGCCGGTGTAATTACATTAATAATACTGCTTTGGACACCGGCTAAATTTCCTGTGCTTCCCGCAGATGTTGATGAAGTCCAAGAATCGGCACTGGTAGAGGAAGTGAGCTGATACTTTCTTTTTATTGAAGAATACTGACATTTGTCAGCTTTTACTTTGGTTTATCTTAAAATTATTGCAAAATTGAGAGGTGTGAACCTTTATATATTAACTTTAGCTCAAGTACTAAATTTTAAACCAATAGAAGAATGAAAATCAGTCTAAAGGAATTGAAAAACATCCACTCGGATAACTGCATCACCATTATTTTGACTACACATCGCAGTAAACCGGATTATTTGAATGATTCTCTGCGCTTAAAAAATCTGATTAAAGAAGTAGAAAGAAGATTAAATGCTGATCTTGAGA
The DNA here is from genome assembly GCA_035654795.1 of Flavobacteriaceae bacterium. Taxonomy (GTDB): domain Bacteria; phylum Bacteroidota; class Bacteroidia; order Flavobacteriales; family Flavobacteriaceae; genus JAAYLC01. Next base: position 11,082 of record DASRWC010000024.1, read on the forward strand.
AAAAGCAGGCCGAAAAATTAATTAATAAAGTGCAAATGCTAGCCGATAGCATTGATCACAGTCACAACTTAGAAAGTTTAATTCTCTTTGTAAATGAAGATATAGCAGAATACTCAAGGCTTCCTATCAAAGTAGAGGATCGCGTAGTGATTGATGAAACTTTTCACACTCGAGATTTGGTTAGAGCTATGCATCTCGAGACGCACTATTTTATTATGGTACTTAGTCAAGAGAAAGTTCGGTTAATTGAAGCAATTAATGATACTGCAGTGAGAGAGGTTGGTGGATCATTTCCTTATGAGAATACTCAATTTTTTTCTGCCAATAGGGCAGCAAAGGCAATTGCAGCAAAGCAGACAAATCTGATTACAGAATATTTTAATCAGGCCGATAAGAAACTAAATGGGGTAAGGAAGAACAATCCGCTTCCTGTTCTTATATGTGGGCTAGAAGAAAATTTCAATGAATATATTAAAGTCGCCGATAAAAAGGACACGATTTTTCGAGTGTACCTTAATAAAAATAAAATAAATGATCCCGTACATGCGATTGTATCCGAATCATGGGAAGTGGTGCGAGATTACGTTGTGAAAAAGAATAATGAAAGAAAAGAGGAACTCCGTAAAGCAGTAAGTGAAAACAAATTTTTAAGTGACACTACTGAAATATGGAGAGCAATTTTTGAAGGTCGAATACAGACATTATTTATCGAGCAAGGCTTATTTCAACCGGCCATTATAAAAGACAATGAAGTACATTATGTGTCCGAAGATCGTAGGACAGAGAGCGGAGTAGTGGATGATATTTATGATGAGATGATTGAAGCGAATATGGACTTCGGTGGAGACGTTGTTTTCTTACCAAAAGGTGAACTTGAAAAGTTCAATGGTTTCGGAGCAATTACGAGGTACTAAAGGAAGAACCGAAGAAGTAAATCGAAAAATGGTCGGCAGCCGCCGACCATTTTAATATTTTAAAAGAACCCTACCCCAAAGCCAATATTAAATAAAAGCACTCCCGATGAACCTAAGCCAAAGACAGACGGAACGTCATCATAATCGTAAA
>DASRWC010000025.1:0-5989 GCA_035654795.1 Flavobacteriaceae bacterium
TGGTGAACGGATGCGGGCGGGCAAAAAAGATGTGGAAGCTGCGCTCAGTAAACGTGGGCGCTTCCATACCATTCGCGATCACCTTTTGGTTAAAGAATCAGTCGTTGGAGACGGTGAAGCAAGAAAGCGTTATGTGGTCGCCTATAATCCGGAGGAGGCCGAACGTGACCGCCATAAAAGAGCTGAAATCATACGCAACATTGAGAAGGAACTTGAGAGCTTAAAACAATTGCCGAATGAAGCTCATTACAAAAAGGCATGTGCCCTGCGTGCTCACAAGGTATACGGGAAATACATCCGCCAGTTGAAAGATGGTACTTTGAAACTGAACAAGCAAGCTATCCGGGACGAAGAAAAGTACGATGAATATTTAATCCGGACATCTGACGACACCTTATCTCTTGAAGATGTTGCTTTAGGATACAAACAGTTGCTTCAAGTCGAGAGCGCTTTTCGAACGTTAAAGTCCACATTAAAAATTCGGCCGATGTACCATCGGCTGGAGAGACGGATTCGCGCTCACATCATCATAAATTGGCTGGCGCTCTTACTTGTAAGGTTGATTGAAAATGAAACCGGCTCGAGTTGGAATTCAGTACGTCGTGAAGTCCAAAGGCTTTACGTTGGTCATTTCTCCACAAATGATGGAGATCTTTATCGGACAACGACACCAACCGCCAAACAGAAAGAGATATTCAAGAAAGTGGGCGTGGATCTGCCTCCTGAAATTTTGGAAATCAAGCCAAAAAGCAAGTAACACAATAAGTATGCCGTTTTTGCCCCGAAAACCCTTGTCGTATAAGGGTTTTCGGGGCATTTGTTTGCCTGGTAACTGTCGAAGACGGGGATGAAGTAAGAAAATTAATTGTTAAAAGTTTATAAAAAAATCCCTTTCACATAAACGTGAAGGGGATTTTATAGTCAGTAATATGTTTAAGAAAATGTAGAAGCCGTTTCCGCTAAAAAAGTAAGGTCTGAAGTGAAAATCAACAGGTAAGATAGATTCTAAGATTCTAACTTAAATATCGATGGTATAATGTTTTTGCTTTATCGACGTCATTTGTTCCATGGATTAGTGCTCTACCATCTTTAAAAAGTACCATTCTTTCATGGTCGATTGTAAATGATAGTAAAAAATCATTTACTTCTACTTTTCCACCTGTTTTCATCAGTTGAGCGGCAAGCTGTTGTAAATTACGTTCTTGTCTTTTCGGTGGTCGAATTTGAACAGATTGTCTACCACATAAAACCGCCGTTTTTGTCTGTTCATCGAAAGATAAAAATGGATATGTTGCATCTTCCCCACAAGAAGGACAATGCTCTTTTTTTAATGAAGAAACATTCATCTGAACGGTTTGATTTTCCCAAACATCAAAAGAGATTAATTTATTTCGTAAAGCCTGTTCATTTCCAGTTAAAATTTTTAATGCTTCTGTCGTTTGATGAACAACAACTTGACTTACTGTCGGACTAATGATCCCTGCTGTATCACAAGTTGGTCCACCGACAGGAACTGTTTCTAATAAACAATGCAAGCATGGGGTTTTTTTTGGAATAATTGTAAAGCTCATCCCGTAACTGCCAACACAAGAGCCATAAATCCATGGTATGTTGTACTTTTGCGAAATATCATTCATCATCATACGAATATCAAAATTGTCTGTCCCATCTAAAATTAAATCAACCCCAGAGACAAGTTGTTCTAATTCTGTCGGTGTAACATCCATAATATGGCTTTCAATTTCAACTTCAGAATTAATCGCTTTTAATCTCTTTTCGGCAGCGACAGCTTTTGGAATTCTCCCTTCTGCATCTTCTTCCGTGTACAATTGTTGCCTTTGTAAATTGCTCCATTCTATATAATCGCGATCGACAATCGTTAATTTCCCTACTCCAGCCCTTGTTAAAATTTCAGAACTATGTGTCCCTAATGCACCTAGACCGACGATTAGTACATGTTTTTCTCGAAGTAATTTTTGCCCATTTTCTCCAATCGGATCAAATAATATTTGTCTTGAATAGCGATTATACATTATTGACTGATCCCTTCTAATGGACTGCTAGCTGTTGCGTATTTTTTCTTCGGAATTCGACCTGCTTCATACCCTAATCTTCCTGCTTCAACAGCAAGTTTCATCGCACGAGCCATTTTCACCGGATCTTTTGCACCGGAAACTGCTGTATTTAATAAAACACCATCTGCTCCTAATTCCATCGCATAAGCGGCATCTTTCGGAGAACCAAGTCCTGCGTCTACAATAACAGGCACGTTAGATTGTTCAATAATAAACGTTAAATTAAGTGGATTGATAATCCCTTGCCCTGAACCAATCGGTGAGGCTCCAGGCATGATTGCATGTGCACCTAATTCTTCTAGTCTTTTTGCTAATACAACATCATCTGATGTATAAGGTAGAACAGTAAAACCATCTGCAAGTAACATTTCCGTAGCTTTTAACGTTTCGACAGGATCTGGAAGTAATGTCTTATCACATCCGATAATTTCAACTTTCACCATATGACAAAGGCCTGAAGCTTGCGCTAATTTCGCAATTCGCACCGCTTCTTCAGCAGTTTTAGCCCCAGCTGTATTCGGTAAAAATTTATATTTATTTAAATCAATTTTTTCTAAGAAATTCGGTTGATTCGGCTCAAAGATATTCATTCGTCTTACTGCGAATGTTAATACTTCTGTTTCAGATACTTCGACAGCTTCTTTTTGAACATCAAAATCTTTAAATTTCCCAGTACCTAAAAATAATCTTGAATGAAATTCGTATTCGCCAATTTTTAACATATGGTTTTCCTCCAATCGTTTTCTTTATTAACCTCCACCGACAAATTGTACAAACTCAATTTTATCTCCATCTTCAATCATCGTGTGGGCATGCTCACCTTTTTGTAAAATTTTTTCGTTATGTTCAACGATAATAACTGGACTTTTCAAATTTAAATGATCGATTAAATCTGTCACAGTTTTTATCGATGATGGTACAGTCATATTCGTACCATTAATGATTAATTCCATCGTCATCCCCCTTTCCAAATATCCAATTTCTCACGATATTTTTTAGCTGCTAATAAAACGTCATCTGCTAATAATATACCGGATAAAACTGCTACACCACTTGCACCAGTAGCTAATATTTCAGCTATATTATCAGGTGTTATACCACCTATTGCAATGACAGGAATATTTACATGTTCAACTGTTTGCTTCAATTGCTCTATCCCTTTTGCTGGAACACCTTGTTTTGATGAGGTTGGGAAAACATGACCGAAAATAACATAATTTGCTCCCAGATTTTCTTTCTGTTTCGCTTCTTCTACAGAATGTGTGGAGCATCCTAAATGTAGATTAGGGATTTTTTTGCGTATCTTTTGTATAGGAATACTATGATATGCTAACTGGACTCCGTAAACTTCCATCACTTGAGCGACATCAATCCGGTCATTTACAATAATTTTTTCTTTTGGAACACCGTTTTGTATGAATGAATCGATTACTTCAATATAATCGATTGCGCGCCAATTTTTTTCACGTAAGTGGATGAAATCTATGTAAGGATATATTTTTATTACATTTTCAATCAGTTCTTCTTTACTTTGCATCCCGGTCGAGATAACATGTAACTCTTTCCTCATCATTACCTCCAATCGAGTAGGAGGAGGTGATTAACCTCCGTCCTCTCACACCACCGTACGTACGGTTCGCGTATACGGCGGTTCAATTAAGATGAATAACGCAAGAATTCATAACGTTCGTGTAGACTTCTTAACCCTTGGCTCTTCCAGTAGGACTTGCCGATGGTTTTGTGTAAGATTGGACTCTTTGAGATACGCCAATAGCCTTTTCGACTATTACCCCATTCGTAGGCTCTCCATGCCGGGACACCCAATTTAATCAGTTTGCGTATCCTGGTCTTCGGTTTCTTCCATTCTTTCCATAAGCACATCCGGAGCCTTCGTCGTATCCAGCCATCCAATTCAATGAACGTGGAGTGGGTATCCGCTAATGCAAAATAACCACACCATCCCGTCACGTATTGGTTTACTCGCTGAATTCGATCTTCCATAGGGTAAGGCATCTTTCGTGATGTAATTTCTCTGATTTTCTTCTTCATTCTCTTTATGCTTTCTTTGGCTATACGAACTTTCGGTTCTTTTGAAAACGTAAAACTGAAACCAAGAAACTTTCGTTTCCATGGACGGTCCACCGCCGATTTCTTTTCATTCACTTTCAATCGGAGCTTTCCTTCCACGAAGCGAGTGACACTTGCCATAGTCCGTTCTCCCGCTCGTCTTGACTTCACATAAATATTACAGTCATCGGCATAACGGACAAATTTGTGTCCTCTTTCCTCCAGTTCTTTATCCAGTTCATCTAGCACAAAGTTGGAAAGCAGAGGACTTAAAGGTTCCACCTTGTGGCGTTCCTTTGTCCGTGCTAGAAACCACCCCATTAATCATGACTCCAGCTTGTAGATATTTGCGTATAAGTTTCAGGAGTGTTTTATCCTGAATTCTTTTCGCCAATGTGCTCATGAGCCGGTCATGATTTACCTTGTCAAAAAATTTCTCCAGGTCCATGTCTACTACCCATCTGTTTCCATCTCTGATATATTCTTTCGCTTTCCTCACTGCATCATGGGCATTCCGATTTGGTCGGAATCAATAACTGTATTTGGAAAACGTTGGGTCATATATCTTCGATAGTACCTGGGATATTGCTTGTTGAATTAAACGGTCTGTCACGGTTGGAATGCCTAATAGCCGAACTCCGCCATCAGGTTTCGGGATTTCGACCCTTCGGACTAGTGACGGTTTGTAGGTCCCCTTGAGAATAGCTTCTTTTATGGATTGCCAGTTTTCGACTATGTGCTGACTTAGGTTTTGTACAGGCATCATATCTACTCCATGGCTACCCTTATTAGCTTCAACTCTCCTTAATGCTAAAAGCATATTCTCTCGTGACAAGATTTGATTCAAAAGCATTCATTATTCTTCCTTCCGTGAATAGCTTATCTTTTTATGCCAGTAGTCACTCCACCCTCCAAGAGGTCTTCCACGGAATTCACCATTTCCTTCCTCAAGTGAGGTACTACGTTTTCTGTGTTCATCATAACTGACTGAATAGAAAGGGCTATTCTCTCTTCATTGTTCGGTCCTTCCAAACGTTCTAGACCGATTTGTACTATGACCTCTGCTGACTTCTGATGGTTCAACTACTTATCACTAAGTAGGTTATGAAGGGCACTTCACATATCCATCAGATCTCCCCGGGTAAGGATGTAATCTTTCCTTCCATCTATCTGCTTCATCTACTCTGTACCACCTTCGGCAGAAAGGACTTTATCTTGTGTTGCAGACTCATCCAATGGTACCTAGCCTTATATGAAGTTCGTATTCCTCGAGACTAGTTTCGCGCTCGCTTCCTTCAGATTCCACGTCACCGTGGACACCCTTGCGTTTAGCTAACCACTACTTCTGCCTTCGTGGCTCGGGACTTTCACCCTAGAGATTACACCCATGCCGGGCGCACAACTAAACATTTTTCCCGGATTCTTTTTCCGGGAAAAATGTTTCCATTTGAATTCATCTAAAGTTCCGCTCTTCTTCTTCCTTTAATACAATCTGCCTCTTGCTGTAAGGGCTTGTTCCACTTTGCACCGCAATAATCCGGCGACACCATGGATATCATCGGCAAGGCTAATGGCGCTGATGACGGAAACTCCGTCCGCTCCTCCCTTAATGACTTCGGCGGCATTTTCCGGAGTAATTCCGCCGACGCCGAAAATGGGCAATTCAAAACCGTTTTTCCGGAGAGTTTCAACGATATTTACACCTTGAGCAGGCCGGGTGTCTTTTTTCGTTTGAATGGGTAAATCGGCCCGACTCCGAATTAATCCGCTCCGGCAGCAAAAGCGGCGGCGGCTTCTTCAAGGTTGTGGACGGAAACACCGAGAATTTTATCACCGATTAATTCTCT
>DASRWC010000026.1:0-2905 GCA_035654795.1 Flavobacteriaceae bacterium
GCTTGGGAAGCAGCTACTCTTGGAAGAGCGATTCCTGCTGCGGAGCTAAAAACAGAAAGTACAAATGCAGAACAGTCGATTCCGTTTCTTGTCATTCCTCCGTAACGGTAAGGTGTCCCAAGATAAGTTGCAGCTTCTTCCAGAATTCCATCGATTTTTTTAGCAAATCTGATGGCTCTGGCAATTTCAGCGTTCTTTTCAAGTGTGTTGACGGCTGCCATTTTTGCATTGCGTTCTGATGCAAAACTGTTGATTAAAGTTTGTTTATTTTGTTCCAGTCTTTTAAGCTCAGCTACAGAGCTTTTGGCATCTGTTTTGTATTCTTTGTCGAGAATAGATGGTGCAGAAACCGTATAATTCGTAACGCAAGATTGTAAGAAAAATATCGAAGTAATTACAGTCAGATTAATTAAAACTCTTTTCTTCATATATATTGATTATCTGTGTTAATGGGTCTTTGTTATTTACTCAAATGCAAAACAAAAGTAGATAAAACCACTGAAACCGAGCTTTTATAAGAAATTTCTGGCAGGCCTTTTAACACAATTTAACATATTTTTCAAGTATGTTAAAAATTTGTAAGCCGTAAATCCCATTAATAGGGCTTTGCGGCTTCTTATTTCATTAAGAAATATTAACATTTATTGCTGTTATCTATTAATTATATAAAGGTTAATCTATAATTATATAAAGTATTAAGTATCAAAGGATTGAATTTTCAAGCGAGTTAAGAAGTGGAGATTTGGAAAAAAAACCGATGGAAAATTGTCATATTCATAAAAAATCCCGCTCATTGGCGGGACTTAAAATTTATCTTGTGAAGAGCAATTCTCTGTATTTCGTCATCGGCCAGAGTTCATCGTCCACCATCATTTCTAGCGCATCACTCGCTTCCCTGATTCTATCAAATTTCGGTTTTACTTCATTGCAATAGATCTCAGCCTGCTGTTGGCCTGCATTCATACTCCTCGCTCTTTCTTTGGCATCCAAAAGTTCGTCTACTCCAGTTTTAATCTGCGACACGTTCTTTGAAATCTCCCTGATCAACTCCATTTGTTCATTGGCCAAAACTTGAAATTCATCATCTTTAAAAATTTCTTTTAACCCTTTAACATTGTCAATCAGTCTGTTCTGATAGTTCAAAGCTGCTGGAATAATATGATTTCTGGCAATATCTGAAAGCACTTTCGCTTCAATATCAATCACAGTTGCATATTTTTCAAGCTTAATTTCATTTCGAGCTTCAAATTCTCTATGATTGTAAATTCCCAACTCTTCATAAAGCGCAATAAACCTTGGATCAAGCTCTTGTTTCAGAGCTTCAGGCGTCGTTCTCAAATTATTGAGGCCTCTTTTTTTTGCTTCAATCGCCCAGTCTTCAGAATATCCGTCCCCTTCAAACATAATGTGTTTGCAATCCTTGATATATTCTCTGAGAATATTGAATATGGCCTCATCTTTTTTTAGGTTTTTATTATCTATCAATTGATCTACTTCCGATTTGAAAGTTTTCAGCTGCTTTGCCACGATAGCGTTTAGCACCGTCATTGGTTCAGCACAATTGGCAGAAGAACCCACTGCTCGAAATTCAAACTTATTTCCTGTGAAGGCAAAAGGTGAGGTTCGGTTTCTGTCTGTATTATCCAGTAAGATCTCAGGAATTTTACCCACTACGTTCAGTTTCAATTCTGTTTTTTCTTCTGGAGAAAGTTTCCCGTCGGTTACTTTTTCTAGTTCTTCCAGAACGCCGTACAGCTGACTTCCGATAAATGCTGAGATAATAGCAGGTGGTGCTTCGTTAGCTCCCAGCCTGTGATCATTATTTGCGGATGCGATGCTGGCTCGCAAAAGATCAGAATATTCGGAAACTGCTTTTAGAGAATTAACGAAAAAGGTGAGGAACTGTAAATTCTTTTTGGGATTTTTCCCGGGACTAAGAAGGTTTTCTCCGGTATCTGTAGCCAGCGACCAGTTATTATGTTTCCCACTTCCATTCACCCCTTTGAAAGGTTTTTCATGAAAAAGAATATGAAAGTGATGTTTATGAGCCACCCTTGCCATAATATCCATGAGTAAAGAGTTATGATCCACTGCCACATTGGTCTCTTCAAACATCGGCGCCAGCTCAAACTGATTTGGTGCTACCTCATTATGCCTTGTTGTGACAGGAATTCCCAGTTTCATGCATTCGATTTCCAGTTCCTTCATGAAATTCATCACTCGTGTTGGGATGGAGCCAAAGTAATGGTCGTCTAATTGCTGTCCTTTCGCCGGAGCGTGTCCCAATAACGTTCTCCCGGTGAACACAAGATCCGGCCGGGACTGATACAATGCAGTATCAATGAGAAAATACTCTTGTTCCCAACCTAAAGTTGCTGTTACCTTCGTTACATTTTTATCAAAATAAGCTTTACAAACCTCTGTGGCGGCTACATCTACTGCCTGAAGTGCTCGGAGAAGCGGTGTTTTGTAATCCAGTGTCTCGCCGGTGTAGGAAATAAAAATGGAGGGAATACAAAGCGTTGTTCCAATAATAAATGCTGGAGAAGTAGGATCCCAAGCTGTATAACCTCTTGCTTCAAACGTATTTCTGATACCTCCGTTAGGAAAGGACGATGCATCCGGTTCCTGCTGTATCAACATACTTCCGTTAAATCTTTCAATAGCCCGATCGCTTTCAAATGGAGTGAAAAAACTGTCGTGTTTTTCTGCTGTCGTACCCGTTAAAGGTTGAAACCAATGGGTATAGTGTGTTGCTCCTTTGGATAATGCCCAGTCTTTCATGGAGACTGCAATTTGATCTGCAATATTTCTTGGAGTTTTTGTACCTCTTTTAATAGCGTCCTGTATTGAAGTGAACGCTTCTTTAGTGAGATAATTTCGCATGGTTTCTTCTGAAAAAACA
>DASRWC010000027.1:0-33254 GCA_035654795.1 Flavobacteriaceae bacterium
TTCTTTAAGAAGCACCGGTATGTGATATTCATTCTCCATCATTAAAATTCTGACCCATTACTTCTTCTGCTAATGCTGCAAAATCATCCCCGATGTCACCTATTGCCTCTTCATATCGATCTTTATCCCAGATTTCCACAATATTGATTGAAGAAGAGATAACCAAATCTTTTGTAATACCGGCAAATGTTAAAAGCTCCTTTGGAAGCAGAATTCTCCCTGCATTGTCCATTTCTATAATCCTTACACCGGCTGTGAATTTCCGGATGAAATCATTATTCTTTCGGTTGAAAGAATTTAGTTTGCGCATTTTTTCCATGAGCGCATTCCATTCGTTCATTGGATACAATTCAAGACAAGGTTGAAAAACCGCTCTTTTCACCACAAAGCCGTCTCCCATCACAGGCGCCAACTGCTTTTTCAGGTCAGCAGGCACCATGATGCGTCCTTTTGCATCTGCTTTACATTCGTATGTTCCTATGAGATTGAGCATTACGATTTTTGGAAATTGGGCTTTTGTGATTTCAAATATAGATAACTTTTACCACTTTTTACCACTTCCTACCACTTTGTTGATAAATTTTCCCACTTCGGCATTCATCAAATTCTTCAAATCTTTCTCTATAGCCCGTAATTGTTTATTTTCGGTGAGTAATTTTTGTTTACATTTGTTTTTCATTACTGCACCAATCATCTATGTCAGAACATATCAAGAAAGAAGGGGAGTTTTCTTATATTGAATTAGGTGAAGGAACTCCCATCATCATTCTTCACGGTCTAATGGGCGGTTTGAGTAATTTTGATGGCGTTTCTGAATTTTTTCCGGGAAAGGGTTACCGCATCATTCTTCCGGAATTGCCTATCTATTCTTTGCCCATCTTAAAAACTAACGTCAAGAATTTTGCAAAATTTGTTTCTAGATTCATTGATCATTTAGGATTATCAGAGGCTATATTATTGGGAAATTCTTTAGGAGGCCATATTGGGTTGCTTTGCACCAAAATGTATCCTACAAAGGTTAAAGCTTTAGTTATTACAGGTAGTTCAGGACTTTATGAGAGCGCCATGGGAGAAAGTTATCCCAAACGTGGCGACTATAATTATATCCAAAAGAAAGCGGAAGATGTATTTTATGATCCAAAGGTAGCTACCAAGGAAATTGTTGATGACGTATTTGCCACAGTAAATGATAGGAATAAACTGATTCGAACGTTGGCTATAGCCAAAAGTGCCATTCGGCATAATATGGCCAAGGATCTTCCGAAAATGCACACTCCAACGTGCATCATTTGGGGCCGAAATGATAAAGTTACTCCACCTGAGGTTGCCCTGGAATTTAATGAGCTACTTCCTGATTCAGAACTTTTCTGGATAGACAAATGTGGACATGCTGCTATGATGGAGCATCCGAATGCATTCAATCAGATTCTCTATAGCTGGCTTCAAAAGCGCGGCTTCTAATTTTTTTGTCCTAAATTTACTCCCATCCCAAAACCTATTTCCGAAATGCGAATTAAATCGGCAGAATTTTTAGTGAGTAACAGCAGGGTAGATCAATGCCCAAATGACTCACTTCCTGAATATGCCTTTATTGGAAGAAGTAACGTAGGAAAATCATCTTTGATAAATGCTTTGCTTGATCGGAAGAATTTAGCAAAAACATCCGGGAGACCGGGAAAAACCCAACTCATCAACCATTTTATCGTCAATAAAAATTGGTATTTAGTAGATCTGCCGGGCTATGGTTACGCCAGGGTTTCAAAAAGCAGCAAAAAACAGTTTCAAAAGCTTATAACGACCTACTTTGAAAAAAGGCATCAATTGGTTGTAGCATTTGTCTTGGTTGATGCACGCCATGAACCGCAACCCATCGATATGGAATTTATGGAATGGTTAGGATTACACGAGATTCCTTTTCATATAATCTTCACCAAATCAGATAAACTCAAGCCTAAGGCTTTAGAAAAAAACATTGAGAATTATAAAGAACAGATGCTACTAACTTGGGAAGAAATGCCGGCGTATTTTGTTACCTCTGCTTCAGACGGCACAGGTTGTGCAGAAGTTTTGGACTACATTGATTCTTTAAACCAAAGTATCTCCAAAACTTCCGAACCTTTTTAATTACTGTTGTTTCAATTCCAACTTTTCTGCGAAGTAATCACAAAAATCGCGCATGGTATCACTCATTTTGGTATCATCAGTAGCTCGCTGAAAGGTATCAGCCATTGCCATAAGGGTTTGATGAAAGAAAATTTTCATATCATCTAAGGGCATATCTTTTGTCCACAAATCAATGCGGAGAGATTCTTTATTATGATGGTCCCACACGGAAAGCATTACTGCCTTTGTTTCCTGTTTCATTACTCCTCCATCCTCTGCTGACCAATGAATTTCTTCAGGTATTCTGTTGGCATCTAGTCCAACTTCAAGTTTTATTTCAGAAGTTCTAACTTTTGACATTATTTTCTAGGTTTATATTTCGATTTCTTAAAAATTTCTTCTGCGTCTGTCTTCATTAACTCTTGGACGCTTGTTTGGTTATTATTCATGTAGGCACGCACAATTTTCCAGCCCAGATATCGCCCTAACATTCCCGGCGATTCATTATCAATTTCTAGATAAAATTTCGAAAAAGGTGCCGGATTGAAAAATCGTGCGGGTAATCTCGCATCGGAACTAAATAAAATCTCTTTTTCCACAAAATACTGCCACATATATACTTCATTGTCCTCTGCCCATTGATATTCCTCTTTGGTATATCCAATCTTCTCAAAATCTGGAGTACTGGGAAGCCATAAGTCTTTCAAATACAATTGTTTTCCATAGTAAATAGCGTGGTCAAGAAAAACATTCCGACGCGGTCTGGCAACAAATTTTTCTGCATAGGCCTCGGCTATATCCGGAGCAATTTGGGAAGGCTTCATCACTTTGGCAAAATACCGCTCTATTCCTTCATAAAAATAATGTTCACTGCCCAGGTAATTATCAAGACCTATAACCAAAATAGAATCTGTGGCAATAACACTGTGCCGGTAATCTACATCAGAAGTAGTAGTGACAACAACCGGAGGTAAAAATTTTGGGAAGTAATATTTAATATGTTGAAAAAGAGGTTTTATTTCCGAAATAATCTTATCGTCGTCAGGAAAGGCCTTTAACACCTCGCTTTCCAATTCAATTTGAAGGGTGTCCTGCATCTTGTTGATCCACACAGTATCGGCAAATTGATTAGGAAAGAAAGCCGGAAATTTTTTCTTCAGTGAGGACAACTCATCGATTTCAGCTTGAGCAAACTCCCGATCAAAACGAAGAAGCTCAACAGTCATAGGAATAGCTTCGATTTCTTTTTCCACACTAGAATTCTTTCGGTTGCAACCTATCAGAATTAATGTAACAACAAAGGGGATTATGTACTTCATCATTGAATAATAGCTTCCTTTTTGTAACGTCTATCTTTGTTTAAAATTTTATCTTTAGACCAAGAAGCCTGCAAAGGTATTACTATAATCATTAAAAGCACTCTTTATGCAAACGGAAAAGGTAGCCGATTACATCGTGGATTGGCTAAAAATATATGCTAAAAACGCAGGTGTTAAGGGATTTGTTTTAGGAATCAGCGGTGGAGTAGATTCTGCAGTGGTGTCAACATTATGCGCACGCACCGGAATGGATGTGTTGTGTTTAGAATTACCTATCCTTCAGACCTCTACCGAAGTTTCACGAGCCAAAGAACAACTTGATTTCCTGACTTCGAATTTTCCAAATGTTTCCCGGAAAGAAGTGGATCTTACTCCTGTTTTTTTTGCATTCACACAAGCTCTACCCAAGGAAGGGACGCAACAAGCACTGGATCTGACCTTAGCCAATACACGCTCACGTCTCAGAATGACGGCACTTTACTTTTTTGCAGGCATCCATCGATTGCTGGTGGCGGGAACAGGAAATAAAATTGAAGATTTTGGAGTAGGTTTTTTTACAAAATATGGAGACGGAGGTGTAGATATCAGCCCTATCGGGGATTTATTAAAAAGTGAAGTTTACCTCCTGGCAAAAACTCTTCAGGTTCCGACTTCCATTTTAGAAGCAATCCCGACAGATGGTCTTTTTGGAGACAACAGGACAGATGAAGATCAATTGGGAGCAACATATAATGAATTGGAATGGGCAATGAAAATGAAAGAAGAAGGAAAAAGTGCTGCAAATTTTTCAGGACGTGAAAAAGTTGTTTTCGAAATCTATGATCGGTTGAATACTTTAAATAAGCATAAAATAGATCCTATCCCGGTTTGTACCATTCCGAAAGAATTGAGGAATCATCAGCACTAACAATTTTTGAAATGAAAAGAATTCTTATTGCAGATCCGCATCCCATTACGCGGGCGGGTATTAGAAGTCAGCTTTTAGAGACAAATCCAAAATGCAAGATAGTAGGTCTGGTTTCAAATGGAGATGAGCTGGTTTCTAAAGTGTTGTCAAAAAAACCGAATCTGTTAATAACAGAATTAAATATGGACGGTATGCACGGATTTTTGCGCCTTAAAGAAGTAGCTCAAAAACTTCCCGAGATGCAAATCATCGTTTTTAGCTCATTTCCTGCTGCCCTTTACGAAAAGCAATGCCTTGATTCGGGAGCGATTTCCTATTTATCAAAAAACATTAGCACGAGAACATTTCAAATGACTGTTCAAAAAGTGATCGATGGAAGGTATAACGGAAATAATAAGAAACTCAAAAAAGATACTCTTTATAAGCCAAAAAAGCCCTTATCATCTCGAGAGGTAGAGGTTCTTCAGCTTCTGATAAAAGGATATCGAAATAAAGATATTGCCTCCTCTTTAGAACTCAATGAGAAAACGGTGAGTACTTATAAATCCCGTCTTTTAAAAAAGTTAAAAGTCAATAGTTTGGCAGATCTGATTAAATTTTATAAAAGTGCGTCGCCTCCGTCAAATCACGCGTCCCAATTTTTCGGCACATAATTGCTTGAGACCCCAAAGTCCTGACACCTCCTGTAGAATTTCGATATTATCGTCATCATCTTTTTCGTTTTGGACCTCTAGCGATAGCTTTGCGATTTGCTTACTAAGTAAATGCCAGCGTAAGGAAACTAGCGTTTCCATAACAAGAGCTCCAATATTTTGATTTTTATCTTTTACAAAAATATCCTTCCGTTGCCAGTCGTGCATATAGAGACGCTCTTCATCCATTAAAATTCCACTCACCTCTCCGGCAATTTCGGGAGGGAGATCGTTTACAAATGAAGCGGCTTGCACGTTTGGATTTTGCACAAATTGATTGATAAGTTCATGAAAAATGTTTCGAAATTCAGGAGAGGCAAAATGTGTTTCGTCATCCTGTAGTTCTAAATAAATCTTTTCAAAAACCCGCAATTCTTGATATTCCACTTCGTAGGCTTTATCGCTTTTCTCTGATGTTACCCATTCTACAAATTCCTCCTTCCGGTGACCGTGCAATACAAGAAGCCTCTTTATTTCATTTTCAAGTTCTTTTTGTACATCAACTTTCTCGACTTTCTCCTTTTCCGGAGTAATTACTTCAAAAGGAACATTTTCAGTTTTTTTTCTTCCTTCGCGATGACTTTTCTGTAGTAACTGCGCGAGAGTATTAAAGAGAACTTGCTCTGAGACATCCATTATTCGAGAACATTCCCTTACGTAAACCTCTCGTTTTATCAGGTCGGGGATTTTGGAGATACTCAATATAATTTCGTGGATTGTTTCTGCTTTTTTGATGGGATCCTTTGCAGAATCTTCGGCTAACAGATTGGCTTTAAAGGATATAAAATCCACAGCATTTTGCTCTAAGTAATTCTTCAGATCCTCGGTGGAATTTCTTCGAGAAAAACTATCCGGATCTTCTCCTTCCGGAAAGGTGACGATTTTTACATTCATCCCTTGCTCAAGAATTAGATCCACTCCTCTTATTGCGGCGCGAAGACCGGCAGCATCTCCATCAAAAAGCACCGTAATATTTGCTGTCAATCGATTGATTAATCTTATTTGATCTGAGGTTAGAGCCGTTCCTGATGAAGAAACCACGTTTTCCACACCTTTTTGATACATCTGAATCACATCCGTATATCCCTCTACTAAGAAACAGTTGTCTTCTTTGGCTATGGCCTGTTTTGCTTCAAATAATCCATATAGAACTTTACTTTTGTAGTATATGATGCTTTCGGGAGAGTTGAGGTATTTTGCAACCTTTTTATCTGTAGTAAGTATTCGTCCACCAAAGCCCAATGTACGACCACTCATACTCTTAATGGGGAACATAACTCTTCCTCTGAACCTGTCAAGAGTTTTTTCCGCTGTGTTATCTGCTCCTTCCTTGATGATGGTCAGTCCTGTTTTTTCCAACAAATCAAGCAAATATCCCTTGTCTAAAGCATGTCTTGTAAAGGCATTCCAGTCATTTAATGCGTATCCAAGATCAAATTTTTTTATTGTTTCATCTGTAAAACCGCGTTCTTTAAAATAGGAAAGACCAATTGCTTTTCCTTCCTCGGTGTCTAAGAGAGTTTGATGAAAATATTCCTTGGCAAAATCACTGATCAGATAGAGGCTTTCCCTTTCATCGGCTTCAATTTTTTGTTCAGAGGTTTGTTCTGTTTCTTCTATCTCAATGCCGTATTTCTTAGCTAAAAACCGAATGGCTTCCGGATACGAAAAATGCTCATGCTCCATAAGAAATGAAACAGCATTCCCACCTTTTCCACTACTGAAATCTTTCCATATTTGCTTAGACGGGCTAACCATAAAACTCGGGGTGCGCTCATCGGTAAATGGGCTTAAACCTTTATAGTTGCTTCCTGCCCGTTTCAGCTGCACAAAATCGCCAATTACTTCCTCCACACGGGCGGTTTCAAAAACTGTATCTATGGTTTTTCTGGAGATCAAAATGTGGAGTTTGGTTTGGTCACAAATTTACCAAAAAAGAGAGGCCGGGAAAACTTTAACTATTTACATCAAGAAAGAGAAAATAGAAAATTGAGCAATCTGTAAAAAAAGATAGTGAAAAAACTACAATTAAAAATTTACAATTCTAAGTTAGGAAAAACTAATTTTTAGAGCCATAAAAAACCATTCTCAAAGGAATGGCTTTTTAATAAATAGTGAGTAAGGAAGGCCCTTAAGTTTGTTTCAATGCTTTTTTGTCTTTCTATAGTCATTCCCCGGTTTAGAATACGAAGGCGGATCACTTGCGGGAAAAGTTTGATCCAATTCATAATCAATCCGGTCTTCACGGGCTTTCCTTTCATTACCTATCGGTGGTACTTTTGGGTTTTTATTCTTTGGTGTTTCCATGGTTGCTGCTTTTAAAATGAATTGTCAATCTACAACATTTTCAAGAACCTGATAACCAAAGCTTTGTTAATGCTTATGTTAAAAAAATTACTAATCCCAATCAAAACGGAGTCCAACTGAAATATTATGCTGTGTTTTTGGGTTGTTCCTAAAGAGTGGGTTTAAGTCATATTTGGTATATAAAGAAAAAGAACTCCACCCGATATACCCGCTCAAACCGTAGATTAGGTTAGCTGAATTATAATCTTCTTTGATTTTTTGTTTTCTTCTTTTCCCGTCTTCGGTAAAAATTAATTTTTGTCTGGCTCCAAGATTTACGCCGGCATAACCGCCTAACCCCGTTCTAAATTTCTTTGCAGTGTTATATTTTGTTCCTCTCTCTGTGGTTGTTTTACTTGAGGGACCAAATTCAAGATGTATGGGAATAACCAGATTATCCATTCTAAACTTGGATTTTTCCAGTGGATAAGCAAACTCATGAAGTTCAGTATGCTCCCCCATATCAACAAACGTTTTATTGTCAAGAGGTTTCAGACCGTTAAATTGAAAATTGATTCCATATTTCACTCTCAGCCAGTTGCTATCATTCAGCAATCGCGATTTCCAAGACCAGCCTATTTCAAAAAACCGGCTTCCTCCTACCTTGAACTGAGAATTATCAAAAGATTCTCCTTCTGTGATTACGTTATTTAGTCCAAAAGCGATTACCGGACCCGAAGTAGTTCGTTTATAAGATCGGTTATTCCGTATGTTAATGACCACTTTTTTTGAGACAGATATGGTGTCTTGCTCTTTTGCCTCAACAATATCTTCCAAGTTCCTTTCCAGGAGTTCAATCTTATTTTCAATAATCGCGATCTGATTTTCAATATTCTTAGCTCTCTTCTCTGCTACCACTTGTTTTAAAGAATCAGCCTGATTTTTGGATAATTCGTTTTGCTCAAGTCTCAAATTTATATTCTCCACCTCTTTCTTAAGAGCGTCTTTCTCTTTTAGAATGATTTCTTCTTTTTGTTTTAGAAGATTTTCTTTTGTTTCAAGGGAGTCTGTCTGAGCTGTAGATGATAAAGTTCCTGTCACTAAAATCATCAATAAGAGGATTGTTTTTTTCATATTATACGTGTTGAGTGATGTTTCTATTTATTCTAATTTTAAAGCAATTGCCATTCTTATTTTGTCATATTCATTACCTAAGAAGTCGAAAATTCGTTCTTTGAATGAGCGATCCAGCTCCCATTCTACTTCTTCAAGCAGCGCAGTGGCATCTATTTCCGGATTATTTTTTAGCCGATTTAGGAATTGCTCTTGTCTTGCCTGCTTCAACAGGTTCTCTACCTCAGCCGCAAGTTCATCATCAGAAGACGAAGGCATATCTTTTAAAGCTGCGGCTATTTCCTGCGCCCATTTATCTATAAAAGCTTGATCTTCCATAGAAAGTTTAGATACTGACTCTTCTGATTTTTCACTTACCTCTAAATCCTTTTGGGCCATTGCGACAATCGATTTTTCAATTCGCTCCTTGTCCTCCATCTTTTTAGAAGATTTCGCTATTTCTAAATCCTCAATTACTGTTTTCTTCGATTCTACAGGTGAACTCTGTGGCTCTGTAGCGGTGTGATCTTTCACCGGTATTTCTATAACAACGTCCTTCTTTATATCGTCGGATTGAT
This sequence comes from Flavobacteriaceae bacterium, assembly GCA_035654795.1. Classification (GTDB taxonomy): domain Bacteria; phylum Bacteroidota; class Bacteroidia; order Flavobacteriales; family Flavobacteriaceae; genus JAAYLC01. Next base: position 8,999 of record DASRWC010000027.1, read on the forward strand.
TTAGAAAAAAGGTAGCTATAAGAAGAACTGCCATTGCTGCAGCTGCCGTATAGAAAAAAAGTCTTTTTTTCTTTTGTGGTTGGCTTCGTTTCAACTCTTTTTCAAGCCTATCCCAGGCTTCGGAAGAAGGCAAAATTGTACGTTCTTCAAATCTTTTTCGAAGTTCATCTTCAAATCTCTCCTGTTTCATAATGTGATGAATAATGTTCAACTATTTTCTTTTGGAGCATCTTCCGTGCTTTGAATAACTGTGTTTTTGAGGTGTTTTCACTGATTTCAAGCATTTGTGCAATTTCTACGTGCTTATACCCTTCGATTACAAATAGTATAAAGACCATTTTATATCCCTCCGGTAATTCGTCTATCAACTTCTGAATTTCCTCAAGTTCCAACTCATGATCCATTTCCACAGCATAATCCGATTGTTCCAGAGCTTCCTGTGACTCATGTTCAAAACGGGCTTCTTTTCTTAAAAACGATATGCTTTCATTGATCATGATTCTTTTGATCCAGCCTTCAAAACTTCCTTCATAGGAGTATGAATTTATGTTTAAAAACGTTTTAAGAAACCCGGCGAGCATCACTTCTTCTGCGAGATCTATCGAAACAATATAGCGTCTGCAAATACTTAGCATCACCGGTGAATATTGTTTAAATAATCTCTGTTGAGCTCGCCTGTCTCCTTTTTTGGCTGCTTCAATGAGGTTATTCGGATTTTTATGTAAGGGTATAATTCGCACCATACGAGTTCTGTCGACTTCTATTTATAAGACGCAAATGTGGAAATAAAGGTTGTCCGAGGCAGCAAAATATTATTAGAAATTTTTGTTTTTTCTTATGAGGATAACAAATCCATCTTATGAGCGTTTGGTTTGGAAGGGTATTATGGCATTGGATAAATCATTAATTTTATAGAAAAAAGTTATGAACATCAAAATCACCGGAATCGGGAGCTATATTCCAAGTGAAATTGCGAAAAACGAAAGTTTTGACCGGCATTCTTTTTATCATGAAGATGGCGTTCGGTTTTCTCAGGAAAATGAGGACATCATCCGCAAGTTTAAAGCGATTACCGGTATTAAAGAACGGAGGTATCTGACACCCGAATTAAACAATTCAGACATAGCAGGCTTTGCAGCCACACGTGCGATTGACCAGGCGGGAATAGAAAAAGAGACAATTGATTATTTGATTGTGGCCCATAATTATGGCGATGTGCTTTTTGGCTCCTCTCAGAGTGATACCGTTCCAAGCATAGCCACTAGGGTAAAACATAAACTTCAGATTGAAAATCCGGAATGTGTGGCATACGACATTCTTTTCGGCTGTCCCGGATGGATCGAGGGGATGATACAAGGCTATGCATTTATCAAATCAGGAATTGCGCAAAAATGTCTTGTAATCGGTTCAGAAACTTTATCTCGTGTAATTGACCCTCATGATCGAGACTCCATGATTTATAGTGACGGTGCGGGAGCCGCAGTATTGGAAGTCACCAAAGAAATGGGAGGAATTCTGTCTCACTTCAGTGCCACCTACTCAAAGAATGAAGCCCATTTCATTTATTTTGGAGAGAGTAATAACCGCGAAAAAAAAGATCAGCGGAAGTACATCAAGATGTATGGGCGTAAGATCTATGAATTTGCTTTAACTCATGTTCCGAAAGCTATGAAAACTTGTCTGGAAAAAAGTGGGCGAGAGATCGATGAAGTAAAAAAGATTTTTCTACATCAAGCCAATGAAAAGATGGACGAAGCGATTCTTGAACGTTTTTATAAACTTTATGATAAGACACCTCCTCCAAATGTCATGCCTATGAGTATAGAGCATCTCGGGAATAGTAGTGTAGCGACTGTCCCAACTTTATTTGATCTGGTGAATAAAGGAGCTTTGGAAAACCATTCAATTTCTAAAGGGGACCTGGTAATTTTCGCCAGTGTAGGAGCAGGAATGAACATCAACGCCATTACCTACGAAGTTTAACAAATTTATTGATTAGCAGAACCTTATATCCCGGAGGGCATTTATTATGAATATATTTTTTCTCTAAAATACCCTCCATCTTTGCCGGTAATTATCTTTATATTTGATTTTCATTCTCCTTTTTCACTATTATGGACAGGTTTCTACTCCTTCTATTTATGGCCTCCTTATCTGCCATTTCTCAAGTTCAAGAAAATTTACTTCTGCATTACACTTTTGCAGGCCATACAGAAGATATTACTTCAAACGAGTATCATGGAACACCTTATGCCGTAACCTTTACTGAGGATCGTTTTGGGAATCCGGAAGGAGCTGCATATTTTAATGGAATGGACAGTTATGTAGATCTTCCGAATATTGTGGAACTAAAACCGCAATTGCCTCTATCAATTTCTTTCTGGATCCGCTTTGATAGTGATAATTGGCAGGATCGGGAAGTTTTCAATACTTCTCATGAGGAAGACAAAAGTTCGGGAGTTTTCTTTAACACTGAGGCTTCTACCGGGAAATATACACTCAATTTCGGTGACGGAACGTCCAATTATTCTCCCTACACCAGAAGAACACTTGTAAGTGATGAGACTGTTGTTACCGGCGAATGGGTTCATATAGCTGCTGTCATTAGAGGTGCCACTGATATGGACATTGCCATCAACTGTAAAATAAATGGCGGAAGTTACACAGGGGAAGGCGGAGATCTATTCTATTCTTCAACTCCCGGCTCCATAGGTAGGCATGATCGAACTATGGGCGTGCCGGCAAACCATTTTAAAGGAGCAATAGACGATTTTATGTACTGGAACCGTGCACTTTCACAAGAAGAAATCGGATTATTGTGCCAGCCTCTTTCGATTTCAGATCAGCAAGATGTAGGTAGGATTTTGATGTATCCAAATCCGGCAACCCAAAAATTACATTTCTCTAAAATTGACTTTGAAAATAAGGGTTCAATAGAGATATTTGACTCCTTCGGCAAACGGATTCTGTTCTCCCCTATGGTATCAGAACTTGATATAAGCACCATTTCCGGAGGAATTTATTTCGTGAAAATATCCAATGAAAAAATGACTTCCTCCCGCAAGTTAATTATACAGTAAAATCTGCCGGATACTTGTTAATAAACCTATGAAGATTTACATCGTTATTCCTGTTTATAATGAGGAAAAATTTGTTGCGCAGATGCTGACTTCTTTGGTTACACAAACCCTTGTTCCGGATAAAATTGTAGTTGTAGATGATTCTTCTTCCGACAACAGCGCCAAAATTATTCAGGAATTTTCGGATAATTATTCTTTCATAAAGTATCACTTTAAATCATCCTCCTCTGTTCATGCTCCCGGCGCTAAGGTAGTTGAAGCCTTCTACTCCGGATTGCAGATTCTTGATGAAGATTATGATCTGATTGGCAAATTTGATGCTGATTTAATTCTACCACCCGATTATTTTGAAAAAATGCAAAAGGTATTTTCCTCAGATGAAAGAGTGGGTATGGCAAGCGGGATTTTATTTATTGAAAACCGAGGAAAGTGGGAATTTGAAAATATTTCCAAAAAAGATAAAGTCCGAGGTCCCGTAAAACTTTTCCGTAAAAAATGTTTTGAAGACATCGGAGGCTTAAAAAAATCCATAGGTTGGGATACTGTAGATGAACTTTTGGCTAGATATCACGGATGGAAAGTTACCACAGACGTTACGGCACAAGTAAAACACTTAAAACCTACAGGAAGGGCCTACACAAAAGCTTCAAGATACAAACAAGGTGAAGCTTTCTTTCGGATGCGGTACGGGATGCTTCTTTCAGGAATAGCCGCCGCAAAATTGGCTTGGAGTAAAAGAAGCCTGTCTCTTTTTACCCATAGTATGATAGGCTATATCCGGGCAAAAAAAGATAAAGTTTACATTGTAAATCCGGACGAAGGAAAATTTATTAGAAAATTCCGGTGGAGACACATTTTTTCGAAATTCAATTTCCGCGGGAAATCAAAGCGTTTGGAGCTATAATTTTTATTTTTACTCAAAAATTGAGAAAATGAAAGTTGTCTTTAAACACATCAGGATTCTTTTAGTGTTGAGCGTCTTGTTTGGAAGCTGTGAGGTAACAAAAGAAGTCACTACCGTAACCACACATTATTCACAAAACGAAAAGTCGCAAAAACCAAAAAATATAATACTTCTTATCGGAGACGGGATGGGAGTGAGTCAGGTTTCTTCTGCAATATATTTTAAAGATGATAAGCCGAATTTTGAGCGATTTGGCGTAGTTGGTTTGAGTAAAACTTCATCAGCCACGCATTTGGTAACAGATTCTGCAGCCGGAGCAACGGTGTTATCCACCGGAGAGAAGACATATAACAACTCCATTGGAATGGATGTTGACACCATTCCTATTCCCAACATTGTAGAACATCTAATAAAAAGAGGGTACAGCACCGGAATCATTGCCACTTCGTCTATCCAGCATGCCACGCCGGCCGCTTTTTATTCTCACGTAAAACATAGAAAGTTGTATGAAGAAATCACCGAATTTGCTCCAAAATCGGGAGTGGATATTTTTGTAGGTGGTGGACTTCAGTATTTTACAAAGCGAAAAGATGGTCGGAATCTTCTGGATGAAATGATTGCCGAGGGTTACACTGTAATAACAGATCATCTTCCGGAGACCCCGTCAAGGGGAAGAGAAATCATTCTTTTGGCGGAAGACGGCATGCCAAAAATGAGCGAAGGGCGTGGAGATTTTCTTCCAAAAGCTACCCGACTAGCCATAGACAAATTATCTGAAAATAATAACGGATTTTTTCTAATGATAGAAGGAAGCCAAATTGACTGGGGCGGACACAGCAATGAAGCAGACTATCTTGTAGAAGAGTTATTGGATTTTGACGATACCTTGGGAGTAGCTTTGGATTTTGCTCGGGAAAATGGAGAAACTCTGGTTCTTGTAACTGCAGATCACGAAACAGGAGGATTTACACTTGCTGCTGACGGAAAAGATTATAACAAAATCAAAATGACCTTTTCCACCACCGGGCATTCTGCCACAATGGTACCTGTTTTTGCCGAAGGTCCCGGAGCAGACCTTTTCGGGGGCATCTATGAGAACAATGAAATCTACCACAAGATAATGAAGCTTATTACAGAATAAAACCTCTTGATCTCGGTGTGTTTGATATTTAAAAATTCCTATTGTTAATTTTGTACTTTTAGCGAAGTAAAATCCATCTATGAAATACCTGCACGATATTGGTTCCTATTTTATTATGCTTAAGAAGGTCTTTGGCAGTTATACCAAACCTTCTGTTATGCGCAAGTTGATTTTTCAGGAAATAGACGATTTAATAATTGGCTCTATGGGTATCGTGACTTTCGTTTCCTTGTTTGTTGGTGCTGTTGTTTCCATTCAGACTGCGCTCAATATGGACAACCCTTTGATTCCAAAGAGCCTCATCGGATTTGCCACTAGACAGTCTGTAATCTTAGAATTTGCCCCTACCTTCATATCCATCATTATGGCAGGAAAAGTGGGGTCTTTCATTACCTCGAGCATTGGCTCTATGAGAGTAACAGAACAAATTGACGCCTTGGAGGTGATGGGGATTAATGCGCAAAATTACCTTGTATTCCCAAAAATCATTGCACTTCTACTCTATCCTTTTGTGATTGCCATTTCCATGTTCTTGGGAGTTTTTGGAGGATATTTAGCAGCTGTCTATGGAGGCTTCAGCTCTTCTGAAGCTTATATTCAAGGAATTCAGGATGATTTTGTTCCTTATCACTTATTTTATGCGTTTTTCAAGACCTTCATTTTTGCTTTCATTCTGGCTACTGTTCCCTCTTGGCAAGGTTTTTATATGCGTGGAGGGGCGCTTGAAGTAGGAAAAGCAAGTACCAATTCTTTTGTGTGGACCAGCATTCTCATAATCGCTGCAAATTATATACTCACCCAATTATTATTAAGTTAGATGATCAAAGTAGAAGATGTACATAAACGTTTTGGCGAAGAGGAGATTTTAAAGGGACTTTCAACTTCCTTTGATCAAGGGAAGACAAACCTGATTCTTGGTCAAAGTGGAAGCGGAAAAACTGTTTTTTTAAAATGCTTAATAGGTCTTTTCACTCCGGAGGAAGGAAGAATTTATTACGGAGATCAAGCCATTCAAGATATGAATGACGACGAGAAGCGAAACCTAAGGGAACAGATGGGAATGCTCTTTCAAGGAGGTGCGCTTTTCGATTCCATGAATATTGAAGAAAATGTAATGTTTCCACTTCGGATGTTTACCAAACAAAAGAAAGCTCAAATGCTAGAACGTGTGAATGAGGTGCTGAAGCGAGTGAATCTTGAGAATGTGAACAAAAAGTTCCCTTCGGAAATATCGGGAGGGATGCAGAAAAGAGTATCAATTGCACGTGCTATCGTGAACCGTCCAAAATATCTTTTCTGTGATGAGCCCAACTCCGGTCTCGATCCAAAAACCGCTACATTAATAGATAATTTGATTCAGGAAATCACTCATGAATATAACATTACAACCGTTGTTGTAACCCATGACATGAATTCCGTGATGGAAATCGGCGAGAAAATTGTACTTCTGAAAAAAGGTCGTTTGGTATGGGAAGGAACCAAAGAAGATGTTTTTCTGACCGATAACGAAGACGTGGTGGACTTTGTTTACTCGTCTGATTTATTTAAGAAAATTAGAGAAGTTCAACGAAAAGAAGCTTAAAAAGCTATTCAAATTCTTCACCAAAAGCAGTAACAATATCATTTCGAAGCAGCTTGATTTCCTGCTCCTTTTTCTTTGGGTAAATTAAAAGAACATCTTCTTTGTCAACGATAATGAAATCGTTTAGATCTTCTACCACCACAAGTTTTTTGGCAGAAGTAAACACCATATTTCCCGTAGAATTTTTGAAATATGTTTCTGCATTTACCTTTCCATTGGCGTTTTGGTCTTGTGAGACTTTATCATAAAGAGCCCCCCAAGTTCCAAGATCGTTCCAATCGAAACCGGCTTTCTTCACATAGACGTTATCTGCTTTTTCTAAGATTCCATAATCTATAGAAATGTTTTCCGCTTTAGGATATTCTTGTTTCACGAACTCGGTCTCGCCATTTTGATTGAGAGCATCAAGATTTCGGTAAAATAAGTGGTGCATTTCTGGCAAAAATTTCTCAAAAGATGAGGTAATACTTTTGACACTCCAGACAAAAATTCCGGCATTCCATAAAAAATTGCCTTGCTTTATAAACTCTTTCGCAGTTTCATAATCCGGTTTCTCTCGAAATTGTTTTACCTTTTTGATTTCCGAATCATCTTCTGCCTCACTTTCTATATACCCGTACCCTGTGTTGGGGAAGGTGGGATGGATACCCAAAGTCATCAATATATTTTCTTTTCCAGCTGCTTCAAAACAAGAAATGACATCCTTTTTAAAGGCGTCTTCATCCTCAATCCAATGATCACTGGGTGCCACCAACATCACGGCATCCGGGTTTTTCTTTTGAATTTTAAGAGCAGACAAAAGAATACAGGGGGCAGTGTTTCTCATGGCAGGCTCCAAGACCACTTGATCTTTAGAAATTTCAGGAAGTTGCTGTAAAGTTATATCGAGATAACGTTCATTAGTTAAAATCAAAATATTGGATGCAGGAACAATTTTATTTATTCGCGCATATGTTCTCTGGAGTAGTGATTGCCCCGTTCCCAGCATGTCGTGAAATTGCTTCGGATTTTCCAGGGTGCTAACCGGCCAAAATCGAGAGCCAATTCCGCCGGCCATAATCACAGCATAATAATTTGAAAATGAAGGAGATTGCATGAAACCTAGATTTAAGCTTGCTTGATGGGAGATTACTTTGAAGATTTTAAGAATTCCACTTCGGCATTCGGATTAAATAGATAAATTCTTCCTGTGTGGATTTCGACGCATTCATATCTTTTAATTTTACGGAGCCCTCTTTTAAAAACTCTTCCGTTTTGCGTACGAAACAAACCTCCCGCAGGAATCTCAAAGATATAATTTTTGTCATTATCCGGATCATACTTCTTTAATGCAAGGGAAAGATGAGTATCTGTATCACTGGAGGCTGTCGGATTTCGAAAATGTCTTGCTAAAAAGGGCAGCAATTCATTTGGAAATACTTCCGGACGGATAAAGGGGATCATCAACTGTTGGAATGTGTGTTTCCATTCTATTCCATGTGGTTTTATGTTTCGTCCGTATGTTTCAATTGCAACAAGATGAGCAATTTCGTGAATCAGGGTAACGAGGAAACGGTATTTGTTCAGAGACGCATTGACCGTTATCTGATGTTGCCCTGATGCCAATTGTCGATAATCTCCGTGTCGACTATACCTCTCATTTACAATTTTAAGATAAACACGATGTTGTTTTATCAGTTCAAAGACAGGATCAACCGCTGCATCAGGAATATATTTTGCTAAAATCTGAACCATGGAAGCAAAGAAAAGTAAATAATTCTTTTTTTCGAAATAGTTATCCATTTCTCTGTTAGAAGATTAAGAAACTCGCTGCTCTTCCACCGGGGAAAGACACTGAATTGGTAGAATAAATTTTGGAAGTAATGGTTCGTGTGACTTACATTTGCACGCAATTTATAATCAATCTAAATAAAAATAACTAATGCGATCCCTACTACTACCGGCCTTAATGTGCCTAGTTAGCTTATCTTATGCTCAGGAGAAGGCTCAAATCTCCGGAAGAATTTTAGATGCCAATAATATTCCCATTCCCTACGCATCTGTATATATTGAAGACCTAAAGCTTGGAACGGTTTCCAATGATGAAGGTTTTTATTTTCTAAATAACGTTCCTTACGGTCAAAGAACCATAAAAGCCAGTGCAGTGGGATATGCTGTCTCTGAGGTTTCAGTAAATGCACACACTCCCACCGTATCCCACATAAATTTCATTTTAACTTTTGACAACCAACTGAAGCAAGTCGAAGTTTTTGGAAGCAGAAAGAGCTCTCCCGATAAGATTGAGTCCATTACTCGCCTCCCATTAAAACCTTATGAGCAGATACAGAGTATCTCCATTATTTCTGGAAAATTGATAGAAGATCAAGGTGCTTTAACCATTGCCGAAGCGACAAAGAATGTTCCGGGGGTTTATAGTTTTGCTACCTACGGCAATAAAAGAGAAAGTATGTCTTCTCGCGGCTTTAGAGGAATTCCAATTCTTAAAAATGGTGTGCGCGTTCATTCTGATTTTCGCGGTGTTGGGATTCTTACCGATATGCAAGGTGTTGACAATATCCAAATTTTAAAAGGAACTGCTTCCATAACTCAGGGTGTGGCAACAGACTTGGGCAGCCCGGGCGGAATCATCAATATTGTTACGAAGACTCCAAAATTCAATACCGGTGGCGATGTGAGTCTGCGAATGGGAAGTCACGGTCAAGTACGGCCTACGTTTGATGTTTTCGGACCGCTCAATGCACAAAAAAACATTGCATTTCGCCTCAATGGCGCATTGGAGCGAGCCGACAACTATCGCGCACTGGTTGGAAAAGAAAGTTTCTACTTTAACCCTTCATTTGCATGGAAGATCGATGATAAAACGAACGTAATTATGGAGCTCGACCATTTTTATGACAGCAGAACTCCTGATCTTGGAACGGTCAATTTGAATTCTAATGATGTGAATGCTATTTATGACATGCCACATTCACAGTTTTTGGGATTTGAGAATGATAGATCCATTACTGAAAACACAAATTATGCCTTGCGCATTGACCGTAAACTAAACGATAAACTTTCTCTCAAGGGAGCCTTTTATAGCTCTTCCCTCACTTTGGATGACAAAGGTGCCGGCTTGGGTAAGGCTGTTAAAACAAACGGTGAGACCCAATACAACCTTCGTCAAAGAAGCTATACCACTTCCGGGAGAAAGGATAAAAACAGTGTTTTACAATTTGATTTGATTGGAGATAAAATCCAAACAGGTTCGGTTACTCATACTTTTCAAGTAGGATTTGACTACAGAACCAACACTTTCTCCAGTGACACGCGCACTTCGGGTGTTTTAGACACCATTAATGTATTCAACCCTATCCCTCATCAGCTTCCGAATTTAACCATGAGCTCACCTGAGGTTGAATTTGGAAAAACGAACTCCATAGGTTTTGTGGCGCAGGATGTTATAACCTGGAACAGATGGTTTAAAACCTTTTTGGGAGTCAGATATAGCAGTACCGAAACAGTTTCTGAACTTGAAAACAGCAGAAGCGATGCCATTAATCCCTTAGGCGGAATTATTGTGTCTCCTGTTGAAAACTTGAACTTATTTGCTTCTTATACAAACAGCTCTTATCCCAGAACAGCATCGCGCCTAGGACAAAATGGAGAAGAACTCGGAAATGAACGTTACGATCAAATGGAGGCGGGTATAAAAACAAGCTGGCTCAACGATCGTCTCCGCTTTAATCTAACTCTGTACCGTATCAACAACAAAAACATGAATCTTCCTGTCTATGACGACACTTGGACCAACATTTTGTACTATGCAAAAGGAGGGAATGACCAGCGTCAGGGTGTAGAAGTAGAATTAACCGGGCGTCCTTTGCCCAATTTAGAATTAATTGCAGGCTATTCTTATATAAACGCTCAATATCTGGATCATACCTCATATGTGTATGGATCTGCCCCTTTAAATACTCCGAATCATACATTTAACGGTTATGCCAACTATTGGTTTAGGCATTATCTAAAAGGACTTTCAATGGGTGCCGGTTTCTACTATACCGGCGAACGCCCCATTAATGATTGGTCTAAAGGTCCCATCACTCACGAAGGTATAGTTCCTGATGAAAAACCGTTTAATGTAGAAGCTTATACTTTGGTAAACTTCCAGACCTCTTACAGATTTGACGACCATTGGAGTCTCCAATTTACGGTGAACAACGTGTTTAACACTATAGGATATAACGCTTACCGCACGCGATATATCAACCAAACCGAGCCAAGAAGTTTTGCCGGAACGTTGCGTTATCGATTTTAAACGATAGTTAATTTTTAGGTAATGGAAGACAGGTGCATCTTTTTAAGGTGTGCCTGTTTTTTTTTTGACCGGTAAGTTCAGTAGGAATTCCCACTCCAGATGCAGTCAATAAAATCGGTGACCAGATGGAATAAAAGACCGACAGCCACTATTCTCGTTCTTTTAAAAAAGAGCAACAGCAGATAAATTGCTGCAGCTCCAGAGGAATGTAAGGGATGAAAATTTATACTACATCTTTGGGGATCAAAAACCGGTGTAGCTAGTAGATGATCCAAATCTATTGCCATGGTTGCAATCATAATAAGCCATGCTTTCATCCATTTTTCTCTAAAGAAAAGCAGGGCAATAATGCCCGGCACCAAGAAATGCAAACTATAGTGTGTAATGGATTGCAGCATTTCAACCTTAGCTTGTATATCGTTTAAAACTTCATCTGTTTCTTTAGTCTCATATACCAATAGATTGCTTCTTTTTTTTGGAACTCAAGTACTTCATTTAAGGAGTGGTACTGGAAACTTCTAATATTTTGCCATTGAAATATTTATTTCCTTTTATGGCAAAATCAACGATATATTGAGCCATTTCCTTTGCGGATAAGGGTGCCTTTAGTCCCGGAAAAGCCTGACTTAACATTTCAGTTTGAACGGAACCTAGGGCGAGTGCATTAAATGAGGGACCTGTAGCTTTATATTCTTCTGCTAAGAGCTCTGTCAAAGTTACAATTGCACCTTTGCTACTGCTGTATGCACTGAGTCCCGGAAATTTTACACTGCCGCGTACACCTCCCATGCTACTGATATTGACTACATGCCCTGACTTGTTCATAAAGGGCAACACTGTTTGAATAAGAAAGGCAGGTCCTAAAACATTTACCTTATAGGAGGCTTGAAAATCTTCCGCTGTCAAATCCGGAAAGGGTTTATTGATAAGCAAGCCGGCATTATTAATGAGTATATCTACTTTGCGCCCTTGTTTCTTCAGATATTCTTTCAGTGAAACCAGGTTTTCTTTACTACCCATATCAAATTCCATGGCCACTAAATTTGGAATGTCCAGGCTACGAATAGGATTTATACTTCGCGATAAGGCTAAAACTTGATGTCCTGCATCGGCAAAAATCCTCGCCATTTCCAGGCCTATTCCACGGGAAGTTCCCGTTATGATTACATTTTTCATGTTTTCCATTTAGAAAAAATCAAAGATACACAACTCCTCATCAGCATTGCACAATGACAGTGAAAGGATAAATAAGAAAAAATATCAGGATCACGCGGCATATGTGATGTGCATGTATAAAAACGGTCGAACTCTTAAGAAGATCGACCGTTTCCAAAAAAAATCATGATTTAAGGTTCGAAAACCTTATTAAAGAATTAAACAAACATGGTAACCGGATGTTCCATATACCTTTTAAAAGTTTGGAGGAATTGTGCTCCGGTGGCACCATCAACCGTTCTGTGATCACAGGCCATAGTCACCTTCATCGTATTTCCGATAACTATTTCTCCATTTTTCACTACCGGTTTTTGAAGAATGGCTCCAACAGAAAGAATTGCAGAGTTCGGTTGATTGATGATGGACGTGAATTCTTCTATCCCGAACATCCCGAGGTTAGACACTGTAAACGTGCTTCCCTGCATTTCTTCAGGTGTGATTTTTTTATCTCTCGCTTTTCCGGCCAGTTCTTTGACATTGGCGTTGATCTGCGAGAAAGACATTTGGTCTGCAAATTTAAGTACCGGCACAACCAAACCTTCGTCAACAGCCACTGCCACACCAATGTGAATGTGTTTGGCAATTTTTGTCACGTCTTGAGACCACACACTATTTACTTGCGGATGTTTTCGAAGTGCCATAGCCGTAGCCTTAATAACCATGTCATTGAAAGAAATTTTAGAATCTCCACCTTCATTTATGGCTTGTCGTGCAGCAATAGCATTGTCCATATCGAGTTCGATGGTGAGGTAGAATTCGGGAGCTGAAAATTTTGATTCCGCCAAACGTTTAGCGATGGTTTTTCGCATTTGCGAATTTTTCACCTCTTCAAAGCTTTCTGTTCCAACCGGTTGATAAGCTGCGGCACCTGCAGGCTGGTAATTTTCGATATCAGCTTTTACAATTCGACCATTTTCCCCACTTCCCCGGACATGTCGCAAATTAATTCCCTTCTCTTCTGCCATTTTACGTGCCAATGGAGAAACAAAGATTCGTTCCCCTTGGTTGTTGGCAGTTTTTGTGGCCGACGCTGTCTTGTTTTCTTCCTTCTTTCCTGTACTTACAGGTGTTGATTTCTGTTCTTGCTTTTTAGCGGTTTTTTCTTCTTTTTTAGCTTCAGCTTTAGTTTCAGTCTTTTGCGCCACTTTTTTTCCTTGGATACCGGACACATCAGTTCCTTCCGGTCCAATAATGGCAAGAAGTGCATCTACCGGAGCAGATTCTCCTTCATGGATTCCTATTTTGAGTAATGTTCCCGAATAGAATGACTCAAATTCCATGGTAGCTTTATCCGTCTCAATCTCTGCCAAGATATCTCCTTCTTCCACTTTATCACCTTCCTTTTTCAACCAAGAAGCAACTGTTCCTTCTGTCATGGTATCGCTAAGGCGAGGCATAGTGATTATTTCTACTCCTTCGGGAATCTCTGCATCTTTATCTTCAGTTGAAACTTTTTGGTTCTCCTGCTCACTATCATTCTTTTCGCTTTCATTCTCAGCATTTTCCTCGTCCGCGTCTGCCTTCTTTTTACCTTCGCCTGTTGCGTTATCTGAAGATCCATTATTCAGAATACTTGAAATATCCTCACCCTCTTCGCCAATTATTGCCAAAAGCGAATCGACCGGAGCCGTCTCCCCTTCTTTGATCCCGATGTGTAATAAAGTTCCCTCGTAAAATGACTCAAATTCCATTGTTGCTTTATCGGTTTCGATTTCTGCAAGAATGTCGCCTTCTTCAATTTTATCACCTACTTTTTTTAGCCATGTTGCCACTGTCCCTTCTTCCATGGTATCACTAAGGCGCGGCATTTTAATTACTTCTGCCATATTTATAGTTTATGAGGTAAAAACGGATAATCTTCCTGTTCATATACAGTGTCATACATCACATTCTTGTCAGGGAAGGGCGATTCTTCTGCGAATTTTTCGCATTCCGCCACCATGTCCTTTACCTTTTTATCAATTTTTTTAATCTCGTCTTTTGTAGCCCAACCATTTTCGTAAATCTTGTGCAATACATATAGAATAGGATCCTCTTCCTGCTTTTGTGCAACTTCTTCTTTTGATCGATAGTGTTGCGCATCACTCATAGAATGTCCGCGGTATCTATAGGTTCTGATTTCTAAAAATGTAGGGCCATCTCCCCGACGTGCTCTTTGGATTGCTTCATCCATTTCCTTGGCTACTACCTCGGGCTTCATTCCGTCAACAGGTTTTGAAGGCATTTCATATCCAAGACCAAGTTTCCAGATTTCGGTATGGTTTGCTGTTCTAGCTACCGATGTTCCCATGGCATATCCGTTATTTTCACAACAGAATACTACCGGCAATTTCCAAAGCATGGCCATATTAAAAGTTTCATGTAAAGAACCTTGACGCACTGCTCCGTCTCCCATGTATGTTAGAGTGACGGCATCTCTGTTGAAATATTTATCTGCAAAAGCAATTCCGGCTCCCAGAGGAATTTGTCCTCCCACGATGCCGTGTCCGCCATAAAACCGATGTTCTTTCGAAAAAATATGCATGGAGCCGCCCAGTCCTTGTGATGTTCCGGTGCCTTTTCCGTATAGCTCAGCCATCACTTTTTTTGGATCTACTCCCATACCAATAGGTTGAACGTGATTTCTATAGGCAGTAATCATTTTATCCTTGGAAAGATCCATGGCGTGTAGTGCTCCCGCCAATACAGCTTCTTGGCCATTATACAGGTGCAGAAATCCTCTTACTTTTTGATTGATATATACCTGCGCCAGTTTATCTTCAAATTTGCGCCAGAAAAGCATGTCCTCATACCACTGAAGGTAGGTTTCTTTAGTTATTTTCTTCATTAATCGATGTAAATCTTTTCGTGGAGACGAAAAATTATTAAACGGATAACAAAAGTAACATTTTAAAAAATGATTACGCAATTTTTAAGATTTGATAAATCTATTTCCTATAGCCTATTTGCCAAGATTTACTTTGACGTTGTTTTGGACGATATGATCAGAGAACAAAAGATCAGGAAAAATATTCCATTCAGGAATAAACGTGCATTGCCCAAAGAAGACAGGGATTATTTTTTACAGATACTTAGAACTAAAACCCAATGGTAAGAGATCAGCCACAGATTTTAAGCGATATACAGGTCCGTCTTCGCCCATAAAGAATACCTCTATGGGTGAATGCTGTTTGTGCTCATATTCTGCCATTGCTTGCCTGCAGGAGCCACAAGGTGCAATGGGCTCAGTCAAAATTCGATCTCCGGCCCGGGCAGTTATGGCTATGGCTTTAATTTCAGTTTCCGGATAATTGGCACCAGCTGCAAAAACGGCTACGCGTTCAGCACACAACCCTGAAGGATATGCGGCGTTTTCCTGATTGTTTCCGAGCACTATTCGCTCATTGGCCAGGAGGACAGCGGCTCCCACTTTAAAACGCGAATAAGGCGCATAGGCAAGCTCCCTTGCCTTCTGCGCCTCAAGCATTAATTTTTCTATTTGATCCGGAAGTTCATTTATGTCGTCATAAATCTCCAGAACTATGGAAAGACTGTTTTTTTTCAAGTTTTTTCAGCAATTAATCTTCAACCGTACTTCCTCCAAAATTGAATGTAAGGCCAAATCTAAGTGTACCTTCCAAGGGACTTGGGATTTTTGAGGTAGAGAATAAATAAGACATATCGATATTTATGGAAGTATATCTGAATCCTGCTCCAAATGAAGCAAATTTTCTGGATCCTTTTTCTTCACTCTCATTAAAATAACCCGCCCGCAGTGCGAAAACATCTTCATACCAATACTCTGCACCAAGAGCCCAGGTTATTTCTTTCAATTCTTCGCTCAATCCGCCGGGCGCGTCTCCAAAAGAAGAAAACATCCCGCTAAAGAAATTTTTGTTATAATAATCATCTTCCATATTAATTTTTCCATCTCCATTAGAATCACTTGGTGTGGGCACTAACAATTTATTGAATTCTAAAGAAACCCCAATGGTATTAAACTCATCAAGAATAAAATCAAAACCGGCTCCAACCGCTAGGTTTGTTGGGATATAATTTTCTTGTCCCACTGCATCATATTTCAACTTCGGTCCTATATTGGAGATATTGAATCCTCCTCTCCATCGTCCGTTAAATTCGTCAAAAGCTATTTCCTCACTTTGATAATATCCTGCTATATCCACGGCAAACGTATTTCCGGCTCCGGAATCGTCATTATCATAAACCAGTTTCAAATCTGATCTAATATACCTTCCGGCCACGGCCATGGAAAATCGGTCACTTAATCTCAACGCATAAGAAACATCAAAAAGCATTTCATTTGGTTTCACTTTCAATCCGCTCTCGTCCGGAGTTTGTCTCAATTCAATTTCACCGGTACTAAAATATCTGAAACTGGCTCCCACCGCACTTCTCTCATTAATTCGATTAAAATAAGTGAGGTTGCCAAGAAACACGTCGTTAACCAATTTACTTAAATAAGGAGTGTATGTAACCCCCACACCTTGATTTGACGTAGAAAAAGCAAATTTTGCCGGATTCCATTGTTGTGAAAAAGCATCCGGTGAAGTGGTTACTCCTATATCCCCCATCCCTGCAGCCCTGGGATCTCCTGCGATCAGCATAAAAGGTACAGCGGTTGTTATGACTCGACTTTGTTCCTGAGAAAAGGCCTTAATCACTGTTAAGCACATCAAGACGGGGATTAGTATTTTCTTCATATTGTTGAAATTTTGGCAAATATAATTTTTAAAGTTTACAGAATAACCAGTTTTTCAAATTTCTCTACTCGCTGATTGGTTAACGTAGATTTTACGGTTATCTTGTATATGTACACTCCTTTTCCAATTCTGTCTCCAAAATCATCGCGTCCATTCCACACAATATCTCGAGACAGGAAACCATCAGTGACAATCGTTTCATTTTTGGTCCACACCACTTTTCCCGATACGGTAAACACCTGTACCTGAACATCCAGTGGTTCAAACGGACGGTTATGGTTGAACCAAAACTCAGTATAATTCACAAAAGGATTTGGATAATTCAAAACACGCGAGATTTCAAGTTTATCGTCTCCGGCTACCATAAATTGTATCTCGGCGGTGGAGGAGTTATTATAAACATCCCAGGCTTTCAGCGTGAGCGTATGCATCCCTTCTTCCAGTTCTTTTAATTTGTATTTTGCGGTTCCTTTTGTAAAATCATCTACTTCTGTTTGGTAAAATTCATTAAGCACTATAGGATTCGCTTCATCGCCATCGATAATTGCCACAAGATCATGTCCTATCCCGCTTGAGGTATTAATCCCGTTTTCATCAAAAAGTTTTGCCACGAGAATAGGACTTTTGTTCGTAATTCCTCCCGACACAAAGCTTTCGTCATTCATGTAGAGTTTTATTTTTGGCCCCTCGTTATCTTCGGGGGCATTTTCATTAAGTCCTCCCACAAGAACGTCAAGATTTACTCCTGTTTGGTCTTCCGCGTTGTTATCGCGTTTGGCATACATACTTATTCTTCCTTTCCCAACCTGGATCTGAACATCTCGAGGCGCTACAAATTCAAAATTGAAGCGTCCGTTATTGATGCTCGATTTCCCATTAAAGACTCCTTCTCCAAGGGTTACAAAATCCATAAACACGCCATTGTTGTCATTATCCAAAGTGCGGCGAGTCATATTTTTATCAAAAAGTTTTACTTCCAAGATTCCGTTGTAATCCGTCATCAAATTACCTGAGGCATTACGCACTTCTCCCTCAAATTTCACTTTGCTTAAAGCTTTAATGGTATCTGTTGCTTCTGTGATTGGGTGCTCGTTCATTTTCGTAAGCACAATATCTTTTTTCGGGAATGCTAGCGGCATCGCAGGATCACCAATATAAAAGATGACTCTTCGTGTTTCGGATGGAATGTTATTTTTTGCCAGTCGTAGGGCTTCGGCCGGAACCACGGGAACGTCCCTGTCATAACCAAACATGAAAGGCGCCAGTTTTTTATTGAATTCAATTCCGACAGTTATCGTGACTGCACGCGTTGTAGTCACCAGTGAAATTGCTCCTCCGTTCGGATTTACATAAGTAAGCTCGCCTGCTGTGATTCGTAGCGGATTATCAAATTTCGTAAACTCGCAAGTAACGGTCACTACACATGGCAGGTTATCTTTATTTCTGAAGCTTTGGGCCATCTCTTTGGTATAAATAGCCTCGTGTGCCAGCCCGTCTTCTCCGCCATGTCCGAAATAATTCAAGACAATTGCACCCACGTTTATAGCGTCTTCTATAGCTTTATTTACTTCCGGATAGCGATTTCCTCCGGCAGAAGTTTGCTGCTGATATGAATCAGAGTGAATCTTTTTTACGTTTATGTGAGGTTTATTAGCTGATATTTCGTCGCCAAGTTGATCGAGGCTTGCTTGTAGCACAGCTTCTGACGGTTTATCAACATCATCAGAGACCAGTACAAAATTGGTTCTCCAGTTTCCGTGAGAGGCTTCAGAATAGTAATGAAGAACTTTATCAACCATTGCATTTGCTGTGGTGACATTATCTACAATCATTCTTCCTACCGCCAGATCAAGCCTATCTATATCTGCTTTTCTGATTCCTTGAGAATCATAAGAATTCCCACCCATAGTTCCTTCGTCAATGCCGAGACTTCCGAAGAAATCATCAGACATGAAGGATAAAGTCTCACTAGTATTCGAAACCGTATGGAAGGTTGGCACAATATTATTATTGTTGGGGAATCTATTTTTGAAATCAATTGAAGTATCTCCCAAGATTCCTAAATATTTTAATCTTTTTGAAGGTTCAGAAGCATTGTGATATACGTAATAAATGAAATTTCTTATCGCAGCGATATCTTGTTTTCCCGAACTGAATTCTTCATAAATTTTATCTGTAGTAACAACTTTAACATTCAGGTTACTCATTCTTTTATGAAAATTAGCAAGTCTTAGCGCCGGCTGAACCAGGAAAGGTGCCGTAATAATAATGTAATCCACATCTCGGAAATTACCGGAATCGTCTTTAAATATCGTTCCTTTTAAATTTTGATTGGCAACAGAAGAATTAGGAATTTTAATTGGCGCGTAGTAATCATTAGGATTTACTGCCACATATTCCCTGACTTCGCCCATGTTTTGTTTAAAAGTTATAACCTCAGCACCGTTTGCATTCGCTTTTGCAGTGATAAAAGTAGGATCTGTAACATCCCATACTTGCGAAAACTGCGATGCGTTTGCGAGTTGATATTCCCCCACTCCCGGAAGTGCTGCGGCCTCATTATATCTGAAGTGCAACTGCTTTCCTGTGCCTTTTAACTCTCTCATGGTTTCTATCCGAATATAGTCCAGGTAAGCTACACTTGAAGGATTCCCGGAATTGTTATAGGTCATTTTAACCTTAACCTCCGGAGAAGTTGCAGGAACTGTCCCAATAAAATCGCGTGTGACCAGAAAAACACCAGATCGGAGTCTTGCATAATTTAGAGTGGTCTGTTCTGCGCCATTGACAGAAATAGCCATTGAAGTAACGCTTTCGGATGCTGCACCGGTTTTAATCGTCACTTTCATCGGCTTGGTATTAACGATATTTGGGAATTGAAAATCAAATTCCTGTTCGCGTTTTATATCAAACCGATTTCCGTACCAGACCCGGCCCAATTTTGTAGGATTTTCTTCATCTTTTTCATGAAATTGCACGTCATCAAAAGTTCTTATACTATGTGCAGCAGCCTCGGATGGCTCAACCATGGATTGCACTCTTTTTCCGGGAGCTCCTCCTGAGGTTATATAATAATAAGCCTCATCTGCGTATGGATTCAAATGAGAATCATTATCCGCCACATATCCTTCCACGCCGATTCCATAAAAAAGGATGTAATCATCATTATCAAACTTTCCATCTTCCTCTCCTATAATTTGGATTGCATTCTCCGGAAGGTCATAATACCGATTTTCAGCATTGAGCAGGGGGAGTGTTCGCCCTCCATGGCCGTAAATTTTGATGCTTCGAGGATCTACACCTTCCAAACTCATTCCTAACTGGTTCAGGAACGATTTATTTATTTTATAAATACCGGTCTGACTTATCTTAAATTTAAACCATCTTCCTTGAGTCAACACCGAATTTTGAATTCCCGGAGGATCAATACGCCGGGCGGTATTTCCATATTTGTACTGTATTTCAAAAGATTCTATTTTCCGATACACCCCGTTAGCTCCTATGATTGGCGAGATGGTGAATTGTGTAAAGTTTTTATCTCGACCGTCAGAATTTCCGATTGAATAAGTCAAAGAAGTCGGTATGAATTCCGGATCAATTTGCTCCATTTCTTTAGCCAAGAGCTGTCCATATACCACATTTACCACCCTTACCGATGCCGGATCTACCCGCTGTTCTTCTTCCCAATGGATGGTATAAGAAGGCGCCAAGGGGCCGAGATTCAGTCTTAGAATATCATTTTCAACATCCTCTTGCGCTTGATTAAAAGAAGTGGCACGTGACTTTGTTTGCTTTGCTAAATCCCAGTTTATTGAGATTTTTTTTGTTTGAGCTCCCAAAATTATGGGGCACAATAGTATAATAAGGAGGTAAAGTTGTTTTTTCATTTGTACCTTTAAAACGCTTCAATTGTACCGTTAGTATAACGGCAAGATGCAAAAATGATTGCAAATGTCTATAGAAAAAAAATTTCTAACGCTTTAGGATTGTGTTTATCTTTGCAAAATTAAACTGGCGTGCAAGTTCGATAAAATAATATTGTGAATTTCACGTTAATTACTATATTGCGGACTTAATTTTTATCACACTTGAATTTTATGAGATTCAGAAAAAACCTATTAGTAAAGCTTACAGCTTGCATTGCAGCGGGCGCATTAATGCTTGGTTGTAATTCTCGTGACTATAAGAACAGTTCACGAGCTACCGGCTGGAAGCTCAATGCAAAGGAGGGCGGATTTCAATATAATCCAAAATCCAAACAGCAGGAAACAGGACCCGGTTTGGTTTTTATTGAAGGAGGAACTTTCACTATGGGTAGAGTTCAGGATGACCCCCTACGCGATTGGAATAATACTCCCACACAACAACACGTTCAGTCATTCTATATGGATGAGACCGAGGTTACAAACCTGATGTACCTTGAATATCTTGACTGGTTAAAGCGCGTATTTCCACCCTCTGATGAAAATTTCAGGAAAATATATGAAGGAGCTGTTCCTGATACTCTTGTTTGGAGAAACCGTTTAGGATTTAATGAAGTGATGACCAATAATTACCTGCGCCATCCGGCTTATGCTGAATATCCGGTTGTGGGGGTAAGCTGGATTCAGGCAGTAGAATTCAGCAAATGGCGTACAGACCGCGTAAACGAGTTGATGCTTGAGCGCGAAGGCGTGATTGCCAAAAATGCGCGTTATTCCGCTAAACCCGGAGAGTCTTTCAGTACAGACACCTATTTAAATGCTCCTGAAATGTCATATGGCGGAAACGACTCTATAATCCGAGGAGGTCGTCATTCTCAAACGATGGCAAAAAGAAGACCTGACAGCACACACCTTTATGTTCAAGCACAGGACGGAATTCTTCTTCCGGCCTATCGTCTTCCTACCGAAGCAGAGTGGGAATACGCCGCTCTCGGAATGTCAGGGATGCGTGAATACAACTTATATAGAGGAAGAAAAAAATATCCTTGGGAAGGGCAATATACTCGTTCCTCAAAAAGACGTTCTTATGGCGAACAAATGGCTAACTTCAAACAAGGAGCCGGAGACTATGGCGGGATCCAAGGATGGAGTGATGACGGTGCAGATATCACTGCTCAGGTAAAATCATACCCACCAAACGATTATGGACTATATGATATGGCCGGAAACGTAGCAGAATGGGTTGCAGACGTTTACAGACCAATCATTGATGCAGAATACAACGACTTCAACTACTACCGTGGTAACATCTATACTCGTAATGCGATTGGAGAAGACGGAAAGGTGCGAATAGTAACTGCCGACTCTATTGTGTATGACACGTTGAGCAACGGAAAAGTTATTGCAAGAGCTCTTCCGGGAGAAATTTTAAAAGTTCCTGTAGGCGAAGAAGAAACCTATCAAAGAACCAACTATTCTAAAGCAGATAATCGTGACTTTAGAGACGGAGACAGAGCTTCTACAAGATATTATCAATCTTTTGGCGATGAGCTGGAGGATGAGAGTCAAGCGAAAATGTATAATTCCCCTCGTCCACAAGTTTATGCCGACAGTACCGGAAACATCCAGAGACAGTATGACCAATCAAACAACAGAACAACCTTGGTAAACAATGAAGTTAGAGTTTTCAAAGGAGGCTCTTGGAGAGACCGCGCATACTGGTTAGACCCTGCACAACGAAGATATTTCCCTCAAGACATGGCTACGGATTACATAGGATTCCGTTGTGCTATGAGTCGATTAGGATCAAAATCTAAAAAAGGAAAACGACCAAGAGGTTAATTGCATTACCTTTGAATCCTCCCCTCCGGGAGGATTTTTTATTTTATGCTATGGATATTCAATTTCTGTATTCGCAATTTTTAAATAGTTCAGGTGTAAGTACGGATACCCGTAAAATCGAAAAAGACTGTATTTTCTTCGCTTTGAAAGGCGATAATTTTGACGGGAACAATTTTGCAGATGGAGCTCTAGAATTAGGAGCTCTCCTAGCCGTTGTTGATGATTCGGCAGTTGCAGGCGAAAAGAAACTACTTGTTTCTAATGCTTTAAAAGCCCTTCAGGAACTTGCCGTGTACCATCGTCGGCAGTTAAACACTCCACTCATTGCTTTGACCGGTAGTAACGGGAAGACCACCACCAAAGAACTTATTCATGCTGTCCTTGCACAAAAATTTAATACTCTTGCTACCCTAGGTAATTTAAATAATCATATTGGAGTGCCTCTCACGCTCCTTCGTTTAAAACCAAACACGGAAATTGGGATAATCGAAATGGGGGCCAATCATCCGGGTGAAATTCAAATGCTTTCAGAAATTGCCCAGCCCAACTTTGGCTACATCACTAACTTTGGTAAAGCTCATCTGGAAGGCTTTGGAAGTCTTGAAGGAGTAATTCAGGGGAAAACAGAGCTCTATAGATTTATCCAACAATCCGGAGGAAAGCTTTTTGTAAACGGATTGGATTTTCAGCAAATCAAACAATCAGAAGGAATAGAGCGCCATATATTTGGTCCGGAAGATTCCGAATATCCGGTCGCGTTAATCGACGCAAGCGAAAGTCTGATAATAAAGTTCCGGAATATTGAAATGCACAGTCAATTAGGAGGTGTTTACAATTTTGAAAATATGGCAGCAGCTGTTGCTATTGGGGCGTATATGGGAATGACAGCATCAGAAATACGAAAAGGCATAGAAAGTTATACTCCGAAGAATCATCGATCGCAAATCATCACCCGAGACAGCAACACCATCATAATGGATGCTTACAATGCCAATCCGACAAGTATGATGGCTGCTCTGGAGAATTTCAGACAAAAAGAAAGCTACAATAAAATTCTCTTTTTGGGAGATATGTTTGAACTTGGTCCCGATGCAGGAAAAGAACATCAAGCTATCGTGGATTATATTCAGGAACATTTTAATGCGACTACCTACTTAATAGGAGAAAATTTTGCAGAGACCGGCAGTACAGATCCTTTTATACAAAAATTTCGCACTTTTGAATCAATAAAAAAGGAATTGAAAGACAAAAAACCTCAAGATGCTCTCATCTTAATCAAAGGATCTCGCGGAATGGCACTTGAACGTATTCTTGATTGGATTTGATAGGGGAAGTGCACCCAAAAAAACTCATTGCTTTAAAAATCGTTGGATCTTCGATTCTCCACGATCGGTGACCGCTTCCAGAAGGTACAGACCATCCGCCAATCGAGAAACATCAACAGAAACTAATTCGGATGTCATACCGTTTTGTTTTTGCAACAACCTTCCGTTAGTATCGAAAACAGAAACGGTAAACCGTTCACTACCAAAAGGGAAATTCATATAAAGCTTATCGGATACGGGATTG